>JBKQKP010000089.1:0-42483 GCA_052147435.1 Polyangiaceae bacterium | reverse complement strand
GTGGGGTTGCGCGAAGGGGGGACCGGGGGGGTGGGGTTGCGCGAAGGGGGGACCGGGAGGGGGGACCGGAAGGGTGGGATTCTCTACGCGTTCACTCGTGATGCAGCGCCACAATCGGGTCCAGCTTCGCCGCCCTCCGGGCGGGGAAGAACCCGAACGTCACTCCGGTGATCCCGCTCACCGCGAGGCTGACGAACAGAGCCATGACGTTCACGTGCATCTCCCAGTGCTGAATCTGGGCCGCGACGAAGACGACCGCGGCGCCGAGCGCCGCCCCGATGATCCCGCCTATCAGCGCGAGGACGACCGCCTCGACCAGGAACTGCGTCCGGATGTCCCCCTCCTGCGCCCCGATCGCCATGCGAATCCCGATCTCGCGGGTCCGCTCCGTCACGCTCACGAGCATGATGTTCATGACGCCAATCCCGCCGACGAGGAGGCTGATCCCGGCGATGATGACGAGGAGGGCGGTCACGACGTCGAAGATGAGCTCCTGCTTCTCGTGGAACTCCTTCTGCGTGCGGATCTCGAAGTCGGGGCGCGCGTCGTCGACGATCGCGTGGCGCTGGCGGAGGATGGAGCGCACCTGTTCGACGGCGTGGTCCGTAGTATCTGCGGACGTGGCCGAGATGAGAAGGACCCCCGCGTACCCGGGGGGCGCTTTCAAGATCCGCGCGCGCATGCTCCCGATCGGCATCATCGCCACATCGTCTTGATCGCCGCCGAAGGGCCCCTCCCCCTTCGACTTGAAGACCCCCACGACCTGGTACGGGTAGCGCCCGATTCGAATGGTCTGGCCGACGGCGTCCGCCGAGCCGAAGAGGTTGCGCGCGACCGTGGCGCCGAGGACGCAGACCTTGGCCTTCGTGGCCTCGTCGTGCTCCGTCCACATCGCCCCCCGCTGGACCTGCCAGTTGCCGACGTCGAGGATCGCGGTCGTCGTTCCGTTGATATCGGTCGACCAGTTGCGATCGCCATACACGACCTGCGCCCCGAGGCCGAGCATCGGCGCGACCGACTTCACGCTGGACGCGTCGCGCTCGATCGCGCGCGCGTCCTCGTCGGACAGGCGCTTGCCGCTCCCCTGCGCCCCGTGCGCCCCCGAGACGGCGGTGTTCTGCGGGAAGACGATGAAGAAGTTCGAGCCGAGCGACTCGATCTTCGACCCCATCGCGTCGCGCGCTCCCGCGCCGAGCGCGGTGATCGAGACCACCGCCGCGACGCCGATGAGGATGCCGAGGACCGTGAGCGCGGCGCGAAGGACGTTGCGCCTTATCGCGCGGAGCGCCAGTCGGATGCCGACGAGAATGGCCTTCATCACTCCACCCTCAGGGCTTCGATCGGGTCGAGCTTCGCGGCGCGCCGGGCGGGGAGGAACCCGAAGACGAGACCGATCCCCCCACTCGTCCCGACTCCGAGCAAGATCGACCCTGCCGTCGGGTGAAGCGGCCAGTCGAGCGCCACGGCGAGCCCGAGCGTCGCCGCCGAGCCGAGCGCCATCCCGATCAACCCTCCGACCAGGCTGAGGACGACCGCCTCGACGAGGAACTGAAGGAGGATGTCCCGCTCGCGCGCGCCGATCGACATCCGCGTGCCGATCTCGCGCGTTCGTTCGGCGACGCTGACGAGCATGATGTTCATGACGCCGATGCCGCCTACGACGAGGCTGATCGCCGCGACCGCCATCAGCAGGATCGACAGGTCGTCGAGCACGCCGCCGATCGTCTCCTGGAGCTGGGCCTGCGTCTCGATGTCGAAGTCGTCGTTCCCCCCCTCCGGGATGCGGTGGCGCTGCCGGAGGATGGCCGTGATCTGGTTCACGGCGCGCTTGACGGTTTCGGCCGACGTCGCCCCGGCGATGATCTGGTTCAAGCGACCGGGAGACGTGTGCTGGATACGCGCGCGAAAGCTCCCGACGGGCATCATGATGCGATCGTCCTGGTCGTCGCCGAAGGTGGACGTCCCCCGCGCCCCGAGGAGCCCGATGATGCGGTACGGGAACCCTGCGATGCGGACCGTGTTGCCGACCGGGTCGACGCCCGATCCGAAGAGCTTGTCGCTCACCGTCTTGCCGATGACGCACACCTTCGTCTTGAACAGCTCGTCCGAGTCGGTCCACGCCGCCCCTTTGACCACCTCCCATTTGCGGACGGGGAAGTAGTCGAGGTTCGTCCCCACGACGCTCGTGAGGACGTTCTTGTCGCCGTAGACAATCTGCGCCTGCGCATCGAGCCAGAACCCGACGCCGGAGATGCTCACCGCTTCGTGCTGGATCGCGCGCCCGTCGGCCTCGGTCAGGCGGCCGGTCGTCTTGCTCCGCGCCCCGGACTGCTGCGTCGTCTGCGGGCGAACGTAGATCGCGTTCGCCGCGAAGCCGGCGAGCTCCCCGCTGATGAGGCCCGTTGCTCCGTTCGCGAGCGAGGTGACCGCGACCACGGCGGCCACGCCGATCAGGATCCCGAGGACCGTGAGCGACGCGCGCATCTTGTTGCGGCCGATGGCGCCGAACGCGAGGCGAATCGCCGTGAGTAGAAGGGACATCGGCGCGGCCTCCTTCGCCTAGGCCGGCGACTTGACGGCGGTGCCCGCACCGGCCGTCTTCGACGGGGTGAAGAGGGAGAGGAGGAGGTAGTGCAGGAGCGTCACCGCCGCGAACGACAGGACGATGAGCGCGACCGTGCCGGCGAGCGCCGCGGACGACAGCCCTTCGAACCGGTCGAGGAGCGCCTTCGGAAGGAGCTGCGGCCAGATCATCACGATGGGTCCGACGAACGACGTGAGCCCCGACGTGTACCAGAGCGCCATGCGCACGCGCTGGTCCACCTTGAGCGGATGCCCGACGCGCTTCTTCCCCGAGCGCGCACCGAGGAACGTCGCCCCGAGGGCGGCGAAGGAGAGCGTGATCCAAAGATAGACCTGCCCGAGCACGAGGCCGTAGAGACCGCCGACAGCGGCGCCGAGAAACGCCCCCATGACCATGGCCATGTACGAGACGAACGGAACCGGGCCCCCCAGCCGCGCGCGCGCCGCGGCGACGGGATCGTCCGCGTCGACCTCGGGCCCCACCGCGTACTCCTTCGGCGGCGGGAGCGCCGCGAGCGCCGCGGCGGCATCGAGCGGCTGTTCCTGGACGACGTCGCTCACGACGCGACCATCCTTCACAGTGATCACCCGCGACGCGCATGCCGCGATGTCATGCTCGTGCGTCACGAGGCAGATCGTGATCCCGTTCTTCTGGTTCAGCTCCTGGAGGAGCGCGAGCACTTCGAGGCTCGTCCGCGTGTCGAGGTTCCCCGTCGGCTCGTCGGCCAGGAGGAGCGGCGGATCGCTCACGAGCGCCCGCGCGATCGCGACGCGCTGCTGCTGTCCGCCCGAGAGCTGACTCGGCGTGTGGTGGACCCGGTCGGCCAGCCCCACCTTCGCGAGAGAGGCGAGCGCGCGTTCACGGCGCTCCCGCGCGCTGAACCCGCGGTACTGCAGCGGCAGCTCGACGTTCTCGAGCGCCGTCGTCCGCGACAGCAGGTTGAACCCCTGGAAAATGAACCCGATGAGCCGGTTTCGGACGATCGCCCGCCCGTCGTTCGTGCGCGAGCCGACGTCGAGCCCGGCGAGCTGGTAGGTCCCGCGCGTCGGCCGATCGAGGCAGCCGAGGATGTTCATGAGGGTCGTCTTTCCCGACCCGCTAGTCCCGACGATCGCGACGAACTCCCCGCGGAGGATCTGCAGGTCCACGTCACGCAGCGCGTGGACCGTCCCCGCCCCGCTCACGTAGTCCTTCGCGACGCCCGCCAGCTCGATGATGGCGGCGGGCATTTAGAACATGCCCCCCTTCTTCTTCGTGTCGGTCTCGTCGGTGACCACCTTCGTCCCCGGCGGGAGGGCGCCGTTCAGGACCTCGGTCGCGATGCCGTCGGTGATCCCGATCGGGATGACCCGCATCTCTTCCTTCTCTTCACCGGGCTTGTCGCTCGTGAGCACGTACACGCGCCCTTGCCCCTTCGCGAGCGGCGGGTCCGGCGGCGGGACGATCGGCTTGCCGTCGGGCCCGTCCGGAGGGGTGGGCTTGTAGCGGAGCGCCGCGTTCGGGATCTTCGTCGCCCCCTTGGCCTCCGACGTCTTGATCGTGACCGTCGCGGTCATGCCGGGGCGGAGCTTCTCGTCGGGGTTCTCGACCTCGACGACCGCCGAGTAGGTCACGACGCCCGAGACCGTGTTCGGCGAGTACCGCACCTGCTGCACGATCCCGTGGAAGCTCTCGCCAGGGAACGCATCGACGACCGCGTCGGCGGACATCCCCTCCTTGAGCCTCCCGACGTCGGCTTCATCGACGTCGGCCATGACGCGCATCCGCTTCAGCTCCTGCGCGATCACGAAGAGGACCGGCGCCTGGAAGCTCGACACGACCGTCGCGCCCGGATCGATGCTGCGCGTGACGACCACGCCGTCGACCGGCGAGATGATCTTGGTATACCCGAGGTTCGTCGTCATCTGATCGAGCTGCGCCACCTGCGAGCCGATGGCCGCGGTCGCCCCCGTGACGCTCGCGACGGCCGCGTCGTACGTGGCCTTCGCAGCGAGCCACTGGCCGCGCGCCGTATCGAGGTCCCCCTTCGCGGCGAGCGAGTCGTCGAAGAGGCGCTGGGTGCGGTCGAGCGTGACCTTCGCGAGGTTCATCTGCGCGCGCGACGTCTCCATCTGCGCCTTCGCCGTCTCGAGCGCCGCGCGCTGCTGCAGGAGGTTCGACTGCTGCGCGTAGACCTGCGTCCCCAGGATCTTCGGATCGATCTCGGCGAGGACGTCCCCCTTCTTCACGACCGAGTTGAAGTCGACCGGCACGCGCGTCACGCGCCCGTTGACCTGCGCCCCGACGTTCACCTGAAGGAGCGGCTGGATCGCCCCCGTCGCCTGGACCTTCTCGATGACGTCGCCAATCTCCGCGCTCTTCGTCACGTACTTCGCCGGGGGGGCCGGGCGGTGCTTGGCGCGCCACGTGAGCCCCCCCCCGAGCACGAGGACGATCGAGCCGGCGACGGCGAGCCGGCGGAGCCAACGACGCCCCCCCTCCTCGGCAGCCAGTGCCCTTCGGAGCTCTTCGGTCGCGGCAGTCGTATCGTTCATGGGGGGGTAGCTTTCGAACGGGTGAAGCGGTCTCGACATTCCGTACGGCGACACACGTGCATTCGTTTCGCTGACGAGAGCGCTAGCGAGCTAAGCAGAAACGGCAGCTCCGCGTTCCTTGGATGCCGACATCTGGATGCTGGGTGCCGTAGGAAGGGGGAACGCGTGGGCGGTGGCTTTGTTCGCTTGGTTCGCGCGAGGCGGCCTCTTAATTTCGCCGGGTCCTCGAGAAGCGGCACCGCCTGCGGTCACTTGATGATGATCGGAGGGGGTTGCTGGCCGGATCCCGTGTCGGGCGTGACGCACGACGAGAGGTCGAACAGCATGAATTCAAGCGCCTTTTCCTGAGGCGACAGCGGGTTGTTCGCGCAGCCGCTCGGGACGATTCCCCCGGACCCGAGCCCGCCGTAGTCGCCCGAGGCCGCGCCGACATGCAGGTCACTGTAGACGACGCGCCCGCAGTAGGCAGGCTCCCCCGCGTCGTCGAGCCCGGCATCGACCGGCGTGTTGAAAGAGAGGTACTCGGTCGCGCCGGCGACGCTCTTCGGAGCTCCTCCGTCGGTCCCCGGGGGATAGTCGATGATCTCGGTCTGCGCGTTGGTGTCGGCCGCGATCCACCCTTGCGACGGAGTGTTGGCGAGGCCGTTGAGGTCGGCGTTGTGCTTCGCGCCGGTGATGTGCAGCTCGCCGGGCGCCTGGACTCCCGCCGGATTCAGCGCGCTCACGTTCGCCAGCCACTGGTCGAGAATCGCCCCCTTCGGGAACGTCCCTCCGTCGTCGAACGTCGTGATGATGTTCGCGTTGATGAAGTCGCCCTGCGTGGTCGGGTTCGTGATCGGGTTGTTGGTCGAGTCGTTGATCGGGTTCGCGCCGCGGGTCCACGTCGCGATGTTCGCCGCACCGAACGGCCCGGTGTCGAACCACGCGTAATGGAAGTGCGACGCGAACACGCGCCCCCCGGCCGACGTGTACTGCAGGAGGTTCTGCTGATCGCTCAGCTTGAGCGCCGCGTTGCCAGGCTGGTCCTCCGTCTCCTCCCCTTCGCACGAGAGGATCGTGATGTCGTAGGGCATTAGGTTGGCTGACGAGTTCCACAGCCCTTCGGAGCTCAGAGGTGCGGCCACCGGCGAGGTCGTCGCCGCACCGGCGGACCCCGCGGCGGTGTCTGCCGATCCCTGGAAGATGTGGATTCGTCCGGTGCCGCTCGCGCCGGGCCCGTACTCCGACGCGGAGACTCCGATCCGCAGGAGCAGGCACTCGAGCGAGTCTGCGCCACCGGTCGAGATCGCGATGCTCGGGATGTCCCCCTCGGCCTGGCTGGAGGGGAGCGTCAGCTTCGTCGTGATCGCCGTGTTCGTGCACGAGGCGACGGCGGGAACGGTCGTCTGCTTGCGCCACTTTCCGATCTGAATGACGAGCGGGATCGACGTGCCGGTCGGCGCATTCTTGATCGTGAAGCTCCCCGTCGCGTCGGTCACCGCCGCGGCGACCGGCTGGCCCGTATAGAGCGCGTCGCAGGAGCAAGACGTCGAGTCGACCCCGGGGGTGAGCGGGTCGGGGGTCGTGTTCGGGACGTAGACGACGACGTTGTAGAGAGGGTTATTGCCCGCGGGGTCGTAGACCACTCCGCTGATCGTCGTCGCGCCGCCGTTCGGGCAGCTCAAGTCGATCTGGCACTGCAGGCCGGTGCAGCTCCCGGTCGACCCGTCGTCGTTGTTCGAGGTGGACCCGTCTGGATTGGGGAGAGTGAAGATCCCTCCGTCGGCGTTCTCCTTCGCCGCATCCACCCCCCCGCCCCCCGGGGTGCCGCCGCTGCCGTTGCTGCCGCAAGCAGGGGCGGCGAGGCCGGCCGCGAGCGCGACGGCGCCGAGGACGACGGCGGACGCAAGCGATGCTCTTTTCATGGGGACTCCGGTGGGAGAAAAGCGTTAGGGCAGTGCAATTTTGAAGGCGGCGACCGCCCGCAGGCAAGGAAACGGGGCGATTTCGCTCACGTTTGCTCGCACATCGAGCCCCGATCACCGGCAACGCCCACATGAGCGTCCATCGCGCGTCTCGCGGACGCCCTGGACCCAAGAAAAATCGCGATCGATGAGCCAAACTTATGCGGAGGAGCGCTGTCGAACCCCACTGTGAGCCGAGTATCTTCGCTCGCCGTCGTGACGGCCCCCCCCACTGCCGCCACCGCCACCACCGGCAGCGTCGAGCCCCCGCCGGAGAGCGGCCCCGCGCTCGCGCGTCCGGCACCGCCGCGCGTTGCACCCCCTGCGAAGCACGCGCTCCCCGCAGCCGCTCACCCCCCGCGCACGCGCATGCCCCCGCCGACTGACCGCGACCTCGTCGATCGCGCGCGCTCGGGAGACCCGCACGCCTTCGGAGAGCTCGTGCGCCGTCACCAGCGACGCCTCCATCGCCTCGCGCTCCACATGCTCCGCGATCGCGCCGAGGCGGAGGACATCACGCAGGAGGCGTTCGTCCGCGCGTACGGCGCGCTCGCTCGGTTCGACGGCCGAAGCGAGCCGTACACATGGCTCTATCGAATCGCCGTGAACCTCTCGCTCAACGCGATCCGCGCACGCAAGACGGCGCGACGCTCGGGCGGGCTCCCGAGCGACGACCCGCGTCTCGACGGGATCGCGCACGAGACGAAGGCCCAGTCGGTCGACCCCACCGACGCGGGGAAGCGGCAGCTGTACGGAGCGCTCGCGCAGGCGATCGACGATCTCACCGAGACGCTTCGCACGACGCTGATTCTGGTGTGCATCGACGGGCGGTCGCACGAGGAGGCGGCGCAGATCCTCGGCGCGCCGGAGGGGACGATCGCGTGGCGCGTCCACGAGGCGCGTCGAAAGCTCCGTGAGGCCCTCGCCGCACGCGGCTTCGATCTGGTCGACGCGTTGAGAGAGAGCGGAGGGTGCCAATGACCAAGCCGCCGGATCGCCGTCATTCACCTACATCGTCTGCGACAGCGGGCGACGTATTTGAGACAGGGCTGAGCACCGCCCTGCAGATGTGGCCCAATGTGCCGAAAAATGAGCGCGATTGGGCTCATTTTGCAGCGCGTATCGAAGCGCGTATCGCTTTGACGAAGCGACCGAAGAGTCTCGACTCCATATCGGACGAGCAATTGCTCGGAAGTCCCCTTCCCGAAGGAGAAAAAGAGAGTCATAAATGCGCGCCGTCAGGTGGGGAGACTGGCCTCGCGAGCTCCGTAGATCGCAGGGCCGAAGCGCCGCACGAACCTTCGCGCGCGCCCGTCTCCGAGCCCGACGGCGCGGAGGTCAGCATGGGGCAGTCGACGTACGAGCGTGAGCGCGATCGCCGTGGATTCAAGGAGCTCGCGAAGCTCGCCGGACCGGCATCTCGCCCGAAGGCGGGGAGCGTCTCGGGCGTTCGTCGCGCGACCAACACGGGCGACGCGAGCCTCGAGCACGACTCGGGGATGGTCGACCTCGAGGCCCTCTCGTCCGCCGATCCGGGCGCGGTCGATCGCGCCAGCGTGACCCCGCTCGCATCGACGGACCTCTTCGGAGACGAGCCGGTCGCGAAGGCGGCGCCGTCGTCGCCGAAGGCAGCGCCGTCGTCGCCGAAAGCAGCGCCGTCGTCGCGTCCTTCCGCGCGGCCCATCGTCGCTCCGCCGACGTCGTCGCGCCCGATCGTCCAGGCAGCTCCTGTCTCCTCACCCACAGCGTCGCGTCCGATCGTGAGCGCACAGGCGACGCTCGCTCAGGCGACTCTTCGTAGCAGCGCGAGCAGCGCGGCACCCCACGCGGCACGGCGAAGCCCCCTCCGGATCGTCGGCGCTGTCGTTGGATTGGCAGCCATGGCGGCGGGTGCGTTCTTCGTCGTCCGGACGGTGCGTGCGCCGGAGAGCGCGCAGAACGTCGTCACCGCGTCACAGCACGCGGTCGCCGAGCAGGCGGGGGCGATGATCGCTCAGGCTCCCACGCCGGTACCCGCGGCAAACCCGGGCGTCGATCCGTTGACGCTCCCGAAGGAGACCGCGGCGATGACGGCAACCCCGTCATCGGGTCACCACGCGACGCACGCGTGGCACGGCGCGCACAACACGCAGTCGCTCGTCGCGAAGGCGGATCCGAAGGACGACGACGACGAGGCCCCGCCGGCGAAGGCCGAGGCGCCCGTCGCCAAGGCGGCACCCCCTCCTCCGCCCGCGAACAACGCGCTCCTGAACTCGATCCAGATGGCGGCCGCGAATACGCCGGCCCCCACCGCGCCGGCCGCCGCGCCCGCGGAAGCCGCTCCCGTTCCGGCTGCAGCGACCCCCGGAGGGGGGAGCGCCACCGGACAGCGTCCGTCGCAGGGGCAGGTCACCGGAGCGCTCGGCTCCGTGCTCCCCGCAGCGCGCGGGTGCCTGGGCGATGACGACGGCGTCTCGCGCGCACACGTGGTCTTCGGCTCGGACGGCGCGGTGCAGTCGGTGTCGGTGACCGGCTTCGCGGCGGGGAAACCGCTCGAAGCGTGCATCAAGACGGCGCTCGGCAAGGCGCACGTCCCTCCGTTCGCGGAGGCGACGTACGGCGCGACGGTGACGGTCCGCCCGTAGAGATCCCTCGCTTCGCTCGGGATGACGGCGCGGTCGTGGTAGACCCCGCCGCGGGATGGAGATCATCACGCAGGCGGAACCGTGGGACGCGATCGTCGTAGGCTCCGGCGCGACCGGCGGCGCGGCGGCGCGCAAGCTGACCGAGGGGGGACTCCGTGTCCTGGTCCTCGAGGCAGGGCGCCCGATCGCCGGCGCGGGTGACTACGGTTCGTTCTTCACGAACGGCATCCGCCTCCTCTACCGCCACTTCATCAGCCATCGGCAGAACGTCCAGGAAGCTCACCCGACGTACTGGGCGACACACCCTGATTTCTTCGTCGACGACCACGACAACCCGTACACGACCCCCGAGGGGAAGCCGTTCCGCTGGATCCGGACCCGCCGCGTCGGCGGCCGCTCGCTCGTGTGGGACGCCGTCACGCCGCGCTTCTCCGACTTCGAATTCAAGGCCGCGAGCCGCGACGGATACGGCCCCGACTGGCCGATCACGCACGCCGACCTCGCCCCGTACTACGCCGATCTCGAGCGGCTCCTCGGCGTCCACGGTTCGAAGGACAACCTCCCGCAGATGCCCGACGGCGAGTTTCTCCCGCCGCGCGCGATGACGCCGGCCGAGGCGGTCTTCAAGGAGCGGGTCGAACGCCAGTTCGGCGACCGGAAGGTGCTCATCTCGCGCGGCATCCACGGCGGTCGGGGGCCCGCTCCCGGCGAGATCGTCCCGAAGATCTCGAGCTCGGCGACCACGCTCCGCGCAGCGGAGGCCACGGGGCGAATGACGCTGCGCCCCAACTCCGTCGCGTCGCGCATCCTCGTCGAGCCGGACGGCAGGCGCGCGGTCGGCGTCGAGTTCATCGACGCAGTCACGCACGAGGTCCACGAGGCGCGGGCCCGCATGATCTTCCTCTGCGCGTCCACGATCGAGAGCATCCGCATCCTGATGAATTCGCAGAGCGGGGCGCACCCGCGCGGCATCGGCGCCTCGTCGGGGGTGCTCGGGCACTACCTGATGGATCACAGCGCGGGCAACGTCTACTTCACGATGCCCGACGTGCGCGACGACGGCGGGAAGTACGACCTCTTCGGGAGCGATAGCATCATGATCCCGCGGTACCAAAACCTCGGCGCCAAGCGCGAGGACTACCTCCGCGGCTTCGGCATCTGGGGAGGGATCCAGCGCCTCCCGGTCCCCGCGTTCCTGCGCAAGAACCCGGAAGTGGCGTTCGGTTTCCTGTGCGGCCGCTCGGAGACGCTCCCCCACTTCGACAACCGCGTGGAGCTCGACCCCGAAGTGAAGGACGCTTGGGGCCTGCCCGCCGCGCACATCGTATGCGAGTGGAAGGAGCACGACCTCGCGCTCGCGGCCGCCGCGCGACGAGAGACGCAAGAGGTCGTCGAAGCCGCGGGGGGGAAGGTCGCGGACGTGACGGAGATCTTCCACACGCCGTTCGTGGCCGGGCACATCAAGCGAATGCAGAAGGAGTGGAAGCTCTCGACGCCCGGGATGTTCGTCCACGAAGTGGGCGGAGCGCGGATGGGGAGCGATCCCAAGACCTCGGTCCTCGATCCCTACTGCCGCGCCTGGGACACGCCGAACGTGTACGTGACCGACGGCGCGTGCTGGCCGACGTCGGGGTGGCAGAACCCGACGCTCACGGAGATGGCGGTCACGGGGCGCGCGTGCGACCACGCGATACGCGAGCTACGCGGGAGCTGAGGTTCGCTTCAGAACGCCACCGGCGCCGTATACACGCCCGCTCTCCACGCCGCCGGTCGCCCCCCGCGCGTCCACTGGAGGCGCGAGTTCACCAGGATCTCCACGGGGGGCTGCGTCACGCCCGCCTCCCCCTTCACCGGGAGCCCCACGATCACGATCTTCCGCTCCCGTAGATCGCGCCGCATTCCCAAGAGCAATCGCAGGACCGCCGCGATCTTCGTCCCGTCCAAGATCGTCACGATCCCGGTCGCCACGCAGACCACGGCTCGCATCGCGAACGGCCAGGTCGAACGTGCGACGAAGCAAAAGATCGCCACGCACGCGAGGACCGAGACGATCCCGGTCGCGGCGCGCCACGTGACGCGCGTGACATGCCGCGCGAGCTCCCGCTCCTCGTCGGCGTCGAGCGAGCGCGACCCCTGCAAGACGTGTTGCCCGTCGCGCATCTTCACCGGCTTGAGCCACTGCGCCGCCACCTCCGCCCGCTTCGGGGGCACGGCGACGTCCGAGATCCCGAGGAAGAGCCGAGCGCGCGGAATTCGGCCGTCGACGCGGACGAGGCGCCCCGACGGGGCGAGCACTTCGAGCACGTGCGACGCACCGAGCCGCACGTCGCCCGAGCGCAGGAGCGCCGCGAGCGGGCCTCGCCGGAACCAGGGTCCCGCGAGCTGCCCCTCGAAGCGAAGGAGCTGCGACGCGTCGCGCTCTCGGCGAATCGCACGGAGCCTCTTCGCCGATCGCAGCGTGACGAGCGCCCCCGCGCACGGAGCGACGCACAGCAGGAAGACGAGGCTCAGCGCGAAGCCCAGAGGAGACACGTGCGGATGGGGGTGCTTCGCCGACTGGACCACGGCGACGGCCACCATCGGGAACGGCGCAACCAGGAGCAGGACTCCGAGCGTGAGGTAGACGCGAAAGCGCGCCCGTTGCGTTCGAAGCTGCGCGCGCTCCTCGGGGTAGAGCCCCCGCTTGGCGACGATCGGAAGGCCGGCGCACCACTGGTCGCGAGGCGCGGGGAGCCACTCGTGAACCCAGTCGCGGTCGAGAATCTCTTGGCTCGCGCCTTTGCTCATCTCGTCATTTCCGGAGTCGATGCGCCCCCTTCCAACTGGAGGCAAGGACTGCGGGCGTTTCGTCCATGGCGGAACCGAGCGCCCCCGTCCCCCCGATGCTATCCCTTCTCCCCCCTCTCTCATTGCCTGCTCCGCCCGATGCCTCGCCCGGCCGACCAAAGCAACGACACGGCTCCCGCCACCGGGCTCGCATCGACGCCCGGGGACTATCGCTTCACGCCGGGCGAGCGGGTCGGCCGTCACGTCGTCCTCGAGCGGATCGGCGGCGGGGGCATGGGGGTCGTCTACTCCGCGTACGATCCGAAGCTCGATCGCCGAGTCGCCCTCAAGCTCCTGCGCCCCGATGCGACGGGGAGCGCCGAAGCCCAAGAGCACCTCCTTCGCGAGGCGCAGACCCTCGCGCGCCTCGCGCACCCGAACGTGGTCAACGTTCACGACGCGGGGGAGCTCGACGGGCGGGTCTACGTCGAGATGGAGCTCGTCCAGGGGCGCACGCTCGCCGAGTGGCTCGCCGCCGAGCCGCGCACCTGGCAGGCCGTACTCGAGGTCTTCCTCCAGGCGGGGCGCGGGCTCGCCGCAGCGCACGCAGTGGGGATCGTTCACCGCGACTTCAAGCCGGACAACGTCCTCGTCGGCGACGATCGCCGTGTGCGCGTGGCGGACTTCGGGATTGCGCTCTCGGGAGCGGAGGCGCACGCGGCCGCTGGCTCCACACGGGGGACGAGCGGAAGCTCCGAACAGTCGCTCGAGCCGCTCGACGGGAGCACGGCCCCCCCCGTCGTGCGCTCTCTCGCGAAGTCCGGCGGCGGCGTCGGGACGCCGGCGTACATGGCGCCCGAGCAACGAGGGACCGGTGCGACCGACGCCCGCGCTGACCAGTACAGCTTCTGCCTCACGCTTTACGAGGCGCTCCACGGCACACGCCCCGGGAGCAACGCGGCAAGCTCCGCCCCTACCTCACGAAAGTGCCCCGCCTGGCTCGACCGGGCCATCGCGCGAGGCCTCAGCACGTTGCCCGAAGGGCGCTACCCGTCGATGGAGGCGCTCCTCGACGTACTCGCGTCCGAGCCCCGCCGCAGACGCCGTCGGTGGCGCATCGCTGCGTCCGTGGTCGGAGCGGCGCTCGTCGCGGGATCGACCTGGGCGGGGGTCCGCAACCACCACCAGGGGCAAGCTCTGCTCTGCTCGGGGGCGGATCGCGAGATCGGCGGCGCGTGGGGCGATGCGCAGAAGACCGCGATCGCCGACGCGTTCGCGCGGACGGGCCTCCCCTACGCGACGCGCGCGTCCGCGCAGGTGACCGCAGCGCTCGATCGCTACGCGCACGACTGGGCGGCGATGTACACGGACGCCTGCGAGGCGACGCGCGTACGCGGCGAGCAGTCGGACGCCGTCATGGACAAGAGGATGCAATGCCTCGACCGCCGGCTGACGGAGGCGAAGACGCTCGCCGAGGTCTTCGAGAAGGGGGATCCCGGCGTCGTCGAGCGGGCCGCGCTCGCCTCGCAGCGCCTCTCTCCGGTCGCCGACTGTTCGGCAGCGCGCGCGCGTGGAACCTCGGTCGGTGCAGCGAAGGCGGACCCTGCGATCGTGCGCGCGCTCGGTCGCGCGTCGGCCCTGAACGCGGCGGGCAGGTACGCCGACGCGATCCAGTCGGCCCAGGAAGCGCTCGACGCCGCCCGCACGTCCGGCCAGGCCGGGCAGCCGGGGCAAGCGTCGCTCGAAGCGCAAGCCCTCGAGATGATCGGGAAGACCGCGAGCCAGCAGGGGGACGGGCCGCGCGCCGAGCGCGTCCTCTTCGACGCTTTCGTCGCCGCCGAGAAGTCAGGCGACGAGGTCATGGCCGCGAGGGCCGCGACCGAGTCCGGGTTCTCGATCGGTTATCTCCAGAACCGCGGAGAGGAAGCCGAGAAGTGGTTCCGCCTCGCGAGCGTCGCGATCGACCGTCTCGGCGGCGACGACCGCCTGGAGGTGCAGCGCCTCTACGCCAAGAGCGGCGTGTCCTGGAGCGCCGGAAGGTTCAAAGACAGCATTGACGAGACGCGCCGCGCGCTCCGTCTCAGTGAAGAGAAGCTGCCGGGCGCCTCGCTCGAGCGGGCGTACTGCCTCACGGGTCTCGGCGTCAGCCTGATGAGCCAGGGGAACACCGAGGAGGCACGCGGTTTCCTCGAACAAGCGCTCGCGATCGACGAAAAAGAACTCGGCCCGGACCATCCGAACGTCGAGATGGATCTCTTCAACCTGGCGACGCTCGCTCACAGCGAGGGGCGCTACGACGACGCGCGGACGATCTACGAGCGGACGATCACGATCGGCGACGAAGTGAAGGACGCCCCGATGCTCATGCTCTCGCACGCCGGGATCGCGGAGTCGCTCTTGCGGCTCGGCCAGTACGCCGACGCGGACGAGCACGTCGCGCGCGCCATGACGATCGCCGAGACGAGCAGCGGAATCGAAATCGAAAAATCGCGCATCGCCGATCTCCACTCCATCCGCGGGAGGCTCGCCCGCCTCGAGAAGCGGTACGACGACGCGCGGCGCGAGCTGGAACAGGCCATCAGCATCGACGCGAAGGCGCTTGGCAAGGACAACCCGGACGCCTCGGGGGCGATCGTGGAGCTCGCGCGCGTGGACCTCGCCCAGGGGGACGCCAAGCGAGCGATCCCCCTGCTCGAGCGCGCGCTCGTCCTCATGAAGGACGTCGGCCCCTCCGAGCTGGCGGAGCCCCGCCTCGCCCTCGCGCAGGCGCTCTGGCAGACCGGTGGCGACCGGAAGCGGGCGACCGAGCTGGCGGCGCAGGCCCGCGAGCTCTACGCGCGGGTCCCCGCGAAGCGCGTCGAAGTGAAAGAGATCGAAGACTGGTTCGCGAAGAACGGCGGACCCCCGTAAGGCGTTACGATGGGGTCCCGATGGAGGACCCCAGCTTCGCCGCCACGCTCGCGGCCCGCATCGAGGCGGACCCGGATATGGCGAAGACCCTCGTCGAGCGCCCGAGCGCGACGATCGAGCCGCACCCTCCCTCTTCCGGCGCGATGGCCGCTCTCCACGCCCTCCGCGCCCTCGGCGCAACGCTCGGCGGGCGGATCGATCTACACGCCACGCTTGGCGAAGGGGGGATGGGGATCGTCCACCTCGCGACGCAGGCGACGCTCGGGCGCCACGTCGCGGTGAAGACGCTTCGCTCGGGGGTGAGCGGCGCGGACCCATCGATCCGAATCCTGCGCGAAGCGTGGGTGACCGGAGCGCTCGAGCATCCGAACATCGTCCCGGTGCACGACGTCGGCGTCGATGCCGCAGGCTCCCCCGTCATCGTGATGAAGCGGATCGAGGGGCTCGCCTGGTCCGATCTCATCCACGATCCGGGCGAGGTCGTGCGGCGCTTCGCCGTGACCGATCCGCTCGAGTGGAACCTTCGCACGCTCGTCAGCGTGTGCAACGCCGTCCACTTCGCCCACAGCCGCGGCATCTTGCACCGTGACCTCAAGCCCGAGAACGTCATGATCGGCCAGTTCGGCGAGGTGTACGTCGTGGACTGGGGGATCGCCGTGAGCCTCCGCGACGACCCGAGCGGCCGTCTCCCCCCGGCGTCCCAGGCGAAGGAGATCGCAGGGACGCCGAACTACATGGCGCCCGAGATGCTCCTCGGAGATCCGACGATGCTCTCGCCGCGGACCGACGTGTACCTCCTCGGCGCGATCTTCTACGAGATCATCGCGGGCGAGCCCCCGCACCACGGAGACAACCTCCGCGCGATGATGGCCGACATCCTCCTGTCGGCGCCTGCCTTCTCCGCGAAGTTCCCTGTCGAGGCGCGGCACATCTGCGCGCGCGCCCTCGCCCGCGACCCCGCCGACCGCCAGGAGAGCGCGGAGGAGCTTCGGCTCGCGATCGAGGAGTACCTGCGCCATCGCGGCTCGCGGAAGCTCGCGCACGACGCGAAGCAGAGCCTGGTGCGGCTCGAGGAGGCGATCAAGAGCGACGCGCGCGGGCCGGAGCGCGAGCTCGCGATCGCGAACCTGCTCGGCGAGTGCCGCTTCGGGTACCACGCGGCGCTCTCGGCGTGGCCGGACAACGCGACGGCGCGGCGCGGGCTCGACGAAGCGTTGCTCCTCGTCGTCGAGCACGAGCTGGCGGAGGGGGACGCGGCGGCGGGGGCGACGCTTCTGCGCGACGTGTCGGCCCCTCCCCCGTCGATCGCGTCGCGCGTCGAAGCGGCGGTGAAGGCGCGCGCCGCAGAAGAGGAGAGGCTGCGGCGCATCGAAGAAGATCTCGACCCCCGCGTCGGCTCGCGCACCCGCTCGTTCTTGAGCGGCATCTTCGGCATCGCGTGGACAATGTCGCCGCTCCTCGGCTGGTGGCACGTCCTGCGCGCGGAGCGCGTCCCGTACTTCGCGACGGCGATCCTCCCGTCGATCGTCTACCTCGGGCTCGGGGGGATCGCCTTCCTGTGGGCGCGCGAGACGCTCACGAAGACCCTCCTCAACCGCCGCCTCGCGATGACCGTGGGGTTGTACCTGATCAGTCAGATGATTCTCGGCTTCGGCGGCTGGCTCGCCGGGATCTCCTCGATCCAGATTCACCTGATGTTCCTGTTCGCGTGGGCGCTGATGCACACGCTGCTCGCGGTCTGGGCGGAGCGGTGGTTCGCGCTCCCGGCGGCCGTATGCGGGCTCGGATTCGTCGTGGCAGCGGCGTTTCCCACGCTCGTTTACCCGCTGATGTCGCTGGGCAATCTCGTTCTCACGATCGTGCTGGTGAAGGTCTGGCTCCCCCGGCAGGATCTCGCGCTCATCCAGGAGCGCCGTCGCGAGCTTCGTCGTCGCGCGCGCCGGTGGTTGCGCCCTATGGATCACGGATAAGCTTGGGCACCATGCGCAAGGTCTTCCTCTGCCTGGTCGTCTCACTCGGGTCCGCGCTGGCGCTCACCCGGTGCACGTCGAACAACGGGAGCCCGCCTGCGGCGGAGGACTCGGGGCTGGCGATCGACGCCTCCACCCCGCAAACAGGGAGCGACGGGGCGGTAGCGAGTGACGCGGGGGTCGATTCGTCAGTCCCGTCCACGGATGCGGGGAAGGGGGACGCGGCGGTGGACGCACCGACCGATGCTCCTCCAGAAGCGAGCGTCGCGTGCGGCTATTACGACGCGGCCGTCGAGTTCGACGCCTCGGGGGAGGACGGTGGGCTCGTCCAGATCGTCACCGAAGACGGAAGCGTCGAGGAAGGGGGGCTCCCCGATCCCGATACGATCTGCTCCGCGACCGGGACTCCACCGGGCGTCACGATCACGTTCGTCAACAACGCCCCCTGCCCCGTTGAGCTCTGGTGGGTCGACTTCACCTGCCAGGAGCAGCTCTACGCCGTGATCGCTTCGAACGGCGGGAACGTGGGACAAGACACGTTCGAGGGGCACGTCTGGCGCCTCCGCGAGCCGGGGACGGAGCGCGTGCTGCTGCAGTACGTGGTGCCGCTCAGCACGAGCCCGGCGACGGTGACATATCCGTAGCGCCCGTCACCGCCCAAAATCGCCGAAAACATGCGAAGAAAGGCCCGGAATCCCCCTCCTCGGGTTGACAGACGCCCTTCCCCCGTTCATCTTGCCGCTCCCCTTCAGGCCTCGAGCGCCCCGAAGACGAGGATTACGCCATGGTTTCATCGAGTCAGCAGTTCGAGCGCATCAGGAAGCGGAAGATGACCACGAGCGGCAAGCGCAACAAACGCGACCGCCGCCGTATCGGAACCCCCGCGTTCCCGATCCACCAGCCAGGCTACGACGCCAAGGCGGCGGACGCGAAGAAGCCGGCCGAGAAGGCCTGAGCCTCTTCGCCGCGGGTCCCCCCCGCGCTACTGCGACGCGACGATGACGACCGCGTAAGCCGCGAAGGCGATCGCCCACGCATGGGCGCGCCTCGGCATCTCGTTCCAACCCCACACCGGCGCGAGCGGCGGCACGACGAGCGCGACGAGCGCGCGCCAGCGTGGTGGTCGTTGAGCGAGCCCGACGAGGAGCGCCACGTGGGCCGCCAGGAGGACGGCGAAGGCGCACGCGAGCCAGCAGCCGAGGAGGGCGGCCTTCATTCCCGGCTACCCTACACCCCCAGCCCCCCCAAACGGTGGCGCGCCTAGTTCCCGCCGTTCCCGGCGTCCTCGTTTGCAGTCGCGACGCTCTGCGTGCATGTCCCCACGCTCGTGTCGTCGGCCCCGAGCACGCAGTCGTACCCCGCGGGGCACGCGTGCGGATTCACCCCGTCCCCGCCGCAACGGATGCTGGCTGGGGCGATCATTTCGCACGCGAGGGACGCGTTGCTGCAGATCGCGACCCGCGTATCGTCCACGACGTACTGCGGGCAAGCGACCTGCTGCGTGCACTTGTTGGCGTCGTCGTACGCGCACACGAGGTCCGCGTTGACGGCCGCGAGCCAGCCGTTCGAGCAACAGCCCGCTTGCGCGACGGCGACGCAGTCGGAGTCGAACGCGCAGAGCGTGAACGCTGGGTCGACCGCGGTCGCTGCCTGACCTGACGTCCCCTCGGCCTCCGAGGGGGGGGCGCTGCTGCATGCAGCGGCGAAGAGCGAACACGCATACGCGACAAGCGCGACGAACGAACCGGATGAAGAAGAGAACATGATGAGATCCCCTTTGTGTTGTCTCCTCGCGCGGAAGCTGGATTGCCGGCGCGCGGGAACTACGGTGTCGGGGGGTGCTCTAGTGAAGGAATGTGTGGGTGCAAGGTCTACAGTGTCGGTTTCCCGGGATGTCCCCGAAATGGCACGAGAGAACGCGGATGATTCCAGCGGCGCGTCCCCTGGATCGCCCGTGACCCGCTAGAAACCGCGTATCATCGCCGCAGTGCGAACGAATCTCCCCTTCGTGGCCACACTCGCAGGCCTCGCCGCGGCGCTCGGAATGTCGATCCCTCTCGCCCGAGGAGACGCCAGGGGGGCCACGATCCCCGTCAGCGAGATCAAGGAGGGGATGAAGGGCTACGGGCTCACCGTCTTCCACGGGACGCAGCCCGAGCGATTCGACGTGGAGGTCATCGGCGTCCTGCACAACTTCCAACCCTCGCAGGACCTCATCCTCATCAAGACGCCGAACAACGCGCGCCTCGACATCGCCAAGGGGGTCCACGGGATGAGCGGGAGCCCCATCTACCTCGATGGACGGCTCGCGGGCGCCTACTCGTATCTCTATTCGAACTTCCCGGCGGAGCCGGTCGCGGGGGTCACTCCGATCGCCCCCATGCTGACGGAGCTCCATCGACCGATCCCCCGCGGCTTCTGGCCGATCGAAGGGGGAGGACCACTCCCGTCGCCACCGAGCCCTCAGCCCGTCTCTTCGCTCGGCCCGGGCGGGGGCGGAGCAACGACGTACGACGGAGTCCCCGGCAGCTACGACCTCGACGCGCACGCGGCGCAGATCGCCGATCGCCTCCGGACGGGAGCGGCGAGCTCACTGATGCCGGCGGTGACGCCGCTCTTCTTGGCAGGACTTGGTCCCCGAACGGCCGCGTACCTCGGAAAGCTCTTCGAGCCGCTCGGATTCGAGGTGGTCCAGGGGGGGGGCGGAGGCCAAGGGAAGGCGGAGCCCGGTGAGCCGGAGCACTTCGTCGACGGCGGTTCGATCGGCGTGCAGCTCATCGCCGGCGATATCTCCTCGATGGGTTTCGGAACGGTCACGCACGTGGAGGGGAAGCGCCTCTGCGCGTTCGGTCACCCGATGTCCCAGGCCGGGAACATCGCGCTCCCCACCGCGCTCCTGCGGGTCCTTTGGATTCACGCTTCGCTCATGTCGAGCGTGAAGATCGCCGAACCGATCAGGCAGCTCGGCGCACTCGTCCAGGATCGACTGAGCGCCGTCGTCGCCGACGAGGACGTGCACGCGCCGACCTTCCCCGTTTCCGTCGAGATCCACGGCGTGCAGGGGGCGGTGAGGACGTCGTGGAAGGCGACGCTCGCCGAGGAGCGCTTCATGTCGTCGTCGCTCACTGCAGCGGTCATCGGCACCGCGATCGACGCGACGACGAGCGAGCGCCGCGACGTGACATGGAAGCTCGTGTCGAAAGTCAGCGTGCACGGGCACGGGACGATCACGCTCGAGGACTTTGGCGTCGCCATCGGCGGCACCCCCGACCCGAGCGACTTCGGACACTCGCGCGTCGTCCGCGCCGTAGGGGACGTCCTGAACAACCCATGGGAGATGTCGCGGGTCGAGAAGGTCGAGAGCGTCCTCTCGATCGAGTACGCGCGCGACGTGTGGCGGCTGCGCGGAGTCGAGGCGCAGGAGGACACCGTCGACGCAGGGGGAGAGGCGCACATCGTGATGCACCTCGTTCCGTTCGTCGGGAAGGAGATCACGAAGACGGTCGACGTGAAGATCCCTGTCGAGCTCGCGGGGAAAGAGGTCGATATCGAGGTCGTCCCCGGTTACGAGGTCGCGCCCGACCTCCCCGCGCCAGAGGATCTGACCGAGATGCTGGCGAACGAGACACGGCAGAGCGCGCTGCCGATGAGCGTCGTGGTGCAGTTCAAAGTGCCGTCGGAGGGGGTGACTTTCCACGGGCACGTCGCGCCGCGCCTCCCGCCGTTCGCGCTCGACGCGCTACGCCCGGCGCATTCGGACCTAGGGCCCGAGCCGTTCTACAGCTACGCGCGAACGACGGTACCGCTCCAGAAGTACGTCGAGGGGCGCGACCACGTGAAGCTCAAGGTGCGGGCCGTCCTTCGCTGACGTCAGAGGTGGCCGGTGATCGTGAACGTCCCGTCGTCCATTGTCGTCGCCGCCGCGCACGCGCTCGTCTTCGACACCTCGACGTAGATCGTCGACCCGTCCGTGTAGCTCCCGGAGCCGTTGGTGATCGCACACGTGCCGCTGTCGTCTGTGTTGCAGGTCTGCGTCTGGTTGTCCGTGATGAGCGTCAGCGTGTAGCAGGGCATCTCTTGGGTCGGCGCCGTCATCGTGAGGGTGAAGTTCGCGTCGTCCTCGCAGAAGGTCCCGCCGGAGCCATAGATATTGAAGAACCCGGGGGTGGACCCCGTCAGCGTGATGAAGCCGTCGACCGCGGGAGAGTGCGCGCGATCGTCGCTCGGAATCGTTCCGGTTAGGTCTTGCGCGCTCGAGCTGTCGTCGCACGGGAAGCTGCCGACGTACGTGGCGGTCGCCTCGGAGTGGTCGTCCACGGGGCAGGTCGCCGTCCCGTTGCAGACGGGGCAGGTCGCCGGCACCTCGCAGCCGTCGGCGAGCAGGCCGTCGACGTCGTAGTTCTCGCCGTTGCACGTGATGACGCAGGCTCCGTTCGTGCACGCGACCGCCGCAACGTTCGTCGCCGACTCGTAGGGACACTGCGCGAGGGTCGAGCAGCCGCCGTCGGGGAGCGCGCCACCGGTGTCGGGCGCAGTGGCGGCGTCCGTCTCTCCGGCGTCGTCACCCCCAACGACCGCCGGGGGGCCAGCGTCGAGCACCCCCGGGCCGGTCGCTCCCGTCGGACCGCTCGGCCCCGTCGACGTACTTCCGTCGTCGCCCCTCCCGCCATCCGACGCCCCGATGGCGCCGCCGTCGCCGCTCTCGCCGAGACCGGGCGCGCCGTCGGACGACCCTACCGCGCACGCGGCTAAGGCAAACGCGGCCAACGCGGTGACGGCAGGGCGAAGCGCCATACTGGAACTCTACCGTGAGAGCGGTCGTCGCGCGACGTGGTTACTTCGGAGGCGGCTGGGCGCAATAGCCGTTCAGGCACTGGTACCCCTGCGCCACGCCGCAGCAATCGGCCGCCGTCGTGCACTTCTCGTATTCCTGCGAGCACCCCTGGGGTTGCGGCACGCACGAGAGCACCTGCCCCCCATCGGCCCCGGTCGATTGCCGGCAGAAGCCGCTGCAGCACTCGTCGCCCGATCCGCACGACGTGCCGTTCTGCACGCACGGGTCGAGCGCCCAGAAGCCGCGCATGTTGCCCGCGAGCGCCTCCTGCCCGTCGAGGTAGAAGGCCGGGTGGCTCGGATCGACCCCCGGCTGGATGTTCAAGTCCACCGCGGCGACCCAGAGCTTCTTGCGCGTAGCCGGGTGCGTCTCGAAGGGCCCGGCGCCGGTGGGATGCCCGGGATCGTTCGTATCGGTGATCGTGTTTCCGTACTCGCGGCGGCTCGTGAAGACGACCCAGTAGTATCCGCCCACGGCGACCGGGAGGACCGTCGGCTCGTAGTTCAGATGCGCCTCCGCGGCGCCATACGGAAGATACGGCGAGCCGTTGGCGTAGCCGTTTAGAGCGTCGAGCGACGTCACGATCTTCGACGGCGTGTCGACGACGTAGAGGTCGCCGTAGTGATTTGGCTCGTTGCCGTAGTCGTTCCAGGTCGCGTAGTCGCCGAAGTTGACCGTGTTGTAGACGACGGTCTGCGAGTCGGGGAGAAAGTAGGGCCAGCCGACGTAGGGCGGAGCGGCAGGCCCCGCGTCGCCGGCGTCATCGGGACCGGCGTCCTCGACGTCGACGACGTCGGCGAGACCGGAGAATGAGTTCGTCGCGCTCGCAAAGCCCATGACGGCGAGCGAATGGCCCCCCCCCACGTCGTAGTGGTTGAAGACGAGCTTGGTCCCGTCGGGCGAGAACGCGGGCATGAGCGCGTGCGAGACCACGCCGTCGAAGCCGGGGGCCGCGAGGACGCCACCGTCACGCGGGTCGTATAGCTGGGACAGTCGCTCGCCGAAGCCGCCGTCGACCGCCCCCACGCGCCCCAGCCCCGGGATGTTCGGAGGGAAGTCCCCCGCGAGAGCGCCGCACGACAGGAGACGCGTGCCGTCCGGGGTGAGAGCGCCGAAAGCGAACGCCGGATCGGGCTCGTCGTGCATCACCCCTGCGTCGTCGGTGAGATCGAAGCTCGCGCCGAGCTTGTAGAAGTAGGGATCGTCCCCCGGGTAGCCGGCGTCGGGCGCAGGATCGCTGTTGGCGCCCATCGACACGAGCGTGGATCCGTTCGCGCTGACGGCGTGGCACACGTGGCACCCACCGAGGAGGATGCCGGCTGCCGATCCCGGCTGGATGCGCATGACGGCGCCGCTGTTGTTGTTCAGCGGCGAGTCGTACGTGTTGTAGTAGACGGTCCCCTTCAAGCTCCCTTGCGCGATCGTCCACGTCTCGGTCTGCGGGCCGGTGACTCCGCCGGCGCTCAGCTTCGTCGCCTGGATGGTCAGCGGGTCGCCCGGCGCGGCGCTCTCCGTGATCGTCGTCCACGCAGCCGGGCTGAAGATCGCGCGCGGCGGTGAAGACGGACCGAAGAACGTCTCGTAGCTCATCGTCGTGCTGGTCACTAGCACGCGGACGTACGACGCCGGCTCGCCTCCCCACTGGAGGGTGGGCGGCGTGAGCTCCCGGGGGAAGACGGTCTGATTGTAGGGGTAGAGCCAGGTGAACGCGGGATCGGCGGAGCCTCCGTCGCGTAGCGCACCGATGACCCCCGCGCCTGCGTCGATCGAGTCGTCGACGATCTGGAGATCGACCGTCAGCGTCGTCGCCCCATGCGCGTTCTCGGTCTGCGCGGAGACTGTGACGACGCCGCCGAGCTGGCCGGACGCCGTGAAGAGGCCGTTCGAATCGATGCTCCCGACGAGGGGAAGATCGACCGTCCACGACGCTGTCACGGGGGTCGTAGTCCCTTGAAGGACGGCGGTGAACTGCTGCGTTACGCCGGGGGCGTTGACGAGGAGCGTGGTGGCGGCGGGGGAGACGATGAGGACAGTCTGAGTGCTCGAGTCGAGCGAGAGCGTCCCTGCGTCGAGGAGCGGCGGGGCAGGTCCACCTGCGTCGAACGTCGTGCTCGTCGGCGCGGGGGAGAACGTGCTCGTGCCGCCGCTGCCGCCACACGCGGCCGCCCAGGTTCCCACGGTGAAGAGCAGCGCGACCAGCGCGAAGGTCGCGAGCCGGAAGCCGGGACGGCGGGGCGAGGAGGGCGTGCGGCGCATCGGAACCTCCGGAAGAAAGGAGCACAAGTGTACCGGGGGAAGGGGCCGAGCGCACGCTACCGGGGGCTCATGTTTTGCGAAGTTCTAGTCAATTGACGGTCCAGCTCGAGCCTGCTTACGTGGCGCGGGCCATGCTCAAACTATGGGGGTTGTGCGCCAGCGCCGCAGCGGCATCGATTGCGGCGGCCTGCTTCCTGGGGACGACCGCCTGCTCGTCGTCCTCGAGCCCCCCGCAGGACTCGAACTTCGAGGGGAGCGCGTGGACCGGGACCATCTCGACGACTTTGACGTGCGGATCGCAATCGTCGACGGCGACGAACGACTTCTCCGTCGCCTTCAGCTCCTATGGCGGCACCGGCCTCACGTACACCTCGGAAGACGGTTGCACATTCGACTTCAGCGTGTCGGGAGACGTCGCGACGCTCGGGAACGGCCCCGTGTCGTGCAGCACGACCGAAGACGCCGGTGTCCTTACCGTCACGTTCCAAAGCCTGACGTACACGTCCCCGAATGGGAGCCAGCTCACTGGGACAGGCTCGGGCACTATCTCGCTGGGGGGAACTACCTGCCAGGAATCGGCGACGGTCTCGGCGACGCGCTGACGGGAAGGGCCGGGCGGCTCATCCTCCCCCGTCACACCCCTCTTCGATCCAGGCCGCCACCTTCGCGAGGTCCACCGCGTCCACGACGTGCGTGTCGATCGGCGGCATCTGCGTCCCGCTTGGCGTCCCGTCGACCCCGTCTCGATGCCCCGCGCGGTAGTACACGGCGCTCGACGCGAGATCGCACGCATGGATCCGGTAGCTGACGGCCGCGTCCGGGATCGGGAAGCCTACCGTCAGTTGATTCCACCCCGTCGTGAAGGTGTCCGTCGTCTGCACGTTCGTGAGCGTCGCGACGTCGAGCCGCATCCAGAACCCGGTGTTCTCCGCCTGCCCCTGCCCGCGGTTGTGGCAAGCCGTCCCGCAGTTCGAGTGGAGCCAGCCAAGCGCGGCGGACTCGATCGCGTCGCCGGGCACCGCAAGCGACGCGTCCGGCGGCTCCGTCAGCGTCCCTGCCTCGAGGAGCCCCGCCAGCGTCAGCCCCGACGCCGCGGGCGCTGCGAGCGACACGGCTTCGAACCCGAGAACGCCGTCCTTGCGACCGTTGTGGCACTGGTTGCACGCGATCTGGTCGGGGATCTCGTACCCGGTTCCCCCGGCGTCGTCCTCGCCGGTCGTCAGCTCCGTCGCGCTCGACGTCCCGTCGGCCGACCAGCGGTAGGTCGTGCGGTACCAGACCGTCGCTTCGAGCTTCCACAGCAAGCGGGTCTCGATGCGCGTCTCGGTGGACGCGTCTCCGATCGGGAGACGAAACTCCTTCCAGATCTTCGTGCCGATCGGGAACGTCCACTCGTCCATGTCGGAGGTGTCGATCGTCTGGCCCGGCGGCAGGTAGATCCATCGCGTCTTTTCGGCGCCGTCGCTCCAGAAGACGAGCCCAGGCTGATACGGCTGGAGGTTCGTGGAGACGGCCTTCGCGTCCCAGTCGGAGTAAAGCCCGGTGCATGCGAGATCGGTCGGCTCCCCTCTCGGCCCGAGCCCGCAGTCGCCGCCGTCGATCCCGAAGTCGTACGGGGGGAGCCCGAGCGGTGTGCTGTCGTAGCTCGCGTCGATTCCGCCGTCCGCGACCGAGGAGTCTCCGCCGTCCGCCGACGTCACCGTTGCGTCGATCGGAAGGGACGCGTCTCCGGCGTCCGACGAGCTGGGCGTGCTCGCCTCGGCGGGGGCCGACGAGTCACTCTCGGCTTCCTGCGACGGGCCATTGCCACTGCAAGCGGCGAGCGGGGACAGAACGCCTGGAGCGAGGATCGTGAGCGCCACCAGGACCCCGCGGACAGAGCGCGTGCGCATCCCTTCGAGGCTACGCCAGGCAGCCGGAAGCGGGAACGCGCGAAATCCCCGCGTCCTCCCCCCCCGGCTGCGCGTGCGCATGCTCCCCCCCTGGCCGCGCGTGATAGTTTGTTAGCGATATGCGCCAGTCCTCTTCACGCGCTCGCCTCGCAGCGCCCATCGCTCGCGCGGCTGCCCTGACCATCGCGGGCCTCGCGCTCGCCTCCTCCGCGTTCGCGGTCGGCACGCGTGTCTTCGAGCTCGACACGCTCGAGAAGCTCTCGGGGGGCGATCTGAAGGGGGTCGCGGTGAGCTCCGACGGACGCGTCCGCGCGGGACTGACGCTGGGCAACGTCCCTCTCCCCGATGCCACCGCAGTCTATGCCGCGCTTCCCCAGGCCGACGGAAGCGTCCTCGTCGGCACGAGCTTCAACGGGAAGGTGATCCGCGTCGCAGGCGATCAGGCGACGGTCTGGGCCGACACGAAGGAGACGGCGGTCACGTCGCTCGTGCAGGGGGCGAATGGGATCGTGTACGCAGCGACGATCCCCGACGGGAAGATTTTCAAGCTGACCGCTGCGAAGGTCGACCTCCTCACGAAGGTTCCTGACGTGAACCACGTCTGGGCGCTCGCGTGGGACAAGGCGAAGACCGCGCTCTACGCCGCGACGGGCGACGAGGGGAAGGTCGTTCGCGTCACGCTCGACGGCCAGTCCTCGGTCTACTTCACGAGCGACGAGCCGAACCTCGTCTCGCTCGCCGTCGCCGACGACGGGACGGTTTACGCGGGCTCCCAGGGCAAGGGGCTCCTCTATCGAATCACGGGCCCGGGGCGCGGCACGGTCGTCTACGACTTTCCGGGCGACGAAGTGAAGGGGGTCGCCCTCGCGAAGGACGGGAGCATCTTCGCGATCGCCAATGAGTACGGCGAGCTCCCCGAAGTCCCCCACCGGAGCACGGCCCTCGCGCGCCTGCCCGCCGGCCCCACCACCGCCCCGCGACCGAAGCCCGGCAAAGGGGCGCTGTACAGGTTTGACGCCAAGCTGCGCCCTGAAAAAATGATGCACCACGATGAGTTCCACTACCTGTCGCTCGCGCTCGGCGATGACGGGCAGGCGTACGTCGGGACCGGCGCGGAGGGGCGCGTGTACTCGGTCGACGACGCGCACGTCGTTACACTCGTGGCTGATACGGACGAACGGCAGATCGGCGCGCTGATGATGAGCGGCGGGCACCAGTTCGTCGTGAGCGGCGATCCGGCGGTGTTTCACAATGTCGTGGGGCGGGGCGGACCCGACGCGGTCTGGACGAGCAAAGTGCTCGACGCGGGGCTGCGCGCGAAGTTCGGGGTGCTCCGCTGGACGGCGACCGGCGCCCTCGAGATCTCGACCCGAACAGGCGACACGCAGGCGCCGGACGCGACGTGGAGCCCATGGAGCAACGGTCTCGCACAACCGGCGGCGGTGACGAGCCCCACCGGGCGGTTCGTCCAGGTGCGCGCGCGCTGGGGACACGACCCGACGACCGTACTGAGCGAGGTGACCCTCCCGTTCGTGACGGAGAACGTCCGCCCGGTCGTGCTCGAGGTCGAGGCCGCGCAAAAGGAAGCGTTCGTCAAAGAGCCGACGAAAGAGAACATGACCTCGAGCGGCGGCGAGCCTCCGAAGCACGACGCCACGGTGAAGGTCACCTGGAAGGTGGACAACGCCGATGAGGACAAGCTCCGCTACCGCGTCGCGTTCCGGCGAGACGGCGAGACGATCTGGCGCGACGCGCTGCCGCCGAACGACACGCTGAACAAGACCGACTACGAATGGGACACCTCCGCGCTCCCGGAGGGGAAGTACCGCGTGCGCGTCGAAGCGAGCGACGAGGAGGCGAACCCGCCGGCGGAGGTCATGAAGCACTCGCTCGAGAGCGCGCCGTTCGTGGTCGACAACACGCCGCCGGTCTTTCAGTCGCTCTCGATGGCAGGGAGGATCCTCCGCGCGCGCGTCGTCGACGGCGTGGGACCGATCGTGCGGATTGAGATCGCGGTCGATGGGAGGCCCGAGTGGCGGCCGCTGGCGTCGGTGAAAGGGATCTTCGACTCCGCGGACGAGTCCGTCGACACGGACGTCTCGTCGATCGTTCCGTCCGGCTCGCACATCGTCACCGCGCGCGCGTTCGATGCAGCGGGCAACAGCGTGACCCGGGAAATCGAGTCGCGCTGAAGGGACCTCACACCGGGTGAGGCGTGCGTAGACCCATACACATCCCCACACGCCTCTTCCGGACAAGAATGCCGGGAAAGGGCACTTCGACGGCTCAGCCACGACATGGCCGCCAGACCCCCCCTCCGGAGGGGGGCCCAGATTGGAGGTTTTGTGGCCTTTTCCGCCTAGAATGGGAAAACGAAGGGTGCGGCACGCCGCGTGAAGTACTTGTGCCGAGAGCGGGAGGTTACCGCTCGATTTCTTCTGCTTTCCTAGATGAACCCCACCATGCCTCGGCGTTCCCCCCCCGCTTCGATCGCCCTCCGGTCGCTCTTCCACCTCGCGTGGGTTGGGGTGCTGGTCGCAGCGGGAGCGGCCTGCGGGAACATCGGGCTGAGCGCGGCGGAGGCGTCGCTTCCGTCGTCGGGCGGGTTTGGCCACGAGGCCGACGCGTCCTCGGACGCCGGAGCCGCGACCCCCCCCCTCGGCGGCGCGGACGCGCTTGGTCCGGGAGCAGCGGACAGCGCAGCGGCCTCGGCATCCGTCGGCAATCCTCTCTGCTTCTTCGGCTACTCGGACGGAGGCGTTCACTTTTGCCAGCCCGATACATCGAGCCAGTGCGCTCAGCCTGCGGAGGAAGACGCGGGGACGTTCACGGGCTGGGAGGACGCATCCCCCGGTACAGCGGGAGGCGGAGACGCAGGGGGGGTGCGTAGCGCGTGCCATGTCGAGCCGCTGCCAACGGGGCAGGCCTGCCTCACTGCCGGGAGTGGCGGAGATGGCGCGCAGTGCCAGAAGAGCACGGACTGCGCGGATTCGTTCGAGTGCGTCGGTTCGCCGGGGCAGTGCCGGCACTACTGCTGCGGCGGAAACGCCTCGTGCGATCAGGCTTCCAACGAAACGACGGGGACCACGTTCTGCGACGTCCAACCGGCGGTGCCGAGCGGACTGAACGTCCCTGTCTGCGAGCCGGTGAGAAGCTGCACGCTGCTCCTCACCGGGACCGGCAACGGGAGCTGCCCGCAGGGGGAGACCTGCGCGGTGGTGAAGGACGATGGGACGACGAGCTGCGTGACGATCGGCACCGTGGGGATCGGCGGCGACTGTGACGTCTACCACTGCGCCGCGGACCTGACGTGCCTCGGCGCCGCGGGGAGCCGCACGTGCTTTCAGCTCTGCGAAGTCGACTCCCCGGGGGCGTGCCCCACCGGAACGACGTGCACGAGCTCTGCGCAGCTTTTCACGAACGCGAATGTCGGCATCTGCCAGTAACAAAAGTGGCCGTGCCACCTAGCTCGGGGTGATCGACGCGGGAATCCGAGCATTGGCCGGGTGGCACGCGACGTGAAGCTCAGTGCCGCATGACGACAACCGAGGCGACTCGTCCGCGCGAGCGCGCGGTCGAGGACGGACTGGACGCGCTGAGCGACGCGGAGCTCGTCGCTCTCGTTCTGGGCACCGGGCGCGTGGGGGAGCCGATCGCCGTATTCGCCGCTGCTCTCCTCGAGGAGAGCGGCGGCGTGGCGGGGCTCGCGCGCGCCGGGCTCGGTGAGCTCGCCGCGCGGCGAGGTGTGGGCCCGGCGAAGGCGGCGCGCCTCGCTGCGGCGATCGAGCTCGGGCGGCGCGTCGCGGCCACGGTGGCGCGGCAAACGGACGCGCGCTTTCCGTCGAGCAGCGCGGTCGATGGGTGGGCGAGGCCCCGCCTCGCGGCGCTCGATCACGAGGAGCTCTGGGCGCTCATCCTCGACGGTCACCAGGGGCTGCGCGCAGCTCGGCGCGTCGCCAGCGGCGGTCTTCACGGACTGCACATAGGGGCCCGCGACCCGCTCCGCTTCGTGCTCCGTGACGGCGGGAGCGCGTTCGTCCTCGTTCACAATCACCCGAGCGGCGACCCGGCGCCCAGCCCGGAAGACGTGCGCTTCACCGAAGAGGTCGCGCGCGCGGCGGACATCGTAGGCGTTCCCCTTCTCGACCACGTCATCGTCGCTCGAGGGGGCTACGCCTCGCTACTCGACGCGGGGGTATTGCGATCCCCTCACCCGTCGGTCAAGCGCGCGAAGCTGCGGTCGGCTTGACGCGCGGCTGTCCCGCACCCTCTGGGTGGCAAACCGCGACGTAGCCGCATCGAATCGACCGGCACGTTGCGATCGGGGCGCGCGGGAAACGTTCTGTCCAACGTGCTTCGACGACCCTTGCCGCGAGCGACGCGAGACGCGCGTCGACGTCCCGCGCATCGCCCCCCTCACGCCACACGGGCTCACCGCCCTCTGCGCCGAGAAAGACAATCCCCGCGCGAATCTTCACCGCCCGCCGCGGCTCCGCAGGTGGTCCCCCCTCCTCGGAAGAGAGCGCTCGCGCCGCGAGGACATACGCGTCGAGCTGGAGGGCATGCGCAGCGACGGAGGCATCGCGCGCCCTCTTGTAGTCGAGCACGTCGACCGATCCATCGCGCCACCGGACGAGGAGGTCGATCGTGCCTCGGAGCGTCACCGCTCTTTTCTCCGCGTCCTGCAGATCGAGCACGAACGGGACCTCCCGAGCGATCTCCCCTTTCTGCGCGGCGACGCGCGAAGCGTAGGCCCCGCCGAGGAAAGCGAGGACGCGCTCGAGGAGCACGCCATGCCTCGCGTGCCCGCTCGAGATTCCTGCGCGCTCGAGGATGCGGCTCGTCTCTGCGCGCGCGAGGAGCGGCGCGCCGAAGCTCGCCACGTCCACCTGCTCGAGCACCCGGTGGACGAGCGCCCCTTCCGCGCGCGCATCCAGGCGCGGGATGGCTTCTCGCGCCGCAGCTTCGTCGCGGCCGTCGAGAGCGACCGTACGCTCAGGGAGGTCGAGGACGTGAGCGAGCTGGAAACGACGCGGGCAATGATCAAAATCCTGGAGTGCGGTCGTCGCGATCGGGAGCGACCGCCACGACGGGCGCTCGAGCGAGACCCAGTCGGTTTCCTTTTCTCTCGCCGAGTCCTCTGGAGCGAGTCGAGTTGGCGGAACGGGGATCGCTTCCTCGACGTCGAGCATGGCTCGGCCTCGCCGCTCCGGGCTGTCCGCGATCGCCCTCAAAGCGGCGGCCGTCGTCGCCGAATACGCATCGGTCTCGCCCGCGTGAGGTTGCGCCCGATCGCCCACGAAGAACATCGCGCGCGAAGCCCGCGTCGACGCCACGTAGGCGAGCCGCTGCCGTTCGGCCCGGTCGCGGCGGCGCGCGTCCTCGATCGCCCGGTCGTAGGACGGCCCGTCGTAGACTTGCCCGTCCTCATCGACGATCCTCCCCACGATCGAGGGCTGCTCATCTCCCGTCCCAACGTCGAGACGTATCGCTTCCCGCTCCACACGCCGCGCGTCCTTCCCCACTTCGGGGAGGAAGACGACCGGGAAGTCGAGCCCCTTGCTCGCATGGACGGTGAGCAGGCGAACGGCGTCGTCCTCGTCGGAGAACGTCGCGGCCTCCCCCTCCGCAACTTCGCGATCGGCGGCGTCGTCGAGGCGCTCGAGCAACGCGCGCGGATCGCGGCGAGAGTCGGCGATCGACAGGAGCTTTCTCACGTTGGCGACGCGCTGGGGGCCGCGCGGGAGCTGGACGAGCACCGCCTCCAGATCGAGAGCGCGCACGGCCTCGCGGAGCGCCGCGCCGGAGCCGAGACGGTCGAGGTCGCGGTGCAGCGGCTCGACGACGCGGCGTATTCGATCGAGGGTCTCTCGGTCGTCCGGATGGATCGCGGCGCGCCGCGCTCCCCGGTCCCAGGCTGGGCCGAGTCGCGCGAGCCCCGTGTGCGGATCGGTCAGCGCGATCAACGTCTCGTCCCGCACCCCGCCCCACGGCCCGCGCAAGACTTCGAGGATGGCCCAGGCCTCTCCGGGATCAATGAGGAGCGCGAGCATCGCGGCGAGATCGCGCACTTCGCGCGCGGCGTAGAAACCGCTCCCAGCGACCACATAGGGCACTCCCGCGCACGCCATCGCGTAGGCCACGTGATCGAGCATCCGGTTCGTTTCGGCCAGCACCGCCACGTCCCGCCACCGGAGCGTCGCGTTCGGCGCCGACGCAGCTTCGACCATGGCGCGCACGCGTGCCGCGATGACGCTCGCTTCGTCGCTCGGGCTCGACGCGCGTTGCCGCTCCGCCAGGGGGACGCGAAGCCACGTGGTGCGAGGCGTCGGCTCTCCGGCGTAAGGCCGCTCCGGAGGCGGTAGGAGATCTTCGGTGCTGGGGTCGTAGGCAATCTCGTAGAGCTCGGGCGGCTCCCCTGGACGGAAGCGCTGCGCCGAGAGCTCGTTCGCGAACGAAAGGAGCTCCGGCTCCCCTCGACGATTGTGGCGCAACGGAACGAAGTCGGCGCGCGGCTCCTCGGGCTCCCACGTTCGCCCCGCCTCGATCCCCAGCGCGCGACGCGCGGGCGCACCGGCGAGGCCGACGCACACCTCGGCGAAGACGCTGACGTCGGCGCCGCGAAAAGCGTAAATCGACTGCTTGCGGTCGCCGACCACGAGGAGCCCTTCCCCGCGGACGTCGCCGATTCGGGCCAGCGCGCCCGGAGCGCGCGCGCGGGGGTCGCGTTCCCAGAGAAGGAGGATCAGGTCGCGCTGGAGGCGAGACGTGTCCTGAAGCTCGTCAATGAGCGCGACGTCGAGAGACGCCCCCATTTCCGCGGCGATGTCGGGGCGGTCGCGCAAGAGATCGCGCGCGGCGCGAAGGAGGTCGCCGTAGCTCAGCGAGGACGCGCGCTCCGTCAGCCCCCGGATCTCCCGCTCGCTCGCCACGAGCAAGTCGCGGGCGAAGCGGGCCGACGCAGCGAACTCCCCTCGCAGACGCCACCGCGTGACGAGGTTTCTCGCGCGCTCGCCGTGGGTCTTTCCGGGGAGGACGACGTCGCGAAACTCGACCCACGCGCGGGCCTCGGGTCCGTCCTTGGGGCTCGCGCGGACCCCAACGAAGGCCTCCATCGCCGGCCCCAGCACGGACGCGTCGTTCGAATCCCATGCGCGCAGCAGCATCGATGCCGGCGCGTCGAACCGCGGGAATCGCTCGAGCGCACGAGCGTGATCGAGGACGTCGCGCATCTGCGACTCGATCGCGCGTGCGTCCGTCTCGTGCACGACCAGCGACGACGCGCCGCGCCCGTCCTCCTCGAGGCGCGCGAGCGTCCCGGCGAGCTGCATGACGAGCCGGTCCACCCCCCCCGCTGCGGCGACGAGCCTCTCGAGCGGCCCCGTGTCGACCGCGGCGACCGACTCGATGGCTCGCGCGATCCCTTCTTCCACTCGCGTCCGCGTCGTCTCTTCGTCGGCGAGATCGAAGCTCGGAGAGAGCCCCGTCTCGAGCGCATACGTCCGCAAGAGCGACGACGCGAAGGAGTGAAGCGTGCCGATCTGGGCGCGCCCTACCTTGACGAGAGCGTCCCTCGCCCTTCGCGCGGTCTCGTCGGCGGTCCAGCGCGGCCGTCCGGCCCGGTCGTGCGACGCGTCGAGATCCGCTCGGTACTTGGCGGTTGGGTCATCCGACGCAAGCTTTTCGAGCTCGTCCACGACGCGGGCACGGATCTCTGCCGCCGCCTTTCGCGAAAAGGTCGTCGCGAGCACGCACCCGGGGTCCACCGGCTCGTGCGGCCCCCCCCCGAGCTCGCTCGCGCCGACGAGAAGATGGACGAGAACGCCGACGAGGCTGTGCGTCTTCCCCGTCCCCGCGCTCGCCGCCAGGACGAGGTTCCGGCGGAAGGCGTAGATCGTCCCCGCGTCGTCCACGGGCGCACCCTAGCACCGGACCGCGGGCTCAGGCGCTCGGCTCGTCGTCTCTCGCGATCGCAAATCGCGGCTTCCGGCACCCCCCGCTCGCGTCGCACGTCGTGCAGGCCGAGTCATCCTTTGGCCGCGGAGCGATGCTCCCTCGCCGGACATCCCTGACCACGTCGAGCGCCCTCGCCTCGATTGGAGGCACGCCCCCCGCGCCCGCGTGAAGCGCGGCCCAATTCGCCTCGTAGTCCTTCTTCACTTTGGGTCCCACGTCGTCCGGGCGCGTCGCGCCGACGTAGAGCCCCGTGCGCTCGAGGCTTTTCAACGCGTCCGCAGCAGCGTGAGCGTAGAGGGCGACCTGGAACGCCGTGTCGCCGAGCGCGCGCATCCCACTCTCGGCTGCACGCGGAGACGTCTTGTAATCAATGGCTCGAACGGCGGCGCGCCCGTGCCCCACGTCGACCCGGTCGATAGAGCCACGCAGCGAGAGGCGAGCTCCCCCCTCCTCGACAAGGAGCGCGGGCCACCCGCCGCGCGGGTCGCCGAACGGCTGCTCGGCGAGAGCGAAGTCCCAGGCGTCGTTCGCGAGGCTCCATTTCACGACCGCGCGGACGGCGTCCCTGACGCGCGCGAGCGCGAGGCGGCGCAGGGGCGAAGCGAGGGACTCCCGCCTCAGAATCGCCGCCACGGCCTCGTCCGCTCGCTCGTGGATCAGCGCGGCCCGGCGGGGTCGCTCTGCCCAAAGCCCCGCCGTCGCCGTGAACGCAGCGGCGAGTGCGCGATGGATGAGCGTCCCGCTCTCGCGTCGGTCGGGGAGCTCGCGCACTGGACGCTCGGGGCGCGCGTGGAGGATTTGCGCGGCGAATCCCTGAAAGGCGCAGGTCGCGAAGCGCTCGAGGTTCGTCACCGCGAGCGGGCGATCCTCCCCGCCGGTCTCTGCGACGAGGGCCGCGGTGATCTGCGGATGCAGAGGGAGCGCATCCTCCAGATCGCCGAGGACGGGATCGCGCGGTGGGGCAACGACTTCGAATCGAGCCTCACGCGTCCGCTCGATTCGCGCGCGCCGAGCAGCGCTAGCCCCTGCCTCGCTCCGACCCTCGCCGCGCGCGGCCTGGCGGAGCAGCGCTTCGTGAACGCTCACTGCGGGACCGTCCAGAGGCGACGCACGCCAGGACGACGACGCGACGCCCCCCCGCGCCAGCCACGCGACGAGCGGCGCGGGGGCAATGGTTGCCCCTTCTTCGTCGCGGGATCGAGACGTGAGCACGATCGACCGCGCGTTTCCAGCCGCGAGCGCAAGCGACGTGAGCTGACGTGAAGCGCGAACCGCTGAAGACGGGGGGGCTCGGACCGGATCGATGGCTCGGAGCGCGCTCGCGAGCCCTTCCCGGAGAACAGTTTCTCCCGAGCCGTGCGAGCGCGATGGAAGGGCGCCGTCGTTCGCGTCGATGACGACGAGCAACGCGAGTCGCTCCGCAGCAAGCTCACCCAGCTCCGCAATACGCACCGCCCCGGCGCGCGCGGCCCCAGGACGGCCGGCGCGCGCCTCGAGCGCGTGCGCTAGCTCGTGGCGAAAGGCTCGGGGGCTCACGACTTCCCCCTCGAGCCCGAGGCGTAGGACGGCCGCTTCGCAGTCCGAGAGCGCCGCGTTCATGAGCTCCCAGGCGTGCGCGTCGCGTGCGAGGGCGCGAAGCTCCGCTCGGGCGACGCCGCGCGGCGGCTCGTCGGACGAAAACGTGGCGAGGGGAGAACGCTCGAGGAGCGGGTCAACCCCGAGGGCGGCGAACATGGCTCGCGCCGCAGCGACGTGCGCGAGCCGCGTCATGGGGCGTGTGACCGAGAGCGCGATGTCCGCCAACCGAAGCGCGAGCGCTGCCCGCGCTTCGGTCACGAGTGCCTCTTGCTCGACGGTCAGTCTCCCGCGGCTGAGGAGCGCCGACGACGCTCGCGCGGTCGCCTCGAGCCCGCCACGCGCATCGTTCGCGACTTCCGCGCTGGACGTCGGTGTACGCTCGAGCGCGTGCGCCAGATCGGCGAGGGCATTACGCTCCACGCCGAGCCGCTCCGGGTCCACGTATGGGGAACGGGCGAGCGCCGCGATCTCCAGACGGCCTAGCCCGCGATCGCCGATCGCGAGCGCACGGAGCGCGAAGCGAACGACTCCCGCCGATGCGGGAGACTCCCCTCGCGCGTCGTGAAGAGGGATCAGCTCGTCGTCGAAGACGCGGCGAAGGGCCGACACGGCGACGTCGTCGAGCTCCCCCGCCGTGATCGCGATCTCCTCCGGCCCGCTCCCTTGCAGGAGGGCCCGGCGAACGGCGCCAAGGACCGCGCGCGCCTGAGCGTCCGCATCGGTGGCCGTTCGACACTCGACCGTCGCCAGCCCCCGCGCAGGCACGGCGCCCGCGAGGCGCAGATCGCTGAGCGGCGCGTCGATGGCGATCCCTCGAGGTGGAGCGTCGAGCGCCCTGGCCACGTCCTCGGCGACGACGTCGAGCGGACCTCGCTCGCGCGAGAGATCGATCTGCTCTTCGAACGACGGTAGCTCCGCGCGCGTTCCGTCCCCGCCGCCCCGCACGAGGGCCGCGTCGAGCGCTTTCCACCACGCGGCGTCGGCGCCGTCCCATTCGAGCACGAAGCGCGCGATGACCCCCTTCGCCCCGACCGCCGCCACGACCCGCCCCGCGGGGTGCGCGACGATCCGCTCGGCGAGGACCGACCCGATTCCCCGGGGGTCGACGAGACCGCGAGCGTCGAGCCGCGCATCGACCCCCTCCATGGCGAGGAGCAACACGCGTGCCCGACTCCCGGCGCCCCCCTTCTCGTCGCGTCCGACGCGCGCGAGCGACTCGAGAGGCACGGCGGCGCTCCGGAGCGCGCCGAGCGCTGCATCGACGGCATCGAGCGTCTGCTCCCACGCTTCCCCCTTGTCGCGGGCGAGCCTGGCGAGGAGCGGGTCGCGCCCGGCAACCTCTGGAAGCACGCCGGCCAGCGCGAGGCGCGCCTCGACCAGCGTGGCTACGGAGCGGTCACGCACGAGCTCGTCGAAGAGGCGCTGGCGCAGCCCGTCGCGAGTCTCGACCCTCCGCCCCTCGCGAGCCCACCGCTCGATATGCCGTTCGCTGGGGACGATCCAGAGCGCGCCTGCGGCGCTCACCGCGCGATCCTCGTCGGAAGTGCGAGGACCTCGTCGAGCGCGCTGGGCGCGTAGAGGAAGGCGTAGGCCGCTTCGTTTCCGAGGACCCGCTTCAGATAGTTGCGCGTCTCGTCGAAGGGGATCTGCTCCACCCACAGGTCGAAGTCCTCGTTCGGACGCGCGGCGAGCCACCTCGCCACGGAGCCTCCACCGCCGTTGTAGGCGGCGATCGCGAGCGCTCGGTTCGACGGGTACGAGGCGCGCAAGCCGCCGAGGAGCTTCGCACCGAGGGTGATCGAGACATCGGGTCGCTTGAGCGAATCAGGGTCGGAGCCGAAACCGGTGCCGCGCGCGACGCCGCGAGCGGTCCCGACGATGAGCTGCATGAGACCGTAGGCGTCGGACGGGCTCTTCGCGTCGGCGACGAAGGCCGACTCCTGACGCATGATGGCCCACGTCAAGGCGGAGGGGATGTTGCTCTCGGCGCTCGCCCGCTCGACCAGATCTCCGTAGGGACGCGGAAACGCTATCTCCCACCGCGCCTTCCACCCCCCCGCGGGATAGTGCGAGAGAAGCTCTCCCAGCCGAGAGCCGATCACCATCTGCGCGACATCGGGGGCCGCGGCGCGCTCGTAGAGCAGGGCCGTGGTCCACAGCACCTCCGCATCGACGGCATCGCCAAGGAGGCGACCGAGCTCGCGACGCCCATCGTCGATCTCGCCGACCTCGAGGAGGGCGCATCCGCGGACGAACTCGGGGGCGTGGAGCTCGGGGTGATCGCGGGTGAGGAGCGAAGCGGGGAGGGCTTGGGCCTCGTTCTCGACGGCGCCGTCGAGCGCTCGTCGCGCGCGTACGGGGTCCACGGTCGCGAGCCGTCCGTAGGCTTGCGTCATGTAGAAGGCGAGCGGCGCGTGCCCGATGAGCGCTTCGTAGCGAGTCTCGGCGTCGGGCAAATCGCCGGTCATCGCCGACACGCGCGCCCGGAAGTAGGCCGCCCGCCCGGAGCTCGGGCTGCGATGGTCCCCTTCTTCGAGCGACGCGGCGCGATCGAGCGGTTCGATCGCCCCAATCCAGTCCGCGCGGACCATCCGCGCGAGCGCCAGGCGGAAGAGCGCCTCCCCGCGCATGTCACCCTCGGGGTAGTCCTCCGCGAAGGAGGCGAGGAGCGCCTCGCCCTTCGCGTCGTCCCCGTTCTGCTGAAGGACAATCGCCCTGCGGAGGCGAGCGTCGTCGGCGAGCCGGTGGCGGGGAAACTCCTGTTCGACTCGGGCCAGGCGCGCGAGCCCCTCGTCGAGGTGCTTCGCGGAGAGGCTCGCCTTGGCGCCCGCGAAGAGCGCGCTCGGTAGAGCGTCGTCTCCCGCGCAGCGCGCGATGGCGTCGCCGTACGCATCGGCCGTCGCGCCGCGGAGCTTTGCGGTCGCCTGGGCCCGCACGATCGCGGCGTGGCACACGTCCGCGCCCACGGGGACGCTTGGAGCTCCGAGCGCGAGGAGAGGCGTGACCTCCGCGACGGCGTGGGCCGGCTCGTTGGCATCGAGCCAAGCCTGGGCTCGACGGACGCGATCACTCACGGCGAGGGAATCGTCCAGCTTCGGATCCGATTGGCGCAGGAGCGCGACCGCTCTGTCGCGCGCAGCTTGTCCCCCGGAAGCCTCCGCGAGCTTCGGCGCTTCGACGACGACCCGTGTTGCAAGGTCGAACGCTTCCCGCGCGTGGCCAGCGCGCTCCCCGTCGACGCCATCCAAGAGAGCCGTCGCGACTTTCACGGCCGTATCCACCCAGCGTGTGCCGTGAGGGTTTGCGGCGAGGTGCGCGCGCCAGATGGGGAGCGCGGCGCCACGGTCGCCCTTCGCGGCGAGCGCTTCTGCCAGCGTTAGCCGTGCCTCGGACGCGATGGCCGTATCGTCCGGAACGCGCCGTGCGCGGGCGATCGCGTCGTCGGTCCGTCCCAGCCGCGAGCATGCCTGGGCTGCGTAGAGCGCCGCGTGCGCCGACAGCGCGCAAGCCTCCGGCACGCGATCGAACGCGGCCAGCGCCGCTGCATCCTCCCCCGCGTCGCGATGGAGTCTTCCGCTCTCGTAGTCGAGGGCGCACGTCCGGCCCCCGGGAGCCTCGACCGTCGCCGCGCGTGCGTCGTCGAAGGCCTTGGCTGCCCCGGCCGCATCCTTGGCCCGAAGGCGTTCCTTCACCGAGGAGAACTGCGCGTCCTCGAGGACCGCGCGGAGCGTCGGCACGTCGGGAGCAAGCTCCTTCCCGGTCGCCTCGCGCGTCGCCGGCGCGGTGTGCACGACCGCCGAATTCGACGGCGGGCTGCGGACCACCCCCTCCCCGCCGCACGAGCCAGCGAGAACGGCGAAGAGCGCACCGCGGCCGAGCGCGACGACGCTTATTCGTGTTGCTCGTGTCGCTCGCGTCCCGGGCTTGTTCACCTGGGCCTTCCCCGGAACGCTTCGTCCGCTGCTTCCTCTTCCACCGCTTCGTCTTTCTTGCGCCCGGCGTCTTCCCACTTCACTCGATCGCGAGCGACGACCTCCGCGTCGGCGCGCGCGCGCGCTACCCCCTCTTGCGCGCTCGCTTCGACGCCGTGCGCGGCGCGCGTCCGGCTCATCGCCTTCGCGAGCCGGTCTTCCAGGTCGGCGCGCTCGGCCTCGACGCGCACGCTCCACGCGGAAGCGCGAGCGAGGTCCTCGGCGCGGAGCTCGCCACGCTCGAGGGCGCGCCGCTCTCGGTCAACGAGCCCGGTCGCCTCTGTCGCGGCTTCGTCCTTCTGGGTCAGGAGCGCCCCCTCCGCGTGCTCCGCGTCCTGCCGCGCGCGGATCGCGTCCGAGAGGAGCCGGGCGGCGTCACCGACCTGCTTGGCACGGAGGCTGGCGAGCGGATCGAGCGGGTACTTCCGAGAACGCATCGGTCAGTGAGCTTAACTCGAGGAGGAGCCCGTGTCCGGCTTTCGACGCACCTTCTAGCTCGCCTCGAGGTTCCATTCCTGGAGCGACTTCACCCGGAGCGTCCCCTCTCGCTGGGCTTCGATCGCGTCACACGCCGCCACGGACGCGGCGATCGTCGTGAAGTACGGGATGTTCTGGAGAAGGGTCTGCCGGCGAAGGGAGAAGCTGTCTCGAACCTCTTTCGCGCCGATCGTCGTGTTGATGACAATCGCGACCTTGCCGCTCCGCAGTGCGTCAACGACGTGCGGCGTCCCCTCGTTCACCTTGTTGATCACCTCGGCCGGGATCCGCGCGCGCTGGAGCGCCGCGGCGGTCCCGCGGGTCGCGATGATCTCGAACCCCATCGCCCGCATCCGCCGCGCGATGAGGGTGGCGACCGGCTTGTCCTCGTCCTTCACGCTGATGAAGACCTGCCGTCGCGCGCTCCCGGCCTCTGGGGGACCCACCTCGACGCCGGAGGCGAGCATGCTCTTGGCGAAGCTCAGGGCGAACGTCTCCGCGATCCCCATGACCTCCCCCGTGGACCGCATCTCCGGCCCGAGGATCGTGTCCGCCCCCGGGAACTTCGCGAACGGGAAGACGCTCTCTTTGACCGAGACGTGACGGGGGGGGACGAAATCGGTAACGCCGAGCTCGTCGAGCGTCTTGCCGATCATCACCTGCGCCGCGATCTTCGCGAGCGCTCGCCCCGTCGCCTTCGACACGAACGGCACGGTGCGGCTCGCGCGGGGGTTCACCTCGAGGATGTAGACCTCTCCCCCCTTCACCGCGAACTGCACGTTCATCAATCCCACGACACCCAGCTCGAGGGCCAGCATCCGCGTCTGCTCTTCGATCGACAGGACGATCTCGAGGGGGAGCGAATGAGGCGGCAGGACGCTCGACGAGTCGCCGCTGTGGATCCCCGCCTCCTCGATGTGCTGCATCACGCCGCCGATCGCGGCGCGCTTGCCGTCAGCGACGCAATCGACGTCGACCTCGATCGCGTCCTTCAGGAACTCGTCGACCAAGATCGTCGTCGTCCCCGCGTCGCGTGCCGCCTCGACCGCCCGCTCGACGTACGTCTCGAGCTCGACGCGCGAATACGCGATCATCATCGCCCGCCCGCCGAGCACGTAGCTCGGGCGAACGAGCACGGGGTACCCGATTCGCTCCGCGATCGCGAACGCCTCCTCTACCCCCTGCGCGATTCCGCTCCGCGGCCGCTTGAGGGAGAGCTTCGTGAGGAGCTCGTCGAACCGCCCGCGGTCCTCCGCGCGATCGATCGCGTCCGCCGTCGTCCCGAGGAGCTTCACGCCACGCTGCTCGAGCGGCACGGCGAGCTTGAGCGGCGTCTGCCCGCCGAACTGCACGATGACCCCCATCGGCCTCTCTTCGTCGCAGATCGCGAGCACGTCCTCGAGGGTCAGCGGCTCGAAGTAGAGGCGGTCGCTCGTGTCGTAGTCGGTGGAGACGGTCTCGGGGTTGCAGTTGACCATGATGGTCTCGTACCCGAGGGCACGAAGCGCCTGCACGGCGTGAACGCAGCAGTAGTCGAACTCGATCCCCTGGCCTATCCGGTTCGGGCCGCCGCCAAGGATGACGACCTTCTTCGTGCTGGTCGTCGCGTGCGATTCCGTCTCGGTCTCGTACGTCGAGTAAAGGTAGGGCGTGTGGGCTACGAGCTCCGCGGCGCACGTGTCGACGCGGGCATAGACCGGGCGGACACCGTGAGTGTGACGGAGCGCGCGGACGTCGTCCTCGCACGAGCCGCCGAGCTTCGCGAGCTGGCGGTCGCTGAAGCCGAGGCGCTTGTAACGTCGCAGGTCGTCCGGGCCGATGAGCCCCTTTCGCACGTCCTCCTCGGCGCGCACGATGCGACGAATCTGGCTGAGGAACCACGGATCGATCGCCGTGAGCTCGTGGAGCCGCTCGTCGGTGATGCCGAAGCGCATCGCGTCCGCGACGTAGAAGAGGCGGTCGGCCGTCGGCGTCCCGACGATCTTCTCGAGCGCGCGCGTGACGGCAGCGGGGTCGTCCACCTTGAACGAGCCCGAGGCCCGAGTGTCGAGCTCCGGCGGATCCATGCCGAGGTCGCGCGTCTTCTTCGGCTCGGCGAGCGCGAGGTAGTCCACCCGTCCGACGAGCGACTCGAGCCCGTCCTTCCCGGTCTCGAGCGAGCGCGCCGCTTTCTGGATCGATTCGCAGA
>JBKQKP010000088.1:0-118624 GCA_052147435.1 Polyangiaceae bacterium | reverse complement strand
ACGCTCCGCCGATGATCACGCCGACGGCGAGATCGACCACGTTGCCGCGAGAGATGAAGGCCTTGAAGTCTTTGAGCATGGACGACTCTCCGGTTCAGGGGGTTGCGGGGGCGGCGGCAGGAGGTGGCGGAGTGGCCGGCGTCGCAGGGGGTGTGGTCGTCGTCGTCGTGGTCGTCGTCGTGGTCGTTCCAGGTGCGGGAGCCGCCGCAGCCGGCGGCGCGGCCGGTGGAGCGCTCGACGGGGGCGCGCTCTCCGCAGGCGGAGCGGGCGCGGGGGGTGGGCACGGGCACGTCGGCGCCGGAGGGGGGGCCCCGACGTCGCTGAACGCGTAGATCAAGTTCACCGTCGTGATGGTGTCGGTGTTCTGCTTTCCGGGGAGCGGCGCGTTGTCGTAGCGCGCGCTGAATCCGAGCCCGAGCGAGAAGCCCGCCCCCAAGTTCGCGGCGAAGAGCGCGTCGAAGTTGATGCGGTAGTCGTAGTTGGCTCCTGGGAGACTCTGGTCCGACGAGTAGAGGCTCTGCAGGTACTCGACCCCCGTCACGAACGTGACCTGCTTATTGAAGGCGTGCTTGAAGCCGAGGAACGCGCGGATGGAGTGATCCACCGCGGTCTGCGACAGAGGCGGGGCGCCGGGGATCGGATTGCCGCTCGCGTCGAGCTGCGTGAGCGCGCTGCCGTTTCGCGCGTCGTACTGGAAGTCGTACCCCATCTCCGCCCAGGCGGAGGTGGGGTCGGTCAGGACGAAGAGGTATTTGACGCCGATGTCGCCGTTGAATCGCCCGTCGAGCCCCTGGAACTTGTCGTGCCTGACCGTGCCCATGAGAAAGACGCTCATCGGGTCGAGCACGTACCGGTCGTAACGCAGGCGCCCCTGGAAGTTCTCCGTGGTCGTCACCTCGGCGGCGCTCGGCGAGGCGGCCCCTTCGCCGTAGTTGCCGATGATCGCGGCACCGACGGCGTTCGCGCCACGGCGCATGTCGAACTTGGCGTTCGCCGTCATCGCGAGGAGGCGCGAGTTCCCGGTCGCGAGCTGTCCACCGGCAGAGACCGTAGCGTTCGTGGAGTCCTTCCCCGCGTCGGCCTTCGGCGCGTCGGCCACGGGCTTCGGGGCGGCGACGAGTGCCTTCTGATCGGGAGGGGGGGTGCCCGGGGGGGGGCTCGCTGCTTGTGCAAACGCAGGAGTGGCGGCCGCGACGATCAGAAGGGGAGCGGCAAGAGGGGCGAGGAAAGCGAGGTGAAGTAGGCGCATGGGGCCTGCTCATACACCCAAACGCCGCTAGCTCAGCCGGCGAATTTTGCGCTGCGGCAAAGCGATCAAACGGCTCGGCTACGGATCGTGAGGGCGGCGCCGGCGCAAAGCCCGCCAGTGATCGTGCGGCGCGCTCCAGCGAACCCAGCTGATCACGCTCACCATCGCCACGAGCGTCGCGAGCACGACGGCCACAGTGGATTCATAATAGATCCCTCCGGCCCCGATGACGGCGGCCAGCGGAGGCCCCCCTCGCACGACAGGCCCCGGCCTCACGGCTGACCTAGCGAAGGAGAGCGGGACGGGAGCCCCGACATATGTACCATGCACCCCACTGACGCCTCAGTATAGCCAAGCGCCCGTCACGCGAAAGCCTCGTGGGTTTCCCTTCGGAAGATGTCCCAGATATTGCACCGCGTTAGATTCCCCTGCCCGCGACAACACGAGGGATGGCGGCCGGCCTATACTGGCGTCGCTCGTCCCGCGCACGCCGAGGCGTTCATCGTGGGGGCTGGAACCGAATGACCCCGCCCCCGCTCGTTGGAACAGTCCTCGACGGGAAGTTCCGGATCGAGCGGGCGCTTGCGTCGGGCGCCTCGGGCGACGTCTACGAGGCGCATCACCTGGCTTTGGGCTCGCAGGTCGCGGTCAAGGTGCTCCGCCCCGGCGTACCGGAGACCGCTCACATCCGCCGCAAGCGGTTCGTTCGCGAAGCGCGCGTCGCGGCGCGCATCCAGAGCGATCATGTCGTCCGCGTCTTCGACATCGTCGCGCCCGACGAGGGGCTCATCTACATCGTGATGGAGCTCCTGAACGGAGAGACGCTCGCCGACCGGATCAAGCGCGAGGGGGCGATGCCGCCCGCCGAGGCCGTCGACTACATGCTCCAGGCGGCAAAGCCGCTCGCGCAGATGCACGACGCCGGGATCGTGCACCGGGACGTGAAGCCTTCGAACATCTTCCTGGCGCGCGACGCGGACGGGAACGAACGGCTCAAGCTGCTCGACTTCGGCGTCGCCGCCTTCCAGCAGCCGCTCGCGCGCGGGGAGAGCTCGATCACCCTCACCGACGCGATCATCGGCACGCCGCGCTACATGGCTCCCGAGCAGGTCCGCGCGTCGAAGGAGGTCGATGCGCGCGCCGACGTCTGGGCGCTCGGCGTTACGCTTTACGAGCTGCTCGCGGGGAGCCCGCCGTTCGCCGGGCAGACCGTTCTCGCCGTCCTCAATCAGATCGAGCAGCAGGAGCCTCCGCTCCTCAGCGCGCGCCAGCCGCGCGTGACGACGGAGCTGGCCGCGGTGGTCCATCGATGCCTCGCGAAGGATCCTGCGCTTCGCCCAGCCGATGCCCGCGCGCTCGCGGAGGCGCTGGCGCCGTTCGCGAAGCAATCCAGCCTCGCCGCGGACGCACCCGTGCGGCGCCCCAGCGACCCGGTCGACCTATCGCTGAGCGACGAGAACGTGGAGGTCGTTCGGCCGGCGCCGCCATCGACACCGCGCGCGCGCCTCTCGATGCTCCTCGGACGACGCGGTCTCACCGCCGCGGCCGCCGCCGCTGCGATCGCGTTCGCCGCGACCGCCGTCTTCGCGCTTCACGGACGCGAGAAGACCCCGACCCCCGACGAAGTGAAGACGAACCCCGAGTCGTCCCCCGCGGCGCTGGTCGCCGAGACCTCCGCCTCGGCTACCGCCGCCGAGCCGTCCTCCGCGAGCTCCCCTCCCCTCGTGACGACGGAGCCGATTCGCGACGGCGCCACGGCTCACCGGGCCGTCGAGCCCGCGCGCCCCGCCGGCGCGCCCAAGAAATCCGGCAAGGCTTCTCCGCACCCCGCCACGAACAAGGCCGCGCGATCCCCCGCCGAGGACGATGATCGCATCGAGTAGCGTCTTGGCTCCGGCGCGGCGCTTGGCGCGCTTGTCGTGTGTCGCGTGCCTCGCGTGGCTCGCATGCCCGGCGACGGCTTGGGCGGATCCCCCCGCTACGCCGGTCTCCCCCCCTTCGGAGGAGCAGGTTCAGTCGGCGCGCGTTCCGTACCATGAAGCGCGCGAGCTTCACCGCCAGGGGCGGCTCAAAGAAGCGCTGGAGCGCGCGCTCGAGGCGTACCGGATCGCGAGCACGCCGGTGACGGCGCTCGAAGCGGGGCAGCTCCTGGTGGAGGGGGGGCGGCTCGTCGAGGCGCGCGACATCGTGCGAAGCGTGGCGGCCTTTCCGGTGAGCCCGCGCGAATCGGACAAGGGGCGCGAAGCGCGGCAGGGGGCGACGGCGCTGGGCACGGCTTTGGATGCGCGCATTCCGAAGATCGCGATCGCGGGGCGCGCGACCGGGATGGACGTCGCGCTCGACGGCAAGCCGCTGGCCGCGAGCGATCCGACGGCGTGGCTCGGGGTCGATCCCGGGGCGCATGCGGTCGTCGTGCGCGCGGGGGACCGCACGTGCGCGACGATCAACGTGACGCTCGCGGAGGCCGAGTCGCGGACGATCGATCTGCGCGACGCGGCGTCGGCCTGCCGCAAAGAGCTTGCGCTACCTCCTCCGACTCCTGCAAGCGCGGAGAGCGTTGCCCCGCAGCCTGCGCCTGCTCCGCCCCCCTCAGCAACGAAGCCGGAGACCACTGCGCCCGCAACGGGCAGCCCGCCCGGCAACGGGTGGCGATGGGCCGGGATCGCCATCGCTGGCGCGGGGGCCGTCGCAGTCGGCGTCGGTGGGGGCATCGCGCTCGCAGCGAAGGGGAGCTACGACTCCGTCGCGTCGCAGTGCCCCGCGGACGGGTGCACGGCGTCCGGGTACAGCGTTCGGCAGAGCGCTCGCTCGCAGGCGGACGTCGCGACCGGCATCATGATCGGCGGAGCGGTCGCTGCGGCGGGAGGGCTGCTCCTCGTCGTCTTCACTCCGAGCTCTGGCTCTGGGTCGGATGTCGGGCACCCGGTCGTGGGGGTCGGGCTCGGGAACGTGCGGATCGCGGTGCGGTTTCCTTAGCCCGAGGCTCGCCTAGTTGCAGCCGTAGTACGGCAGCGCGCCACCGTCGTAGAGGTAGGCGACGCTGCAGGTCTGCCCGGTGTTGCACTCGTCGTCCGACGCCGGCGCGCTCGGATCGCACACGAGCGCGGTCGCGCACGAGGCGGTGTCCTCCGGCTCGCACTTGATCCCCGACTGATAGAAACAGCAGACGTCGCTCCCTGGGCAGTCGTTGTCGGACGCGCACGCGATCGAGTATCCGGTGCAAGCGCTCGTGTCGGTCGCGCACGCGTACGAAGGGGATCCCGCGTCGCTGAAGGTGAGGCAACACAAGGGGGTCGGATCGTTGCAGTAGACCGTCGGGGAGCCACCGCCCCCGCAACGGACTCCCGTGGGCGGACCCGAATCGGGAGTCGCCTCGGCGACGACGTCGGCGATCGCGTCAGCGACGGCGTCGGGTGTCGCATCGGGGGTGTTCTGCGTTGCTGAATCGATTGGCACCGAGGAGTCACCCCCGGACGAGCCCCCGCTCCCATCAGGGACCGGGGTGGTCGCGTCGGGGCAGCCGTCTGCGCACGCGGCGAGCGTCGGGGGATCGAGCCCCAGGACGGCCGAGCAGGCTGCGCCGCTCGTGGCGAAGAGCGCCATGGCCGAGACGAAGACCGCGCGTTGTCGCCGTAGACTCAACGACGTTGAGCTACCCCCTCACCCCGTCGAACGCAAACCGACGCCGGAGAGCCGTCCCCGACCTGCCGAAACTGTCACCCTCGTTCGCGTCGCCTCACGTCGAGCGGAATGCGTCAGGGTCGATGACGAAGCGGCGCATCCACCGGTGAATCTGGGCGGGAGCCTTCCCCATGGCGCGCGCCACCGCCGTGACGTTCCCTCGATTCTCGTGCAGGAGCGCGATCAGGCGATCGCGCAGGACATCGTCGGGCGACGCGTCCGGCGACTCGCCCGCGGCGGGGATCGGCGGCGCCGACAGCTCCGCAGGGAGATGCTTCAGGTCGATCACGTCCTCGACCGCGAGTGCGACGGCGCTCGCCATGGCTTGGCGAAGCTCCCGGATATTGAGGGGCCATGAGTAGCGCAAGAGGGCGCGCGCCGCCTCCGGAGTGAGCGTCAGGCGTGTCGCGCGATCTCCCGCAACCTGGACGAGGATGTCAGCGAGGATGACGCCGAGGTCCGCGGCACGCTCACACAGCGGCGGTAGGCGGTGCGTGTACCCGCGAAGACGGGCGAGGAGATCGCTCCGGAAGGCGCCTCCGCCACCGCCAGAGAGCGTCTCGAGCGGGCGGTGGGTCGCGGCGATGACGCGGACATCGACTTTGGTGGCGCGGGTCGCCCCCACGGGGATGACCTCGTGCTCCTGCAACACGCGCAAGAGCGCAGCCTGCGACGCCGGCGGGAGATCGCCGATCTCGTCGAGAAAGAGCGTCCCCCCTTCGGCCGACCGAACGAAGCCGATCTCGTCGCGCGCGGCTCCGGAGAAGGCCCCCTTCACGTGTCCGAAGAGGAGGCTCTCGACGAGAGCCGCCGGGAGCGCGCCGCAGTTCACGGCGACGAACGGCCCCTGACGGTTGGACTGAGTGTGCACCTCGCGCGCGAGGACCTCTTTGCCAGAACCCGTTGGGCCGAGGAGGAGCACCGGGACGGAGCCGCTGCGGGCGATGCGCGACAACGAGGCGTGCGTTTCGGCGAGCTCCGGGAGGAGCGTGAGGAGACCGAACGCTTCGCGGCTCGACTCGGCGTCGATGTCGCGGACGAGGGGGGCGTCGTGCGTTGGGGCGCCGCGAACGATGAAGTACACGCGGCCCGCCTCGAGGATGTCCCCTTCGCGCAAGACGTGGCTCGTCACGCGCTCGCCGTTCACGAACATCCCGTTGCGCGAGCCGGCGTCCTCGGCGATCCACTGCCCCCCGACGGCGCGGATCACGACGTGGTTGGTCGAGATCCAGCGGCCAGGGAGCCGCACGTCGAGGGCGCGTCCGTCGGCGCTGCGCGTCGCAAGGCGCGAGGGTCCCCGGCCGAGGGACACTGCCTCGATGCCGACGAGCGAGAACCGCGCTCCGCGCGCGAGCGGGCGGTCCCCCTCGAGCACGACGAAGAGGACCGGCACGCTGGCGACGGAGGCCCCCTCCGCGCGCGCGACCTCGTCCAGGGTCTGGTCGACCGGGCTCACGGGACGAGTGTACGGGAGGCGGGCGACGCGCGGTATCCTGGCGCGACATGTTCCAAGTCACCCGCGGCGACACCCTCGAGCTCAGCGACGACCAGACCCGCAGCTCCGTATCCATCGTCCCCGCGCGCGGAGCGATCGCGACGCGCTTCCGCGTCGGCGATCGCGAGCTCCTCTATCTGGACGAAGCCACGCTCAAGGATCCGAAGAAGAACGTCCGCGGCGGGATTCCCGTGCTGTTCCCCTCGCCCGGCAAGCTCGAGGGCGATCGGTTCGAGCGGGACGGGACACATGGAACGATGAAGCAGCACGGCTTCGCGCGCGATCTCCCCTGGGAGGTGGCCGAGACGCGCGACCGCGACGCCGCGCAGGCCACGCTCGTCCTCGTCGCGAACGACGCGACGCGCGCGGCGTTTCCCTGGGACTTTCGGCTGTCGATCACCTTCTCGCTTGCCGCCGCGCGCCTGCGCCTCGACGTGCGGGTCGAGAACGGGTCGACGCGCGCGATGCCGTTCGCGTTCGGCATTCACCCCTACTTCCATGTGACCGACAAGGCGCGCGCCCGGGTCGCGACGAAGGCGACGCGGGCCTTCGACAACGTGAAGAAAGAGGTCGTCTCGCTCCGTGAGGGGGACCAACCGTTCGACCTCACGGCGCCCGAGCTGGATCTGCACCTCCTCGACCATGGCGGCACCGCGAGCGAGCTCTCGCTCGGCGACGGCTCGCGCATCGCGATCCACGGCTCGCCCGAGCTCACGCGGTGGGTGGTGTGGACGGTCGAAGGAAAGGACTACGTTTGCGTCGAGCCGTGGACGGCTCCGGCGAACGCGCTCAACACCGGCGAGTCCCTCCTTCGAGTCGAGCCGGGGGGCTCGCGCTCGCTGTCGATCGAGATTCAGTACGTGCGCGCCACCCCCTGAACTCGCCGTGGGCCACGGACCGAACGTGATTGCGTCCACCCCTCCCCCTCTTCGAGCATCGCCGATGCGCCGAAGCCCGCTGATTTCGACGAGCCGGCCTCCTGGGCGCTAGCGGTACGCCGCTTGCTCACCTCGGCTCCGAACCCAGGAGCCCAGAGTGCGACGCCCTACCCTCACCCTCCTCTCGAGCCTGATCGCCGCCGCGATCGCGAGTGCAGCCGCGTGCAACGGAGGCACCCCTGCCGCGCCGTCGATGGGCGCTGCGGTCGGTGTCGGCGACGCTGCCCCCTCGTTCTCGGCGGTCCCCGCCTACGTCTACGTGGCGAAGGTGAAGAACATCCTCGTCGGGCTCCCACCGACGGACGCCGAGATCGCGGCGGTGACCGCCGATCCCACGCAGCTGAAGACGCTGATCAACCAGTGGATGCTCCTCCCCGAGTACACGGCGAAGATGCAGGTCTTCTTCGAGCTCGCGTACCAGCAGACGCAAGTCTCGGTCACTGACTTCGCGGATCAGACCTTCCCGAAGCAAATGGACACCAACGGTACGACGACGCCGCTCATCGTCCAGAACGCGATCGAGAGCTTCTCTCGCACCATGCTGCAGCTCATCTCGCAGGGGGCGCCGCTCAATCAGGCGATGACCACGCAGAGCTTCATGATGACGCCTGCGCTGATGGAGCTCTACGCGTTCCTCGACGTTTGGCAGGTGGACGACGAGGGGAACGTGACCGACGGCTTCAAGGCCGCCAACCCCAACGTGACGATCACCGCCGAGGCCGCGGCCGGGCCGATCCCGATCGCGCAGACGCTCGACCCCACCAGCCCGAACTACATGCACTGGTACGACCCGGACGTCGCCAACGACGCCGCGGCGGGCCCCGGCTGCGGCGGCGACCCGATCCTCTTCCCCTCGAATGGGAGCACGCTGCACCTTCTCCTCGAAGGGGCGCTCGACGGGCGGAAGAACGCGACCGGGGGGACTTGCTTCCCGCAAGGGGGGACGGCGGCAGGGCCTCAGCTGACGACGAGCGACTACACGACCTGGAAGATGGTCACGATTCGCCCGCCGAACCCCGGCGAGAGCACCACCGCCTTCTACGACCTGCCGACGCTCCGCACGGCGAGCACCCTCGTGCTGAACGTCCCACGCGTCGGCTTCTTCACGACGCCGGCTTTCTTCGCCAACTGGCAGACGAACACGAGCAACATGATGCGCGTGACGACGAACCAGGCGCTCATCGTGGCGACGGGGGCGTCGGTCGACGGCACGGATACGACGGTCCCCCCTTCGACCCCCGGCCTCGACGCCGCGCACGCCGCCCCCGGCTCGGCCTGCTTCCAGTGCCACCAGCTCCTCGACCCGACGCGGTCGATCCTCGCGTTGACGTACTCGTGGAACTACCACACCCAGACCGACCCCACGTTTACCCAGCAGCCCGGCCTCTTCGCCTTCGAAGGGGTGATCAAGCCGGTCGCGACGATCAACGATTTTGCGACGGTCATCGCCGAGCACCCACTCTTCGCGCAGGCGTGGGTGCAGAAGCTCTCGTACTACGTGAACTCGACGGCGTGCGACACGAGCGACCCCGAGTTCCAGCGGATCGTCGGCGTCTTCACGAATTCCGGCTTCTCGTGGAACGCGCTCGTCGCCGAGCTTCTCTCGTCGCCGCTCACCACGTACGCGGCGCCGACGATGACGGCGGCGACCGGCGGGGAGGTCGTCGCCGTCTCGCGCCGCGATCACCTCTGCGCCGCGCTGAACGCGCGCCTCGGATTCACCGACGTCTGCGGCCTCGACGCGATGACGGCGAAGCAGGCCCTGACGACGATCCCCGAGATCGTCTCGGGGCTCCCGTCGGACGGGTACGGGCGCGGCTCGGTCGCGCCGGTGCTCCCCAATCAACCGACCCTCTTCTACCGCGCAGGGACGGAGAACATCTGCGAGGCGGTCGCCGCGCTCACGATCGACGTCCCCACGGGCAAGGCGATCCCGGGGGTGACGCAGTGGTCGAGCACGCAGCCGACCCCCGCGATCGCGGACTTCGTGAGCACCGTGATGGGGCTTCCGTCGTCGGATCCGCGCGCCGCCTCCGCGCTCACGATCCTCACGTCGAGCTACCAGACGGCGATCCAGGGGGGCGCCACAGCGTCTGACGCGCTCATGTCCACCTTCGTCGCCGCGTGCATGGCCCCGTCGGCCATCTCGATCGGGTTGTGAGGCTGTGAGTCAGGGAGAAACGAGATGATCAGTCGACGACAAGCGCTCATGTCCACGCTCTTCGGGACCGGCTACGTCGGTCTCCGGGCGCTCGCCACGGGGCTCCCCGCCGCGTTCCTCCTCGACCCCCGCCGCGCCCTCGCGCAGCAGGCGACGCCATGCCCGGGGACGAGCAGCCTCGCGCAGTTCGTGATCCTCAACACGTCGGGTCTCGGTGACCCCATCAACGCCAGCGTGCCGGGGACGTACCTCGATCCGAACGTCGTCCACAGCTCCGACCCCACGATGGCCCCGACGAGCCTCACACTCGCCGGGCAGCAGTACACGGCCGCCGCACCATGGGCGACGCTCCCGCAGAACGTCCTCGACCGCACACAGTTCTGGCACGTAATGACGAACACGCCGATCCACCCGAAGGAGCCGGACGTGCTCGAGCTGATGGGGATCACCGCGGCGGGGGAGATGTTCCCGTCGATCCTCGCCAAGCAGCTCGCCCCGTGCCTCGGCACGATCCAGACGCAGCCGATCAGCCTCGGTGCATCGTCCCCGTCCGAGGCGCTGATGTTCGGCGGCGAGGCGCTCCCGATCATCCCGCCGCTCGCCCTCAAGGCGACGCTCACGAACCCCGCCGGTCCGCTCACGAACCTGCAGCCGCTTCGTGACCAGACGATGAACCAGCTCTACAGCCTCTACAAAAACGCCGCGAACCCGGCGCAGCAGGCGTACATCGACTCGCTCGTCACGTCGCAACAGCAGGTCCGGAACATCAAGCAGGATCTCCTCGCGCAGCTCGGATCGATCAAGGACAACACCGCCAACTCGCAGGTGCTCGCGGCGGTGACCCTCATCCAGATGAGGGTCGCCCCCGTCCTCGCGATCCACGTCCCGTTCGGCGGTGACAATCACCGCGACATCGCGCTCGCCGCGGAGACCGCGCAGACGGTCGCCGGAGTGCAGACGATCGGCATGCTGATGTCGCAGCTCGCGTCGGCCGGGCTACAGGACCAGGTCTCCTTCATGTCGCTCAACGTGTTCGGGAGGACGATAGGCCCGGGAAACCAGGACGGCAGGCAACACAACCCGAACCACCAGGTCTCGATCAGCATCGGTAAGCCCTTCAAGGGGGGGGTCATCGGCGCGATCGCGCCGCTGGCGGGCGATTACGGATGCCTGCCGATCGTCTCGGCGACGGGACTGGGCTCTGCGAGCGGCGACATCCCGGCGGTTCAAACGCTCGGAGCGTACGGGCAGACGATGCTCGCAGCCGTCGGCGTCCAACCGAGCGTGATTACTCAGCAGATCACGTCCGGCTCGGTCGTTCCTGCCGCGCTCGCGTGACCTTTCTCTGACCTGCCCCCACAGATCGCAAAAGACCGCCGTCGGCGCCTTGCGGTGCGAGCCGCCAGGTTGCTAGATTTACCTGGTCTGCGTGCGAAACTGAGGGGTCCATGCCGATTCAGCTAGTGGAGGACTCTGTCGTCGCCGGTCGCTTCCGCCTTAGCAGGATGATCGGGCGCGGAGGAATGGGCTCGGTCTGGCAGGCGACGCACCTCGGCCTCGACATCCCGTGCGCCGTGAAGTTCATGGAGGGGGAGTTCTCCAAGAGCACCGAGGCGCAGGCACGCTTCGAGCGCGAGGCGAAGGCCGCCGCGCAGCTCCGCAGCCCGCACGTCGTCCAGGTCCTCGACCACGGCGTGTGCGAAGGGACGCCGTACATCGCGATGGAGCTCCTCGACGGCGAGGACCTCGGCAAGCGCCTCCAGCGCCTCGGCAAGATTCACCCGCGCGACCTGAACGTCATCATCACGCAGGTTTGCCGCGCCCTCACGAAGGCGCACTCGCTCCACATCGTTCATCGCGATCTGAAGCCGGACAACATCTTCCTCGTCCGCGACGACGACCGCGAGATCGCCAAGGTGCTCGACTTCGGGATCGCGAAGAGCGGCGCCGCGGCGCTCGAGGGGAGCAACACGAAGACCGGCGCGATGCTCGGGACCCCCTATTACATGAGCCCCGAGCAGGCGCAGGGGATCAAGACGGTCGACTTCCGGAGCGACCTCTGGTCGCTCGCGGTCATCGTCTACCAGTGCGTGACGGGATATCTGCCGTTCGAGAGCGAGGCGCTCGGCGATCTTCTGATGAAGATCATCGTGCAGCCGCTCCCGGTGCCGTCGCAGGTGGCGGAAGTCTCCGCCGGCTTCGATCGGTGGTGGGCGCGCGCGGCGTCGCGCGATCCGGCGGGGCGGTTCCAGAGCGCGAAGGAGTTCGCCGAGTCGTTGCAGATGGTCTTCGGCGCCTCGCAGGCGACCGACGTGATGGACCGGGCGCAGCTGAAGGCGATGCTCGGGCAGACGCCGCAGCCAGGGGGACCGCACCCGCTCACTCCGTCCGGGCGCCCGCAGCCGATGGCGCCGGGATATCAGGCGGGACTCTCGGCCACCACCGGTGCGCCGATCGCGCGGACCTTCGCGGACGAGGGGCCGCCGGTCGCACCGAAGAGCAAGGCGGGTCTCGTGATCGGCGCCGCGGCCGTGGGGATCTTCGTCGTCGCATCGGCGATCGGGATCATCGCGCTGCGTGGCAAGGGGAGCGCGACGTCGAATGCGCCCACGGCCGCCGCCGTAGCGCCGTTGCCGCAAGAGACTGCGCCGCCCCCCCCCGCGGTCACCGCGCCTCCGGCAGTGACTGCGGCGCCGAAACCCCCGCCGGTGGCCGCGGCAACCGCCACGGCGACGGCGACCGCGGCGCCCGCAGAGACCGCGGAGGCAACCGCGAAAGAGGCTCCGAGGGTATCGCACCACTCCTCCGGAGAGGCACCGAAGCCCGCGGCCGCCCCCGCGCCGAAGCCCGCAGCCGCTGCGGCCCAACCGAAACCGGCGGCCGGCAAGACGGGGAACGATCTGGGCTTCTGACGAGACCGGCCGGCGCGCCCAACTAGCCTTTGCGCGCGGAGACCGGAACCGGCGATACTGACTTCCATGAGCTCCATCCGTCGATCGCTGCGATGGTCGCCTCTTCTCGTGTCGCTCGCGTCGCTCACCCTCTTGGCTCCGACGACGGCGCACGCGCAGACCGCCGCTGACCGCGCGACGGCACGCGAGCTCGGCCAGGACGGGCAGGCGGCGCTCGACAAGAAGGATTACACGACGGCGGAAGATCGTTTCCGGCGCGCCGATGCTCTCTTCCACGCACCGACGCTGCTCCTCGGCTACGCGCGCGCCGAGGCGGGGCTCGGCAAGGTGGTGAACGCGAGCGAGGCGTACAATCGGATCGTGCGCGAAGGGGTTCCGCCGGGGGCGCCCGCGGTGTTCGCGCAGGCGGTCGAAGCGGCGAAGGCGGAAGCCGGGGCGGTTCAGGCACGGATCGCGTCGGTGACGATCACCGTCGCGGGGCCCGAGAACCCGACGGTGACGCTCGACGATCAGCCCGTGCCGGTCGCGGCGCTGGGCGTGAAGCGCCCCGTTGATCCCGGGGAGCACGTCGTCAAGGCGACGGGTGACGGATGGCAGCCGTCGGAGACGAAGTTCACGGTGGCCGATGCGGGAAATGCGAACGCGAACCTGACGCTCCTCAAAGTGCCCGGCAGTAGTGCAGCGGCGGCAACGCCGGCTCCGGCCGGACAGCCGGCGCCAGCCGCCAGCGGAGGGACGGCGTCGGCTGACACGGGGACGACCTCGTCCTCGGGGAGCACGCAGCGGACGGTGGGGATCGTCGGGATCGCCGCGGGGGTCGTGGGGCTCGGCGTCGGGGCGGTCACCGGCATCCTCGCGATCGGAAAGCACTCGACGCTGTCGACCGAGTGCCCGGACGGCACGTGCTCGTCGGCGCAGTCGCAGAGCGATCTCAGTAGCTACCACTCTATCGGGATGGTCTCGACGATCGGGTTCGTCGCCGGCGGTGTGCTCGCCGCGGGGGGAGCGGTGATCTTTCTGACCGCACCGCACGGGCAGAGCGCGGCCCCGAAGACAGGGGTGTGGATCACGCCGTTCGTGGGGCCCGGATCAGTCGGAGCGGTCGGAAGGTTCTGAGCCCGACTGAGTCGCGATGACTCACCCCCCGCCGGGTCGTCGGCGGGCAAAGACCCCTCGTCGGAAGCCAAGCGCTACCGAAAAAATCCCGGGCTATCACGAGGGCATGAGCAGCGAACAAGACGAGTCCGAGGTCAAGCCGCAGAAGGTCAGCAAGCCGCGGGGTTTCGCCGCGATGTCCCCCGAAAAGCAGCGTGAGCTTTCGCGCCGAGGGGGGGAAGCCGCGCACCGCAAGGGGGTGGCTCACCGCTTCACGGCTGCCGACGCGCGCGAGGCCGGACGCAAAGGGGGACGCGCCACCCACGCGAAGCGGAAGGCCGATCAGGTCCAGTCGGAAGGCTGACCGAGGGAGCTCCCGAGCGACGGGAGCTCCTGGGCTTCCGAGCTTACTTGGTCTTCGCGGGGGCGGGAGCGGTCGGCGCCGCCTTCGGGGCGACGTCGTTCTGGGTCACGATCCGGAACGCGGCGAAGAGCCCCAAGAGGAGGACCACCACGCCGACCGTGATCCACGGCATCGACGACGACGCCGGCTTCGCGACCGCTGCGGGCGCCATCGCCGCGGCAGGAGCGGATGCGGCGGGCGACGAGGGCTCTTGCGATACCTGCGTCTGCGCGTAGGGGTTCGACTTCTCCTGCGCGACTACGTTCGCCGCCGCGGGGTTCGATCCACTGGCGTGGGGCGCGCCTGACACGCCCGAGGAAGACTGGCCGATCGGCGCGAGCGGCGGACCGGAGACGCGGTCCATCAAGAGCGGCCCCGACTGGAACTGCGCACGCATCGGCGGGAGGTTCGCGGCGTACTGCGCGCCACGAAGGAGCGTCACGATGTGCTCGACGGAGACCTGCGCGCGGCGCGTCGCCGCAAACGGGAGCAACCCCTCCGCGAGAGCCGCGACGTCCGGCAAGCGCTTCGCGGCGTCTTTCTCGAGGCAGCGGTTGATCAGCGCTTCGAGCTCGGCGGGGGCGTCCGGCCGAAGCTGCCGGAGCGGCCGCGCGGGGTGCACGCCGATCGCGAGCATGATGTCCGCCATCGTCTTCCCGTCGAACGGGCACTCGCCGGTGATGAGCTCGTAGAGGATCACGCCGAGCTGCCAGACGTCCGACCGGGCGTCGACCGTCTTCTTCCCGAGGAGCTGCTCCGGGGACATGTAGACCGGGGAGCCGATGACCGCGCCGTTCGCGGTGAGCTGTGGCTTCGACGGATCGTTGTTCAGGAGCTTGGCGATGCCGAAGTCGAGCACCTTCACGAGCGCCGAGCCGTCTGGCCGCGAAGTGAGAAAGAGGTTCGACGGCTTGAGATCGCGGTGGACGATCCCGAGCGAGTGCGCCTCGGCGAGCGCGTCGCACGCCTGGATCACGCAATCGACCGCGTGCGGGATGTCGAGCTTCCCGCGCTTCTCGACGACGGCGCCGAGATCGCTCCCTGTCAGGTACTCCATCACCATGTACGGCGCGCCGCTCTCGAGCGTCCCGACGTCGGACACGCGGGCGATGTGCTCGCCCTTGATGCGGACCGCCGATTGCGCCTCGCGGAGAAACCGCGCGACGACCTCCTGGTTCCCCGCGAGCTCGGGCTTCAGGAACTTGAGCGCCACCCGCTCGCCGAGATGCACGTGCATCGCGGCGACGACGACTCCCATCGCCCCTTCACCGAGGACTTTCTCGACGCGGTACTTGCCCGCGAGGATGTCCCCTTCGTTCGGCGTCACTTGGCCTGGTTGTCCGGTCGTCACGTTTCCTCAGGATCGCGGAAGGTTGGGCCGCCTGCAAGGATCACCGCACGGCATCGTCGATTGCTCGTAAAACGTAGTCCATCGATGGAAAGCGCCCCCCCTGGGTCTTGGCAAGGGTGCGGGCGACGAGATCCTCGATTCCGCGGGGGAGCTTCGGGCAGAGCGTGTGAAGTGGGGCGGGCGTTTGTGTGAGGATCGCGTCGATCATCCGGATCGGCCGGAGGCGTTTGTCTCCGGGCGGCCCCCAGGGGAGCCTCCCCGCCAGGAGCTCGTAGGCGAGGACCCCCCAGCCGAACTGATCGGCGGCCGGAGACGTGCCTTGATGGGCGAAGCGCTCGGGAGCCATGTACGCGGGGGTCCCCAGAATGCGGAGTCGCTCGGTCCCCGAAGGGAGGCGATCGACCGTGGGGCCGACGAGGCCTGCTTCACGGTCGACCGATCGGCGGGCCACGCCGAAGTCGAGGAGGCGGAGCGCCCCGTCGCGACGGATGAGCATGTTCGACGGCTTCACGTCGCGGTGAACGAGCCCCGCGCGATGGATCTCGGCGAGCGTCCGGGCGAGATCGCGCAGCCAGCGGAGGTCGCGATCCATCCAGCCGTGCGGGCGCTCGCCGATGTACTCCGTCAGCGACTTTCCGACGATGAAGTCGCGCACCAGGTACGGCATATGCCCGAGCGCCCCCACCTCGTGGACCCGCACGACGTGCTCGTGCTGAAACTGCGCAGCCACCGACGCCTCGCGGATCATGCGCTGCGCCCACAGGGCGTGGTCCGTCGGCTTCGAGCCCGGCTCGAGGAGGAAGATCTTGCACGCGACCTTCCATCCGGTCCCCTGCTCCACGGCGAGGAACACTTCGCTCATGGGGCCCCGTCCGAGCTCGCGCTCGATCGTGAAGCGACCGATGGAGTCACCGGGCTTGAGCACTAGCTACACAGTCTGCCGTGGAAACGGGGGCAAAGGCGAGCGGCATCGGCGCGCGGTTCGCGTAAGCTGCCGCGCATGAACGGCCGGCAACGCTTCAGCGTCCGAGTGGAGGTGCTCCGCGCGTCTGCGGCCGGTGCGGTCGTGCTCGGGCTCGTCGCCGGCGTGGCGTGCGGGGTGCGGACGCCGCTGTCGGAGCCGACGTACGAGGGGACGTTCGTCGAGGGGACGGACGCGGGGACGATCGTGACCATTTCGCGACCAGACGCGACGATCGTCGATGCGCAGGGGACTGACGAAGGCGAGGACGCGGGAGTGGACGGCGCGAATGCCGACGTGGCGTTGCCCCCGGACGATCTCGGGAATGTGATCCTCACGAGCGGCGACTACGCGAGCGGTACGATTCCGACGCTCGCGGCGCAGGCCGTCTTCTTTCCGTCGGTCACGGCCACGGGGTGCAGCATCGCTCCTGTCGTCGCGGGTTGCACGCTGGAGACGTGCACGTCGGCCACGACCTCTGCTCCGGTCACGAGCGCCGGTTCGATTGCCGTGACGGGGGGCGCGTTCCCGCTGCTCCTGGCGCAGTCGGGGGTGACGTACGCGCCCGTCGCCGAAGCCGGGGCGCTCGCGCTTTGGAAGGGGGGAGAGGATCTCGTGGTGACGGCGAGCGGCGCGACGGTTCCGGCGTTCGTGGGGGACGTCGTCGCGCCGACGCAGGTGACCGTGCTCACGGCGATGCCGACGACGATCTCGCGCGGCGCGCCGCTGACGTTCTCGTGGTTCGGGGCGAGCGCGGGGGCGCTGACGGTCGACCTGAGCGCGACGTCGAGCGCGGGGGCCGATTACTATCTGGAGTGCCAGTTCGACGTGGGGGTGGGGTCTGGCGTGGTGCCGGCGGAAGCGCTCACGACGATGCCCGCGGGGATCGCGGGGCTGACGGTGTCGACGATGGACCGGACGAACGTGACAGCGGGGTCGTGGGTGATTTCGATCTTCGCGCAGACGAACGCGAACGATACGAACGACGCCCAATACGCGGGGGACGTGGAGCTCGAGTGAGGGGGGGCCGGGCGGGGCGACCGGCAGTGGTGGGTCGGCCCGCGGAACGGACGGAAATGACAGCGGAAGAGGAAGCGCCCGCTTGACACACTGCGGGCCGCGAGTAGTGTGCGCCCTCGCTTGAGGCCCGCGCGTTCCAGGATGCGCGGGAGGTGACGCGCGGTGGAGCAGCCTGGTAGCTCGTCGGGCTCATAACCCGAAGGTCGTAGGTTCAAATCCTACCCGCGCAACTGAAACGAGGACGCGAGGTTACCCACGAACCGGGTACCTCGCGTTTTTCGTTCTGGGGCCACGGTGGGGCCACACGACCTCCGAGTGGGCCGCGAGTCCTGCAACGGCGGTGGTCGTCGTTGCAGGTGCCTTGAAGCCGACCCTCCGGCAATGGAGCGGCGGTCATGGCGAAGCCGATCAAGCACCGGGGCAAGTGGCGCATCCGGTGGTTCGACTCCAACGGCGTCCGGCGAAGCGAAGTCTACGACGACTTCGCTGCCGCCCGGTCGGCGCAGCGCGACCACGAGACGGAGGTCGACCGGATCAAGCTCGGGCTCCGCTCGCCGGAGCCGTTGGAAAAAACGTTCAACGACCTGTGCGACCTGTGGATCGAGAAGCGAGTCCCGAAGAAGCGCGACGGGCGGAACGACAAGAGCATCATCAAGGGCCTGCGCGAGCACTTCGGCCCGATGAGCCTGCGGACGATCGACGTCGCCGACGCCGACGACTACGCCGAGTCGCGTGACGACATCGAGCCAAAGACCATCGCGAACCATCTGACGCTCGTGATCGCGATGATGAACTACGCGGTCGAGCTCAACCCCCCGTGGCTGGTTCGGGTTCCGCCGTTCAAGAAGCCGAAGGTCATCGCGCTCGGCCGAAACTATCGCTACCTCCGCAACGATGAGGAGATCGGGCGCCTCCTGCGAGCCGCCCGCCTCGAAGGCGAGCACGTGTTCGTGCTCTACGCGACGGCGGTCTACACGGGGATGCGCGCGGGCGAGCTGGCCGGGCTGGAATGGGCGGACGTCGCCTTCGACCGGCGCCTGATCATGGTGCAACGGAGCTTTGAAGGACTCACGAAGTCTGGTCATGCGCGTCCGGTACCGATCCTCGACGCGCTTCTCCCGATCCTGCGGGAGTGGAAGATGCGAAATCCGGGCAGGCTCGTTTTCACGAACCGCGACGGTGGCATGCTCGGCAAGTCCGCCCGTCCGTTCCAGGAGGTCCTCCACCGCGTTCTCGCGCGTGCGGGCTTCCCCAGCGAGGCGAAGCCGAACGGTCGTGAGCGTCGCTACATCACTTTCCACGGGTTCCGCCACACGTTCGCGTCGCTGTGGATGATGAAGTGCGGCGAGCTGTTCAAGCTTCAGAAGATCCTCGGGCATCAATCGATCGCCATGACGGAGCGGTACGCACATCTCGCGCCGCGAGCCTTCGTCGACGACTACGGGCGGTTCGGTCCGGCGCTTTCGATGGAAGCCGAGATCGTGGCGCTGCCGCACCGCGCTGGGTAGGTCTCCTGCACTCGACACGACCGAGGGTGCAGGAGACTGCCCATGCAGGTCTAGCTACGAAACGGGGAACGGAACGCGCGAGAGCGTTCGAGGAGGTTCCCATGGCACGACAAGCATCACGGGGCGTATCGCAGGAGAACGGGATCACCAAGCCTGTGCGGAGCAGCGAGGCGACGACCTCGCCGCCCTCGCGCGAGATGGAGCCGCACGAGAGCAAGGAGGACGAGATGCTCACGTACGTTGGCCTCTCCCGAGCCACCGGCATCAACGTCGGGACGTTGTACGGCATGGTCTGTCGCAACGAGATCCCTCACTACCGGCTCGCTCCGAGACTCGTCAGGTTCTCCGCTCGCGAGATCGCCGAGTGGAAGGCGAGCCGTCATCATCTGGCCCGTGCGGGGGGCGACCAGTGAACCCGCGAAGCTTTCAGGACCTGCGACGGATCCGGTTGGGCGCGAGCGCGCAGATCTTCGCGTCAACGAGGATGCCTGTAACCACCGTCTCTGACACAACAGATCTGACCGGCCTCTCCTCGCCATGTTCGACACGGTGACTCTCTGCACGAAGCTCGAACGGCGCGTCTCTTGGAACACGGAGAAATGGGGGGAGAGGACCAAGCACTACGCAGGACGGGCCTCCACGACCCACCAGCTGCGTAGCGAGGCATTCGACCCTGAGTTCAAGCACGTTCGGGTCTGGTACGAGGACCGTCGCGGGTACCTGTGTCTGGAAGCGAGCCTGCCTCGCGTCGTTCGCGGCCACAACATCGACGAGATCGACGAGATCGGTGTGTCCGTCGCCGTGGCACGGCTCGACGAGCTTCTCTCGTGGGCGTTCGATCACAGCGTCTTCGCACCGCTGCCTTCTGTGGCGGAGTGGAACGTGCGCCGAGCGGACGTGCTCTTCAACTTCAAGCCTCGACGGCACTCGTTCGCAGCAACGCTCGAAGCGCTCGTCTCCCGCCTTCAGCCGACTCGACGCATGAACGTTCACCGGATCAATCGCGAGAGCGTCTACTTCGGCCACGTCGGACGGGGCTATCGAAAGCGCGTCGAGATCGCCATCTACGACAAGCGGCGGGAGGTACTCGCGCACGATCCCGAGCGTCGGGAACTTGCGACGGGGCTCGTTAGGATCGAGGTGCGCTTGTTCGGACAGGACAGTGTCCGAAAGGCGTTCGGCTATCAAGGCTCGCCTCCGTTCCGAGAGATCGCGACCGTGGCAGCGACGCGCCGAGTGATCCTCTCGAAGCTCGCCCGCCTCCACGTGGCGCCGGGTCTTGAATCTGTCCTCGTTGGCTTCGAGAGCCTGGCCGAACGCATCGGGGCGAAGCGTGCCCGTCGCCTGTGGCCGTACGCACAGCTACGAGCGCGGGCCCCGGCACGAGAGGTCGCCGCAGAGCTGGGGCTGTCAGTCGAGATGGCACGCAGGTACGATCGCGAGTTGCGGAAGGCCGGGCTCTACCCCGCGGCAGTCTCGGTCCCTGGGATCCTGGAGGAGCTGACCGACGCTCTCCAGAAGGGCGCGGCGACGGCAACCCCGGGAAGGGTCTCTCGTGCTCGATGCACCGGCTGACCCATGGAAAGCAACGTGCCAGCACGAGCGCGGGCGAGTTCGATGCGTCACGGCCGAGGGTACCCGGTAAACGCGCAATCGATTGCGGAAGCACGGCACAATCAATCGACACAGATGCGGACTCGGTCCGATCATACTCGCTGTAATTATGGGAAAAAATCAGTCAAATCGTGTTTGTAATGTCTCCTTCGTGCTGCTCTGAAAGCCGACCTATCGACGCCTTGTACCCTTGCATGTCTAACGTTTCGGTCGTACTGTTAGGACATGGCAAGGCGAGCGGTTCGGCGGGCGGGCGATCCGGCGGTGGGCGTGGGTTACGTGAGGGTCTCGAAGGACGATCAGAAGCTCTCCCCCGAAGGGCAAGCCAAGATGATCGAGAGCTACGCGCGGGAGCACGACATCACCCTCGTGTGCATCTGCCTCGACCTCGGGGTGTGCAGCGCCGACGAGGCAGGCGACCGTCCCGGCCTGAGCCTCGCTCTCGACGTTGTGCGCGAGCACAAGGCGGGGACCTTGCTCGTGGCGAAGCGGGACAGGCTGGGACGGGACGTTTACGTGGTGTCGTCGGTCGAGCGGATCTTGAGCCAGGGGGGCGCCTCCGTCGCCAGCGCGGCCGGTGAGGGCAACGGCACGACTCCTGCGGACGCCTTCCTGCGGACGGTAGTGGACGGCGCCGCCCAGTACGAGCGAGCCCTCATCCGGTCCCGAACGCGCCAAGCCCTAGCGGTCATCCGTTCGAGGGGGCAGAAGACCGGCGGGAAGATCCCTTACGGCTACACGCTCGACGTGGACGGCAAGACCCTCGTGCCCGTCGAGGCCGAGCAGAAGATCATCACTCTGGCGAAGGGACTGCGCACGGTTGGAATGAGCTACGCCAAGGTGGCTGCCGCGCTGGCGGCAGAGGGTCACTTCTCCCGCACCGGCCGGCCCTTCGTGGACATGCAGGTGTCTCGGATGACGGCCGAGAGCGCCGGCTGACCGCCCCAGCTCTCCGGTTCAAGTCTTCGGGCGTACAGGTCGTCCGCGGCGGATCTCCCGACTGCGGGGCGCGACAAAGAGATCGGCCACGATAACGCCGAGCCGGTCGGCAAGGTGAAGGAGCGAGCGAAGCGTCAGGTTCAGTTCTCCATGCTCGATCCGCTGGACGTGACCCTTCGAGCGCTTGAGCACTTCCTCTGCGAACCGCTCCTGCGTGAGACCGCGTTCCTCCCGCAGCTCGGCGACGCGGCGACCTACATCCCGCATGAGGGCTTCGAGGCGCTTCGATTCCTGACGGGACACGGAGCCGAGAGAAGAGGGCCAGCGGTTCCACCGGAAAAACCTATCGTGGTAGTTTGTTTCGGGATGGGCGACGGCGACCGAGGGAAGTGCGCGGGGTCGTGCCCAAGGCAGGAGGGGACGGCGATGACGATGCGGCGTACCACGGTGGCGGCGGCTCTTCTGGTCAGCTCTCTCGTCGCCTGCGGTGGCAGCCAGACGATCGAGGCACACGGCGCGAAGTACCCGGTGGCGGCAGAGGAAGCGGCCTTCGCGGCAAGGGCGACCCAGGAGCAGCCGCTGCCATCGATCGACGAGCCGAACAAGCGGTGCTCGTACTGGGACGACCGGCTCCGCGAAGCGGAGAACGGGACCCACAACGAGGTGACGGCTGGCGTCCTGACCTGGCACGACATCCACAACTCGAAGAGCCTGGCGCAGTGGGCCGCCGCTGAGCGCGACGACGCCTGCACCGAAGCGAAGCAGTACGCCGCAAAGAAGGAGGAGCGGGATCGTCAGGCCGCAAAGGACCGAGCTGAGGCCGAAGCGCAGGCACAGGCTACCGCCGAGAAGGCGCGCGATGAAGCCGCCTGGAACTCCGCTCGTGACTCGTGCGCCAATCCGCAGACGGAGAGGAGCTGTGACGCCGCAGCCGCGTACGTCCAAAGAGTCCCTCCCGGTGCGCACGTCGATGAGGCCCGCGCTCTTCTCTCGCAGTCCGAGCCGCTCCTGACCACGCTGCGCCAGAAGCGCGAAGTGGAAGCGACGCGAGCGAAAGACAACGAGCAGAAGATCGGCATCGCGCTGACCAACTACCGGATGCACGTCGAGGACCCGGCGATCGGGGGCTCTTCTCCAAAGCGATACGTGGTCGCGACGGTGGACGCCACGGTCAGGACGGACCAGCCGTCCCTCACGATCCTGTGGGCAAGAGCATCGTGCGTCGTGGGCGACAAGAAGATGGTCGACGACGTGAAAGGCTTCGGTGACGACCTTGGCAGCCTCAACCCAGGCGAGACGAAGGAGGTGCGGCTTCCGCTGTTCGCGGGGGCTCCCCTTCCCCGCGAGCCGAGCCGGTGTGAAGTGTGGTTCGGGGTCGACCATGGCGTTCGATCCGGCGGCGCGATTCGGAGCGTCTGCTACACGCCGCACGTCCGGGTCGCCCTGGGGCCCTGCGAATGGCCGAGCGCGCAGGGCGGACCGTAAGCATCGTCATTCCGCAATCTCTTGCGGGAGTACCAGCCTTTCCATCCGGCCTTTCGCATGCCAAAGTCGGAGGGATGGCGAACCGGGTACCTCGCGCGAAGGTCGACGAGATGTTCCGGGTCTATGCGGACCGCCAAAGTGTCCGGGAGGTAGCCACGAGGTGCGCGGTTAGCCATCGGACCGTCGAGCGGTATCGACGGGTCGAGCGGTGGGATCAGCGCCTCGCAGACGTCCGCGCCAAGGTGCAATCGGAAGCCGACCACGACATCACCCGCGCGATGGCGGACTCCCTGCGCATCGTGAGGGCCTATAAGAGCAAGCTCGGCGACGCCATCGAACGGAAGCGGCTCACCGTTGACGACGTGAGCGTTGCCGATCTCGAGCGCGTGGTGAGGCTTGAAGCCTTCGTGCTCGGCGCTGCCGAGAGCCGACATGAAGTAGAGGTCACGGAGTTCACGGGTTGGAGTGACGAGGAGGTGGAACGCTTTGCTCTCACTGGGCAGCATCCTGGAAAGACGAGCGGCGGCACGTCGCGAGCTTGAACTTCGAAGGGCTCGGAAGAGCTTCGCAGGCTTCGTCGGCTACGTGTTTGGCTTCGAGCTCGGCGATCACCATCGGCGCTGGTGCACCGCGGTCGAGAAACACGATCGGATTGTGGTGCTGGCTCCCGTGGAACACGGGAAGAGCACCCTGCTGTCCATCGCCTACCCGCTCTTCGTGCTCGGACAGAACCCGGACGCCCGGATCGCGCTCGTCAGCCAGACGGCAACACAGGCCTCGAAGTTCCTCGCCGCGATCCGAGAGTACATCGCCCGGAACGGACGGCTGCACGAGGTGTTTCCCAACCTTCGTCCCGCCGTCGGGACCCGGGCCAAGTGGTCCGATACCGCGATCCTGGTGGAGCGCCCCATGACCTCGAAGGATCCGTCCATCGTGGCGCTCGGCGTTGAAGGCCCGCTGCTGGGTGCTCGCCTCGACCTGGCGATCCTCGATGACGTTTTGAGCTTCGACTCCACGTTCACGGACGCTCAGCGACAAAAGACAATTTCGTGGTTTCGCTCGACCCTCGTCGGCCGCATCGTTGCCGGGGGAAGGGTGATTGCGGTAGGCACTCCCTGGCACCGCGAGGACCTCCTTCACACGCTCGAAGCGTCGGGGGAGTACGCCACGATCCGCGATCCCGCGATCAAGGCGAACGGCGAGCCGCTGTGGCCTCAGCAGTGGACGATCGAACGTTTGGCACAGCGCCGGAGAGAGATCGGTGAGCTGGAGTTTGCACGACAACTGCTCGTGCAAGCGATCGCGGACGGGGACTCTCGATTCCGGGGCGAATGGATCGAACATGCGTTCTCGCTAGCGAAGGCCGAGGGGGTTGCGCTCGTGGACCACTACGCTGGTCCGTGTCGGACGTTCACGGGCGTCGACCTCGCAGTCGGTACCACGAGCGGCCATGATGAAACGGCGATCCTCACCATCGCTCTGCTCGCGGACGGTCGCCGCAGGGTGCTGGCCCTGGAGGCAGGGCGCTGGACTGCTCCGGAGATCATGAGCCGGATCAAGGCCACGCACACGCGGTACCGCAGTCGTGTCCGAGTAGAGAGCAACGCGGCGCAAGACTACGTGCGGCAGTTCCTGGAGGCGGAGGGGATCCCGGTCGAGGCGCACACGACGGGCCGCAACAGGAACGATCCTGCGTTCGGGATCGAGTCGTTGGCCGTCGAGCTGGAGCAAGGTCTTTGGGTCGTCCCCGACGCACCGGCAACCCGAACATGGGCACGGGAGCTGATCTCCTACTCGCCCCGTGGTCACGCCGGCGATCGAGTGATTGCCTCGTGGCTCGCGAGGGAGGCCGCGCGTGCGGCCGACGATCGCGGAGCCTTGCCCCTCGGGATCGTCCGCGGGCATAGCGTCTTCGGCGACGACGGAGACGACGAGCACGACGACCCGCGGAACGACGACGGCTCGTGGGTGCTGGACTCTAAGCGACCGTCGTTGCCGCTGGCTCCATACCAGCGTTTCGGAAGTCGGTGGATGGGTGGCGCAGCGAAGGGGGCACCCGCCCTGCACTCGGCGACGTCGCGCCCGGTGGCGGTGTCCGCTCACGAGCAAGTCATCGGAAGCGCAGGCGGCGGGGCTCGGCGTACCCCGTGGTTGCTGCGATGAGAGGAGGAACGCTCAAATGATGTGGTCGCTGTACGCGGTGCTCCGTGAGTCGTTCGGCCCTCTGGCTCTTGATCGAAGAGACCCCTTTGCGGTTGTGCCGTCGACGGTCGGCGGCTCAGGGGAGGTGAGCCTGTGCCACGGCATCGGTTCTGCGTTACGCCGGGCGGTCGACGTCGCCAGAGTCGGCAACGGAGCGGCGATCTGTTCGGTCATGCCGAGCCACGAGATCGCGCCCCTCGTGCTTCGTGCCGAGATGGAAGCGGAGGGCGAAGCCCGGGCGATCGTCGATCGGGAGCACCTCGCCGCCGCCGCGGCGCGGGCGGTCAACCTACCGATGTGGATCGACGAGTCGGTTCGCACTGCGCGAAACCTCCGTGCCAGACTTGGGAAACTGGACGCGGAGTGGACGACGTACAGCGAGGCCGGCGAACGCTTGCGGCGGATCGCGCTGGTGGTTCTCCAGGGCTGGCCCCCCGAGGAGGTTTCGAGAGGCGCGAGAGCGCAAGCGCTGCGGGAGATCGCATTGAAGATGAACGTCGCCGTCCTGGTGTGCTGACGTGTCGCTTCAAAGCTCTCGTCACAGAGGGCGGCGCCCGCGCCGTCGGGTCATGAGCAGCGTACGGGCGGTTGAAGGCGTTTCGTCGAGGAAGTGCACGAGAATGAAGTGAACTGCGCGAGCGGCTCTCAGCGTCTCACGCCATCGGTAGGTGAAGATCGGCGAGACGCGCGTTTCTGGCGGCCGAAAGGGATGCGCGAGGAGTGTGTCCAGATCGCTCGTCCGTGGGGGGGGGATCATCCCGAGACGCTGCCGATAGTTCTGGATCGTGCGACCGGCGATCCCGAGGAGGCTCGCGAGATTCGTGCGCGCCGTGTCCGCTGGGCCATGTCCCGCCTTGATCTCGTCGGGCGTTGCGTCGAGCACCGTCAGCTGATCGTCGTCCAAGCTCATCGAGTGGCGCTCGAACAGGTTGCGCAGCTCTTTACCGCGAGCTTCGGCCGTGCCGGGGTCTCCCTGCTGAAAGTCGCGATAGAGTGCCGTCAAGTCGTCGTGCAGCGCGGCTACGAACGACTCATCTCGATCGCGTGCATCCGTCCTAGCGGCGGCGACGATGGGGGCGATCAGTGCCCCGACCTCGGGGTCGCGAGTCACCAGCCATCGCCGCGCGAGCGCGACGAACAGAACGACAGAATGAAGGACGTCCTGATCGTCCAGCTCCAGGGCTTTCGGCGGGGCCATTCGCGGGGCCACAGCGTGGAGGGGCTCCCGCAGGAGGGCAAGGTTGACAAGGTCGCGACGGCTCGTAAGCTCTGGGCCCAGAAGGTCCGGAAGGTCCGGGAAGCTTCGGGGCGCGTCCTCATAACCCGAAGGTCGTAGGTTCAAATCCTACCCGCGCAACTAGTACCGTTCGAGGGGGGAGCTTCGCTTCGCTGCGCCTCCCCCCTCGAGCTCCCCCTCGCGCTGCTCGCGTTCGCGCTTCGCGCGAAGCGCCCCCAAGGGGGCGCGGGCTCGCAGCGAGAGGGTGCCGCGGCGGTCCGTGTCGCGGAGCGGGCGAGTGCAAGAGGAGACGCAGCTCTTCGCGACCCCGGGGGCAGGGAGCGCGAGAACCCCGTGCACGCTTCGCGATGGGGTCGCTGGGCAACCGGGTTGGGGCAGGCAAGGTAGCGGGACCACGTGCCGCGCCCGTCGCGACGGGTGTGTCCGGGGTCCGCGGGAGGTCGAACGAGGTAGCGCGATACCTCGTTCGAGGTAGGGCGCTCACCGTGGCCGGGAATCGTGATGGGAGGGGCGGGGTGGCGCGGAGACGCGTTCGCAGGATCGCCATCAGGCTGAGGGGAGATCGCGAAGGGACGCGCGCCCCTTCCGGCGAGCTGCCTCGAGGCGTCGCGAGGGGTCGCGATCCCCATGACGATTTTTCGCCGCGCAACCCGCGGACACGACTCGCGAATCGTCATTCACCTCGGAAATCGTCCGCGCGCTTCCGTCAAAACGCGTGGCTCGCCAATAACTCCCTGTGAGGGAGTCATGCCGAACGCACCGAACAACGCAACCGTCGTCGAGACCTGCACGCGGCGCATCCGCGCGCTGGGCGCCTACGTCGACGCGCGAGCCACCATCGGGATCAACGGGCGCAAGCACGCGCACGCCGAGGTGGTGGCCGTCTACGCGCGATGCGTCGACGCGCGCGCGAAGGTCGCGAACCTGCGCGCGCAGCTCGCCGAGGCGCTCGAGGGTGTTGGCGCGGCGGAAGCGGCGCGCATGGAGGCCGACCGGGCGCTCAAGGCGTGGGTGCGCGGGGAGTTCGGTGTGGAGAGCGCGCAGGCCAACGACTTCGGGTTCCCGGCGCCGAAGCAGCCCGTGATGACCGTGGAGCAGAAAGCGCTGGCTGTCGCGCGCGGGAAGGCGACGCGCAAAGCGCGCCGGACGATGGGGAAGAGACAGAAGGAGGAGATCCGCGGGACGGTCGCGTTGCCGATCGGGCCGCCGATTGCTCCGCCGAGCGGACGTGGGACGCCGACGTGATTCGGGCAGCCTTCGCCGCACGGTTTACGTCATGCGACGAGGACCACTCGGAAGTCCTCGGAAAAGGCGTGCTCCAGCGAGCGGATCGGTCCCGCGCAACTATACGAAATGATGAGGGAGCCCAGCTTTGGCTAGGTTCCCTATTCTGCTCCATGGGTCAGTTTTGGGTCAGGCGAAATGCATCGCCTGACGAGCCACCAGGCTGCTCCACCGCGCATGGACGTGGACGACGCCTCGCCCGACGACTTGGCGCCGCCGAAGTAGTCAGCACGCGCTTCGACTCAATAGAAGATCTGATTCCTGCGGACACTCCGGCGGGAGCGCCCTCGAAGAAGGGGGATCCGATGCGACGGTCGGCCGATGCCAGCGGCGCGCCTGGGGACGCGAGCGGCGATGCGAGCGGCGACGCGAGCGCGCCCTTGGACGATGCAGGCGGGGGCGCCGCGGCCGCCGACGGATGCGACGCCGCGACCGGGACTCTCGATGCCTGCGATGCGAGCGATGCGGACGACGCGAGCTCCGCGAGCGACGCCGACGAAGCCGAGGACGCTGCGCTCGACGACGCGGGTCCCATCGACTACTCCGTCCTCCAGTTCCACAAGAACGCGACGCGCGACGGCGTCTACATCGATCCGCTCCTCAGGAAAGCCAACGCTGCGAAGATGCACCTCGATACGACGTTCCACGCGAGCGTCACTGGGAATGTCTTTGCGCAAGCGCTCTACGTGGAGAACGGTCCCGGCGACGCCGGCGCGTCGGTTATCCCGCCTCGAGTTGCTCCAGCGAAAGAAACGAGCACGCAGGCCAACGATTTCGGGTTCCCGGCGCCGAAGCAGCCCGTGATGACGGTGGAGCAGAAGCGCTGGCTGTCGCGCGCGGGAAGGCGACGCGCAAAGCGCGCCGGACGGCTAGGGAGCGGGTGTCTAGTGGGCGCTTGGCTCGACTACCTTGAATGCGGGAGCCGTGCCGTTCGCGGCGACCACGGTCGGCATCGGCACTGGCGCAGCCAGGAGAGGCCGTATCAACTCGATCGGGATCGGGAACACGATCGTGGAGTTCTGATTCGAGCCCATGTCGAGCAGCGTCTGCATGTACCGCAGCGCGAGCGCGGCAGGTTGCGTGGATATGATCTGAGCGGCGTTGGCTAGGACCTGAGCCGCCTGGAACTCCCCCTCGGTGGCGATGATCTTCGCGCGCTTCTCGCGCTCGGCTTCGGCTTGCCTCGCCAGCGCCCTCACCATCGACTCCGCGAGCTGAGCGTCCTTGAGCTCGACCGCCACGACCTTGATTCCCCAGGGCTCGGTCTGCCGATCGATAATCCCCTGTAGTTTCTCGTTGATCTTGTCTCGCGCGCCCAAGAGCTCATCGAGGCTCGACTGGCCGAGTACGGCACGCAGCGTCGTCTGAGCGATTTGGGACGTCGCCTCCATGAAATTGAAGACGCGAATGACGGCCGCCTGAGGATCGACGACCTGGAAGAAGATAACGGCGTTGACTTTGACCGTTACGTTATCGGAAGTGATCACTTCTTGTTGCGGCACTTCCAACGTGATTACGCGCAGGTCGATGATGCTCGCGCGATCGACGCCATAGGGAATCATGAAAAACAGTCCTGGCCCGCGAAGGCTCATGAGTCTTCCGAGTCGGAAGACGACTCCTCTTTCGTATTCTTTGGCGATCCTGATCGTCGACGTCAGCGTCACAAGGACTGCAAACGCCGCGATTATCGCGATGAGCTCGGTGGCTAGGTTCATAGTGGTCTCCTCATCGAGGTTCCGTGGAGCAGCCGATCCTCGGCTCACGCCGGGAACGAGCGTTGCAAGAGTCCGACCGCGCCTGGCGCCGCCGTCGCCTTCCACGGCGCCGGCAGACTTCGACGCGCTCACGACGACTCTCGCCTCGCGGGGTCCTCTCCCGGGGGTCGCGATCTTGCACTGATCCCGCAAGACATGAGTTTCATGCACATCGAGGGTTGCCGCCTGCACTGGGCAGAGATCGGTCGGGGTCCTCCCCTCGTTCTCTTGCACGGACTCTGCGATTCTCATCGCACGTGGCTGAAGGTCTCGCCGACGTTGGCGCGGAGCCACCGCGTCCTCATGCTGGACCTCGCCGGGCACGGGCTCTCCGAGCGACCCGACGCGAGCTACACGCTCGCGTGGCACGCGCGCATCGTCGGCGCATGGATCGAGAAGCTCGGTCTCGAAGGTGTCGACCTCGTCGGGCATTCGTACGGCGGCGGCGTCGCCTTGTGGATGATGCTGCTCGAGCAGCGCGCACGGATTCGCAAGCTCGCGCTCGTCGCGGCGGGAGGGCTCGGTCGCGACGTCTGCGTCCCCCTTCGCCTCGCGTCGCTCCCGTTCGTCGTCGAGCGCTTCGGTCAGCCGTTCATGGCGCGCGGCACACGCCTCGCGCTGAACTCCATGGGGGGCGGTTACGACGGCGAGGAGATCGCCCGCCTCTCGTCGATGAACGCGACCGCGGGCACCGCGCGCGCCTTCGCGCGAAGCGTGCGGGACGTCATCGATTGGCGCGGGCAACACCGCCACGTGCTCGACGACGCGAACAAGCTCGCCCCACTGCCGCCCGTCGCGCTCTCCTGGGGAGAGCGCGACCCCGTGATCCCGATCTCGCATGCGACCGCAACGGCGTCTCTTCTCGGAGAGGCGTCCCTCACGCGCTTCCCCGGTTGCGGACACTTCCCGCACCGCCAGAAGCCAATCGACTTCGTCCGCGCGCTCGAGGCCTTCCTGAACGCGCCCGTTATCCGGGTCGCAGATGTCCGCTCCGCGGCCTGAGCGAGCACGGTAGCTGAGCGGTAGACGCGGCTCGCGGCTCCGCGTCTCGCACCGACGCTCGCGGTCGTGCCGACGGTATTTCGGGGCGTTCGGGCAGGAGTGAGGCGTTCTTGCCTCCAGCGCCATTGCCATCTCATCCGGCTGCGGATCCGCGAGGGAAGCGGTTCTAGCCCACGGGTCCAGGAGCGCCCGGAAGAGCGCGCAACTTGCATGCGCGCCGGTGACTCGGAGGCAAACCATGAAGGTGACGGACGCTACGACGGGAAGGTCCTCCGCACGCAGAGGCCCGCCGGAGCTAGCAATCGTGGAGCGTCTCCAGAGAAGTTCGTGCGCGCTGACGATTGCGCCGATCTCGCAGTTACGCCCCCCAACCGTCGCGAACGGTCGCGATAATCGGAGTCGGGGCCAGGCTCTCCCATGAAAATCAGTCCTCACGCGGGGAAGCCAGCGGAAGACGCGATCCTCGTGAACGTCCCCCGCCTCGTCACGGCCTACTACACGGATCGGCCCGACCCGGCCGTGCCGGCGCAGCGAGTCCACTTCGGAACCTCCGGACATCGCGGTTCCGCGTTCGACCGGGCGTTCAACGAACGGCACATCCTCGCCATCGCCCAGGCCATCTGCCTGCACCGCCAGCAGAAGAACGTCGACGGTCCTCTGTTCCTCGGTATGGACACACACGCCCTCTCGGTACCGGCGACGGCGAGCGCGCTCGAGGTGCTCGCGGCAAACGAGGTCGAGGTCATGCTCGCACCGGGCGAGGAGTACACGCCGACACCCGCAGTGTCCCACGCCATTCTCGCGTACAACCGCGGACGCGCGTCCGGACGCGCCGACGGAATCGTCGTCACCCCTTCCCACAATCCGCCCCGGGACGGCGGCTTCAAGTACAACCCGCCGCACGGCGGACCTGCCGAGACCGGCGTCACCGCCTGGATCGAGGCGAAGGCGAACGAGCTCCTGGAGAACGACCTTCGCGGGGTGAAACGCATCCCCTTCGAGAGAGCCCTGCAGGCGTCGACCACGCACCGGCACGACTACCGCGAGGCCTATGTCGCCGACCTCGCCAACGTGATCGACATGGACTCGATCCGCGCCGCGAAGATCCGCATGGGTGTCGATCCGCTCGGGGGCGCGGGGGTCCACTACTGGGGCCGCATCGGCGACCGCTACGGGTTGAACCTGACGGTCGTCAGCGAGGCCGTCGACCCGACGTTCCGGTTCATGACGGTGGATTGGGACGGCCAGATCCGGATGGATCCCTCCTCGCCCTATGCGATGCAGAGGCTCATCGGGCTGAAGGACCGCTTCCAGATCGCCTTCGCGTGCGACACCGACCACGATCGGCACGGGATCGTGACCAAGAGCGGGGGCCTGCTCCCGCCCAACCACTACCTCGCCGTCGCCATCTCGTACCTCTCCAGTCACCGGCCGAGCTGGCGCGCCGAGGCGGCGATCGGCAAGACGGTGGTGAGCAGCCAGATGATCGATCGGGTCACAGCGAAGCTCGGCCGAAGGCTCTTCGAGGTCCCGGTTGGGTTCAAGTGGTTCGTCGACGGGTTGCTCGACGGCTCCCTCGCCTTCGGCGGCGAGGAGAGCGCCGGGGCGTCCTTCGTCCGTCGAGACGGCGACGTCTGGACGACCGACAAGGATGGGATCGTTCCAGCGCTCCTCGCAGCGGAGATTACGGCACGGATGGATCGCGACCCCGCGGAGCTCTACGGCGAGCTCGCGCGGGAGCTGGGTGAGCCGGTCTATGATCGCGTCGAGGCGCCCGCCTCTCCGGAACAGAAGGAATCGCTCGCGAAGCTCTCGCGGGAGCAGGTCCGATTCACGAAACTGGCGGACGAGCGGATCCAGAGCATTCTGACTCGCGCGCCAGGTAACGGTGCGGCGATCGGCGGCCTGAAGGTTGTCACCGAGAACGCCTGGTTCGCGGCGCGCCCGTCCGGCACCGAGGACATCTACAAGATCTACGCGGAGAGCTTCCGTGGACCGAGCCACTTGGCTCGCGTCTTGGAGGAGGCCCAGAACCTCGTGACCGAGACGCTCACTGCAGGAACGCAGTGAGTGAACTCACGCGACCGAGTCGAAAGATGCCATCGTCGTCCGATGCCCTCGTGTTCTTCGGCGCCACGGGAGACCTCGCGCACAAGAAGATCTTTCCTGCGCTGCAGGCGATGGCGAAGCGCGGCCACCTGAACGTCCCCGTCATCGGAGTCGCAAAGGCGGGCTGGGACCTCGATAGGCTGCGAGAGCGGGCGAGGGACAGCCTGGCGACCCACGGAGGTGGAGTCGATGCGGCCGCCTTCGACAGGCTCGTGTCACTGCTCCGTTACGTCGACGGCGACTACGAGGACCCGGCGACGTTCGATCTACTCCGTACCGCGCTAGGCTCCGCGCAGCGACCGCTCCACTACCTCGCCATTCCCACCGGTCTGTTCGAGGTGGTGGTCGCGCAGCTCGGCCGTTCGGGCTGCGCGAGAGACGGACGCGTCGTCGCCGAGAAACCATTCGGCCGCGACCTCGCCTCCGCGCAGGCGCTCAACCGGTCGCTGCTTGCCGTCTTCCCCGAGCCAGCCGTGTTTCGCATCGACCACTACCTCGGCAAGGAGCCGGTGCAAAACCTGCTCTACTTCCGGTTCAGCAACTCGCTTTTCGAGCCGATTTGGAACCGTGACTACATCGAGAACGTGCAGATCACCATGGCGGAGAGCTTCGGCGTCGAAGGGCGCGGGAGCTTCTACGACCAAGTCGGCGCTGTCCGGGACGTCATCGAAAACCACCTACTCCAAGTGACGGCTTCTCTGGCGATGGACGCACCGTCAGGCGGTCATCCCGAGACGATCCGTGACGAGAAGGCGCGCGTGTTCGGGGCGATCGCGCCGGTTGATCCGAGGAACGTCGTACGCGGGCAATTTCGTGGCTATCGCGACGAGGTGGGGGTCGCAGCCGACTCCCAAGTGGAGACGTTCGCCGCGATACGGCTCGAGATCGACAACTGGCGCTGGGCGGGCGTGCCCTTCTACATCCGCGCTGGCAAGTGCCTCCCTGTCACCTGCACCGAAGTCTTCGTGACGTTCAAGGCGCCGCCGTCCTCGGCTTTCGGTGAGCGCTGGGAGCGGCCGAACTACGTGCGCTTCCGGCTCGGCCCCGACGTAGCCATCGCCCTGGGTGTCCGCTCGAAGACGCCGGGCGAGGCCATGGCCGGACAGGCCGTAGAGCTCCTCGCCACACACGGCCTCCGCGATGAGATGGAGGCCTACGAGCGCCTTCTCGGCGACGCCATGAGCGGCGACCCGACCATGTTCGCGCGCGAGGACGCCGTGGAGGCAGAGTGGCGAATCGTCGGCCCCATCTTGGGCAGCGGTGTTGCGCCCCAGCAGTACGACCCAGGGACGTGGGGGCCGGCCGAAGCCGATCGCCTCATCGATCGTTCGGGCGGCTGGCACGAGCCGCAGGAGATACTGGTCCATGAAAACGATCCTCGTCGCCCTTGACGGCTCCATTCGCGCGCGCGGGGTCTTCGATGCCGCCGCGACGCTTGCGCGTGGGCTGGGAGCACGGCTGGTCCTCTATCGCGCGCTTCTCGTTCCGCCGGACTTCTCGGCGCCTGGCGGATCGACGAGCCCGGATCAACTCGCGAAGTACCTGGAGAAGGAGGCGCACGCGGAGCTTCTCGCATTGAAGATGCGCGCCACGGATGTGCCGTGCGAGATCCGGATCGATGTGAGCGATCAGCCCTGGCGGGCGATCGTCGCTGCGGGCGAAACCGTGAACGCCGACCTGATCGTCCTCGGCAGCCACGGGTTCCATGGTTGGGACCACATGCTCGGGACCACGGCCGGCAAGGTCGCGAACCGCGCATCTCGGAACGTGATGATCATTCACGAGCCTGACGGCTCGGGAGCCACACGTGACGGGGTTGCGCACACTCCGGAGACCGCTTGAGATGCAGACGACGAACGTCTCGACACCGTCGTTCGGCGCCCCCAAAACGGACGGTCATCATCCGGGTCACACCCCCGCCATCGTCGCCATCAGCGCAGGAGCGGCCGTGCTCATTGCCGGCGTCGTCCTGCTCTCCGTCCGTGCTTCGCACGGGATCAATCGCGTGCCCCTCGAGGCGGCCCCGCGACCCGTGAGCGTTGTCCCCGCGCGGACCGCGCCCTACCGAGAGACCCGCACGTATATCGGAGCCGTACAGCCATGGGTCGAGGCGAGCGTCGGTCCCCAATACATCTCCGCCTACGTCGCCACGGTACTCGTGCGGCCGGGCGATACCGTCAAGCGCGGTGAGGTCCTCGCGACACTCGACTGCTCCAATCCCAACGCTGCGACGCGAGCCGTGCAGATGCATGCGCGAGCGGCCGACGCGCGCGTGCGGGCGGCAGCGGACGAGGCGGCTCGGCTCGCGATGATGCTCGACGGCGGCTTCGTCGCACCGAACGAGGTCGAGCAGAAGAGCGCCGTTAGCATGGCCGAAGCCGCGCAGCTGCTCGAGTCGGAGGCGAACGTCGTGAAGACGTCCCTCGACGTCCGCGACTGCGTTCTGCGCGCTCCGTTCGATGGGGAGATCGGGACGCGGAGCTTCGACCCGGGAGCGTTCGTCCACCCTGGCGCCGCGATCGTGTCGGTCGTCGATCGCGACACGATGCGCGTGACGGTTGACGCCTCCGAAAAGGACTTCGGGGCTCTCGCCCCCACGACCATGGTCCGGATCGATATCCTCGCGACGGGAGCTCAACTCTCGGCGCCGATCTCGCGTCGCGCTCCCCGCGCCGACCCGAAGACGCGGACGATCCACTTCGAGGTCGACGTGCCCGATCCCGCGCGCCTGTATCCCGCGGGGTCTACCGCCGTCGTCCATGTCGAGGTGGGCAAGGCCGTTCCGGCAGCCGCGGTGCCCATCTATGCGGCGACCCAGGACGAGGGGAAGGCGAAGCTCTTCGTCGTCGACCACGACGTCGCGCACGCGAAGACTCTGCCTGTGACCGGCGAGGTCGGGGGCTCGGTCTACTTCACGCTCGCAGCGCTTCCCGCGGGTTCGCTGGTCGTCGTCGAGGGGCGCGCGCTCCTCTCGGACGGGGACAGGGTGCTGGCACACCTGGAGGCGGAGCCCGACAGCGGCGCGCCCGAGGACGACGCCGGGCCAGCGACGCGCGGCGGGGGCTATGGAAGGGCGCTGTGACCGGTCTCTCGCTCCGCAATCCGCTCGCGAGCCTGATGCTCGGCATCGCGGCCATCGTGTTCGCGATCGTGGTGACGCCCCGCATGTCGATCGACACCTTCCCCGATCTGACGCCGCCCGTGCTCGTGGTCGGAACGCTCGCGCCGGGGTTGGCCGCGAGCGACGTCGAGAAGACCCTGACGTGGCGCATCGAGAAGTACGTGAGCGCAACCCCCGGCGTCGAGCACGTCCAGAGCATCTCGCGGAACAACCTGAGCATCGCGTACGTGTGGCTCGCGTGGGGGACCGATCTGAACGGCGCTCAGACGCTCGTGCAGCAACAGGTCCAGTTCGCGATGGCGGCCGTTCCGAAGTCACTCGGCGTCATTCCGCCGTTCGTTCTCCAGTTCGACCCGACGAACGCTCCTGTTCTCCAGGTGACTGTCTCCGGCGGCGGACTCACCGGACCGCAGCTCTACGACTACGCGATGAACTACATCGAGCCCCTCCTGGAAGGCATTCAAGGCGTGGCGAGCGCCGCCCCGAACGGAGGAACGCAACGGCAGATCAACGTCATCGTCGATCGCGCCGCCGCCCAGTCGCGCGGGGTCACGGCCGAAGACATCTCCGCTGCCGTCGCGCAGTCGAACGCGCTCCTCCCGTCGGGTGAGTTCATTTCCCCGGCCTTCGACGCGAACGTCTACACCGACGCGGTTCCGCTCCGCGTAAAGACGATCGGCGACGCGCTCGTGAAGAACGTCGACGGGAGCCCCGTATACATCCGCGACGTCGCACGGGTGGAGGACGGGGGAGCGGCATCGACGCAGACCGTGTCCGTGAACGGGGAGAACGCGATCTACCTGAACATCCTCCGGGTGCCCGGAGGGAACACGCTCCAGATCGTCGAGAAGGCGAAGAAGGTGATCGCCGGGCTCCAGAACCTCCCGGCGGGGATGGTCGTGAAGCCCGTCTTCGACGAGTCGACGTACGTGAAGACGGCGTATTCGGGGCTCAAGCGTGAGGTTCTACAGGCGCTCGTCCTCATCGCGCTCGTCATTCTTCTGTTCCTCCAGAGCCTCCGCGGCACCCTCATCGTCGCGGTCGCGATCCCGCTCGCGTTCGCGATCACGCTCATCGCTCTCTACGCGACCGGTGAGACGCTGAACGCTTTCACGCTCGGCGGACTGACCCTCGCGATGGGGCGCCTCGTCGACGACGCCGTCGTCGTGCTCGAGTCGATCCACCGGCATCAGAAGGAAGGTATGGATCGCTTCCGTGCGGCGCTCGAGGGCACGAACGCGGTCGCCTTGCCCGTCCTCGCCTCCACGCTGACCACCATCGCCGTACTTCTCCCGGTTCTCCTCCTTGCCGGACTCGCGAAGAAGCTGTTCGCGCCGCTCGCTCTGACGGTCGCAGTCGCGATGATCGCCTCGTACTTCGTGAGCATGTTCGTGACGCCGGTGGCGGCGCGATACTTCCTGAGCGAAAAGGAACCGCACGGGATTGGCGCGTGGATCGGTACGCGCATAGACCGCGTTGCGGACTGGTACGCGGGCACGCTGCGGCGCGCGCTCGGCGCGCGCTGGTGGATCGTGGCTGCCTCCGCGCTGGTGACGGTCACCGCGGGGTGGGCGGCGACCCGCCTGCCGAGCACCTTCTTCCCCGAGATCGACGAGTCGATGGAGCGTGTCTATGTCCGCTTCTCGCCGGGCATCTCGCTGCACGAGGCGAACGCGCGGATCCAGGCCATGGCGAAGATGCTCGCGACCGAGCTACCGAAGGGTGACGTCACGCTCGTCCTGACGAACGAGGGGTCGCCGGAGAACGCGCGGAGCGCGATGACGAGCGCGAACGACGGACCCCACATGGGGTTCATCCGTGTAGCGCTGACCGACCCAGAGAAGCGAAAGGACTCGCAGCAAGAGGTCGCGGACAGGATGCGTGTCCTTTTGACGGAGCGGTTCCCGGGGGTCGAGTTCCTTCAATGGCCGGGCGGGCTCGTCGCGAGCGTCTTTTCGAACGGGTACTACGCGCCGATCGCCGTGGAGCTTCAAAACGACAATCTCGCGGCGCTCGAGGAGCAGGGCAAGACGGTGGCGGAGGTCGCGCGCACCGTCGGCGGCGTTCGCGATGTCCGCGTCGAGCTCCAGACGGATTACCCCGAGATCCACGTGAACACGATCCGCGACCAAGCCGGGATGGTCGGCGTCACGTCGAGGCAGGCTGCGCAGACGACGCTCGATGCGACGCTTGGGAACATCAACACCCCCAGCGTCTGGATAGACCCACACAACGGGCAGGCGTACTACGTCATCACTTATTACGACGAGAGGGACGTCGGCGACCTGAACGCTCTCGCCCAGATACCGGCGCTCGTGACGCCCGAGGCCAGGCCCGTCACGCTCGGTGCCTACGCCGATATCGTGCGCTCCTCAGGCCCGATCGCCATCGAGCGCGACCACATGATGCGGGTGACCGAGGTGTACATGGCCACCGAGCGGCGCGATATCGGGAGCGCCTCCGACGAGCTGGCCCAGAGGCTCGCCGCCGATCCCAAGACGAGGAACCTGAAGTGGCGCTGGGTCGGAGAGATGGAGCTGATGAAGACGACGTTCGCCGGGCTCGGGCCCGCGCTCGGCCTCGCCGTGATGGTCGTCTTCATGATCATGACGATTCAATTCAAGTCGATTCGCCTGCCCCTCGTGATGCTCTTCGCGATTCCGGTGTCCCTCATTGGGATCGTCCTCGCGCTGATGGCGGCGGGCCAGGGGCTCTCGGTCATCGCTCTCATGGGGATCTTGATGGTCATCGGCATCGCGGTGTCGAACGGGATTCTTCTCGTCGACGAAGCGAGCCGCCGTTTGAACGGTGGGACATCCAAGCTCGATGCTGTCGTCGAGGCCGCCCGGGTACGGTTCATTCCGATCGCGATGACGAGCCTCGCGACGATCATCGGGCTCGTGCCGACGGCGACCGGCCTCGAGCGCGGAACCGAGGCGAACCAGCCGCTCGCGCTCACGGTTGTCGGGGGCCTGACGTCGTCGACCGTTCTCTCTCTTTTCCTCGTGCCCGCGATGTTCATGCTGATCGCGAAGCGTGCCGCACCAGTTGAAGTGCCGCCCGACGTTCGGGTGGCGAGCCCGGTGCCGTCGAGTTGATCTCTGCGTGAAGCGCCACCTTTCGCGAACCTTGCACGCTCGTGACAACGCGGAGAGGAAGCTCTGCGAACGGTGCCCGCGTCTTGTGACCCGGATCGGCGTCCTTACGTTCAGAGCGTGAAGAGAGCGCGCGGCCACTAACAACCACGAAGGCGAAGATCCGAGTGCGCTCGGGCCTTCACGCGAGGAAAAGACCATGTCTGACAGAGAGCATGCAGTGAGTGACCCGAGCCCCTTTGGGGGCGAGACTTCGGCTTGTGCGTCGGAAACGGCTCGCGCGAAGCGAGGCTTCGCAGCGATGGATCCGAGACGCCAGCACGAGATCGCCAGCAAGGGCGGGCGAGCGGCTCACGCCAAAGGCACGGCGCACCAGTTCTCGTCGGAAGAGGCGAGAGAGGCTGGACGCCTCGGTGGACGAGCAGTCAGCCAGGACCGCACGCACATGGCGGACATCGGGCGCGCCGGCGGAAAGGCGCGCTCTCGCGCCGTCGACTCCAAGGACGAGGAGCAGGCCGACGTGATCTCCCCGGAGGCTAGTGAGGTCGAACCTCCGGAGCAGCGCTAGTCCGACGCAACCGGACCTCGAACGTCGAGCCGACCCCAACGTCGCTCTCCAAGCGCACCTCGCCCCCATGGGCTTCCACGACCGCCTTCACGAGCGACAGGCCGAGCCCGAGGCCGCGCTCGGTCCGGCTTCGGTCTCCGCGAAAGAGGCGATCCCAGACGCGCGAACGTTCCTCGGGAGGGATTCCAATCCCCGTGTCCGCGATCGAGACGACACCCCGGTCCTCATCGCCCGAGACAGTGACTTCCACGCGGCCGCCGGGCGCGGTGTACTTGATCGCGTTGTCGATCAGATTCGCGCAAACCTGGCGTATCCGCCCTCTGTCGACCATCACGACAATCCCCGGCGCGAGCCGCGTGACGATGTGCACGCCGCGCTCCGTGGAGACGAGGTCGTAGAGCTCTACTGCCTCGCGAGCGATGTCCGCGAGATCCTCGGCGTGCTTGTCGAGGCGCATCGACCCCGCTTCGGCCTCGCTGATGTCCATGAGCGTCGTCAGCATCCCGAGCAGGCGGTCCGACTCTTCGATGGCCTCGGCGAGAGCCTCTCGAGCCTTCGCCCCGTCGGCGGGTTCACGAAGCGCCAGCTCGGCACCCGCGCGTAGCCTCGCCAGGGGCGTACGCAGGTCGTGGGCGACGTTGTCGAGCGACTCCTTCATCGCCCGGACCAGCGCCTCGTTACGTCCGAGCATCCGATTGAAGAGCGCGGCCAGCTGATCGAGGTCGTCCGCCGTGCCCCGGGCTCGCACACGCAATGCGAGGTTACCCGACGCCAAGATGTCCTCCGTCGCGCGCGCCAGGTCCCCGACGGGGCGCAGGGCGCGGCGGGTGATCGCGAACGCCCCCAGGATCGCAGAGGCGAGGCCGCAGCCAAGGATGAGCAGCGACGCCTCGCGCGCGCGGCTCCACAGACGGGGGGCCGCGTCGTCGTGCGCGACGATCTCGAGCACTCGCCCCTCCGACACCGCGACCGACGCGAAGTGCCAACCCGCGGGCGTCTTCTTCGGTCCCACCTGACCTGCTTCGCCTTGGCGGAGCGCGGTCGCGACGCGATTGGAAGCCTCGTCCGAGGAGGCGCCGTAGATCTCGATGCGCCGCTCATCTCGAAGCCGCAGGGCCACGCTCGCGGTCGCCCCCGCGTCGCACGCGAACATCGCGCGGAGGGCGTCGGTACCCCCCAGCTCCAGAGCACGCTTGTACTTGTCGAGGAGCCCTTCGGCCGATCTCTGCCCCTCCTGCTCGGTCCAGACATGCATGCCGAGCGGGAGGATCGCCGCGAGCGCGACGAACGATCCCAGGGTCACGGTAACGTACCAGAGCGCCAGGCGCGTCCCGAGCGAACGCCAAGCGCGCGTCCCGGTGCCGGCGGCGCGGCTATTCGGCCCGGAGGACATAACCGACGCCGCGGATCGTATGGATGAGCTTCTGGGGGAAGTCCTTGTCAACCTTCGATCGGAGCCGGCTCACGAGGACGTCGACCACGTTCGTTTGGGGGTCGAAGTGGTAGTCCCACACGTGCTGCAGGATCATCGTCTTGGAGAGGACGCGCCCCGCGTTCCGCATCAGGTACTCGAGGAGAGCGAACTCCTTCGCCTGCAGCTCGATGGTCCGTCCGTCACGCTGCGCTCGCCGCGCGACGATGTCGAGCGTGAGGTCGGCGACCTCGAGGCGCAGAGCCTCTGCCCGCGGCGACGCGCGGCGCATCAGCGCTCCCACGCGCGCGACGAGCTCGGCGAACGAGAAGGGCTTCGTCAGGTAGTCGTCGGCGCCGGCCTCGAGACCTCGAACCCGATCGGCCACGTCGGCGCGCGCGCTGAGCACGATGACGGGGATGGTGCTCTTCTTCTCGCGGAGCGCGCGGATGACCGTGAGCCCGTCCTTGCCTGGCAGCATCACGTCGACGATGGCCATGTCGGCGCCGGCCTCCAGCGCGAGGGCCAGCCCCTCGTCACCCGTGCGGGCCCACGAGACGACGTGCCCCTCCTGCTTCATGCCCTGGCACACGAAGCCTCCGATTTTCTCGTCGTCTTCGATGAGCACCACGTGCATCGGTGTCTCGAGCTCTAGGAGCCGGCGATCGGCTCGATGCTGCCGCTCGGAACCCAGCCCGCCTGTCCGTCGGCGTCTCTGATGTGAACGAAGGCCTCGTAGTGAGAGCCGGCGAGCACCATCGTGCCGGCGGGGAGTGCTCGCTCGGGGGCTGCGTCCTTGTACGGCGCGACGAGCAGCGGCGCGTCGGCGCTCGTGACGATGGCGGGTGATGAGGCGTTCGACTCCACGACGCCAGCCATGCCTATCACGGAGGCACACCCCGCGGCGAGGGCGGCCCAGAGAGCGCGGCGCCTCTGCCATTGCACGACGGAAAAAGCGATCCCGAGCGCAGAGGCCCATCCGAAGACGGTCGCGATCCCCGACCACTCGCGTGCGGTCACGAAGCGAAACGCGCGAGCCAGGGGGGGCTCGACATCCTTCACGCCGACGTTCGCTAGTGCCGATCGGACGAACTGCGCTCGTGGAGCGAGCCATCGGGCGCGCTCGAAGGAGATAACGGCGGCCGGTCGCTCGTTTCGCGAGAGCGCGCGCTGCCCATCCGCCACGAAGGCGCGGGCCTGCGCGGTCTCCTCTGCGAGCGTATCGCGGCCGAGCAGCGCCCCGCCGAGGAGCGCGATACACACTCCCATGACGATGGCGACGCGGGTCAGTCCCCGCCGATGAGCCTTCTCCGCAGTCATGACACACCTCCGAGCACGCGTTCAATCGAGGAGCACAGGGGTACGAGATCTGGATTTTCCAGGCGCGCGCGTCCGAAGCGGAGCGCTTCATCGGCCATGAGTACGTCGGCGAGCGGGTCGCCGTCAGCACCGAGGCGCTGTCGGATGACGTCGATGCTCACGGTGTCGGAAGGAAGGTTCCACCGCGAGGAGAGCCGCGTCTCGATGAGGGCATGAGCGGAACGGTAGAACGGAACGACGTCTCCTTGCGTCGCAGCGCGCCTCATTGACCGGCGCAGGACGCGCTCCGTCCGCTTCCGACGCAGGCCAGCGAAGAACGCTGCAGCGAGCACGAGGAGCAGTGCCGGCGCGATGCGGAGGGCGACCTTCGCGGGCCGCACGACAGCCGGGGTCACGAGCGGGCCCACGTCACCCATACCGGGTTCGTCGATCGCGGGAGCGGGGGCGCTCGGCGCGGAGGCGCTCACGGAAGCGACGTCCGCGGCGACCGCGGCACCCTCGACGGGGAGGACGAGCGGGGACGTCTCCTCGGTCAGGTACCGACCGGAGACCGGATCGAAGGCCACCAGAGACACCGGGGGGATCGTCAATCTGCCGCCGTGGAGCGGGACGAGGACTTGCTGGAACAGCTTCCGATGGGATCGCTTTCCTGGCGGAGCCCCGTCCGCCTTGACGCTCGGCGGGTAGGCCTTCCAGTCGCTGGACGTCGCGACGCCCGACACATCCACGCGATCGAAGTCGCCTTCGCCACCGACGGCGATCGTGAGCGTCACGGGCTCCGATACGTGGGCGCTCGCCGAGGAGACGGACGCTCTCAGGTCGAAGCGGCCGACCGCGCCCGTGAATGTCGGGGGCTGACCGGCGACCGGCAAGGCCAGCGCTTCGATGGCCTGCGCCGATGCGCGGAGGGTGACCGACTCTTCCCGAACGCGCCCGCTCGATTGTTCCACGAAGTGACGGAAGAACGACGTGTCGAACGGGCTCCCGCCGAAGGCCGCAAAGGGGTCGTCCCGCGAGAGATCGGGCATTGCGGGCATTGCGACCTGAGGTGCCGCCTCGCGATAGCGAACGCGGACGGGGAGCTCCCCGACGACCGGGAGCGACCCCGGTGAAGAGGGGGTCACGGTGCCCGTCCAGGTGGCGACGAGCACCGGCTCCCCACCGATCATCTCGGTAGCCTGCCGCGGCTCCTGCGTGAGCTCGGAGGTGAAGATGCCCGGGGACGTGAGCTGCGGGGCCCCTTCGATGGTCACCCCCTCGGCCCCGCGAAAGTAGGCCCTGAGGGTCACAGGAAGCGCCTGACCGACCCAGGCCTTCGCGTGACCGATGTCGAGCTGGAGCGATGCATGCGCGCTCCGCACGTTGGCGACCTGCGGCGATGTCGCCGGGGCGGACCTCGACGGCGTGGCGAACGCGGTCGTCTGCGCGGCCCCGCTCAAGGCGACCACGCCGAGCGCTCCCGCAAGAATTCGTTTGAGGCTCATTGGTTCACCAGTCCTTTCGTGGTGGCGAGTCATCGGCGGGCACACCCGCGTCGGTGCCGTGGGTCACGCCTCGTCGCTCCTCACCGCGGAGAGCTCCGACGAGCGCGCGGGCGTCCCTGGCAGAGAGACCGGGGTGAGCGCCTTTTGCATCGGCAGGCGACGAACCGTTCGAGGCACCCGCGGGCTTCGGTTTGTCACCGGCACCCGAGCTGCCCGGCGTCGGCTTCGACCCCGACGAGTCATCCTTCGCGCCGTTTCCCCCCTTCGAATCGGCGCTCTTGTCCTTGCCGTTCTGACCCCCCTTCGAGTCCTTCTTGTCCTTGTCGCCCGAGCCGCTCTTGTCGTCCTTCTTCGACTCGTCCTGCTTCGACTCGTCTTTCTTCGACTCGTCCTTTTTCTTCTGCTCGAGCGCGTCGAGCTTTCGCTTCACGAAGTCGCGATTGAAGCGCGCGTCGGCGTCCTTGCCGTCGAGGGCGATGGCGCCGTCGTAGGCTTTGATCGCGGCCTTCCACTGCAGGATGGTCTGGTCGCGCTCCTCCGGCTTCTTGGACTCCCCGATTCGGTAGAGGACATCCCCCTCGTTGTAGAGGACCTGCTGCTGGAGCTTCGGATCGGCCGCGGCCACGGCGCGCTTGAAGGCGGCGTCGGCTGCGTCATAGTGCCCGGCGCGGTACGCCGCGTCGCCCGCGTTGAAGGCAAGACGCGCGTCCTTCGGCTTGCGCGCGCTCTCCGCTTCGAACTGCTTCGCCGCGTCGTCGAAGTGACCCCCGGCGTAGGCTCTCGCGCCGTCCTCCACGGATGCGTGCGCCAGCGTGGGTACCGTCATCAGCAGGAGCGCTGCCGCGGCGGCGACCGTCGAGGGGGCGCTCGCAAGCGCTCTCCTCGTGCTGCGCCGCACGCGACGCCACCTCCGGCCGAGGAGCGCGTCGAGCACGATCCCGAACAACGCAAAGGCGAGCGGGACCTCGAACCACTCCGAGTAGACCCGGCGCGTCCGCGACGAGGCGTCGACCTGGCTCAGCCCGGCGAGCGATTCGTCGTAGAGACGATCGAGGCCTCGACCGTCCGGACCGAGGGGGCGATACGCACCGTGGGCCGCCGCGGCGATCGCCTGGAGCCCGGCTTCGTCGAGCCGCGAACGCACCGGGTTTCCGGCCTCGTCGCGCGTGACTCCGACGGTCGCACCCCGCGCATCCTTCGCCGGGACGAGCTCGCCCGCGAGAGTTCCGACGCCGACGGTATCGATCGTCACGCCCGCCGCCGATGCCCGCTTGGCCTCCTCGAGCCCCTGCCCTTCCAGGTCCTCGCCATCGGTGAGAAGGACCATGATCTTTTGATGGCCGGGCTCCGTCGCCAGCGCTTCGGTCGCCACGTCGATGCCCCGGCCGATGTCCGTCCCGCCGCGGGCGATGACCGACGTATCGAGCGCATCGAGCGACTCGAGCAGAGCGTCGTGGTCGAGCGTCATCGGGCTCTGCACGAAGGCGTCGCCCGCGAAGGCCACCAGGCCGACGCGATCGCCCGGGAATCGGTTCACGAGGTCGCGAATGGCGAGCTTCGAGCGTTCGAGCCGCGTCGGCTTCACGTCGTCGGTGTCCATGCTCTTGGAGGTGTCGACGAGGAGCATGAGATCCGTCCCCTTTCTCTCGACGGTCTCCCAATGGGTCCCCTTCTGCGGCCGCGCGAGCGCGACAAATCCCATCGCGACCGCGAGGGCGCAGACCGTGACACGGAGCCAGCGGCGCAGACCCGACGCCGTTGCGCCCGGGCGGAGCCGAGCACCCTCGAGCAGCGCGAGCGCCCGTGATCTCAGCCGCTCGGAGCGGACGAGGAGGACGACGAGGAGCGTCACGGCGACGAGACCTGCCAGGAGCCAATTGGGTTCAGCGAATCGCATGGTCATTCTCCAGGGGATCAACAGGGCACGCGGCGGAAGCGCGTCGCGGACAGACCGAGCTCCGTGAGCACGAGAAAGAGACCGGGCACCGCGAACCACGCGAACCGCTCGTCGTGCTCCGTGAAGCCCTTGAGCGTGCGCGTCGTCTTCTCGAGCCGATCGATGTCGGCGTAGACGTCGCGCAGCGATTGCGTATCGGTCGCGCGGTAGAAGGTTCCGCCCGTCGCTTCTGCGACCTGCTTCATTCCGGCCTCGTCGACGTCCACGCGAGCGGCGACGAGCTGCTGGCGACCGTGATCGTCGGTGACCGGGACGAGAGCTTCGCCCGCCGAGCCGACGCCGATCGTGTAGATCTTCACGCCGAGCGCCTTCGCGGCTTCCGCGGCGACGCGCGGCTGGATTTTCCCCGCGTTGTTCTGGCCGTCCGTGAGGACGATGAGGATCTTCGACTTGGCCCCCTGAGCGTCGAGGCGCCGGACGCCGGACGCGATCGCGGAGCCGATCGCCGTGCCGTCGCTCAGCTGTCCGGAGTCGAGTCGGGCGAGGTTTTGGAGCACCCAATCGTGGTCGAGCGTGAGCGGGCTCGCGAGGAAGGGCTCCCCGGCGAAGGCGACGAGGCCGATCCGGTCGTTCGGGCGGTCTTGGACGAAACGACCGACGACCTCCTTCGCCGCGTCGAGGCGACTCATCGGTACGGAGGCTCCGGACGCTCCGGCCATGTCGCGGGCTTGCATCGAGCCGCTCACGTCGATGCCGAGCATGATGTCGACCCCCGAGGCCTGAACCTGGGCGTTCCGGTGCTCGATGCTGGGGCGCGACAGCGCGACGATCAGGAGCGCTGCTCCGAGCCACCGTAGCGCCGGGACGAATCGACCCCAGCGTGTGCGGCGTGGGTCCGCGACCGCACGAACCAGATCGGTGCTCGAGTAGGCGACCGCGAGCGCCTTGCCAGGGCGTGCGAGCCAGAAGGCGACGAGCGCCAACGGCAGGAGGAGGAGAAGCGCGGCGGGGTGGAGAAACTGGATCATGACGGCACCGTTTCTACGAGAAGGGGTGCGCTCGCGGCCGGCCGCGCCGCTGGCGTGAAGAGTCGCTCCGCGAGCTCACGCGCCTGCGTGGTCGATGCCACGAGCGCCTCCGTATCGAGACGGGCCTTTGCGAAGCGGGCGAGATCGCAGGTCTCGAGGAGCGCGAGGAGGCGCGTCGCGTCGAGCTCGTCCGAGGCAGGAGGCTTGGTCCAGGCCGCTTGCGAGAGCTCTGCGGTGGTCTGCGGCAAGACGTCGGTTCCGAGTCGCGCTGCGAGCGCGCCTCGCGTCGTCTCCGCGACGATCTCTGCCCACTCGCGAGACCGACCTTCACGCGCGAGCGCCTCTGCGGTGGCGAGCGCCTGTCGCGCGCGATCGAGCGGCGAGAGCGCCCGCGGGGCTCTCGAGCGCCACCAGCGCACCAAGAGCACGATGCTCGCGGCCGCAAGCACCGCGAGCGCGATGGCGAGCGGCCAGTGCCACCACGGCGGGATCGCGATGGGTCCGCGGATGTCGCGGATGTCGAGCGCGGGGTTCATGAGCGCACTCCTCGTGACTTGAAGAAGCCGATGAGGGGCCCGAGGTAGGGCGTCAGAGTGTCGACCTCGAGAAGGTCCACGTGGGCGCTCCGTGCGAGCGCGCGAATGCTCTCCTCGGTCTTCTCGACCGCCTCGGCGAGCCGGGCACGCTGGCGCGGACTCCCGGTGTCGATCTCGACGACCTCACCCGTCTCCGCATCCTCCAGAGTCAACAAGCCGACGGCCGGAAGCTCGCGGTCGTGCTTGTCCCCCGTTCGAATGCCGACGACGTCGTGTCGCCGTGCAAGCGCTCCGAGCTCGGTGCGCGCCTCCGCCGCCCCCTTGGCGGACATCAGGAAATCCGAGAGCACGACCACGACGGCTCGCCGACGGAGTCGCTCGCGAACCGTTCGCAGGGCCCCCGCGAGATCGGTCCCGCGTCCCTGCGGCTCGAAAGAGACGAGGTCGCGGACGAGACGGGAGGTGTGCGACCGCCCGCGCGCCGGCGGGACGAACTTCTCCACCGTCTCCGCAAAGAGGACCAGGCCTACGCGATGGTCGCTACGAAGGGCCGCAAGCGCCAGCACCCCGGCGATCTCGATCGCCTGCTCGCGCTTCGTCGCTTCCCCCGCGCCGAGTGCCCCCGAGGCGCTCATGTCGACGACGAAGACGACGGTGAGCTGCCGCTCCTCGCGGTACTTCTTGACGAATGTCCGGCCCGTGCGAGCCGACGCGTTCCAGTCGATCGCCCGGACGTCGTCGCCGGGCTCGTATTCACGCAGCTCGTCGAAGTCCATCCCGCGACCGCGGAAGCGCGACTGCACTCCGCCCTGGAAGGCGTCGCTGGCAAGTTGCCGAGAGCAGATCTCGATCCGACGCGCCTTTTCGGAGATCCGCTGCGTAACCGACGCGGATGCCGTCGCGCTCATGGCGACACCACGGTGGCGAGAACCCTGCGAACGATCTCGTCCCCGTCCACGCCTTGCGCCTCGGCCTCGAAGCTCAATGTCATTCGATGGCGAAGAACGTCCGGTGCCAGCGCCTTGACGTCCTCGGGGACGACATATCCGCGACCTTGCAAAAACGCCCAGGCGCGCGCAGCGAGCGTGAGCGCGATCGTTCCGCGCGGCGAGGCGCCGGCGCGCAGGAGGCCCTTGATGGGGGCGTCGTACCGCCCCGGCTCCCGCGTGGCGGACACGATACGCACGATGTAGTCGCGGATCGCGTCGTCGATGTAGACCTCGTCCACGACGCGCCGCGAGTCCACGATCGCGTCCAGCGTGACGACGGGGGAGACGTCGAGCTGCGGTTTGCTCACGGCCATCGCGTCCAGGATCGCTCTCTCCTCGGCGATGCTCGGGTACCGGACGAGGACCTTCATCATGAAGCGATCGATCTGCGCTTCCGGGAGCGGGTACGTCCCCTCTTGCTCGAGAGGGTTCTGCGTCGCAAGAACGAGGAAGGGGTCGGGGAGCTTGAAGGTCGAGTCCCCGAGGGTGACCTGACGCTCCTGCATCGCCTCGAGGAGCGCGCTCTGGACCTTGGCCGGCGCGCGGTTGATCTCGTCGGCGAGAACGAGGTTCGCGAAGATGGGGCCGTGCTTGATCTGAAAGGTCGCGGTCGGTCCGTGGTAGATCGTGGTCCCGGTGATGTCCGACGGCAGCATGTCGGGAGTGAACTGAACCCGGCCGAAGCGCGCTCCGTGGATGGCCCCTGCGAGCGTCTTGAGGGCGAGGGTCTTGGCGAGCCCAGGCACGCCTTCGAGAAGGATGTGCCCGTTCGTCAGCAGCCCCACGAGGAGTCGATCGACGAGTGCCTTCTGGCCGACGATGACCCTTCCGATCTCCTGGTGGAGCGGCGCAACCCAGCGAGCGGCGTCCTCCATCCGCTGCTCGAGCTCCCGGATCTCCCGCGCCACGACGGGACGGATGATGGTCGAGACGCCGTTCGTCTTTTCGATGCTCTGGCTGCGTGACGTGGACATGATTTCAGCTCCGTTGGTGAGCTCGAACACCGAGCTGGTAAACAGAGTGAGCCGTCCCCCTTGCGAGGGGCTTGCTCGATCATGACAACGGTGAAGGCTTCGCTGGAAAGCTCACGAGGGTCGAATCTCAGTCCTCGAAGACCTCCATTCCCTCGGCCAGGGCCTCCGCGAGATGAGCTTTGGTGACGATACCGAGGACGCGGTCGACGTCCCCCGCTCCGTGCACCGGCTGGAGCACGATGGCCACCGATGCGTGCGCGGCGCGCAGCCGGGACAGAACCTCGAAGATCGCTGCGTGGGATGGGATCGTGACGTAGTCGTGCCTCGCCACCTCGAGAAGGGTCTTGGCGTTCCGAACGGCATCGCGGTGACCCAGTACCCAAAGCTCCGAAACGATGCCTGTCACTCGCCCGCCGCGAGTCAGCACGATCTCGCGCGGCGGATCGCCGTCGTAGATGGCTAGATCAGCTCCCGGGGTGTCGTCCGGGAGAATCCTCGCATCGTCGATGGCGATGTCCGTCACGTGGTGGACCAGATGGGCGTTGGCCTGGAGCGCCCACGGCATGGGGTGGCCGCGCCGCGCGAGCTTCATCGTGTACATGCTCTCCGAGAGGAGGGCGCGCCGGAGCCCATAGCTCACCGCCACGGTGAGGGTCATCGGAAGCACGACGGAGTAGTCGAGCGTCATCTCGAAGATCATCACGATGGCCGTGAGCGCCGCCCCCGTGGTACCCGCGACCAGCCCGGCCATTCCGGCGAGAGCCAGCGGTACGGGGTCGATGTGCAGACTGGGAAAGAGCGCGCGAAAGAGGATGCCGTAGGCTCCCCCCAGCGTCGCGCCCATGAAGAGCGCCGGCGAAAAGACGCCGCCGGACGCTCCGGAGCCGAGTGTCATGCACGTCGCGATGAGCTTCGCCGCGAACAATGCGAGCAGAAATCCGACGCCGGTGAGCGTTCCGGACAGGATGTCCATGACCGTGGCGTAGCCCACGCCCTGGACGTAGTAGTGCCCCCTGAGGAGCATCATCGACTCGGCGAGCGCGCCGACGACCAACATTCCCGAGGCGTGCCGCACGTAGTCTCGATTTGGAATCCACTTCTCGAGGAAGTCTTCGGCGCCGTACAGCCCTCGGATGAAGACGACGGAGACGAGCGCCGTCACGACGCCGAGCCCCAGGTAGGCGGGGAGCAGTGCAGCCGTCGTGGTTTCGGGCATGTGCAGCGCGGGTACCGAGAAAGCAGGGTGGTCGCCGAAGAGGAAATGCCCGGCGTACGTTGCGGTTGCCGTCGCCAACGCCACCGGAACGAGCGTCCGGACACTGACTTCGAGCATCAGGATCTCGACCGCGAAGAGGACTCCACCGATCGGAGTGTTGAACGTCGCGGCGATTCCAGCGCCGCCGCCCGCCGCGACGAGGGTCGCGAGCTGCCAGCGGGAGACGCCGGCGGAGCGGCCAGCCCACGAGCCGAACGCCGCGCCGATTTGGATGATCGGTCCCTCGCGCCCAACGGAACCGCCGCTGCCGATCGAGATCGCGGACGCGAGTGACTTGACCACCGCGACGACGGGCCGGATGACGCCCTTCTTGTAGTAGATAGCGTCCATCACCTCCGGGACGCCGTGCCCCTTCGCTTCGGGCGCGAAATTCTTGACGAGAAACACGACGAGCAGGGCCGCGAGCGCGGGGACGAACAGCACTGCCCGCCCCCAGGGACTCGGGGGCGTGTGTTGGTTCGCGTCGTAGTCGCTCGATACGATTCCGAGAAAGAGAAGGTTGTGGCACAGCGCGATCAACGCCCGGAAAACGAGGGCGCCGAGGCCGGCCACAACGCCGAGCGCGATGGCGAGGAGTGCGAGCGAGAGCCGACCGAGTCCCCTTTGAGCGACGGAGTCCCGACGAGCCCGCGGTTTCGATACCAACGAATCGGGCTACGGCTTGACGTCGAGGAGGTCGATGTCGACGCGGCGATCCTGCTGCCAGGTGGCTTCGTCGCCCCCGCTCGCGTCCAGCGCACCGCGAGAGGTCTCGCTCAACTGCGCAGTGCCAACGCCCAAACCTGCCAGATACTTCAAGACGGCGTTCGAGCGGCGCGCGCCGAGAGCCATGTTGTATTCCTGGGTGCCTCGCGGATCTGCGCGGCCCACGAGTCTGACCGACCGTCCCTTCAGAGCTCCCGTCGTCAGGCACTGCGCGACCTGAGCGAGGACGTCACGATCCTCGGGGAGGATGGCGTTCTTGTCGAAATCGAACTTCGGCGCCTCCTTGACGCTCTCGATCGCTGTGATGCCGCAAGCCTGACGCAGCCGGTCGGACAGATAAATCGTGGAGCTTGCCTTGCCGGGAGAGGCCGGAGCGAGGACCACCGGCGCGACGGATGACGTGGTCGGCACCGCAGCGGGCTGGGTCTGCGGGTGGCTGCAGCCCGTCGCCGCGCAAAGCGTGGCGAATGCAGCAGCGAGCACCATCGCCGGAGTGCGCGAAGGGATCATCACATCGACTCCGCTCCGGTGGCGCCGCGTCTCGTACATCGCGACGACGGAATTCGATTTGGCCATGAGACTCCTCCGCTTCAGCTTCAGCGCAAGACTGCGCGCGCTTGTTTGGCTGCCGTCATACGCCCCGCAACAGGCCCCCGCAATGACCGCGCACGCTTGAGCCGCTTGTTCGAGGTGGGGGTGTTGTCAGGTCATTGGCAACGTGAGCGTATCGAGTGTTCATCCGACTGCCGGGAGGCAAAGCCATGCGCCATCAGTATTCCCTCGTCCTTGGAGCGACGGCATCCCTCGCCGTTTTCTCTGCATGCAAGGCCGAGCGCGGGGCGGGTCAGGCCGCGACCACCTCGGCCATCGCGAGCGCCACTCCCGCGACGGCGCATGGAAACAACGAGGCGCAGGATGCCGCCGCGCCGATCGTCGATACGAAGCTCGTGGAAGCGCTCGAGGTGGCCATCGGGCGCGATCCGGCGTTGCGTGCGCACGCGCTCCAAGTATCGGTCGTAAACGGCGGCGTCACGCTTCGCGGCACCGTGCCGGCGCTGGCGTTGAAGCGGCGAGCGGCGCAGCTCGTCAGTAGCTTCAAGGGGGCGAGCTCGATCACGAACGCGATCGTCGTCGGCGGGCCCGCGCTGTCCGATGCGGAGATCGCCAAGGGGGTGAACGACGCGGTCAAGCGCGACCCGGCCACGCGGAGGGCGAACGTGCAGGCCACCGCGAGCGGCGGGACGGTCACGCTCCGCGGTGGGGCGGATTCGCTCACGCAGCGCGAGCTCCTCGTCGAGAATGCCTCGCGCGTGCGGGGGGTGAAGGAGGTGAAGCTGGAGGTCGTGTCCACGGCCGCTCCTCGAGGCAGCGCGGAGATAGTCGCCGACGTTACGGATCGATTCGGGGACGACGCGCGACTCGATGGAGCGCGCCTCTCGGTAGCCGTTCACGGACGAACCGCGGCCGTCTCGGGGTTGGTCGGGAGCCTCGCGCAACGAGACGCTGCGACGGAGGACGCCTTCGTCTCCGGAGTGGACGAAGTCGACACGGCGGGACTGCGCGTCGATTGGCGCGAAAATGAGCGCGCGCGCGCTGCGACGCAGGGGCCGCTTCCGAGCGACGCTCACATCCCGGACGTCGTGCGGCGAGACCTCGCGGGCGACGTTCGCGTCGGCCTGCCGTTGCCTACCGTTCGCGTCGATCAGGGGGTGGTGACGCTTTCGGGCAACGTGATGGATTTCCGAGCCGCGAGGGCGGCCGCGCGCGACGCGAACGATGTTCGCGGCGTGTGGTGGGTCGTCGACCAGATGACGGTCGCTCCGGCGGTGGGGGAGAGCGACGCGACGATCGAGGCGCAGGCGCAGGAGACCGTCTACAACGATCCGTCGGCGCCGGACGCACATGACGTTCAGGTCGCCACGGCCAGCGCGAGAGTGACGCTCCACGGAGCCGTCGCCTCTCCCGAGGAGAAGATGACGATCGCGAGCGACGTCGAGGAGGTGCCCGGGGTGGTAGCCGTCGAGAACGACCTTCAGGTGAAGGGATACGACTCGGCGACGCACGTGCTTCCGCCCGCGTCACTCCGAGAGCGGGTGATCGAGAGCATCTTCTGGGACCCGCGCGTCGGGGGGGGCGAGGTCACGCCGGACGTCGCTCCCAACGGAGACGTGACGCTGACGGGCCTCGTCTACTCGTGGGGCGAGGCGCGATCTGCTGGCGAGGACGCCCTCCGAGCCGGCGCGGCGCGCCTGACCAATCGGATCCACCTCGCCGGCTCGCCGGCGTTCTCGCCTCCGCCGTCCTCGAGCCGCTAGCCGCTCCCCGTCGACATGGGCGAAACGCAGGTTGCACTGTCTTAGTGCGCCGAGGAGTCGAGGCCGATCCGCCCGAGCGGGGCTTCTTCGTTCTGCCGGCAAGCTTGGGGCGCCATCGGAACCCTCTTCAGAACATTCCACCGATGCCGATGCTCCCACCCGTGCCGCGTGGAGCGGGAGCCAAGTCGACCCAGACGGGGCGCGTTCCTTGTCGATGAAACTGGGGAACGAGGACGCCTATCGAGCCGCCTGCCAGCGCTCCCATCATCACGTCTGTCGGGAAGTGGTCCCCCGCGCGGATGCGCTCGTAGCCGACGAACCCAGTGAGTAGCACGCCAGCCGCCAGCGTGATCCAGGGGCGAGGCGAATGCGGCGAATGAACGAACGCCAGATAGGTTGCGGTTCCCGAGAGCGCTGCGAGCGTCGCTTCGTGTCCGGAGAAGAACGACAGCGCTAGATCGGTGTTCGTCGTATTGTTGGCGTTCTCTGGAAGGTAGTCGATCGGACGGGGGCGGCGCACCGCGATCTTGACGAGGTCGTCGAAGGCGAGCGTCATCGACACCGACTCGGCATACATGACGGCGTCGACGAGCCCGGCCTCCCGACTGTCGCTGATGCCCGTCCATAGGGTGTCGAGCGCCGCAAACCCGATGCCAGTGTAGAGTCCGATATCCGAGATCATCGCCGCGTGCGGATCGATCGTCTGCGTGACGGCGATGCGGTCGATGGACAGAAGATTGTCGACGCTCCCCGCCTTCAGAGGCTGGATTTCGCCCGAACCAAGGACCAGCCCCAGAATCGTCGAGAAGCCTGCCCCGAAGACGATGGTCACACCGTCGCTGACCGGCTGGATCGCGAAATGCTGATCCGGATCTCGCGTGTCGTCGGCCCGCGCGCTCGAAGGCAACAGCAGAAGGCTTGCGAGCAGCAGCGCTCGCGCTCCTGCGAACGCGCGACGACTTCGCCGCACGAATGGACCGATCATCGCCATCGACTCGCCCCCGGCGCTCGCTCGCATGTGGGTCAGGCCATCAATCGGCGGCCCGTAATGATTCGGACGAGGACCGCGATCACCGCCAAGACGAGCAGCAGGTGGATGAGCCCACCAGCCACGTGGAATGCGAAGAATCCGAGCATCCACATCAGAAGGAGCACTAGAGCGACGGCCCAGAGTAGATTCAGCATCTGCTCATCCTCCCTTCGGGGGCCGCGGAGCCCCACTTGGCAACGTCATCGACCTTCGAGTCGAGCTTCGTCGTTCCCATGATTCCTTCCCTCCGATCGCAACTGCCACCGGTGGGAGCATGTTTCGTACCGGGGAACGTCAAATGAACGAGGGCGAACAGGGAAAGGTCGGAGCCCCCGGCTGCTCGGTCCGTCACGCAATGGTTGCGCCCAATAGCACCCCGTGCGCGCGACGCGAGGGCGCGCGGCTCCGCCCGCCTTTCGGTCTATCTCGGTCTATCCTCAGCCGCATGTCGATCACGCTCTACCATCACCCGTTCTCGCGCGCGGCGAACGTCGTCTGGTTCCTCGAGGAGGTCGGCGTTCCGTACGAGCTCCGCTTCGTCGACATCTTGAAGGGGGCGCAGAAGGGGCCCGAGATCGCGGCGCTCAACCCCATGGGCAAGGTGCCCATCTTGACGGACGGAGACCTCGTCGTGACCGAAGCGGCCGCGATCGGGCTGTACCTGGCGGACCGGTACTCGCTCGGCAAGCTCGCCCCCTCGCCCGACGATCCGGCACGCGCGTCGTACCTGCGCTGGTGCTTGTTCTCGCCATCCGTGATTGAGCCAGCCGTTTCGGTCAAGGCCGCGGGGGCGCAGCTCAAGCCGAGCCAGGTCGGCTGGGGGACGTACGAGAGCGTGATCGCCTCGATGGAGAGCGCCATCGCCGGAAAGAGCTACGTCCTCGGCGATCGCTTCTCGATGGCCGACTGCATCTTCGGCGGTGCGGTCAGGTACTTGCTGCGCTTCAAGCTGCTCGAGGCGACGCCCCTGTTCACGGCGTACGCCGAGCGGCTCGCGGTTCGGCCGGCAGCGCAGCGGGCCGACGCGAAGAACGCGGCGATGGCCAAGGAGCACGGTCTCGGCGCCTGAGGTCTAACCCCATGTCCCGCCTTGCCGGTGCCGCGCCCCTCCTCTTCTTCCTCGTCCCGTGCTCGTGCGGCTCGTCTGCGTCCATCGGGCCCGATCCCGCGACGGCGCGCGCCGCCCCGCCGGTCTCGCCCCCGAGCGCGCCGCGTCCGCCCGCCGCGGACGTCGCGCTCGCACGTGGCATCCTGAAGGAGCTCGTCGAGATCGACTCCGTCCACGCGAACGGCTCGACGGGAGCGGCGAAGGCCGTCGCCGCGCGGCTCCTGGCCGCCGGCTTTCCGCCGGCCGACGTGCAGGTTCTCGCTCCCGCCGACCACCCGACGAAGGGGAACGTCGTCGTGCGCTTTCATGGTCGCGGGCTGGGTGAGCCCGTCCTCTTCATCGGCCACCTCGACGTCGTCGAAGCGAAGCGCGAGGACTGGACGTACGACCCGTTCCGCCTGACCGAGAAGGACGGGTGGTTCTATGGCCGCGGGACGATGGACATGAAGGGGCAGGCCACGGCGATGATCGTGAGCCTGATCCGGATGAGGCGCGAGGGGTTCGTCCCCGATCGCGACGTCGTCGTCGCGCTCACGGCCGACGAAGAGGCCGGAGGCGACGCCAACGGCATCGAATGGCTGCTTCGTGCGCATCGCGATCTCGTCGCCGCCAGCCTGGTGATCAACACCGACGCCGGCGAGGCGGCGCGGAGGGGGGACCACCGCCTGTACTTCGGGATGCAGACGTCGGAGAAGAAGTACGTCACGTTCGAGATCGAGCTCACCGACAAGGGGGGCCACAGCTCGCGCCCGACGCCGCAGAACCCGATCTTCCGCCTCTCGAAGGACCTGGCGCGGCTCGCCGACTACCGCTTTCCGCTCCACCTGACCGACACGACGCGCCTCTACTTCCAGCGGCGCGCGGCGCTCGAGCACGGACAGACGCAGGCGGACATGCTCGCCGTCGCCGGAGCGTCGCCGGATCCGGCGGCGATCGATCGCCTGTCGCAGTCGACGGAGACGAACATCATCCTGCGCACGACGTGCACCGCGACGATGATCGAGGGGGGGCACGCCGAGAACGCGCTGCCGCAGCGGGCACGGGCGACGATCCAGTGCCGCGTCATGCCCGGCGAGACCGCGGCGAGCGTGCGCGGGGAGCTCCTGGCGACGATGGGCGATCCGACGCTCGTGATCCGGACGATCGAGAGCGACGACGAGAGCCCCGAGTCACCGGCCACCCCGCGCGCCGTCGCGGCGCTCGAGCGCGTCGTGAAAGGGATGTGGCCCGACGTGCCGGTCATCCCCTTCATGGCGACGTATTCGTCCGATTCCGTCCACACGCGCGGCGCCGGCCTCCCGACCTACGGCATCGACGGCATGTTCGACGACCTCGACGACGTACGCGCCCACGGGAAGGACGAGCGGATCGGCGTGGCCATCTTCGAGGAGGAGGTGGAGTTCATGTACCGACTGATGAAGGCGTTCTCGGTGAGGTAGGTCGGATCGGGGTCGGTGATACGATTCGAGCATGGGGGACCCTCCCTCCGCGACGCTCCCCGTGGGTACTCCGTCCGGTGGAGTGGCGCAGCGCGACAGCCTCGCGCGCGGTGCGCTCATCGATCGCTACGTCGTCCTTTCAACGCTCGGCCGCGGCGGAATGGGGCACGTGTACCTCGCCTTCGACGGGGAGCTCGAGCGCCGGGTCGCGATCAAGGTGCTCCGCGCCGAAGGGGCGAGCGGAGGTTCGACGGCGCAGACGCGCGCGCGGCTCCTGCGCGAGGCGCAGGCGATGGCGAAGGTGACGCACCCGAACGTCGCCACGGTCTACGACGTGGGGACGTTCGGCGCCGAGGTCTTCATCGCGATGGAGTACGTGCGCGGCGAGACGCTCCGCCAGTGGCAGGCGGCTAGGCCGCGAAGCGCTCGCGAGATCCTCGAGGCCTACGTTCAGGCCGGCCGCGGGCTCGCGGCGGCGCACGCCGAGGGGATCCTCCATCGCGACTTCAAGCCCGACAACGTGCTCGTGGACGAGCGCGGACGAGCCAAGGTGCTCGACTTCGGGCTCGCCCGCCTCGAGACGGGAGCGCCGCCCGACAGGAGGATCTCGGTCGAGATCCTGGAGACACCCGCGCCGACGACGAGCCTCGCCGCGCTCGACGAGACGTTCGTCGAGCACAAGCAGGCGGCCACTCCTCTCACGGAGCACGGCACGCTCCTCGGGACGCCCGCGTACATGGCGCCCGAGCAGCTCCTCGCGCAACCGGCGACGGCGCGCAGCGACCAGTTCGCGTTCGGCGTCGCGCTCTACGAGGCGCTCACGGGCGAGCGGCCCTTCGAGGGAAACACGATCGGCGCGCGCGTGGCGAGCATCCGCTCCGGGAAGCTGAAGGCGGGCGCGCGCGAGGCTCGCGTCGCCGGATCCGTGCGGCGAGCGATCGCGCGCGCGATGCGAGGCGAGGCCGACGAACGCTTCGCGTCGATGGACGAGCTCCTGGCGGCCCTCGAGCGCGGCCTTCGCGCTCCGAGGGAGCGGCTCGCGGCGGTGGCGGCGGTCGCTGTCGCGTTGGTCGTCGCCGGCGGCCTGTTCCTGCGCTCGGCGAAGCCGAAGCTTTGCCAGGACGCGAAGGAGGCGCTCGCGCAGACGTGGAGCGAAGCGCGCGCGGGCGAGATCGAGCGCGCGTTCCTCGCGACCGGCAGCCTTCGCGCGTCCGAAGCGTTCACCCATGCGCGGACGGTCCTCGACAGGTACGCGGCCTCGTGGGTGCGCGCGCGCACCGAGGCGTGCGAGGCGACGCACGTGCGGGGGGAACAGTCCGCCGAGGGGCTCGATCTCCGGATGGCGTGCCTGAACGCGCACGAGAAAGAGATGAAGGCGACGCTCGATCTGTTCGCGAAGATCGACGCGAAGGGGATCGACAGGGCCGCCCAGGCGGCTGCCGAGCTCCCGTCGGTCGAAGACTGCGCCGACGTGCTCGCGCTCCGCGCGCCGTTCGCCCGCCCGAAGGACGACGTGCAGGCGCGCGCGGTGGAGGACGTGCGAAAGAAGCTCGCCGACATCCGGGCGCTCCACACGATGGAGCGCGCCAAGGAAGCTGCGCCGCTGGCCACCGCCGCCGTCGACGAGGCGACCCGCGCCGGCTACGAGCCCGTCCTCGCCGAGACGCTCCTCATCCGAGGCGAAATCGAGCGCTCCCTCGACGAGCCGCGCGAGGCGGAGGACACGCTCTTCCGCGCGGCCGTCCTCGGGGAGGCGGTCCGCCACGACTCGCTCGCCGCGCGCGCGTGGACGTCGCTCATGGAGCTGAAGGCCGGGGACCTCGTGCGGCCCGTGGACGTCGACCGCATCACGGAGCTCGCCGGGGCCGCCACGCGGCGCGTGGGGAGCGATCTCGCGCGGTCGGATCTGCTCTACGCGAAGGCGCAGATCGCGTACGCGCGCGGTCACTCCGTCGAGATGCGCGACTTCGCCGCGGAGGCGACCGCGCTGAGCGAACGGGCCCTGGGTCCCGAGCACCCACAGACGCTCAACATTCGGCAGTCGCTCGCCGACGCGCTCTGGGACGGGGGGGACGTCGAGCACGCGCTGCCGCTCTATACGGAGATCCACCGCGCCCGCGTCGAGCTCCTCGGACCGACGTCGCCTCCCGCGCTCCGTTCGCTCGCCGACATGGGGCTCGCGCGGATCGAGCTCGGCGACTACGCGGAGGGGGTGCGGCTCCTCGAGGAGACGACGCGGCACCCGCAGCTTCCCGCGATAGAGACGCAGTCGAAGCTCTTCCTCGCCGAGGCGCTCGTCGGCGCAGGGCGGCTCGCGGAGGGGCTCGCGCTCTTCGGCGACACGGTCGCCGCGGCCAAGGCGGCCGGCTCGGAGACGCGCGCCGATATCCCCGGCGCGACCGCGGACTTCTCGCGGGTCCTCGCGCTCCGCGAGGACGACCGCGAGGCGCTCGCGTTCGCGACGAAGGCGCTCGCCGCGCTCGAGGAGCGGCGCCCGCAGGAGCGAGGGGAGGCGTTCGGAGCGCGCGCGCTCTCGAAGGCGCGCCTCGGGGACGCGAAGGGGGCGCTGGAAGACGCGAGCCTCGCGCTCGCGACGCCGGAGAAGTACCTGGGCGAGCGGGCGGATCTCGTCCCGCTCTGCGCGCGCGCGGACGCGAAGCTCGCGCTCGGCGACATGGACGGCGCGCGCGAGACGCTCGATCGCGCGCTGCCGCTCGCGGACAAGTACCAAGGGGACCGCGCGATCCGCGCGGAGATCCGCTTCGCGATGGCTCGCGCTGCGGGGGATCCCGTACGCGCAGGGGAGCTCGCAAGGAGCGCGGCGGACGCGCTCGCCGCGGACGGGTTGGCAGACAGAGCGGCGCAGGTGCGCGCCTGGATTCAGTCGTCGGTGGCGAGCGCGCGAGGTCGGTAGAGCGATTCAGCGGGGGCGCGAGCAGCGTGGTGGTACGGTGGCCGGTTCGCTCGGCGTCCGGCGGCGTCCACCGGACAAGAAATGGAAGAACGAAGATGGCCAAAAATACGCAGACCACCAACACCACGGACGCAAAGACGCCCACGCGGGCGCGCTCGGAGAAGCTCATCGCGTCACTCGATCGGGTGACAGACCGTGCGGCGCTGGAGGAGTTCGTCAAGGGCTCCAACAAACGATTGAGTCGCCGCGCTGCGACGAAGCTAGAGGAGCCGTCGACGCGCGCGGCGACGACCGCGAGCAGGAAGGCAGGGGCGGGCGCCGCGTAGCGTCGGGGAGCGTCGCGAGACGAGAGCCCCCCACCCGACCTCCCCCCGAATCGGGGGGAGAGAATGCAGCATGCGCGCTGCAGAAGAGCGCTGCATGCGAAGCACCCGGATCGTCCTCCCCTCCGCTCTCTGCGTTCTCGCTCTCCTCTCGCTCTCCCCTCACCTCGCCCGCGCGGACGAGCCGAGCGCCGCGCCTCCCCCCGCGGCGGCCGTGAGCCCGAGTCCCCAGCGGTGGTACGGGTGGCAGCCGCTCCTCGTCGATGCCGGATCGATCGCCGCGATGGTCGGCGGCGGATTCGCGCAGGGGCCCGCGGGGGATTCGACGATCGTCCTCGGCAGCGCCGGGGCCGTCTTCGGATCACCGGTCATTCACCTGGCCCACAAGCACCCCCGCAAGGCGCTGATTTCACTCGGGCTCCGCACGCTCATTCCCCTGGGCGCGGCCTGCACGGGGGCCCTCATCGGAGAGGTCGTCGCCCCCTTGAACGAGGACAAGTGGGGGGTCGGCTGGTACGAGGCGATGGGGGTGTTCGTCGGCGGAGTGTCGGGGGGGGCGCTCGCCGCGGCCATCGACGACGTGGTCGTCTCGCGCGAAGCCGTTTCCGCCCCTCCCGCCGACGTGCGCTCGGTCGATCTGCGCCCCACGATCGAGCCGCGCGTCTCGTCGGTGCGCGGAGGGGCGACGTTCGGGATCGGTGGGACGTTCTGACGGAGTGAGTGGGGCGCGTTGACGTGGCGTGGGCGCGAGGGCGCGCTGACGATTTGACTCACGCCGCGCGCGTCGCAAGCCACTTCGTCACGAGCGCCAGGTCAGGTTAGGGTTTCCCCCGCCGAGTGCCGGCACCGGCGCCCTGAGCGCGTCTCAGTTGCACGTACCCCCCGCCTGACACGTCCCGTTGCAGCACGCCTTTCCCGACGTGCACGCCGCGCCGGTCGCGAGGCAGCAGTCGTCGTTGGTCGCGCTCGAGGTGCAGCTCGGATCGTTCGCCGTCGTGTAGTCGAACGCGGCTGACGCGACCTGCGCCGGGAGCGTGCCCACCATCGGAGTCAGGTCGGATCCCGCCCAAGGCCAGGCTGTGCCGGCCGGCCACCAGGCGGGCTTGGTCGCGCGGTACAGCGAGGCCGGAAGGACCTTCGTCGTCACCGCGGGGTTCCACATGACCTTCGCGTTGACCGTGTCGAAGTTGCCTTGCCACCAGAGCGTCGTGAACGAAAGGTCGGTCGCGCTGCCCAGGAGGAAGATCGTCGCGTTGCCCGTGCCATCGTAACCCTCGTAGGTCTGCGAGCCGGTGGCGGTGCCGAGCGAGAGCGGCACGCCGAGCGAAGCGACCGTGCTGCTCCCGAGCACGTTGGCGATGGCCGTCATGTTGTTGTCGCCGGCGCCCGGATACGAAGACGAGGGGCCGTCGAACTGGAGCGCGGTGACGCTGCACGTCTGGGTGACGTCGGGCTGGCTCCAGACGATCGGCGTCGGCGACAGCTGGCTGGAGGCGTAGTTGCGGAAGTACGTGAGGTATCCCGCGTTCCCGTGCGTGTTGGACGCCCCCATGTGGGGCGCGTAGTTCCCCTCGATGAGCTCCATGTGCGGGAACGAGCAGTGGCAGTCGATGGACGTTTCCTGGCAGCCGTCGTCCCCCTGGCTGTCGATCGACCACTCGTTGTCGGCGTAGTTGTAGCCGACGACGTTTCCGCCCCCCGAGTTGTTGAACAAGATGGGCTTGTTCATGTAGCGCGCGATGTTGTTCTCGATGAGGTTGTCGGCGGCGCCGCAGCGGGTGACGATGCCGTAGTTGTCCTCGCCGAAGCCGTAGAGCGCGCTGTTGTGGAAGTGGCTGTCGCGGACCACGCAGCGGTAGGCACCGGTGAGCGTCACGTGCATGCCCGTCAGCGTGCCGTCGGTCTGGACGTCTTTGATCCAGGAGTAGGCCGCGTTGGTGATGTCGACGCCGCCCGCCTTCTGGCCGTCGTACTGGTCGACGCCGTCGCCGCCTTGCACCCAGAGGTGCTCGACGCCCGCCCACCGGGTGATCGCCGTGCTCACCTTGGAGATCTGGGCAGTCTGGCTCGTCTGGAAGGTCCAGTGGAGCGGGGTGCTCAGCGTGAGCGTGCCGCCGCTGACGGAGGCGATCTCGACCCGCTCGCTCAGGCCCCAGGCGGCGATCCGCTTGAAGTAGGCGCAGTCGCCTTCGTTGACGATGGACGTGTCGTCGCTCTGGTCGAGGAGCGCGATGTCGCCCGCAGCGAAGCCGCTGCCGCTGGCGGCGGCGATCGAGACGGTCGTCGTTTCCTTCGTCGCGTCGGCCGTGAGCGGGACGGCGGTCGCGTAGTTGTCCTGGTAGCAGGCCTGGTCGTAGGTGGTGCCGGGGCCGATCGCGACGACCGGGCCTACCTGGCCAAGGGCGAGGGCGAGGATCGTCGCGCCGGAGCCGGACGAGGCGACGCCACGCAGGACGACGCCGCTCGGAATGTTGATGGTCGCGGGGAGCGTGTACGTGCCGGCCTGCAGCGCGACGACCGTTCCGGATGCGCAGCCGGTGAGCGTGGTCTGAAGCGTCGAGGCCTGGGCAGGTGGGACCGTCGCGCAGATCGTGGTTCTCACCGGGAGCCCGTCGGAGCCGAGCGGCTGGTTCAGGAGCGTGTCGGCGAGGATGCCGGGGTTCCAGGCGGTGGTGATGGCAGGGTTGAGGAGGCCCGGCGGGATGGTGTTGCAGGCGCCGCCGTCGCAGGTCTGGCCGCCGCTGCTGCTGCCGCCGTCGGTGCCGGAGCTCGAGCCCGAGCTGGAGCCCGAGCTCGATCCCGAACCGCCGCCGGAGCTGGAGCCGGAGCCGGAGCCGGAGCTCGAGCCCGGACCTGCGTCCGTGCCGTTCCCCGCTCCCGAGCTCCCCTGGGAGGAGCAGGCGGCGGCGATCGCCAGTGCAGCGAGGGCCGGGAGCCAGAGCTGCCGTAGGTTACGCCCGGGAGCCAACATCCGACCCCGCCTTCCTTGTGGAGAGCTCTCTTCCCTCGGAGAGCCCTAACCAGGTTACGTCCAACGAAGAGCCCTAACCAGGTTACGTCCGAACAACGTACGATTCGTTCTAGCGCCCATGAGAATAGCTCACACGGTCCTCGGAACGTTCTTCACGGCAGCGGCGGTCGTCACGGCGGCCGCGAGCGGTTGCGTCAGCAACAACAACGCGCCGCCCGCGACCGGCGTGGACTCTGCTTTTCCGGCGGAGGACAGCGGCGCTCCGCCCGCGCAAGACAGCGCCGTCTCCCCCCCGGCCGACGCGGGGACCGACGCGACGTTGCCACCTCCCCAGGACTCGGGCCAAGGTCAGGATTCGGCCCCCGCTCCGGACGCGGCCGATGCCGGGCCTCAGGCCGCCATTCGCGTCGCGAACCTCACGTCCGCTTCGGTGACGATCGGCGATGTTTGCGTGTCGCCGCACGGTGCGAATACCTGGCAGGGCCCGCTCTTGCGCGGCGCCGGGCTCACGTCGGGGCTCCCGGAGCTCACGGTGTCGCAGTACTTCGTCGTACCGGCCGGGCAGGATGACCTCCTGCTCCTGCCGCCCGGGGCGACGACGTGCGACGACGATGCGAGCGCCGCCACCGAATACACCGATCTCCCTCCCCTCGCGGAGGGGGCGATGGGGACCGCCGTGATCGCGGATCCCGCACCGGGAATCACGGGGGGCTCCGACATTCGTCTCTTCGCGCTCGCCGACGAGTCGTCCGTGAGCGCGGGCGAGGCCAGCTTGCGCCTCGTGAACGTCGCGTCCTACACGGGTAGCGCGGGGTCGCTTTCGATCGGGACCGGCGCCCTGGCCAATCCTCTCTTCGCGAACATCACGGCGGACGAGATCATCGATCCCGGCGCCGATACGGCGGGCTACCGCCAGGTGGGGGCGGCGAGCTCGATCGATCTCGGCTTCGAAGGTCAGGGTCCGATCTACGTTCCCCCCGTTGCGCTCACGGCAGGAACCATCGGGACGCTCTACTACACGGAGGTCTCGGGCGACGGCTACAGCGATCAGCTCGTCTACTGCAACGATGGGCCGCTGTCCCCCTCGAGCGGGGGGCTGTCGACCTGCACCGTCGTCGACGGCGAAAACGGCGAGCCGCCGGCCTACACGCGTTTCGCGAATTTCCTCGCGGACACGTCGTTGCCGAGCGCCGACATCTGCGTGAAGTACCACGCGCTCTCCACGTACGTCGGCCCGCTCCTCGCCGGCGAGGTGGACGCGGGGACGACCGCGCCGAGCCTGAACCCCCCTTCGTCGAACGGCGGGAGCTCGACCGCCGTCAGCGGGTACTTCGCCATCACGGGGGGGATCCCTTACGACGTGCGCTACGTCGCGGCGGGGAGCGCGAGCTGCGCGACCGGCCTCACCGCGTCCGATTTCCTCTATGTGCCGCCGGTCGGAACGTTCGCCCTCGTCGCGGCGACGGGATACCTCTCGGTCCCCGGAGGCGCTCCCGAGCCCGGCATGTACGACGCCGGCGCGCCGAGCCCCGACAGCGGGGCCCTCCCAGGGCTGTCGTCTGTCGCGGCCAGCTTTGCCGTGTTCACCGATGACGCCTACGCCGGCAGCGCCACCTATGTGCGCGTCATCCACCTCGCCGCGAGCAATCCGCAACCGTTCAGCGTGGCGGCGGGCTCCTGGGGGTTCACGGGCATCCCGTACGGCACGTACGGTACGCAGCCAGGCCCCGACGTGACGGACGGCTATCTCAGCGTCACGAGTGGAGGGGGAGGTTTCGAGATCAACAACACGATCGGCGGGCAAAACCAGGCGGACCTGTCGTTCTCGCTCTCGGCGACGAACATCGCGACGTTCGTCATCTTCGGCGTCGGCGGGACGGAGCCGTTCCTCGGCGCGGTGCAGTGCATCGACAGCAATCCCACGTACGGCGGCGTGGCGGCGTGCACGTCGCTGGGGGGAGGGTGAAGCGGGGATTCCGCGGCTAGCCCGCTTTCCGGAAGCTCACGAGGAGGCTCATGTCGAAAGCCTCGGCCACCTTCGTGATCGTCTCGATCGTCGGGTTCGCGTCGGGGTCCTCGAGCTTCGCGATCTGCTGCTGAGAGACGCCGACGCGCTTCGCCACGTCGCTCTGAGTCCAGCCTCGCTCGGTCCGCATGCGCCGGAACTGGACGGCGAGGACGAGCTTCGGCTCGATGGCGATGCGGACGCGCTCTTCTCCGCGGCGGGGCGTGCGGTGCGCCGTCGGCCAAGGCGGAACCTTGCCGCTCACGAGGTGCGCCTCGAGCCAACCCTCGATCGCCTCCTTGGCGGTGGCGTTGATGTCGGCCTTGCGGTCGGCGAAGGTCTGGCAGCCAGGCGCGTCGGGGAACGTGACGAGGTAGTGGCGCCGGTCCTTCCTCACGAAGGCGACGTACTGGAGCGCCGAGTCTGCGATGTACTTCGTCATGTCAGATTGACGCCGGCTTGCCGTTCGATGCTCTTGAGCGTGCCAAGCGGGATGTCTTTCTTGGGGTGAGGCACGGTCACGATGCCGGGTTTTTCCGCGTGCCTGAAGTGGTGGTGCGAGCCCTTCACGCGCGCGAGCACCCAGCCGTCGTCACGCAGTCGCCGGATCACGTCCGCCGAGGTCACGGTAGCGTACAACTTGCCGGTTGTTCGTCAAACCAGGGCGAGTGAACCGAGCAGTGGATCGTCGTCTTTGACACGCTTGGCTCCAGCGAATGGGCGGGTGCTCATCGGCAGAGCGAGCGGCGTGCCCGTGGCGAGGGGGCGGATTCTCGCGGGAAACGAGTGGTGCGAGGGTGGCACGGCCGGTCTTGGGGTGGCACGGCCAGCGAGGGGGCGCTGGCCTGGACCTGTCGGGTGTCATGCATCGGGATGGCAGGCGCGAACGCGGTCTCGCTGGTAGTCACGGAAGACGAGCGACGCGCCGCAATCACGTGGGCGTCAGCTCGCTACCTCGAAGGAGCACTCCCATGTCCACGATGCAGACCGTCCCCTCGTTCGCCAAGCAGCGCCACGCTGGCTCCCTCGCCGTGAAGAGCGGGGTCAAGGCCGGCGAGGGCGGGACCACGGCGAAGCACAGCAGCAGCGCAGTCCCGGCCGACAACGTCGAGGGCGGGAGCTCCGCAAAGCACACCTGATGCTGCCGACAACGGGCTCGAGCGTCCCGCGCATGGTCCCTATGCTCGCGCCGGTGCGCGGCCCGATCGTTGTCGCTCTAGCCCTCGTGTGCGCGCTCAGCGCGTCGTGCGGGTCCCGCGTGACCGTGGTTCCCACGCCCAATGCCCCGCACCTGCCGCCGAGCGCCGAGGTGAACGTGCTTCGGGGACCCACCCCGAGCGGAGCACGCGAGCTGGCACGCATCGAGATCAACGGAAGCCAGAGCTACAGCACGAGTGCCGACGAACAGCGCGAAGCGTGTGCGGAAGAGATCGTGAGAGAAGCGAAGCGCCTCGGGGCGGACCTCGTTCGCGTCGTCGAGGAGGGGCGACAGTACAACCACCCCTCGGTTGCGTACTGCAAGGGGTTTGCCTATTCGACGCGGTGATCGGCCCGCACTAGATTTCGACCACGTCGAGCCCGAGCGCCTTCGAGTTCTCGAGGATGCGCGCATCGCGCGTCGCCAAGGGCACGCCGAGGTACAGCGCGGTCCCGACGATCTGGCAGTCCGCCGGATCGCGCAGGGCATGGAACAACCGCGCGCCTTCGATCGCCGTCCCTGCATCGAGCGGCGCGACTCGGATCTCGGTTCGCTTGAGTGCGTCGCGAAACCACTCCCCCACTGGCTGCGAGAACCTCACCTTGCGCTCCTGTACGAGCAGCGCGACCTCCCAGAGCGTTACCGCAGCGACGTGGAGCCGGCCATCGGCTCGTGCTCTGTCAATCCGCCGGAGGGCGCGCTTCTCGAGCGCCTTGCCTGTCGCGTAGAAGACCCACGCATGGGTATCGAGGATCATCCCTTCCGCGCCTCGCCGCCGCCCCATTCCGCCAGCGTGCCCCAGTCGCTCCTCGCGGAGACCAGCTCGTCGTCGCTAACCAGGAACTCAACCGTCCCGCGCATGCTCCCGTAACCGGCGGCGCGCCGCTCCTCTCGAATCGGTTCGATCCGAACGAGCGCCTTCCCGCGACTCGTGATGGTCACCGGCTGCCCAGTCTCGCTCACGCGCCTCATGACGGCGAGCGCCTCCGCCTTGAACTCGGCCGCCTGGAGGACGGACGCCGCGGCGCGGGAAGAGCGTTTTCCGGCGGTCTTCATGTGGTCACTTTAGCATGACTAGGTGGAGGCGGGCCGATTACTCGCTAGGTGTCCGCCATTCGCCGTCACTACCGTCGCTGCTCCGACGCCTTCACGCACCTGAAAGCCGATCGATCTCCGTGGCTTCGCCGGTGGCTCCGCGAGCTCGGGGATCGCGTCGAAGACCACCTTGAACTGCGCGTCGTACTTGCTCTCGAGCGCGGCGAGATGGCGCGCGAGGGTCTCGTGACTCACGAGCATCGAGCGAAGGCGGACGAAGGCGCGCATGACCTCGACGTTGGCGAGGATCGCTCGAGAGCTCCGCAGCACGCTCGAAAGCATCGCAACCCCCTGCTCCGTGAAGGCGTAGGGGAGCGAGCGCCGTCCCCCCCAGAGACTTGAAGTCACAGCTTGTGATTTCAAGCGGGCAGGGGCGCGCGCCAGCACGTACTTCACAGCGCTCGCGCGCCATGGCCGGCTACTCTCCGGCAGCCTGGAGCGCACGCTCCGCGGAGCTGCGCACGTAGCGGGCTCCCGATCCAGCGCAGCGCCGGAGAATCACTTCCGGAGCGTGGAGATCTCCAAATACCCCCCATACGCCCCCCCCATCCTCATCTGCCCCACCGTCCTGCACTCCACCTCGAACACCCTCTCACTCGCGACGAGCACGCAAACGCACCTCGCCCTCGACGTCGCCACATTCAACCGGTGCCGACTGAACAAGAACTCCATCCCCCTCGGCGCCTCTTCCGCGCTCGATGTCGCCATCGAATAAACGACGACCGCCGCCTCCTGCCCCTGAAACTTGTCCACCGTCCCCACGCGCGCCCCGGGCACGCGCGCCGCGATCTCCGACACCTGCGCGTTGTACGGCGCCACGATCAAAATGTCCTCGAGCCCCACCGCCCGCTCCACCCCGTGCCTATCCGTCCACGTCACCCCCTCCTTCGTCAGCTCCGCCACGATCTCCTTCACCCGCTCCGCCTCCTCCACCGACCGGCTCTGATTCCCCTCGTGCTCCACGGGCACATGGAAGAGCCCCGCCCCCGCAAACCGCGTCCCCCCCGACACCCGCTGCCCCTCGAGCCCCGCCCCCGGAGACGGCGCGAGCCTCCCCTCGTAGAACAGCTCCGACGTGTACCTGCACAGCGCCGGATGCAGCCGCCACGTCTCCCCGAGAAAGAGCCCGCGCTCCTCGGGCATCGTCGCGTGCCCACCGAGCAGATGCTCGAGCGCCGACCGCTCCGCCCCCTCGGGGTGACTGGCCTTCTGCGGCTGCTCGAGCTGCTGCGGATCGCCGAGGAGCACGAGGTTCTTCGCGGCCTGCGCGCACGCGAGCACGTTCGCGAGCGACATCTGCCCCGCCTCGTCGACGACGAGCGTGTCGATCGCCCCGGCGAGCGCCTCCTTGGTCCAGACCCAGGCGGTCCCTCCGACGACGTCGTAGGCGCCGGAGAGGATCTTCGCGACGGCCTTCTTCGCGTCGGTTTCCTCCTCGACGGGCGCCCCGGCGCGCGCCGCGCTCTTCGACGGCGTCGTCACCCGGTGCATGCACCGCACCGTGACCCCTTCCTCCGCGGCAGCCCGCGCGACCTCATCGAGGAGATTCCGAATCACCTTGTGGCTCACCGCCGTCACCCCAACGCGCCGCCCCGCCCTCACCAAGCTGACGATCATCCGCGCCCCCGTGAACGTCTTCCCCGTCCCCGGCGGCCCCTGCACCGCGAGCACCCCTCCGTCCAGCGCGAGCGCCGCCCGCCTCGCCGACGCGACCGTGCTCTCCCCTTCGAGACGCAACGCCTCCCCCGCTCGTAGCCTCGGGTTGCGCGCGAGGAGCAGGTCCCGCTCCGCGCGATGGCTCACCGGCGGCGCGGCATCGATCCCGTGGTCGCGCACCGACTCCCCCAGCCGCAGGAGCGCGCTCACCGCGTCCTCGCTCCCCACGGCGTCCCGCGTGAACACCGCCGCGGGGTGACGCGCGGCCTGCGCGCTCCCCTTCCTCAGGTCGACCGTCCGCGCGACCAGATCGATCGCCTCCACCTGCGCGATCTTGGACGGCTTGTCGCTGCCGGGCTCGTACGCGTCGTCCCCGCCCCGCAGCTCCGTGTCCTGAAGCGGGAACCGGTAGCGATCGACCACGACCCCGCGCTTGGTCGCCTCGAGCCGCTCTTCGAAGACGAGCCCCGCGAGCCCGGCGCGCTCCCCCTCGAGCTCGTCGGGGGTCATGTCGTTCAGGCGGTAGTACTCCCACCAGTCGACCTTCTCTTCGCGCCGGTGCCACTCGAGGAGCTGCGCGAGGATCCACTGCGCCTCTTCGGCGCCGTTTCGTTCGAGGGGGAGGCCGGCCGTGAGGGTGTCCGAGACGGCGCGGATCTGCGCGAGGCGCTCCGCGAGCTTCTCGCTCGGCGCGTCGGAGACGGGCGCGGGCCTCGGGAGCGGCCGGCCCCCCTGCGCTTCGGCTTCGGCGCGTAGCCCTTCGAGCCAGGCGCGAAGATCCATCGCGGAGACGCAGTCGTCGCGGTTGTACGCGCGGACCGAGTCGCGCAGATCGTCCGCGAGCGAGGCGGCGTCCTTCTTCGCGATCGCGTACGCCACGGCGTGGAGCTGGCGCGTGACCTGCTGGAGGTCCACCTCGCGAACGAGCCCGTAGAAGGGCTCGAGCTTCTTGATCGAGTAGCTCTCGACCCCCGCGCGGACCCCTTTGCGGACGACGGAGTAGAGGTCGACGAAGGCGCCGGAGCGCAGGAGCGCGTCGAGCTCGTCGGCGCGGGTGGCGTAGCGGCAGGCGAGGCGCTTGAAGGCGGAGGGCTCGTAGGGGGCGTAGTGGTAGACGTGCATCGCGGGGTCGCGGGCGCGGCGCTCGGCGATGGCGTCCATGACGCGCTCGAAGGCGTCTTTCTCTTCGGCGCGGGTGAAGGCCCAGTGGGCGTCGTACTGCACGGCCCCCGCGGCGTCGCGCCAGGCGTAGCCGAAGAGGTACTCGTGGCCGCCGTCGTCGGCCTGGCGGTCCCCTTCGAGGTCGAGGAAGAGGTCGAGCGGAGACGGCGCGGGCAAGGCGGTGAGGCCGTGCCCTTCTTCGACGGGGAGGAGCTCGTAGGCGGGCTTTCCGGAGCGGCGCGTCTCGAGCTGGAGGCGCGCCTGCTCGCGCGCGCGCACGATCGGCACGGCGCTGCCGCGCACGGGCTTCTTCGCGAGCGGGAGGGGGAGCTCGGCGAGGGCGGCGAGCGTTGTGACGCCCCAGGCCTCGAGCTCTTTGCGGTGCGATCGCTGGATGCCGGCGACGAGCGAGAGGTGGTCGTCCTTCGTGCGGCGGGCGGCGCAGACGGAGTGCCAGTTGCAGACGTCGCAGTGCGAGACCGGATCGGGGTACGGCGTGGCTGCCTTGACGGACGGCGCGAGCGGCGTGGCGAGATCGGCTTCGAAGCGGCGGCGCGCGAGGCGGAAGTACGGACGAAACTCCTCGAAGCGGTACACCTCCGGCTCGAACGCGGCGTCCGGGACGACGACGCGGAGGTGCTCCGGGGCGCTCTCCTGGATCGCGGCGAGGAGCTCCGCGTAGAGGCAAAGCTGGATGAGCGTCGCGCCGCGCGTCTCCTTGGCGAGCTTGGTCTCGACGGGCTCGTACCGCCACTCGCCGAACGCGCTCGCGCCGGGCACGCGGAGCAGCACGTCCGCCCACCCCGCCCACGCGCCATGCTCGAGCCGCGCCTGCACGACGACGTCCGCGCCGGAGCGCATCGCGCCGAGCGTGTCGGCGAACGCCGTGGGGCTGTGCATGTCGATCGAGACGACGCGCTTTCCGGCGCCCGCGAGGTGCGCGACGTACGCGGCTTCGTGCGCGAGCCCGCGCTCGCGGAGGAGCTCGAGCATCGGATCGTCGTAGTGGGGGCGGCGCGCGAGCTTGTGGGCGGCGAGGCGCTCGAGCGAGGTGAGGTGGCGGCAGGCGAGGAAGTTCGTGAGGTCGGTGGCGAAGAGGAGGAGGGAGGGAGCGGGGCCGGGGAGGAGGCGCATGGGGGCGGGGGAATCCGCGGGGAGCGTACGGCAGTTCGGGACGGGGCGAGTGGCATCGGGCTGCGAAGAGAGCGCGAGCGTGAGGTCGCTGGCACGTGCCACTCTCCGCGCTGGCCCGGCCACCCGTCGACGGTGAGGCTCTTCCTCTTTCGCGCCGGTTTCCACGATGGCACCGCGAATGCTCAGCGGAACCTCACCATGAGAGAAACTACTTTCACGCGCGCTCGCCTAGATCTCCCGACCGCCTCGCTTTGGCCCAATGGACCACGTTGCGCTAGCCTCCATGCATGACGCCCGAGGCACAACGAGCCGCGCGGAAGCTGTGGAAGCCGCACCCGGACGACGAGGGCGACGTCCGCGAGGCCGCGGAGTCGGTCGAGCGCGGCGAGCTCCTCTCCGCGGACGCGTCGGAATCGTTCCTGCGGTGGCTGCAGGGGAGCGATGACGAATCGTGGCGAGGCGAATCCGGGTAAGCACGTGGTACGCGCGCGTCGTCGGCCCGCTACTCAAGCGGGGCACCCCCCGCGCCGATGCCATCGGTCGTGCGACTCGGGCACTCGCCGGAGCGGATGAGCTCCCCGGCGCGTCGGACTACGAGGCGAGAACCCATCCGGTCGGCCGCGCGTGGGTCCGCCGCGTTGGAGGCAGAAACCTCTGGCTCTGGTACCGCTTCAACGACGACGAGGTCACGCTCATCACCGTGACGGTGGAGCCACCCGTTCCGTCAGACGAGGAGTGAGAGCAGCTCGGCGCGAATGCGCGCGACGGCCGCGGGCAAGTCGTTCATCACGAGCTGGCAGACGCAAGAGCCACGCACGCGCCTTGCGCCGAGCACCTGCGAGTGGGGGCATCGCCTTTCACGGCGCTCGTGCCCGCCACCCGACACCGCGTGCTCCGTGCGGCGGCACATCGCCCACGAATCGCGGCACGCGTTCCGCCAACGCCGGCACTCCCGCCGACTGACTGCCATCGCGTGCTCCTTCTCTCGGCGCGTCGGCCGCCATTCCCGCCGCCCGTGCCGCGAACGACAGCACACGTGCCCGCGGCCAGACATCGCGTGCTCCCTCTCTCGGTGGGTCGGCCGTTATTCACGGCATGTCGGATGTCATTCACGGCACCGCAGATGTCATTCACGGCACGTGGGCCGCCATTCACGCCTTACGTGCCGCCAGAGCCGGCGCGCGTGCCGATCGACTGAGATCGCCTGCTCCGTTTTCGGGCACGTCGGTTGCCATTCACGACACGGGCGCTGCCAACACCGGCTTCCGTGCCGACGGAAGGACATCGCGTGCCGCAATCAGCGTCACCCGTGCCGTCGTTCTGGGCACGTCGGCCATGATTCACGACGCGCTGGTCGTGATTCACGACGCGTCGGCCGTGATTCCCAACACGTCGGCCGTGATTCCCGCCAACCGCGCCGCCGATTCGGGCAGGCGTCCCCCGGCGACCCCCCCCTTTCCTCGAGCAAAGGCCCGCTCGCCTCTCGAGCACGCGGGGTCAGCCGAGCTTCACCCGGGAAAAACCGAGTAGCCGTGGTTTCAGGATCTGAAACAGCCCTCCCCTAGCTTCCGGGATGCGAACGAAACGCAAGCCGCCCAGCGGCACCCGGAGGACGACCATGAACGCATTTCCGATTGTCACGATGGAGCCCCAGAGACTCTCCACCCCCGCGAACGACCACAACCGAAGCCGCGAGCGACGGCGTCGTTTGCGGAGGCAACTGAAGCTCGAACAGCAACGCTACGCGACCGCCCGTCGGCGACTTCAGAGCGTCATCGACTCCGCCGAGTGCCTCCGCGAGCTGGCGGACTTCGGCAGCGACGGCACGCGACGCTACCCGTGGGTCGTCGCCCGCGTCGTGCGGGCCGCCGCGGCGGAGGAAGACCGCATCTTCGCGATCGGCGCCCGTGTGGAGGCGCTCGGCGCGCAGATGAGGGGGTACAAATGAGCTCCGCGGCGTTGTGGCGGGAGCCGCCGAGGTCGTCCCCGTGGGGTCACCAACGTCGGCAGCAGGACGAGGCGCTCGCCGACGAGGCCTCGAACGAACGCACCCAGCTCGCGCAGGCCGAGAGGAACGAACGCTACCTCGTCGGACGAGTCCTCGAGCACGAGGAGGCCGGCCGCCCGATCCCGGAGCGCTTGACGGAGAGACTCGACGACGTGCGCGAGCGCATTTGTTGGATTCTGCTTCGGCTCGAGGAAATCGAGGAGGCCGCCGAAGGACGCTGAAGGGTCTCGCGGCGGATCAGAGCTCGGCTCGGGGTGCCTCCTTTGTGGCCCGTGGTCTGGAGGGCTGTTCTCGGTACACCCCCGCCATCGCCGCAACCTCTCCCCTCACCCACTCCCGCAACGGAGCCGGCTCCAGCACTTCGACGTTCCGCCCCCAGCTCAGAATCCAGTTCTGAACCTCGAAGCTCGGGGCGCACTTCATCTCGAACGAGACCCACGCGTCCTTCTCCGACACCGCGCCGATCTTCTGCGTCTGGTGCCAGTGCCGGCGCTTCACCGCCCTCACGACCTCCTTCCGGAAGCGGAGGCGAATCGTCACCGGCTCGCCGTGCACGATTCCGAACGCGCCGCGGAGATGCCGCTCGGGCGTGTACGTGGCCGGGTACTCGAACGAGTCCCCCTTGCACCACCTCACTGATCGGATCCCGTCGAACGCGAGCTTGCGCACCTCCCCCTTGTGCCCCGCGTAGTGCGACTTGCCGACGAGGTACGGCCCCTTCTTGTGGAAGAGGAGAGTGTACGGGTCGACGCGAAACTCGAGTTTCCCGTCGTCGACGCGCTCGTGCTTCACCGCGACCTGGTGGTCCCTGAGGAGCGCGTCGATCAGCTCCTGGATGTTCGCGTTGTCGCGCTTCGTGAAGCGCATCGCCCCTTCGTTGACGTCGAAGATCTTGCGCTGGAGGTTCGAGACCATGTCCGGTCTCTTGAGCGCGGCTTCGATCTTCGCGAAGACGCCGTCGAGCCCTTCGAACATCGGCGTGCCGTCCAGGTAGCGCGCGATCTGCTGCGCGACGACAACGCCGACCATCTCGAACTGCGTCATCGTGATGGTCGCTCCGCGTGACGACGCGGGGACCATGTAGAAGGTGCGATCGCCGCGCTTCTCCTCGTCTACGGGCGTCCCCGCGGCGCGCAGCTCGTTCAGGAGGCGCCAGACGGTGATGCGCGAAACGCCGCATTTCTCCATCAGCTCGGAGAGCGAGGCGCCTCCGGCCCGGGACACCATCGATTTCGCGAGAAAGAGGCGGGTCGTTTTCGTCGTCGCGCCGTCAGCCATGGTTCGCCTCTGAAAAGAAGGGGGAGCGTGGTTTCAGGATCTGAAACCGACCCCCTCTATCTATGGGCGCATGGAACGAATCACAAGCACCGCGACTCGAACGGATACGAAACCGATCAACGCCTGAGAAAGAGAAAAGAGAACACCATGGGAACCCAGAAGATCAGCAACGACACCGTCATCACCAACAATCAGAAGCGCATCCTTGCCTTGAAGAAGTACGTCACGAACAGCAAGACCGAGATCCCGATCAGCGGGGAAGTCCTCAAGCCCGCTCAGGTCATCGCGGTCTTCCAAAACAGCCTCGACACGCGAGCGGCCGTCACCGCTACGCAGGCCGGGTACAAGTCGGCGCTCGCCGCGCGCACGACTGCAGAGACGAAGCGTCAGGCGACCGACGACTCGCTGAAGGCATGGGTACTCAACCGGTTCGGTGCGAACAGCACCGAAGCCCACGAGTTTGGGTACTCGGCGCGGAAGACCCCGGTGGTCTCCGCGGCGGACCGAGCGAACGCCGTCTTGCTCAATCAGGCCACGCGGGATGCGCGTGGCACGATGGGGAAGAAGGCAAAGCTCAAGATCAAGGGGACGCTGGTCGCCCCCACCGCGCCGGCGGCCCCGGCGAGCGTGACGGCGCCCGCGGCCGTCGCCGTCGCGCCCGCCGCGAAGCCGGCGGTCATCGCACCGTTGGCGACGCCGATCGTCGCGGCGCCTGCGGCAGCACCGGTCGCTCCGGCGCCGGCGGCTGCGCCGGTGGTCAATGCGCCGGCGGCAGGAGGGAGCGCCTAGCTCGAGCTAGGAAGGAGAAGCAGTAGGTTGGTCGGAAAGCCCGCTCGCCTGACGGGGCGAGCGGGCTGGACGACTGTTGTTCTGGTGGACCCCGTCCACTCGTTACGTCATCTTTCCAGCGATGCGCGACAATCCTCCCCGCCCCCACCCCGATCTCGAGAGCTACTTGCGCGAGCGCGACGCGGTTCTGCGTGACCCGGATCTCGACAAGCTTCGATCGCTGCTCGCAAGGTACGGCAACAAAGACGCCCTCCTGGCCTCGGACGAGGTGATGCGCACGGCGTGGCACAAGGCGCGCACCGGCGCGACGAGCCTTCCCCGCGAAGAGCGTCGCGCGAGCATTCTATGGCTCGAAGCACGAGGCTTTTCGCACCTGGCCGACGACGCGCTCGACGATTCGGACGGCAGCGATCGGAGAGCTTTCAATTAGAGGAGAGACGCCGAGGGAGCACGGACCCTCGGCGCGAGAACACAGTTCCGTCTCCCCCACGCACGCGCAGGCCCGGCTTTGCGGGCCGAGCACGCGTTTGGAGACCGCAGGCGCGCAGGCGCCTTGCGCCGAGCACCTGCGAGTGGGGGCACCCCTGCGCGCCCGAGTCATGGAATACTACGCGCTGATGCCGGACGAGGGGGGGGCCAAGCCGTCAGCGTCTACAAAGGACGAGCCGTTCCTGGACTCGACGGTCCCTGCCCTGCCCGGCCCCCCCGCCGCGGATGACGGCCCCGATCCCGTGCGCGTCGCGCACTTCAGGATCACCGGCCGGCTAGGCAGCGGCGGCATGGGAGTCGTCTACCGCGCCGAGGACGCGACGCTCCGGCGTACGGTGGCTCTGAAGTTGATGCCAGAGGCCCTCGGCGACGAGGAGCGCCGCCAGAGGTTCATGCGCGAGGCGCGGTCGGCAGCCGCAATCACGCATCCCAACGTTGCGACGGTCTACCAGGTCGGCGAGGCCAACGGGTGCATCTACATCGCGATGGAGCTCGTCGCGGGGGAGAACCTGCGGACGAAGCTTCAGCGTGGGCGCGTCGACCTGGCGACCGCGCGCGGACTTGCACTCCAGATCGCTCGGGCCCTGGCGGCGGCGCACGCCGAGAGGATCTTGCACCGCGACCTCAAGCCCGAGAACGTGATGATCACGCCGGAGGGGGTCGTGAAGCTCCTGGACTTCGGCCTCGCGAAGCCGGGCGTCGGTCGGCCCTCCGCCAAATACGAGACCGCCGCCCTCGCGGACACGCAGTCCATCGTCGCGTCCGACGAAGGGCGCATCGTGGGCACGCCCGAGTACATGTCCCCCGAGCAGGCGCTCGGCGAGCCGCTCGACGTGCGGTCGGACGTGTTCTCCTTCGGAATCCTTCTCTACGAGATGCTGTGCGGAGATCGCCCTTTCCAAGGCGCGAGCTCGGGTGCGGTGCTCGTATCCATCGCGCGCGATGCCGTGCCGCCGCTGCGTGCGCGCGCGCCCGATGTGGACGAAGCGACCGATGCGATCGTCGTTCGCTGCCTGGCGAAGGCGCCGGGCCAGAGGTTCGCGAATGCGGGGGAGATCGCGAGCGCGTTCGTCACTGCACCGACGGTCCACACGGGCATCTCCCGGACGAATTCATCGGGCGCTCCAGACGCGATGGTGGCCTCGAGAGCTGGGGCAGGCCCGAAGCGGTCGGGGTCCGGACCGCCGATCGTCCTCGCGGCTGTCACGGTTGCGGCGGTGGCGCTGGCTCTGTTCGCGTTCTTTCACGGAGAGAGGATCCGACGTCCTGACACAGCTGCGCCCTCAATCGTGACGATCACCGATCTCCCCGTCCCGCGGACATCGAACGCCGAAGCAGCAGCTGCCTACCAGACCGCGCTTCAGGCGGTGCGCGACGGCTCCTTGTTCTCAGCGACCGCCAGCTTTGAGCGAGCTGCGGCGCTCGATCCCACGATGGCTGCCGCAGAGCTCCGATCGGCGGTCTACGGCTGGTCTGACGGGTACGACTTCAGGCGTCACGCCAGGGCCGCAATGGCGCTCCGAGCATCGCTCAAGGAGGAGGACCGAGAGCTGCTGGCAGCGTTCGAACCGATCTTCGTACCGCCGCGTCCGGACCTGGAGGAATCACTGCATCGCGTCGATGCGATCGTAGCAAGGCGCCCGCGTGACCTGGAGCTCGAATTCCTGTCCGCACACGTGTTCAGCTTCACGAGGCCTCCGGCGGAAGTGCAGAAGATCTGCGACCGGTTGCTCGCGACGGACCCGAAGTTTGCCGGAGCGATGTGGCTCCGTGCGCTGATGGGGGTAGTTCAAGGGGACGCGCCGACGGCGTTGCACGACGTCGAACGGTGCCTCGCGATCAGTCCCTCCGCCGGGAGCTGCCTTCGAGTCCGCGCGACCTTGGAGGCTTCTCAGGGAGAGTGCGCGGCGCTCGAAGCGGACGCGAGGCGGATGGTCACCACGGAAGTGGCCACGCCGCGTGCGTACGATTACCTCGCGACTGCACTCTTTGCGCAGGGAGACCCCGTCGATTCGGTGACCGAGGCTCTTCGTCTCAAGTGGCATGCCAGCCCGGATGGGGTGAAGGAACACGTGACGCTGCTGGACGAAGCTGACCTTGCGATCGCCACCGGGGACTTCCCGTCAGCGATGAAGGACGCACGGGCCATGGAAACGCTCGCCGAGTCGAGCGGAAACGAACGCAGTCGCCTCTCCGCGACCGTGCTCCGGATCAACCTCCACGACGAGCTCGGAGAGCCCGTGGAGGCTGCGACGGTCGCGGACGCGTACCTGCGACGAATGCGCGCGTGGCCAGACCGTGACGCGATCGGCGACGACCCGCGGCCAATTCTGTATGCCACTGCGACTCGTGGCGGGTTGCGTACGGCTGACGAGCGCGACTCGGCGCTGCGCGAGTGGATCGCAACGTGGAGCCCGCACCTGCAGCCTGTGGAGCGCGCCAGCCTCTGGTTGGTCGGGTACGCGATCCCAGCGGAGACACGCGAGGACGCCGAAAAGGCTCTCGTCGCGCTAAAGGACTACTCACCGGTGCCACCGTTCGTCATGAATGGGGCTGGGTGGACGCCACCCACCGTCGGGAAGGTCTACTCCCTCGCGGGGCGCGCGGAAGATGCGCTGCCGAGTCTCCGTCTCGCCACGAAGAGCTGCAGCATCCCCCTCGCCGATCCAATCAGCTTCATGCACTCCGAGCTGCACCTGGCACAGGCCCTCGAAGCGAGTGGAGACGTCGCCGGAGCGTGCGACGCTTACGGCGTCGTCTTGGCGCGATGGGGCTCCGCGAAGCAAAGTGTCACGGTCGCGACGGCGAGTGCGCGTGCAAGGGTACTCGGGTGTGTGCGCTGAGAGGTAGGAATCCCGCGAGAGCCATGCGCGCGGACTCGTTGTGTCTCCCCCACGCACGCCTCGGCGAGTTTCCTCGGGGAGGCGAGGAGAACCGTACAGGGGGAGACCGCAGGCGCGCAGGCGCCTTGCGCCGAGCACCTGCGAGTGGGGGCAGCCAAAGCAAAAGGCCTCATCTTGACAAAAGGCCAAGTACGCCTACATTGCCTAAGCGATGCCGCTTCGGGTGCCGGACGCGAGGACGTACATCCGGCGGCTCCTCGACGAAGGCGTCTTCGTAGTCAGCGATCACGCCCGTCGCGAGATGGCCAAGGACGACCTGAGCGATGCGGACGCGATCAACATCCTTCGCGCTGGCGTCGCCCGCGAACCCGAGTGGGAGCATGGCTCTTGGCGCTACCGCGTGGATACGCCGCGCATGTGCTTCGTCGTGACCTTCGATCCTGAGCCGGAGCGCCTTCCCGCCAAGGATGAAGACGTGAGCGAGGTCGAGTTGGTCGTCATCACCGCCTGGAGGATCAGGTCATGAGCAAGCAGGGAAAGAAGTGCCGCACCTGCGGCGAGGGCGAGACGAAGACGTCCACGGAGAACCACCTCTACGTCGAGTCGGGGCTCCCCAACGTCGTGCTCGCCGGCGTCAATGTACGGCGCTGCGCCAAGTGCGGGGCGTTCGAGGTCTTGCTCCCCCGGGTGACCGAGCTTCATCGGGTGATCGCGAACGCCGTCATCCACAAGCCCGCCCGTTTGAGCGGCGCCGAGGTGAAGTTCCTTCGGAAACACCTGGGCTGGAGCGGCGCCGACTTCGCCGCCCACATGGGTGTGGACCCCACGACGGTCTCGGCCTGGGAGAACGAGCGCAAGCCGTTCGGTACGTCATCGGATCGTCTCCTCAGGCTCATGATTGCGCGACAAGCGCCGATCGAGGACTACTCGCTCGACGACCTGACGAAGATCGCCGACCGTCAGGAACCGCCGCGCAAGGTCGAGATCCGACCGCGGGGCGACCATGGCTGGCAAATGAGCGCGTAGGTATCCTCCCCCCGTGCCCCTCCCCGAGCTCCACCTCGATCGCGCCCGCGCCGAATCCTTCGGCTCCGTCGCCGAAGACTACGACCTCCACCGCCCGAACTTCCCCGACCCCCTCCTCGACGATCTCGCCGCCCTCGGCGCCGCCGCCGTGCTCGACATCGGCACCGGCACCGGCAAGGTCGCGCGCTCACTCGCCCGGCGAGGCCTCTCGGTCCTCGGGGTCGAGGTCGATCCGCGCATGGCCGCCGTCGCCCGCGGTCACGGCGTCCGCGTCGAGGTCGCCCGGTTCGAAGAGTGGGACGACGCGGGCCGGCGCTTCGACCTCGTCACCTGCGGAGACGCCTGGCACTGGATGGAGCGGAAGCGGGCCGCCGCGAAGATCGCGCTCGCCCTCCGGCCGGGCGGGACCTTCGCCTGGTTCTGGAACCTCCAGCTCCTGGACGAGCCGGTGATGGAAGCGCTCGACGTCGCGTACCGCGAGCACGCCCCCGACATCTACGTCTACGGCCGCCTCCCCACGCAGATGGATCCCCCCCCGCTCGAGGGCCCGTTCTCGGCGGACGAGCCAAAGACCTACCGCTGGGAGCGGCGCGTGAGCGGCACCCAGTGGGCCGCCTTCGCGCGGACGATCAGCGATCACCAGCGCCTCCCCTCCGAGCGCCGCGCCCCCCTCCTCGAGGCCATCCGAGAGACGATCGACCGCTTCGGCGAAACGATCCTCGTCCGCGGCGTCACCTTCGCCCACTTCGCGCGACGCGACGATTCCGGCCCCCGGGCCCTCCTACGATGAGCGGGCTCCAGCCCGCCCGATCGCACGGCATGCGCCAAGCTCGCCGCCCCCCGCGGCTCTTTGGCGACCATCCCGCGCGCCAAGCGTCTACGCTCAGCGTCGACCGATGCCCGACGACGACGTAAAGAAGCTCGCCGAGTCGCGCCTTGGTCACGTCCTCAAAGGCAAGTACCGCCTCGACCGCGTCCTCGGCATCGGCGGCATGGCCGTCGTCTACGCGGCAACGCACCGAAACAAGAAGCGCGTCGCCATCAAGATGCTCCACCCGGAGCTCTCCATCCGCGAGAACATCCGCACGCGCTTCCTCCGCGAAGGATACGTCGCGAACACCGTGGACCACCCGGGGGCGGTCGCCGTGCACGACGACGACGTCGCGGAGGACGGGAGCGCCTTCGTCGTCATGGAGTATCTCGACGGGGCGCCGGTGGATCAGGTCGCGACGCGACACGAGGGACGGGTACCTCTCGGGCTCGTCTTGTCGATCGGCGACGCGCTCCTCGACGTGCTCTCGGCGGCGCATGCGAAGGGGGTCATCCACCGCGACATCAAGCCGGCCAACCTCTTCCTGACCACCGACGGGCGGCTCGAGGTGCTCGACTTCGGGATCGCGCGCCTCCACGACGAGACCGGCACGGGGGCGACGCAGACGGGGGCGATGCTGGGCACCCCTGCGTACATGGCTCCCGAACAAGCGCGCGCCGAGTCGAGCAAGGTCGACGGCCAGACGGACCTGTGGGCCGCGGGGGCGACGCTCTTCGTGCTCCTGACGGGACAGCTCGTGCACGAGGGGGAGAACGCGTCGCAGCTCCTCATCGCCGCCGGGACTCGCCCCGCGCGCAAGATACGAAGCCTTGCGCCCGAAGTGCCCGAAGCGATCGCCGAAGTGATCGACAAGGCGCTCGCCTTTCAGAAGGCGGAGAGATGGTCGAGCGCGAAGGAGATGCGCGAAGCGCTCGCGAAGGCGTGCGTGGATGGGACCGGAGCGCCGATCGGGCCGCTGCCGAAGACGGAGCGGAGCGCCGAGAGCATCACCGGCATCGAGGCGACCGTCGCATCGAGCGAGGAGATCCTCGGCGCGAAGAGCGGGGTCGGGTTCGACGCGACGGTCGACGCGAAGAGCGGGGCCGACAGCGACGCGGGGCGAGCGGCGCTCTCGACCGCGGGGGGGGTAGCGTCCACCCGGCGGAGCGCCACTCCGCACGCCCCGCGACCGAAGACGTGGCGCTCCATCGCGGCGGTCGGCGCGGGGTGCGTTCTCCTCGGCGCTGGCGCGTACGCCGTCCACGCTGCGCGGGCGCCTCGATGGCGCTACTGCCTCGACGTGGTCGACACCCGCGACGGGCCGCAGTGCATATTCGAGGTCGGGGCCGACGTGCCGCTCAAGCGCGCCCGTGCCGTCCAGCGCGTGACGGAGCGCGCGGGGCGCGTCGTCGCGATCGACAGCGTGACGTACGCGGGCACCGAGGGGGACGATTTCGCCCGGGAGGACGTCGTCCGCGACGACTCGGGGGCGGTGCGCGAGATCGTGAAGTCGGACGAGCTCGGAGTGAAGTTCGAGTGGCAGAAGTGGTCGGACGGGGGCAAGCGCATCGACTTCGTCGACATCGACGGGACTACGCCCCGGTACATGCCGGACAATTATTCGGAGTTCGGGTGGGGCTCTCGGTCGGATCAGCAGCACACCCCCGCGACGTCGGTGCGCGTCGAGTATGACGCGCAGGGGCGGCGAGTGCGCGAGCTATACGTCGGCCCCACCGGGCGCCCGCGAGCCGACCTGTACGGTCGCTACGGCGTCCTCTACGAGTACGGCGACGCCCACGAACGCCCCGTCAAGCGGACGAATCTCGGATTCGACGGAGCGCCCGCGCCGGACACCAACGGCACGGTGGTGGAGAGGTGGACCGAAAGCGGCTCGCCGTGGAGGGACCTGAGCTACTTCGACGCGAACGACCAACCGGCGACTCGGGGCGGGGTCCATCGCGTGCACGTCACTCACGACGAGGTGCAACAGATTTCGCAAGAGGCTTTCGGGCTGCAAGGAGAGCCCGTCTCCTTCGCCATCTTCGGGGCGCAGTTCTCGAGCATTGGGCTCAACGTCTGCTCCGACCACGAGTGGCGCTCCAGCTGGGATCCGGTGCGGCACACGCGGGACATGCGATGCCTGGACGAGAGCGGCAAACTCTCCGAGGACGTTCAGCGCGACACGTACGACCTCCACGCCCGCCTCGCCCTCATCGAGTACCTCGATCGCCAAGGCAATCGCACGACCGCCACGTTCCACCAGGGGGAATCGAGCAGCGACAACGGAGTCGCGACCCGCTCCGGCGTATCGGCCCAGCGCTTGGGGTACGACGATCGCGGCCACAGGATCCGGCTCGATGGGCTCGACCCGACCGGCGCGCTGATGAAGGGCGTAGAGGGTTTCGCGACGCGCGAATCGAAGTACGACGCCGCGAACAATCCCATCGAACAGCGCTTCTACGACGAAGCCGGGCACCTCGTGCCGTGCACCGAAGGCGACGCGATCGAGCGCGCGACGTTCGACGACAGGGGGCTCGAGCTCACGCGCTCGAGCTTCGACGTGGACGACCACCCCGTGGTCAACGTCCACGGCTACTCGTCGCGTCGGAGCAAGTTCGATCGCCTCCGCAACCTCGTCGAGGTGGCGCACTTCGGCCCCGACGGCAAACCCACGTTCAGCGACGAGGGCTTCGCGATGGAGAAGTACAAGTACGACGAGAACGACGACATCGTCGAGATCTCCTACTTCGACACGACCGGCGCGCCGATCGTCGTGACCTCCGCGGACGACGACTCAGGGTACGCGACGATTCGCGCGAAGTACGACGAACGTGGTCTCGACGTCCAGGTCGACTACCTGGACGCTCACGGCGATCCGATACTCGTGAAGGCCGGTTACGCGTCCTTCAAGAGCACCCGCGACGGCCATGGCGACGTCGTCGAAACGCTTTTCCTCGGCCGGCACGGGGAGCCGGTTCTGCGGGACGTAGGCTACGCGCGCAAGAAGACGACCTACGACGACGTTCGTCGCCCCGTCGAGGTCGCGCTCTTCGACGCCGCGGGCAAGCCCGTCGTGGGCACCAAGGGCTGGGCCGTCGAGCGCTCGACGTACGACGAGCGTGGTCGCTTGGTTCGCGTGGATCACCTCGACGCTGCCCGGGCGCCGAAGCTCGACGCCGAGGGGCGCGCCGCTGTCGTCTACGAGCGAAACAAACGTGGACGCATCGTCGCCGAGACGTCCCTCGACATCGCGGGGAAGCCGGTCGTCGCCAGCAAAGGCTTCGCGACGATGAAGACGGCGTACGACGAGGGGGACGATCTCCAGGAGGAAGCGCTGTTCGGGCCTGACGGAGGCCCGGTTGCCGGCAAGTCCGGATGGTCTCTCCACCGCCAGCGCCACGACGAGTTCCACGACCTCATCGAGGAGTCCTTCGTCGACGTCGGGCACGCTCCCGTGACTCCGAAGGACCTCACCTACTCGTCGAAGCGCCAGCGCTTCGACGAGCGGCATCGGCTCATCGAGGTGGCCTACTTCGACGAGCGCGGCGCCCCCGGGAAAGGGCCGGAGGGGGTGGCGGTCGTGCGTTACGTCCGCGATGCCTACGGGCGCCCGGCCCAGACGTCGTTCTTCGACGGCGCCGGCGCGCCTGCCGCCGCAAACGAAGGGACGCTGGTCGTGCGATCGAAGTACGACTTCGCCGGCCGGATCGTCGAGGAGCGCTTCGTGGACGCGTCCGGCGCGCCGCGGCTCGCGAAGGACAGCTGCGCCGGCCACGCCACGAGGTACGACCCCGTGGGCCGCAAGCTCGAAGAGTCTTGCCTCGACGTGAAGGACGGCGCCGTCACCCTCTCCACCGAAGGCTGGGCCCTTCGCCGCACCCTCCACGACGCCCGCGGCAACGACGTCGACGTCTCGACATACGCCCCCGACGGCACGCTTCACGCCGACAAAGAGGGCATCGCCCGCCGCAAGAACCGCTTCGACGAGCGCAACCTCCTCCTCGAGACGACGTTCTTCGACGCGAGTGACAAGCCAGCCCACGACAAGCGCGGGGCGCATGCGATCCGGTTCGCCTACGACGACAGTGGGAAGAAGACCGGCGAGACGGCGTTCGATGAGCACGACCGGCCGATCGCGGCGAAGCCAACGAAGCCTTGACCAAACGCATGACGAACCAAGCGACTCCCTCTCCCCCCGGAACGACCGCGCAATCCCGCGCGAAGCGCCCTCTCTTCCTGCTCGCGGCCGCCGTCTTCTTCCTGCTCCTCCTCGGTGCCAGAGTCTTGGGATGCGTCCGGTCGTTCAAGATCCCGAGCGCGTCGATGGTCCCTACCGTGCTGGCAGGCGATCACCTCTACGTGAACGGGCTCTCCTACGGCCCGGCGATCCCCTTCACCAACGCGCGCCTCTGGACGTCGATGCCCCCCCACCGCGGCGACGTGATCGTCTTCCAGTTCCCCGAGCATCCCGAGCAGGAGTTCATCAAGCGAGTCATCGCGCTCCCCGGAGACAAGCTCGAGGCAAAGAACGGGCACCCCTTCATCAACGGGTGGGCGGTCCCAAGCTGCTACGTGGGCATCTATTCGTACAGCGAGCCGGAGACCTCCGAGTACGCCTCCAACACCACTCACGAAGGCAAGCTCTTCGTCGAGTACCTCGAAGACAAAGCGTACGCGACGCTCTACACGAACGACGCCGGGGGCTTCAGCGACGCGCAAGGGCCCTTCTCCGTGCAAGAGGGAGAGGTCTACGTCCTTGGGGACAACCGCAACAACAGCCACGACTCGCGCATGTGGGGGGGGGGACAGGGGGGCGGGGTGCCGGTCGGGAAGATCCGCGCGAAGTCGCTCTTCGTGTGGCTCAGCGCCACGGACAGCGGCGTCGATTTCTCGCGCACTGGGACGTGGGTGATGGGCCGGCCGAAGCTCCCGCCTGCGATGAGCGGGCTCCAGCCCGCCCTCGACAAGTGTCTCCAAGAGCGCCCACCGCTAGAGAAGACGACCCCTCCCCCTCCGTCGGCTTCCGCTTCGCCGGCTCGCTGACGACCCTCGCGATCGCTCGGGCCGGGAAAGCGCGGCGCGGCGTCAGTGGCCCGGCCACCCCCTCTACTGGCCCTGCCACCGCTCTACCTCCGCAACCGCTCGATTCTTCTCGCGGTCCCCTCTGGCCACCACACTGCAGTACGCGACCTCGTGGGTTATCCTTCAGGCATGTCGTCGCACTCCGCCAGCGCTGCCGGAGCCCAGTACACCTGGGACGACTTCGTCGCGCTCGAAGAGGACGACCTGCGTGAGCTCATCGACGGTGAGCTCGTGGAGGTCGAGGTGCCGACGTACGCTCACGAGAAGATCGTCACCGATCTCGGCTACTGGCTCATGACGTGGAGCCGCTCGGGTCACGGCGGCCAAGCCGTCGCCTCCGGCTACAAAGTCCGCGTCTCCGACCGGCGCGGCGTCATGCCGGACGTGCAGTTCTACCGACGGGGCAACGAGCCGCCCGCCGATCAGGAGCGGGGCCTCGTCCGCGGGAAGGCCGACCTCGTCGTCGAAATCGTGTCTCCATCCAGCCGTCGCTACGATCGCGTGAAGAAGCTCAACTGGTACGCCCAGCTCGGCGTCCCCGAGTACTGGATCGTCGATCCCGAGGCACGCACGATCGAGCGGCTGGTGCTTCGCGACGCCGCCTACGTGATCGCCGCCTCGCTCGAAGGCGAAGAGACCTTTCGCCCGGAGAGCTTCGAAGGCCTGGAGATCCCGCTCGCGACGCTATGGGGATAGTTGTGTCTCCCCACGCACGCGCAGGCCCGGCTTTGCGGGCCGAGCATGCGTTGGGAGACCGCAGGCGCGCAGGCGCCTTGCGCCGAGCACCGGCGAGTGGCGGCACCCCTGCATCACTTAGAAGCCTCCCTCGCCAAATGATGCAAGTCGTAGTTCATCAAGCTCACCAGCTCCGAGCATATGCGCGCGATCATCGAGCCCGTTCGCGTCCAGCGTGGCGAAGCCGAACGCGCCGCCGGCCACGCCTCGCCTGCCATCTCGCTCGCACGCCCCGCTTCGCACGCCAGGTGGGCCACGGTGCTCGCGATGTCGAGCCGCGCCATGGATATCGCGTCGTAGACCCGCCCGCGCAGGTCCGCGATCTCGTCGTCCGGTGCGTTCCGAGCCATCGCCGACGACAGCCCTTCGATCAGGCCGAGCGCGCCGATCGCTCGCGCGACGTCGAGCTCGCGCGGCGTATACCGCTGTCGGACCGCAGGCGATGCCTCCAGGTCCGGCGCCTCGGCTCTGTGTTGCCCGGTGGGCAGGTTCCACGCCTTATCCCGCGCTCTCGCCGGTGCTCTTCACCGTGAACATCGTCGCCACCGCCTGCGTCGCGGCGCGCATGTCGAGCGACGGGGGCGCCGCCAAACTTGTGTAACCTGGCCCGCGCTCCTCATCGAGATCGACCTCCGAGATGCCGCCCCCCCTCCAGCTCCCTCGCACCTTCCGCCCCGCCCTCGACGAGCTCTCCGCCGGGCTCCTCCACGCGAAGCCCACCCCCAGCGCGTCCGAATCGTTCCCCGGCGGACACTCCGCCCTGGCGCTCGCCAATCGCGAGCTCGAGCGCGTGCTCCCGGGACGCGGCCACGACGAGCGCGCGCGAGCGCACCTGGCGCTCGCCATCCGGGTGCTCGGCGCGCGGACGGTCCGCCCCTTCCTCTACGGCGGCTTCACGGGGGTCGCGTGGGTGGCCGAGCGGATCGTCGGTGGCGACGAAGAGGACGTGAACGACGCGATCGACGACGCGATCTCCACGATCCTCGGCCAAGAGAAGTGGAAGGACACGTACGACCTGGTCCGCGGGCTCGTCGGATACGGCGTGTACGCGCTCGAACGGCTCCCGCGTGCGTCGGCCGTCCGTGCCCTCGAGCGCGTCGTCGATCACCTCGCGGCGACGGCGGAGACCTGCCCCACCGGCCTCTCGTGGCGCTCCCGTCCGGCGTGGCAACAGAAGGAGCTGCGTGGTCCGATCGATCGCGCGTTCAACCTCGGCCTCGCGCACGGTGTGCCCGGCGCGATCGGCCTCCTCGCTCGTGCGTGGCGCGCGGGGATCGCGCCGCGCGAGACCTCCCGACTCCTCGACGGAGCCATCCGCTGGCTCCTCTCAAAGGAGCTCCCGCGCGCGAGCGAGTCGGCGTTCGCGACCCACGTGCTCGAGGGGCACGAGCCGGACCTCGCGCGCTCGGCCTGGTGTTACGGCGACCCGGGGATCGCGGCGGTGCTCCTCCTCGCCGCCCAGGCATCCGGCGAGCCCTCCTGGAAGCGCGCGGCGATCCGGATCGCCGTCCGCGCCGCGGCGCGTGACCCGCACAGCGCGGGGGCGCTCGACGCGGGCTTCTGTCACGGCGCTTCCGGGCTCGCGCACATCTTCCACCGCCTCTACGTCGAGACGGGAGACAAGCGACTCGCCGCCGCCGCGGAGGGGTGGCTCGCGCGAACGCTGGCGATGCGCGAGCCCGGGCGAGGGGTGGGTGGCTTCCGGCGACTGCAAGGTCGCTCCATCGAGCGGGGGCGGCTCGCGCGCGACGCGACGTTCCTCGACGGGACACCGGGGATCGCCGTGGCGATCGCGTCGTTCGCGAGCAACTCGACCGAACAGGACTGGGCGGGCTGGGATCGGGTGCTTCTTCTCTCGCACGCCGCTTCCGGGACGGTCACTTCTCGCAAACGCAGCGGAACGGCTGGGCGGGGTCCGTGACGCAGAGGCACTGCGTGTCGCCCGACTCGCCCGCGCGGATGCCGGTGCGGGTGGGGAGGCCGAGCGTCTTGACCGTCTCCTTGTGGAGGGCGATGCGCTTGGTGGCGGGCTTGGCGTTCTTGGCGTTGGCGTTGGCGCTCATGGTCATTCTCCTTGGCTTGTAAGCTCGGTTTTGTTCTGCAGCTCGTTGCTGCGCGTTACGAACGGGAGATAAGCAACCGACATGCCTCTGCGCAGGTAGCCGCAATGACGTGGCTTTCCCTGGCGGTCACGGTCGCGCGGGGCGCTGTCACGCGTTCGGCGTGCCCCTGTCCCGCCGGCCGTCCGTCAGCCCTCCCGCGCCGCGACCTCAGGCGCAATCGGCGCTCGCGGGCGAGTCTCCTTCCAGAAACCGCGCCCGCCCCTGCTGTCGAGCTTCTTCCGGTCGTACCACGGCACCTCCTCTCTGGAGATGGCCCAGAGGAACAGGAGCCCGAGCAACGCCAGGAGCGTCCCGAAGACGATCGGCAAGCCCCCTATCTGCGGCGCATCACCCAGGAAGCTCGCGCGATCCCAGCTGCGCGTGCGAAGAATCGGCACGAATACCTTGTGCCCATGCGCCTGCGCGCGCACCGTCTCGTCGAAGACCGCCCGAGGCACGGAGCGCCGCAACGAGAACCCGTCCTCGGCGCGGACGTTGAGGACGTGCCCCCCGAACGGCGTGCTCGTCCCCGTGACCTCTCCCTTCGAGTGCTCGCCGGCGAGGCTCGTCGCGACGAACGGGACGGTGAAGAGCACGTGGAAGACGACGAAGAGGATAGCGAAGGCGATCGCCTGCTTGCGGTTGAGCGCGATGCGGCCTCGATAGCGTTCGCGGATCGCCTCGGTCGCGAGCAGCATACGATCGCCCTGCGGCGCCTGGAGGATCCACCCGGTCCCGTCCCGGTAGGCCGTCGCGGCGCCCGCGTGCGCCCCCTCGACGAGGTCGCCGTACACGTAGAACTTCTCCCCTCGTCGCGCGTCCGCGCGCTTCACGCGCTGTCCCGGCATCTCCATCGGGTACGTGGTCTGGAGCGAGTCCACGATGAGCGCCCCTTCGCTCGGCTCGACATGGACGCTCACGCCGTCGTCGCGGACGAGGTTGAAAGGGACTGCGCGCACGGTGCGAGAGACTTCCTTCCATCCGTGCTGCGAAGCGTAGTTCCCGACGTCGTCCTTCGCGGCCTGCCGGATCTCCACCGCAAAGGCAACGTCGTCGGCGCCATCGAGCTCGATGCGCCCGCGGACGACGCGCCCCGGTCCGGGGGAGAGAGGCTTTGCATCGACTCCTTCGAGGAGCGCGTGCTCGTGCTCCTGCATCTTCCGAAGCCTACGACCGCGCCGGACGAGCAGCGCAAAGACCGATCCGAGCCCGAGCCCGAGAGCTCCCACGTTGACGACCCAGCCGACGGCCTGGCTCATGTTGTCCGGCTCGAGGAAGCTCTGCGACGAGATGAGATAGGGCTCGATCATTTCGACAAGGAGCGACATTGCAGGTCCTCTCGGAGACGCGACCTACTTCGCCTCGGCGTTTGCCCGGTCGATCACGCTCCGGAGCTTCACGTACGACTGCGCCCCGCTGACGAAGTAGCCGTTGATCACGAACGCCGGCGTGCCGTCGACCCCCGCGGCCTTGCCCACGGCCACGTCCGCGTCCACCTCGGCCTTGTGCGTGTGCTTGTCGAGGGCCGACTTCCACCTCGCCATGTCGAGCCCTTGCCCCCTCGCGTAGCCGTCGAGGTCTTCGCGCTTCAGGAATTCGTGGTTGGCGAAGAGCGTGTCGTGCATCTTCCAGAACCCCGCCGCGCCTCGCTGGGCGTAGGCCTCGCGCGCTGCCTCCGCGGCGAGCGGAGCCTCCGCGTGGAACGCGAGCGGGAAGTCGTGAAAGACGACCTTCACCTCGTCGCCGCGGTTCTTCAGGATCTCGGCGAGCGTGGCCTGAACCTTGGTGCTGAAGGGGCACTCGAAGTCGGCGAACTCGTGAATCACCACCTTGCCGCGCGCGTTCCCCTTCGCGGGATCGCTCGCTGGGAGGTGCTCGAGCGTCTTCTTTGTGAGCCTGGGGGTCTCGCCGTCCTTCGTGACGGTGGCGTAGACCTGGCTCGGCGGCGTTCCCTGGGCGACGAGCTTCTCCCCCTTCGCGATCTCCTCGTCGATGACCTTCGCGAAGACGTCCTCGCCCTGTGCTCCGCCGACGAAGCGCCCGTTGATATACGTGCCCGGAGTCCCGGCGATTCCAAAATCGTCGACCGTGTCGAGATCGAGCTCGATCTCTCTTTCGTGTCGGTGGGACTTGATGGCAAGCGCCGTTCTGTCCGCGTCGAGCCCCACGTCCTTTGCGATGCCCCTCAGCACCTCGTCGCTCAGGTACTTCTGGTGCTCGAAGAGCTTGTCGTGCGCGGCCCAGAAGCCCGCGTCGCCTTTCACCGCACGCGCTTCGAGCGCGAGCTCCGCGGCCGGCTCCGCGCGGTGGTGCATGTCGAGGGGATTGTTCTTCCAGACGAAGCGGAGCTTGTCGCCGTACTTGGCGCGCAGGCTCTTCAGCGTAACCTCGAGCCTGCCGCAGAAGGGGCACTGGAAGTCCTCGAAGAGGACCATCGTCACGAGGGCGTCCGGGTTGCCGAGCGACGGGCTGCTCCCGAGCGGGATCTTCGCGACGACGGGGGCGCTCGGTGCTTCCTTCTTGGCGGTCTCCTCCGGGGCCTTCGGCGCGGCGAGCCTGTTCTCCTGGCTGATCGTGACGTAGAGGCGGTCCTTGGCCGTCCCGCCGACGACCTTCGCGTTCGCCTTCGCGAGCTCGGCGTCGACCACCTCCTTGAATTTCTCGAACGGCTGCGGCCCCTCGAGGCGGACGCCGTTCACCTCGAACGACGGCGAGACGACGATCCCTGCCCCCTTTTCGACGGCAAGGTCGGCGTCCAAGGCCTTCGCCCACTCGTGCGCGGCGATCCCGGCCTTCCATGCGTCGATGTTCACCACCCCTGCCTCTTCGGCCCACGCCTCGCGGGCCCGCTCGCCGGCGGAGTCCTGGTTGGCGAACGCGGCCTCGTGAAACTTCCAGAAGGCGTCGTTCCCCCCGACCTCGAACACCCCGACCGCCGCCTCGGCGACGTTGTCGTGCGACGAGTTCTTCCAGATGAGGCGGACCTTGTCCGGCCCGTACGTCGCGAGGAGCTTCTTGAGCGTTGGCTGGACCCCGCCCGAGGCCCGCGTCCCGAAGTCGGCGACCTCCACGATCGTGACGAGGGCGTCGCGCTGCCCCAGCATCGGATCCTGGCTGCTCACGGGGATCGACCCATCGTCGTCCGACCAGTACGCCGCCGGCTTTGGAGCGGGCGTCGCGCCGGCGCTCGCCGCGGCGCCCCCGGTCACCGAGGGCGCCCCGCACGCGACGCTCGACGTCGCGAGGAGAAGGAAGAACGTGACGGTCGCTCGGGGATCGTGGCGCATGGCGCTGCCCTTTCGTCGTGTGGTCATTGAGATGTTCGTCCGCCGCTTCGCGCGCTGACCGCGTCACTCTTCCGGGTCCCGCTCTTCGATCTTCGGCGCGATGGTCAGGCTCTCGTGCTCGCGATCGACGGTCAGGTGAAGCCGGAGCTCGGACTGCTTTCCGTTTCCGTCGAGATCCCCCCGGGCGAAGATGTCCGCGCTGTTGCCGTCGTCCGAGGCGCGCACCTCGTACTGGTAGCGCTGGGGAGAATCGATCTCGAAGCGGAGGAATGCCCATGGCTTCCAGTCGAGATCGGTGGACGCGTACGTGTCCCCCTTGGGGACCGTGGCGGGCACGGGGGCAAGGGAGACGAGCTTCTTCGGGGGGGGCTTGGCGCCGGGAAGGACCATCGACTCCCGCTCGAACCACGTGGCGTAGTCCTTCGCGATCTGCCCCAGCATGTTCCTCGCCTCTCGGCTCTTCTGGGAGAGGTCGTAGTGGTGCACGCTCGACTGAAGGAAGGACACCGTCGTCGCGAGGTCTCGCACCTGGTCGGCCGGCGTTCCGGGGATATCGAATGCGGCCTGCAAGTGAGCGCCGTCGCGCTTGACCGACGCCTGTTCGAAGAACTTCTGAATGTGCGCGCGGTCGTCCCCCGCGACTCCGGTCATCGAGCTGGTCTGAAGGTCCCGAAACCAGAGCTCGGCCGCCGCGGCCCCGGTGACCGGCAGCTCGCCGTCCACGTCGATCCGGAAGTGGCTGCTCGACGCGACCACCGTGCCCCTCAGGTGTGTGGTCTTGTCGAGGAAGGACCACGCCGCGTACGCGTCGGGGGGAAGCGAGAGCTCCGGCGGGAACACCGGCGCCGTCGCGCGAGGCTGCAGCGCGAGCTTCACGATATGGAGCGGGCCCATGAGCATGACTCCCGGCTCGTGGACGAACACGATGTCGTTGGGGCCGCCGAACGCCTGGGTCGCCCCCTGAACCACGACGGAGCGCGCGCCGAGGGCGAGCAGACACGGGGCGGGGTCGAACGCCTTGTCGTCGAAGCGGACGATGAGCAAGCCGCCGTCGGCCTCCTTGTCCCCGACGCCGACGGCCACGTCGTTCACGCTCCCGGCGGCTTCGAGGATGCATTTGGTCTCTGTCGGAGTGAATGCGTCCTTCCTGAACGAGAGCGCCGCCGGGACGATCGCGCGTCCGACGTCGGTATGCAGGAATGCGCCGAGCGCGGCGTAAGCCGCCAGCTTCGGGTGCGCCCCCATGACCCAGTAGCGAACGATCGCGTCGGGCGGAGCGCTGTGCCACGCGAAGTCGGCGTGGGAGGGATTCTGGGGCGCCCCGCACGCAGCGGCCGCGACCCCGACGAGAACCGGCAAGACAAGGCGCAGAAGTCGCATCGTCGGAGGCTACAGTATGTGCGTCACCGAAAGTGGCCGAGGCGAAGATGCTCGCAGAGCAGATGTAGGGGCGATTGGCGGACGACTCCGGATGCGGACGCCGGCTCGGGAGCGTCCATGAGACACTTCGCGATCATGCTCGAGCTCCCGCCTCGCTTCGCCCGGCTCGTCGCTCCGCTTGCTTGCCTAGTGGACCACGCCATCGAGTCGATCCGCGAGCAGACACGTCGACTCACGCGGCTTCGGGTCGTTTCCCCAAGGCGCAGTGGGGGCGCTCGGATCCGTCATGAGCGCAGGGAGCATGGGCTTCGCTTCGCCGACGTACGCAGCGCGAACGGCAGCGCCTCGCTCCCCCGGCGCCGAGGCGAGGACGCGAGCAATGAGTGAACGCGTTCGCGGCTCTCCCGCGCGCGCCGCTTGCTCGCGAAGAAAGGCGACTGGGTCGGCGTCGGAGCGGACGTCCGGTTTGGCGGTGAGCCGGCCGAGAGGCACGAAGCCACAGAGCAGGGCGACCTCCTCGGCGTAGGCCGCCGAGGGCTGCCCTGTGAGCGCGGCGGCGGCCGACCCCGCGTCAGCTCCGGAGTCGCGAGCCGTCCCCCTGCAGCCCGCAGGGCCCGAGACGATCGCGAGAGAGAGCGCAATCAGACTCCAGCGCATCGCACCGCGATGGTGTCATCGCGCGCGTCGCAGAGCAATCACGCCCCTCCCGACCCGCTGTCGACCGAGCCCCGTGACCTCGCCGCGCCGCCGCTCAGGGGAACGCGTACGGCCACGCCTCTCCGTAAATCGTCTTGTAGTTCTGCAGGGTCGTTTGCACGTAGCAATAGCCGCTGTTGTTCTCGTTGTTGCTCCCGCCGCATCCACCGCTCGGCTCGGCCAGCGCGCAGGTCCCGGTCGTGTTCCCCGTGAGCCAGTACGCCATCACGTTGTAAAACAGCTGGTAGGGCGTGCAGCCGGTGAGCCCCTGGTTCGCCGTCTGGTACTCGTTCGACAGCGTGTACCCGATGTGCACGAACAGGTTGTAGGCGGGGTTGAAGACCGAGAGCGGATAGTTCGGGTCCGTCGGATCGGTGACCGCGTCGATCACCCCCTTCACCTTGGTGCCGCTCAGGTTCGTCACGCCGTTGCCCGTGGCGCTCTCGCAATAGAAGTACTTGTCGCTGGCGCTGAAGGGGAGCTGCGTACTGTTGGAGTATTCGTCCTCCCCCGTGCCGGTGCACGTGTATCCCGACGGCAGACTTGGTAGCAGGAACGTCCCCTCGCACGCGGGCGTGTCCTGAAAGAGGCCATAGCTGTGCGAGTAGTCGACCTGCCCCGTGAACGGGTCAGTCGAGCTCGAGCCGCAAGGTCCGGGCGCCGAGTCGCCAGAGACGCTGCCGGCGCTGATCGACCACATCCCGCAGTTCTGGCCGCCGCACGGACCGCTCGTCGAGTCGTTGATCGTCGAGTTGAACTGGCCGGCCTCCGTCAGCACCTCTCCCTTCAAGAGCTTCCCTTGCCATACCGCGTTGGTCGGGTCGCTGAACCCCTGCGCCAGCCCCGCCATGATGCACGCATCGTAGATGTCGTACGTGCTCGGGTCCGGCGACGCGATCGGATCGGTGGTGCCGGACGGATAGACGCAGTTGGCAGTGCTGGGGCAACCGCCAGTCAGGGTGCAGCCGAGGAAGGCCCCGGTACCACCGTCTGTCCCGCCGCCCGACGACGAACCGGACGACGACCCCGACGACGAACCGGACGACGACCCCGACGACGAGCCGGACGACGACCCCGACGACGACCCCGACGACGACCCCGACGATGACCCCGACGATGACCCCGACGAGGAGCCGGACGACGAGCCGGACGACGACCCCGACGACGAGCCCGAGCCGGACCCTCCCGGGCCCCCGCCCCCACCGTCAGCCTCGTTGCCAACACTCCCTGTGTTGCCCGAGCAGGCCCCGAGCGCGATGGCAGCAGCGAGCAGTGCGAATGGGACTGGGACTGCGAATCGGGCTGGGACACCGAGGAACCATCGAGCGACCATGCGAGCCTCCGTTGGCGGACGTTCTCCCCCTGTCCACAAAGCGTGCCCTGCGGAATGCAGTCGAAATCCACCCCCTCTGTCCGACCAGCGGCGAAATTCCAACCCTCACGGTAGCCGGAGCGGCCCGCCCGCGTTTCACCCGAAACGCCTACACGTTACAGGGCGGACGGTCGGTGTTTCGGTCGGCGCGCGGAGTGAACGTCTCAGCCGACCGCGACCTCGGCCTCGAAGAGGTACGGCGACAGGGCACGCTCGACGTCCGCGACCGACCCGCCGGCACCCGCGGGGAGCGTCACGCGGACCCGCATCCCGCGGCGGCCCCCTTCCGTGACCTGCACTTGGGCCTCCGCGAGGGCGAGCTCCTCGCGGACGATCCGCGTCACCGCGCGCGCCGCCGCGTCGCAGCGCAGCTTCGGTTTGTAGATCTTCCCCACGGACGTGAGCGGGATCGCGTCCACGACGTGGATCTGCTTCGGCCACGCCGGCCGTTCGTCGATCGTGCGCTGCGCGTGCGCGTGCAGATCCTCTTCGCTGACCGCCGCCCCCGGGCGCAGGGACACATAGCAGACGGGCACCTCGCCGGCGTAGGCGTCCGGCATCCCCACCGCGGCGGCGAGCGTCACGTCGGGGTGGCCTGCCATCGCGTTCTCGATCATCAAGGGATCGATGTTGTGGCCGCTGCGGATGATGAGGTCCTTCGCGCGCCCCGCGATGAAGACGCGCCCCTCGGCGTCGGTGTAGCCGAGGTCGCCGGTGTTGAGCGCGCCATCCTGGAAGACGCCCGCGTCGTGCTCCGGGTTGCGGTAACCCGGCGACACATGCGACCCACGCACGAGGATGACGCCGATCTCGCCCACGTCGCAGACGGCGCCGAGGCGGCCGCTCGCGTCGAGCCGGCGTACCTCCACGCGCGTGTACGGCAGCGGCCATCCGACCGAGCTGGGGCTGCCCGGGCCAGCTGCCGGATCGATGGCGATGAGCCCCGAGGCTTCCGTCATTCCGTACACCTCGAAGAGGCCGCACGGGAGCAGCTCGCGAAAGCGCTGCCCCACGGCCGCCGGGAGCGACGCCGCGCCGGTGAAGCCCACGCGCACCCCCCGCACGTCGTCACGGTCGAACGGCACGGCGAGGACGGCGCCGACTGACGTGGGGACGCCGCCGACGAGCGTGGCCCCGTATTGCCGGACGAGGCGCCAGAAGCCCTGCACCATCGCCGGCGTCCGGAGGCCGCCCGGCGACATGATGAGCAGGCCCACGCCGGCCATGAACGCGCTCAGGCCGAGGCAGATCGTACCCCCCACGTGGAAGAGCGGGAGCGTCGCCGTCACGGTGTCGGTCGGCCGCATGTCCATCATGATCGCGCCGCCGAGCGCCGCGACCAGCTGGCTGGCGTGCGTGTGCGCGACGAGCCGCGGCACGCCCGTCGTCCCCCCCGTGTGGAAGTACGCCGCCACGTCGGCGCCTCCGCGCGGCGCGCCGAACGTGAGGCGGTCGTTCGGCTGCTGCATCAGCGCCGCGCCGAAGTCGATCACCCCCTCTTCGATCGGCGTCCCCGGCGGCGCGACGCGCACGAGGGTCAAGCCCGGGTCCTTCTCGCGCAGGGCGAGCGCCTTCTGCCAGATGTCGAGCGCGGGGTGCGGGCCGAGCGCGACGAGGATGCGCGCGCCCGAGGCCTCGAGGAGCGCGGAGATCTGCGGCGGCTGCAGGAGAAAATTGATCGGCACCGCGCTCCCCGCCGTCTCCGCGCCCCACAGCGTGGCGTGCGTCTCGATCAGCGCCGGGAGCATGTACGCGACCACGGGGGGGCGCGCGCCGCCGAGCGACGCGAAGAGGTTCGCCGCCCGCCGCACGAGCCCGAGGAGCTCGCGGTACGTCACGCGGCGCGGGTTCTCGTCGGGCGCCCCCGTCATGATCTGCGTGATCGCGGTGCGGTCCGGGTGACGCGCGGCGGTGCCGGCGAACACGTCGAAGATGCTCCGCTCGGGCAACCGCTCCTCGAGCGTCATCTCGGCCTCGAGCCGCCTCAGATCCTCGAGGTTGCGAACGCCGACTTCAGGCAGATGGGCCATGCCGCTCCTCCCCTGAGAAACCGTAGCCGAGGCGGCTGGCTCCGTGAATGAGGTACGCTCGCCGAAGATGACGGGCGAGCCCAAGCCGCGGAAAGCGTGGGACCCCAAGCTGCTGGCGGTGCCGCTGGCGATCGCGATCGCCGCGGGTCTGATGCTCTGGGCTCATCGCCGCGCGCGTAACGCGCTCCGCACGCAAGGGGGCGACCCGGGGTCGGGCTTCGTCGTCCGCGCGCCGGGCGGCAACGTCGTCGTGATACTCGATCGCGTATCGGCGGGCTTCGGTAGACGAGCGGGCGTGACGGCGTTCGGCGCCAGGCTGACGTCGCTCGACGCCGCCACCGGCAAGCAGCTCGGCACGCGGGTCCTCGAGGACGAGAGTCTCCCGGCAGGCTGCTGGCCGGCGGCGCCCGGGAGAGCCTGGTGCAGCGTGAACGCGGGTGGCCTCGTGCTGCTGGAGACGCCGAGCTTTGCGAGCGTCGCCTCGACCGACGATCTCGTCGCCAAGGCAGGGCTTGGCGTGCCTGTACGGAGAGAGTGGCGCGTCGAGGGCGACGATGTGGTCGTCGAGCTCCCCGACGGGCGCGGGGCACGAGTGGACTCGGCGACGCTCGCGGTCCGCGAGGCGGACGCGAAAGGGATCCAGGGGGGCTCCGCGCCCAACCTCGAATGCAAGACGACGAGCTCCTGGAAGGTCGGCACCGACGTCTTGGAGCTTGGCCCCGGCCCGCGGCATCCTCTCGTCAGGAGAAGAACGGGCCAGCGCCTGACCGAGGCGCCCGCATCGGCGCCGACCTTCCTGAAGCGAGATGCGTGGCCTGACTTCCTGACCGTCGCAGACCCCTCACTCCCGCTCGTCCTCAGCGACAGCTCGCTCGACCCAGCGTCCGCGACGCCGCTGGTCTCGCGGGTCGACACCACTCCACGCCAGCTATGGACCGCCGAGCTGGGTGGCTCCTGCCAGCACGCCGAGGTCCTCGGGGGAGCGCTCGCCGTCACGACGAGCAATCCATCGCACCGCGCGCGCTCCATCGATCTCGAGACGGGCAAGGTGATGTGGGAGTTCGGGTTCTAGCGCGCGTCGCGCCGCGCCGAAGGGCGGCCGACCCGCGGGGTGCACCGTGAAATAAACCGGGCGCCTCGCGCGAACAGCCCCTGGATGGAGTCGCTCGTCGCGCCACACGCCCGCGCTCAGGCTCGCGGTGCCGGCTCCGCCGTCACGTACGCCGGCCTGGCAATCGCCCTCTTCGGGATTCCGGCAACGACGGCCACCTTCCGTCTGCTCACCGGCGAGACCCACTCGAACCTTCAACTGGCGACCCGCGAGCTCACCCTCTTCGCGCTGGTCGGCATTCTCCTTCTGCTCGTCACTCGGGCGGAACGGCAGCCGCTCTCCTCGATAGGCCTCCGCTTCGACAGACCGGGCCGCTCGATCCTGCGCGGGTTGATCCTCGGCGTCGTGATGCTCGTCCTCAGCGTGGCCCTCTATCTGGTGCTCCCGAAGATCGGCCTCCACGTCGGAGGGAGCGGCAGTCACCCCTTCGTCCCCGCGATCGCCGTCGTAACCCTCCACATGCTGCGCGCAGCCGTCGCCGAGGAGATCTTCTTCCGCGGCTACGCGATCGAACGCCTCGAGAAGCTCACGGGCAGCCCCTGGATCGCCAGCCTCGCATCGCTCCTGGTCTTCGCATCGTCCCACTATGTCCAGGGGCTGGGGGGGATCGTCGGCGCCCTCGTCCTGGGGGGAGTGATGACCGTGTACTACGTGAAGCGTCGCGACCTGCTTGCCAACGTGACCGGCCACTTCCTCGTGGACATGGTGCTCAACGTCGCGCTGCCGCTGCTCGGCGGTTGAGCCCACGTCTGCGCTCCTCTCGATACGACTGACCGATCGGAGGCAGCCGATCAGGTCGCACTTGACGTATTAGTCATTGCTACTATGTTGCCCGTCGATGTCACGGAGCGCCGCCGCGGAGAGCGTCTTCCAAGCGATCGCCTGCCCCACGCGGCGCGCGCTCCTCGACGTGCTCGCCGGCGGTGAGAGCAACGTCTCGGACCTCGTCGCGTCGCTCGACATCACCCAGTCGGCGGTGAGCCAGCAGCTCGGCGTGCTGAAAAGCGCGGGCCTCGTCTCCGAGCGCGCGGACGGGCGCTTCCGTCTCTACCGCCTCCGCGCCGAGCCGCTCGGTGAGGTCGACACGTGGCTCTCCCGCTACCGGGCCCAGGTCGAGCGCGAGCTCGATGCGCTCGGTCGCGTGCTCGACGCGATCCCAGACGAGCCCGATGAAGCGAAGCAGCGCAAAGCGCCCAAACGACCGAAACCGACCGACGGGGCTCCCCGTCCGAAGAGGAGACGCCAATCATGAACACCTTCGCCGCCAACGACACCGCCACCGCTCGAGGAGCTTCAATGAGCGACATCCGCATCGTCCGCGACTACCCACACCCGCCGGCGAAGGTGTGGCGCGCGCTGACCGTCCCCGCGCTGATGGCGCTCTGGGGGATGCGCCCCGAAGGCTTCGAGCCCGTCGCGGGGAACCGCTTCAAGTACGTGGCGAAGCCGCAGCCGGGTTGGCGCGGGTTCGTGGAGTGCGAAGTGCTCGAAGCTCGCGAGCCGTCAGTGCTTCGCATGTCGTGGGTCGGCAACGACGACGGAAAGGCGACGTTCGTGACCTACCGGCTCGAACCGCACGCGAGCGGGACGCGCCTCACGTTCGAGCACACCGGCTTCGTCGGCGTGGGCGGATTCCTCCTCGCGAAGCTGATGATGGGCCCGGGCTGGAAGAAGATGCTCGGGACGGCCATCCCTGCCGTGCTCGGCGATCTCGACGAATCGGGCAATCTCCGCGCAGGGAGCACCCTCAAGCCGAAGTTCTGAGGGAGGCGGCGAGCGTCTCGCCGGACGCGGCTTCTCCCGCGCTGCGCACACTGTAGATATGCTCGTGGCGCCCAGCATTCCCTAAAGATCCCCTCGGCCCGGCCGTTCTGGCTGCTCATGCCAGGATCTCTTTCCGACGAGCTCAGCCCGGCCGTCAGGCAGCGGTTGGAGAGCGACGCCGACGCCGTGCTCGCCCGTCGGGCGCTCTTCGGTCTCCCCGCGTACGTCCTGTCCCTCGTCGGATTCACCTTCGGGACCGCGTTCGGGGCGCGCGCCCCGTTGCTCGCGGTCGCGCTGACCGCAGTCACTGCCATGAGCAGCGGGGCGCGGTTCGCGCTCGGCACGACGGCCCGCGGGAAGCGGGCGTTCGGCGAGGCGCGATGGCGGCGCGTCTTCCTCGGTCTCTCGGTCGTGATGCTCGGCGCGTACGGTCTCTACATCGCCGCGGCAGTCCGGGTCCTCGGGATCGTCGTGCCGACGACCATGATGATGGGGGCATCCGTGGCGCTCGTCGTCGGCTCCGCGTACTCGCTCTCGCCGCGCCTGCACCTGGTGCGCGTGGCGGGGCTGCTCCTCGTCGTCCCGTCTCTCCTCGCCGTGCTCGTCGCCGACTCGCCCGACAAGTACCCGCTCGCGCTTCTCCTCGCCCTCTATCTCGCCTACATGCTGTTTCTCGGCCGGAACCTCCACGCCGAATACTGGCGCTCCGCGATCGCGCACGCCCAGCTCGAGCAGAGGAGCGACGCTCTCGTCCGCGCCGAGCACGAGCTGAAGATCGACGCCGAGAGGCGCTACCTGGCAGAGCGCGAGGCGAACCGGATGAAGAGCGAGTTCCTCGCGAACATGAGCCATGAGATTCGAACCCCGATGACGGCGATCCAGGGCTTCGCCGACCTCCTCCTCAATCCGACCCTCGACGCCAACGAACGCGTAAGTCATACGGAAGTGATCCGCCGCAGCAGCGCGCAGCTGCTCACGATCCTGAACGACATCCTCGATCTGTCGAAGATCGAGGCTGGGAAGATGAGCGTCGAGAAGGTCGACTGCTCGCCCGCGAGCGTCGCCTGCGAGGTCGCCTCGCTGATGCGTGCGCGCGCCGCCGAGAAACACCTCGCGTTCGACCTCGTCTTCGAAACGGAGATCCCGGCGACGATCAAGAGCGACCCGACTCGCCTCCGCCAGACCCTCGTCAATCTCGTCGGCAACGCGATCAAGTTCACGACGACCGGGCGGGTCTGCGTCCGCGTTGCCTACGAGCCGGACGCGTCGCCGTCTCCGCAGCTCGTGTACCGCGTCGAGGACACCGGCATCGGCCTCTCCGCGGAGCAGATCGCGCGTCTCTTCAAGCCGTTCTCCCAGGGGGACGCATCGACGACGCGCAAGTACGGCGGAACCGGTCTCGGCCTGGCGATCTGCTCGTCGCTCGCGCAGCTCCTCGGCGGAAGCGTGGACGTGGAGAGCGTACCGGGGAGAGGGAGCACCTTCACGCTGCGCGTGGGGACGGGCCCGCTCGGAGACCTGCCCATGATCTCGAGCCCTCGCGAGGCGATCGCGGACTCTGCCCACAGCGCACCGGCGTCGCAAGCGAAGGTGAAGCTCGCCGGAAGGGTTCTCCTGGCGGAGGATGGGCCGGACAATCAGGTGCTCATCGCGACCGTCCTACGGAGGGCGGGCGCCGAGGTGACGATCGCGCCGAACGGCCGCATCGCCGTCGAGGAAGCGATGGCGGCGCTGGAGAGCGGGGCCCCCTTCGACGTGATCCTCATGGACATGCAGATGCCCGAGATGGACGGCTATGCCGCGACCGCGAAGCTCCGTGTCGCCAACTATGCCGGCCCCATCGTCGCGCTGACGGCCCACGCGATGGCCGCGGATCGAGCGCGGTGCCTCGCCGGCGGGTGCGACGAGTACCTGACGAAGCCGATCGACCGTCCTGTCTTGCTCTCGACGGTGCGCGATTTCATCGAGGTCGCTCGGAACGTGCGCACCGGCAATGGGCGACGCTCGACGACCGATTCGCTCAAGCCGCTCGTGAGCGAGCTCGCAAACGACGAGGACGTCGGCGACGCCGTGGCCCAGTTCGCGGCCGCGCTCCCAGATCGCGCCGGCCAGGTTACCGACGCGAAGCGCCGCGAAGAGTGGACGGAGCTGCGCAAGCTCGCCCATCAGCTGAAGGGGGCTGGAGGGTCCTTCGGGTTCCCGTCGATCACGAGCGCCGCCGCCGAGCTCGAGGCGGTCGTTTCGTCCGGGACTCCCCGCGATCTCGAAATGGTCGAGCGATGCGTGCAGGATCTGGCTGTGCTTTGCCGGCGCGCCGGCGTGGGGTCGCACGCGTGCGCGACGACCTCGTCGGGGGGAGCGTAGGGCTGGGCCGGAGAGGCGCTGCGTAGCCTATCGCGCCCGCTCGAGCCCCTTGCGCACCTCGTCCCGGATCGCCGCGTCGCCTCGCGCGCGGCGACCGATCTCCGCCGCCCGCTCCAGCTCCACGATCGCCGCGTCCTTCTTGCCCGCACCAGCCAGCGCGAGCCCCTTGGCCAGCCTCGGGATCAGCTCGCCCCGCTCTCCGTACTGCTTCTCCTTAACGTCGAGCGCTCTGTCTGCGTCGGCGATCGCCCTCGCCCCGTCCCCTCGCCGCGCCTCGCAAAGGGCGCGAACGCCGTAGGCCTCCCCGAGCTCCTGCTGGCGACCGCCGGACCTACCGAGCAGGCCGACCGCGCGATTCGCGTAGGCCTCCGCTTCTCGCGTCGCCCCGCTCTGCACGAGCGCCCGCGCGAAATCCGCCTCGTTCTCCGCCGTCGTCTCCCCTTCCCCCGCGCGCTCGCGCATCACCGCGTCGCTCGCGTCGAACATCGCGATGGCCTCCGCGTGGCGCCCGGCGCCGGCGAGCGCCTCCGCGAGGAGCACTCTGCCGTACGCCCCCACCATCGGCTCGCGCTCGAAGCTGATCACGCGCAGCGGCTCGAGCGTCCGAAGCGCGGCGTCGTAGTCCCCCAGCTCGGTCTGCGCCTCGCCGATGTCCGTGAGCGACCGGAGGCTGGCCGGGTGCGTCTCGCCGAGGAGCGCGACGTAGTCGGCGTGCAATGCCTGGTACGTCGCGAGCGCGTCCTCGATCTCCCCCTTGTCCCAGAGCGCGTCCGCGACGCGGCTGCGCGCGATCAAAATCAGGTCGGCCCCGACCGACGCTCGCTCTGCGAGCGCGAGCGCCTCGCGGGCGAGGGCCAGCGCGTCGGCCGTCGCGCCGCGCTTGTACGCGTCCCACGACTCGGCCTCGAGGAGCTTCACCCTGAGCTCTTCCCCGCGGCGCAGTCGCCGGATCTTCGCGTCGGCGAGGCGAGCGTAACGAGCGGCGTCGTCGTGGGCGTAGCGGTTCCCCGCCAGGTCGGCAAGCTTGACCCACGCCTCCGCGGCGGTCGCGTCGTCGGCCGCGCCGTCGGCTTCGAGCGCCGCGCCCTCGAGGACGCCGCTGGCGTCGGAGCGATCGAGGACTCCGAGGATTCGCCCGCGCCGCAGCTCCACTTCGGCGTGCACGGGGGCGTAGCCGACGCGAGCGGCGTCCGCCGACAGCGCGTTCGCCAGGGGCTCTGCCTGCTCGTAGCGCCCGGCGAGGAACAGCGCGTCGAGCTCGGCGAGACGGCGGCGCAGCTCCTCGACCGAGCGCCGCTCCGAGGCGTCCTTCGGCGGGGCATACGTCGCGCGCAGCGCAGCCACGTCGTCGCACGCGGCGACGGGATCGAGGTGCGACGCGGCGAGCACCGCGTCGTCGACCATTCGGGCATCGGCGTGGGTGAACAGATCGACGGTGGCCCTCAGCTCCTGTGCCCGCTGCCCGAGGCACGCGGTCCTCAAGTCGAGCGCCTCGTCCGACTGGACGCCCCGCACGCGCGTCGCAAGACAGGCATCGGTCTGCGCGGCGACCCACGCGCCGGCGTAGCGATCGAGGAGCGGTCGCATATGCGCGAACGCCTCCTTCGCGCGAACGTTCCCGGTCGCCGCGAAGGCACGCTCTACCTGGTCGGCCCGCGCGGCGCTCCATGCGGGCGCGATCGCGTCGGGCGCACCGCGACACGGCCCGGGTGTCGAGGAGCGGGCCGCCGCGAGGCCGATCGTCGCGAGAAGCACGACGCCGACGGCGCTCGCGCCGAGCCAGCGCGGCGGCGCGCTCGCCCGCTCGAGCGCGCCCAAGAGCTCCCCCATCGTCTCGAATCGCTTCTCCGGCGCCGCGTGGAGTCCTCTGACGAGCGCGCGACGGATCGCTACGGGGACTCGCTCCTTCGTAGGGGGCTCGGCGAGACGGCCCCCTCGGATCGCCTGGAGCCGTTCTGCATTCGACCGGGCGACAAAAGGGCGCACGCCGTAGAGCGCCTCGTAGAGCGCCACGCAAAAACTGAACTGGTCGCTCCGCGCTGTGGCCGCCACGCCGGTGAGCTGCTCGGGCGCCATGTACTCGGGGGTCCCGACGATTCGCCCTTCGCGCGTCAGGGGGCTCGAGAGCGACGGTGGGTCCCCGGGCAGCGCCGTGTCGTTTTCCGCTGTCCGCGTGACGCCGTCGCGCGAACCCGCCTCGCCGGGCTCGGCGTCACCGTCGGCGGAGCGCTCGAGGCGCGCCAGGCCGAAATCGAACACTTTCACGCGACCGCGCGCGTCGATGATCGCGTTGTCCGGCTTGAAGTCGCGGTGGAAGATACCCGCGGCGTGCGCCGCTTCGAGCCCGCGCCCGGCCTGAACGTACGCCGCGACGATCTCCTTTTTGCTCCTCCCCCCTCCCGCGCGCCACTGCCGGAGCGTCGAGCCGTGCATGTACTCCATCGCGATGAAGACCTCGTCCCCGATCGTGCCCACGTCGAAGACGGTGACGACGTTCGCGTGAGACACCTTGGCCATGGCCTGCGCCTCGCGCAGGAGCCGCGCGCGCGCGTCGTCGACCGAGATCCCGTGGGCAGCCTGCGGGCGAAGGACCTTGATCGCGATCCGGCGCTCCAGGTCCACGTCGAGCGAGAGGTAAACGACCCCCATCCCCCCGCGCCCGAGGCGCCTGAGAATGAGGTACCGGTCGAGCATGGCCCCCCGAGCCAGCTCTTCGTCCCCCTTTGCCGCCGAGGCGAGCGTGTCGATGGCGCCGTCGGTCACGGGGGCATCGTACCTAGGCCTGTGACGACGTAGAGGACAGGGTTCAGCTGCACCACTCTGTAATCTGCCCGCTGGGTGGGTCACAGGCGCACCACCCCGGAGATGTTTCAGGGATGTGGCGTTGCCTGAATGCCTACGTAGACTCAGTGCCGTGGGGGATCTCGCCACACCGCACGTCCTCGGCCGCTACGCCATCTACGGCAAGATCGCCGCGGGTGGTATGGCGAGCGTCCATTTCGGTCGACTGCTCGGCGAGGCCGGCTTCTCGCGCACCGTCGCGATCAAGCGACTGCACGGACACCTGTCGGAAGATCCGGAATTTCTGAGGACCCTCATCGACGAGGCGCGCCTGGCCGCGCGCATCAACCACCCCCACGTCGTCCCGACGCTCGACGTCGTGGCGACCGACACCGAGCTCCTCGTGATCATGGAGTACGTGCGCGGCGAGTCGCTCGCGCGCTTGCTGAGGTCCGAGATGCTGCAGGGTCGGCGGGTGCCGCTCGAGATCGCGAGCGCCATCGCGATCGGCACGCTGCACGGCCTTCACGCGGCGCACGAGGCAACGAGCGACCAGGGCGCTCCGCTCGGCATCGTGCATCGCGACGTGTCGCCGCAGAACATCCTCGTCGGGGTCGACGGCCTGGCGCGCGTCATCGACTTCGGCATCGCGAAGGCCGCCGGCCGGCTGCAGACGACGAGCTCGGGGGTCATCAAGGGGAAGATCGCGTACATGGCGCCCGAGCAGGCGGCGATGAACGAGGTGACGCGCGCAGCCGACGTCTACTCGATGGGGGCCGTCCTCTGGGAGACGCTCACGGGCAAGCGTCTCTTCCCCTCGGACAACGACTTCGCCGTCATTGGACAGGTCCTCGAGGGGGCCAAGGATCCGCCGAGCTACCACGCGCCGAACGTGCCGGCGCAGCTCGACGCGCTCGTCATGAAGGCGCTCGCGTCCAACCCGGCCGCCCGCTTCGCCTCCGCGCAGGACATGGCCGAGACGCTGCTGCACGCCGTTCCGCCGGCGTTCCCGACCGACGTGGGCAAATGGGTCGAAGAGCTGGCGCGCGAGTCGCTCACGAAGCGCGGGGCGCTGCTCGCGGAGATCGAGAGCAGCTCGGACAGGGTGACGAGCCCACCGGCGAGGAGCTCACCGGCGCTCACGAGGATCGAACGCAGCGGCGGGACGCGCGCGCCGACGAAGGGGGCCGCCGACGTATCGACGGTCCTCGTGCATCGCGGTCGCGACCTGAACGACGACGTACCGACGGTCGCGTCGCAGCAGACGAGCCTTTCGGTGGAAACGACGCCGAGGCTGAGCGCCGCCCCAACCCGGCGGCGCCCGACGCGCCCCGAAGCGCTCGGCGCCGCGGGAGTACTGCTCGTCGCTTGCATCGCGGCGGCGTTGTGGGGGCGTTCCGGAGCGCCGAGTGGAGCGTCGGGCGTCGAACAAGCCCCGCCGCGCTCCGTCGTTCCGTCCGAGGTCGACCGCGCCCCGCCACGCGAGGCTCTGCCGACAGGTGCCGACCGAGCGCCGCAAGCCGAGTCTGCTCCTCCTCCCGAACCGACGATCCCGGTCTCGCCCCTCCCGCCTCCAAAGACGATCCCGGTCTCGCCCCTCCCGCCTCCAAAGGCGATCGCGCCCCGTCCTGTCGCGAGACCAGCCCCGAACCCGTCGCGTGCGACGGATCGTCCGGCAGACGCGGCACGCGCGAAGTGCAATCCGCCGTATTACTTCGACGGCCGCGGCGTTCGTGTCTTCAAACCGGAGTGCCTGTGATCGCGCCCGCTCCGAGGGCCCTCGCCACGTGGGGCGCGCTCGCCTCGGTGCTCTGCGCGTCGACGGCCAGCGGGGCGAAAGACTCGGCGAGAGACCCTCTGACCAAGGCCGAGTGCGCGAACGCCAACGCGGACGGGCAGGCGCTGCGCATGGACGGCAAGCTCGCCGCGGCGCGCGCGAAGCTCGAGGCCTGCCAGGCGGCGAGCTGCCCGGCGATCGTACGCGACGACTGCGCGCAGCGCCTGGACGAGCTCGAGCGCGCGCAGCCGACGATCGTGTTCGACGCGAAGGACAGGGCAGGCTCCGACGTGAGCGCCGTCACCGTGACCGCCGACGGCGCACTGCTGACCAAGAAGCTCGAGGGGCGTGCGCTGCGGGTCGATCCGGGCGACCACGTGTTCACGTTCGCCGCGGCAGGTGAGCCTCCGATCACGCGCCACCTCGTCATCAAGGAGGGGGAGAAAGAGCGGCGAGAGCGCATCGTCGTCGGCTCTACCCCTGCAGCGGTTCCAACGCCGCCCGCGGAACCTACCGCGACGGGGCTCGGCTCGCGAAAGATCATCGGGCTCGCCGCCGTCGGACTGGGAATCGGCGCGGTCGCCACGGCGAGCATCCTGGGGGCGCAGGCGCTGTCGGCCTCCAGCCAGCAGAAGAACGAGTGCCCGAGCGCGGACGACTGCAGCGATCGCGCGCAGGCGCTGTCGGACCACGCCACCGCCGCGACGGACTCCACGATCTCGACGGTCGGGTTCATCGTCGGGGGGGCGCTGCTCGTCGGCGGAGCGCTGCTCTTCTTCACCGCACCGGCTTCCTCGCCGGCATCGCTTCAGCCCGCGGGGCTACGGGTCACGCCGAGCGTCGGCCCGGGTGGCGGGGGGATGACGTTGCAAGGGAGGTTCTGAGATGAGACGCGCGCAGCAGCGGTGGTTTGCACCGATACCGGGATGCGTCCTGCTCCTCGCGATCGCGCTGCCGCTTGCGCCTGGATGCGCGACGATAGCGGGGCTCGAAGACGTCCCTGGACCGGAGCAGGGGGGCGACGCGGCCGCTCCAACGGGCGGCGGGGGCGAGGATGCCGCAGCGAGCGAGGACAGCGCACCCGTAGGCGTGAACGAGGGGAGCGAGGCAAGCGTCGAGGACTCGTCGAGTGGCCCGTCCCCGGAGGGGGGCGCGGGAGCCGACGCCTCGCCCGGGGGCTCGGTCAACTGCGCGGGGGGCTCGGTCGGCGCCAGTTGCTCTCCGCAGCCTCTCGGTTCCTGCGTCCCGGGCTACAACCCACCCGCGAACAACAAGGGCTCTTGCACCTCGACCGATGTGACGACGTTCTTCAACGACTGTCTGAGCGTTACTCCGCCGCAGACCCCGATCTGCGACGGCTCCGACCTGAGCTCCGAGGCTTGCTTCAATTGCCTCGCGAGCCAACCGTCGAACGCCACCTGGGGCGCGGTCATCCTCTATAGCAGCGCGTGGTGGCTCAACCTCGGTGGTTGCTACGCCTTGATCGGAGCCACCGCGGCTTGCGCCACGGCCGTGCAGGAGCAGGCCGAGTGCGAGGCCGCGGCTTGCTCCAACACGTGCTCCACGGCCTCGAACTCGGAGGGGCAGGCCTGCCTCGCCTCCGCCGATGGCACCGTGTGCAGCGCCTACACGACGAGCATCTCGACGAACTGCCCCTCCACGATCACCACAGCGGCTGCTTGCGGCGCGACGACCAACGCCGCAAACCCCGAGCTCGCCCAGTACCAGGCCGTCGCCAGCACGTTCTGCGAGTAGTCCCGCCTTGCATCCTCCGGCCCGGCGGGGCACGAGAGTCGTCGACGATGAAGCGAACGAGCGCGAGCGCGGTCTTGGTCCTTTGCGGAATAGCGGCGGCGTGCGGGACGAAGTCACCGAACGCATCGGCTCCACACGACGCGGGGGGACCGGACGGCGACGCGGACGCCGGTAGCGCGGGGTGTCCCACGATCCAGACGGCGAACGGGCCGCTGCTCGCGGGGACCGACGGAGTGACCTGCAACTACAAGGGCATCCCGTACGCGGCGCCGCCGACCGGCGATCTTCGCTGGAAGGCCCCGCAGCCGGCGGCCTCGTGGACCACGCCTCGCCCCTCGTTTCCGGCCTCGGGGTGTCCACAAGCCGCTTCGCAGTTCGGGACGGCGTCGTCGGACGAGGATTGCCTCTACCTCAACGTGTGGGCTCCGATCTCCCCCGCGGCGAAGCCGGCGCCGGTCATGGTCTTCGTCCACGGCGGTAGCTTCCTCTATGGCTCCGGCACCTTCCCCCTCTACGACGGCTCCAATCTCGCCGCCGCGACGGGGAACCTGGTCGTCACGTTGAACTACCGCCTCGGTGCGCTCGGCTTTCTGTCCAACCCCGCGCTCCGCGCGGAAGACCCGACGAGCCCGTCCTCGGGCGAGTACGGCGTCGAAGATCAGATCGCGGCGTTCCAGTGGGTGCAGGCGAACATCGCCGCGTTCGGCGGCGATCCGACGAACGTGACGATCTTCGGCGAGTCGGCGGGGGGGACGAGCATGTTCCTGCATCTCGTGTCGCCGAAGAGCGCTGGACTCTTCGCGCGCGTGATCGTGGAGAGCGGCGCGGCGGCGTCGGGCTCTCCCGCAGTGCCGACGAGCGCCGCGGATGCACAAGGAGCATCGTTTGCGACGGCGCTCGGGTGCACCGACGCCTCCACCATCATGACGTGTCTGCGGGGCCAGTCGGTCGCTTCCATCCTCGGCACCGGGGGGAGCGAGACGAGCCCCACGTTCTGGCCGGCAGTCGACGGCTTCATCGTCCCCGCCGATCCCGTGACCCTCTTCGCTTCCGGCGCGATCAACAAGGTTCCCACGCTCCTCGGGAACAACAAGAACGAGGGATCCCTCTTCGTCTTCCAGTCCCCCCCCACCGACGACGCGAGCTACCTCGCGTTCGCGAACACTCTCGTCGCGGGGCAGGGCTCGGCGATCGTGGCCGAGTACCCGATCTCCTCGTTCAACGGCTCGTACGAAGCTGCGGCGGTGCAAGCGATGACGGACGGGGTCTTCTTGTGCCCCACGCGCCGCGTCGCTCGCGGGATCGTCGCCACCGGCACGCCGGTCTTTCGGTACGACTTCGTCCACGTGATGGAGGACCCGCCGTTCTTGAACCTCGGAGCTTTCCACGGCTCGGAGCTCGTCTTCGTCTTCGGGAACGACATCGCCGGGGCCTTCGGCCTGGAAGCGAACGAAGTGCCGCTCTCTCAGCTGATGATGGCGTACTGGGGGTCGATGGCGGCGTCGGGCAATCCGAACGGGTCGAACCGCTTCGCGTGGCCCGCGTACGAGATGACGACGGAGCCCGAGATCGTGCTCGATACGACCCAGTCCACGGAGACGAAGCTCGAGCAGTCGCAGTGCGACTTCTGGGACGGGATCGAGCAGTAGATTCCTCGGGCCCACGCGCCACGACCAAACGCAAAACGCCGGCGTGCAGTGGGCTCGCCGGCGTTCTCGTGAGCGGTTCGGATCAGAGCGTCTTCAGGTACTCGAGCATCGCGTGCAGCTTCTCAGGCTGCTGCGCCCAGTCGATCGGGCCGAGGAACTCCGGCGTGTTGTGTCCGCCGTTCGAGTTCCCGGAGAGCGTCGTGTCGTAGAGCGCAGCGAACGGAGTGACCGCCGCGGTCGAGACGAAACCGACGTTGACCGTGTCGTACGTGATGTTGCCTCGGTAGAACTGCGCCGGGCGCTTGTTCGTGAGGAGCGCGGCGAGCGTCGGCACCGAGCCGTTGTGCAGGTACGGGGCGCGAGCCCAGATGCCGCTCAGCGGAAGCGCCATGTAGCCTCCGGTCGGGTTCACGATCTGCGCGTTCGTGAGGGGAACGCCGCCGGGGTTGCACGTGACGGGATCCGTGCACGCTTCCCGAAGAACGTCCTGAAGGGCCGCGACGGAGTACGGCGTCCAGATGATGGCGCGGTTTTGGTCGGTCCCTGTGACTGCCGGGGGGAAGATCGTGGGGTTTCCGTCGTGGTGGCACGACGCGCAGTACTGCCCGAAGAGCACGGATCCCTCGGCGGCCGCCGCGTCGTCGACGTCGTACGGGTACGGCGGAGACGGCATCGCCGCAGTGAAGAGAGTCGTGACGTCCGCGTTCCGCATGTTGACGTTCGTCGGGCTGCCGATGACGCCGAACTCGGCGGCCAGGTTGCGGTGCAGATGGTCCTCGATGCTGCCGTCCCACTGCGCTGCGGGGCGGGCGTTCTGCATCCACACGCTCATGATGTCGATCATCGCCGGTGCCGGCGGGAGCGCCGCCTGGACTTGAGCGGGCGTGAGTACGGTCGGGTCGACGACGATCGTGATCCCGGCGCCGATGGCGTCGAGGTATCCGGGGGTGGGGCCCGCGGGGTTCGGCGCGTTCGGCGTGAGGCCATAGGTGTACGTGCCGAGCGTCTCCTCGAAGCGCGTCGCGAAGAAGTTCGAGCCTTCCTGGAGCTGCGCGAGCATCCCTTCCGCGCCGCCCGGCGCCATGAAGATGTCGCGCTCGAGGGTCTCCTGGGCGAGGAGCGACGGGTCGCCGTAGACCCAGCCGGCCGGCTCGGCGGCGAGCGCAGCGCGGAACGCGGCGGCCGTGTAGCCCGGGTCGTTGACGGTCGCGTAGACCGCCGTTCGGAAGCCGTCGAACTGCGTGTTCGGAGCGCCGGGGATCGTGCGCACGATCCCGTCAGGTCCCTGCACGCGTCCGCCGTGACAGCCCATGCAGGTGAGCGTGACGACGTTCACGTTGACCGGGCCGGCGGGCGTCGTGACGGCAGGGGTCGATCCGGCGTAGCCGAGGCCGAGCGGCAGGACCCGCTGCTCGTAAGGATCCTGCGCGAACCCGACAGGGGCGAAGTTCATGCTGGGGGGGCCCCAGTATTGCGGGAACAGAATGGGGAAGAGCCGGAACATCACCATCGGAACGCCCAGGTTGCCGAGCGCCGCGTTCTTGAACGACTCGAACCCGCTCGCGTTCTGCGCGAGGTAGGCGTCGAACTGCGCCTGCTTGATGCCGCGCTCGACCGACCAGGGGGGTGCACATGCGGTCGTCGCCGCCTGGCCGGAGGTCCCCACGGGATCCGTCGGCGCCGCGCTGCACGCAGCGCCAGAGGACGCCGCACCACCGATAGCCACCAGAAGAAGAGTCGCGGATTTGATTCTTTTCACGTTGTTGACCTCACGCTGGTCGCGTCAGCAACGGTCGTGCCCGGAGGGCGCGCTGCGTCATCGTTTCCGTGGCAAACGAAAACAATGTGCTAAGTCCACGGCTTGCGAATGGTGAGCTGCGCGCGACGCTCCCTCCCACTGTAAAGGCGGCGTTGCGCAATCAGTTGCTGCGCAACTGCACAACCGAGTCCGACTTCACAACTGCGCAACGCAACAACCGCCCATGCCTTCGACTTTCGAAAACCGAGATCCCGTTCGTCACCATGAGCGAAAGACGGAGAGCCGGATCACCCTCCCGGACGACGCCGAGCGCGGTGCGCGCCTGTCGCTGCTGGTGATGGCGGCGAGCGGTGTCTTCACGTACCCGCTCCCCGAGCGCGGAGAGGTGACGATCGGGCGGAGCGTCGGCTGCGACATCTGCATCGAGGACGGGAAGATGTCGCGCCAGCACGCGTTGCTTCGCGTCGGCACCGGCGCATCGGAGCATGCCGTGGAGGTCGTCGATCTGGGGAGCTCGAACGGGACCTTCCTCGCGGAGCATCGCCTCGTACCCCAAGTCGTCACGCCGCTGCCGGTCGGCGAGCTCGTGAAGGCGGGAGACGCGATGATCGTGCTGCAGCCCGCGCGCGCTGCTCCACGCCTTCGTCACCTGTGGAGCCACGGCTACTTCGAAGCGCGGCTCGAGGACGAATGCGCGAGCGCGCGCGCGACGGGCCGCCCGTTCGCCGTGGCGCGCCTGCATGCGTCGGTGCCGGTGAGGGAAATGGAGGCCTGGCTCACCGAGCATCTTCGCCCGATGGACGTCGTCGCCGTCTACGCGCCGGACGAGTACGAGATACTGCTCTGCGAGGTCGACCAAGGGGACGCGATGGGGCTGGTCGCCAAGCTGCGAACGGAGCTGGCGCCGCTCGCGAAGGGGCACGCGCACGTCGGCGTCGCGTGCTACCCGAGCAACGGGCGCACGCCGGAGGAGCTCATCTCGTTCGCGGCCCCCTCGCGCTCCGACCGTGCCAGGCCGGTCGAGTCTCCCGAGCGCGAGCCGGTCGCCGGCGGAGCCATCGATCGACTGCGACCAATCGTCGAGCGCGTGGCCGCGGGAACCATCGCGGTCCTCGTCGTGGGGGAGACGGGCGTTGGGAAGGACGTGCTCGCGACGCGCATTCACGCTCTATCGCCGCGCGCGCGCCGCCCTTTCGTTTGCGTCAACTGCGCGGCGCTCCCCGAGCACCTCCTCGAGAGTGAGCTCTTCGGCTACGAGCGCGGAGCCTTCACCGGCGCCGTGCAGCGCAAGCTCGGGCTCCTCGAGTCCGCCGACGGCGGGACGGTCTTCCTCGACGAGCTCGGTGAGCTCCCGCTCTCGGTCCAAGCCAAGTTGCTGCGCGTGCTCGATCAGCGTGAGGTGCTCCCTCTCGGAGCGCTCAAGCCGCGGCGGATCGACGTTCGCTTCGTCGCCGCGACGAACCGCGATCTGGAGCTCGAGGTAGAGCGGGGCACGTTCCGCGAAGATCTCTTCTACCGCCTGAACGCCGTCGTCATCGTGGTCCCACCCCTGCGCGAGCGCGTCTCCGAGATCGCGCCCCTGGCGAACACGTTCGCGGCGCGGGCGGCCCGCGAGCTCGGGCTCCATTCGGTGCCGGTCGTCGGAGTCTCGGCGATGCACTTTCTCGAGCGGTACCCGTGGCCGGGAAACGTACGCGAGCTCCGCAACGTCATTGATCGCGCCGTGCTTCTGGCCGGCGACGGACGCGAGATCACCCTGGAGCACCTCCCCGCCGAGAAAATGGGCCGGGTGCTCCCCTCGCGCGACTCCCCTCGCCCTTTGCGCATCACCCGCGGTGCGGCGTCGCCGAGGATCCCTTCGGCTCCGCTCGCCCCGGAGGAACGCGCGCGCGTCGTGTCGGCGCTCGCGCAATGCAGCGGCAACCAGACGCACGCGGCGAAGCTGCTCGGGATGTCTCGCCGGACGCTCGTCTCGCGCATCGAGGCGTATGGTCTGCCGCGGCCGAGGAAGCGGCGCGGGTCGCCGTCGGTTGCGGAGGAGAACACCTCGCACGACGACGGGGGGCGCGAGCCGGTCACCTCTCCGCCGCTCGACGAGATCGAGGGCTGAATCGGGTCGGCTGGAGACCCAGCCTCCTTGACCGGGCCCCCAGATCGTCCAGCACGACTCGAGACGCAAAGGTCCCGGGAGCGTGCTAGTCCCGTCGGATGCGCTTCTTCCTAGTGACCTCCTTCTTGGTCTGCGGCGGGCTCGCAGCCGCCTTCGCGTGCAGCAGCAATCAGAGCGCGCCGCTCGACGGCGGAAAACCGGCGGAAGCGGGTGCGGCCGACGCCGGAGGTGAGGACGCCGGGTCGCTCGACGGCGGCGCGCCCGACGTGAACTACGGGTACACCACGCCGCCGTCGTGGGATCAGCCGGTCACGCGGCCGAGCGACGACGCCGGCGCCGCGGGGCGAGCCTCCTGCGCCTTCGTGCGCGGCGACATGCCCGCGCAGACGCTCGGGCCCAGCACGCCGATCGACACGCAGATCCCCATCGACACGATCGTCGTCCTGATGATGGAGAACCGGTCCTTCGACTCGTTCCTCGGCCACATGAACGAGTACGCCGGTCGGACGGACGTGGAAGAGCCCCCCGCGGGCGCTTCGAACCCGTCGCAGGCCGCCGGCTGGGGGACCAACGGTCCAATCGACGCGGGCGCCGCCGGAGAAGACGGCGGAGAGGACGCGGGACAAGACAGCGGCGCGGACGCGGGGGGAACGTTCCCATGGACGCACGCGCAGAGCTTCTGCTTCTTCGACACCGACCACAGCTGGAAAGGCCAGCACTGGGCCTGGGACAACGGCCTGAACGACGGCTTCTACGCCGAGAACAACATGAACCCGGCCGGCGATCCCCCCCCGGACGCCAGCAGCCTTCTGAACGGCGAGCGCGCCATGTGGTTCTACGACCAGAACGACCTCCCCTTCGAGTACCAGCTCGCGAGCTCGTTCGCGTTCGCCGATCACTACTTCTGCTCGCTCCTTGGCCCCACGGACCCGAACCGCGACTACTTGATGGCCGCCACGAGCTTCGGGCAGGTCGAGAATGGATTTCCGACCATCAGCTCGCTCGTGACCGACAACGTCGTCGTCTCCGACGAGCTCGAGCAGCGAAATATCACGTGGGCCACGTACGGCGACGGCGTGACCGGCCTCGCCACGGTCCTGGGCCCTACGCTCGGCATCCGCTATCCGCAGAGGATCCGGTTTGCCATCGCCGACTTCCTCGCACAGGCCGCGGCGGGAACGTTGCCCCACGTCGCGTGGGTCGACCCGAACCTCAGCAACGAGGTAACCACGGGCGACGACGACCATCCGCCGGGCGATCCGCAGTTCGGCTCCAACTTCTTGAGTGAGATCTACGGCGCCTTGGCGGCGAGCCCGCAATGGGCGCACGCGGCCCTCTTCATCACGTGGGACGAGAACGGCGGCATCTACGATCACGTCCCGCCGCCACCGGCCTGCGTCCCCGACAACGACGCACCGATCCTCGCCGGCTCTGACGTGGGTACCCCGGGGGGCTTCGACCGGTACGGCTTCCGCGTGCCCCTCATCGTCGTGTCCCCGTACGCGAAGAAGGGGCACGTGTCGCACGTGGTCTACGACCACACGAGCATCGCGCGGTTCATCGAGACGAAGTTCAAGATCCCCGCGCTCACGGCGCGCGACGCCAACGCCGATCCGCTGATGGATCTCTTCGACTTCACCGACCCGCCGGCGCTCCTTACGGCGCCGCAGATCCCCCCGACGCAGGTGGACGACGCCGGGGTCGCGCTGTGCATTCAACAACTCGGGCAGTGAGTCGACTCGCCCTGGTCACCTAGGTGCGCCGTCGCGACCTTCGGCGTGCAAGAGCGGCGAGCCCGAAGAGCGCTGCACCGAGACCGATCGACGCAGGCGCACTACCGCCCGCGCTGGTGCACGAGCATCCGCTGCTGCTGCTCGTTCCCGTCGCGCCGTTACCGGATCCCGCGCCGCCTTCGACAGGACCCGTCGTCGCCGGCGTGCCGCCGTCGTCGCCGAGGGACAGCGTCGCGTCGGACTGCGACCCCGAATCGTTCGGGCCGGGGCCTTGCCCGCCGTCCTCGCCGGTCGGCACGGTCGCATCCGTGCCGCTCCCCGCGTCTCCCGCGCCCGAGTCGGTGCCTCCCGCTCCCGAGTCGGACCCGCCGCTTCCCCCGTCAGGCGTCGGCCCCGCGGGGTTCACCGGGCCTGGACCGCCGTCGATGCAGCCTCCGGGCGGACACTCCGGGCTCGTCGCCGCGTTGAACGCGTAACAGCCGTCGAGCGCGTTCGACCACACCTGCTGCACGTAGATGTTCGTCCCGGGCACCTTCGCCGTGTCCTCGCACTCGCCCTGCCCGTACTCGTCGTCCCAGAAGCCGACGCAGACGTCGCCGATCTCGCCGCCGCCCGGCTGGTTCTGGCTCTCCGATCCGGCGCACGCAAAATCCGTGTTCTGCTGGTCGTACCACGCAATGTTGTTCGCGCTGATGGCCGGATCCGTGACCGCCTCGGCGATCTCGTGCGACACGGTGCTGTTGAACCACTCGACCTCGGGCTTCGTGTCCGCCTGGTACGCGCAGCCATAGCCGCACGGCTCGGTGACGCTCCCGCCGTCGGGAAGCGAGTACGTTTGAACGACGGTGAGGTCGGGGATGACCGCATACGTGTACGTCGTGCTCCCCGACGTGCCGCTCGAGTGGTAGCCGCAGAAGTCGACGCACGACGTGCCGCCCGCGCCATTGATCGTGATGCCAGGCGCGAAGAACAGGATGTAGACGGTGTTCGGATTTCCGTTCGCGTCGTTCTTCACGGCGGGGAGCTTCCCCGCCTTCACCTGCGCGGCGAGCTCACTGACGATATCGGCGTCCGTAACCGTGGCGCCCGTCGCGGTCGTCGGCGTTATCGTGTACGCGGGCGTGGACGTTCCGCGCGTGACCGTCTGGTTTCCCCCCTGCGACGTCGTGCTGTACTCGTTCAAGAGATCGAGGAACGGGCTGTCCACGAGGGCCGCGATGAAGGGCTGCGCCCACGCGGTGATGTTCGAGTCGACCGTCTTGCCCTCGTAGCTCCAGAAGACGGTGACGGCGACGACGTTCGAGATGACGGGCCCGTTGTTGTACTGCATCGAGCAGTTCACCGCGCTCGGCGCGCCGCCCGGGTAGTGCGTGCAGTCCACGGGCGCGCTTCCCGGATGCGCAGCCTTTCGCAGGCGCGCGGCTTCGCGCTGTTCCGGCTTGCGTATCGGCTCGAAGGCGCTCGCGGTCGTCGACGCCGCCGTGGCCGCGGTCATCGCGGCAACGAGGGCGAACACACTCCTGTTCGTCCGTCGGATTGCTCGGCTCATCTTGTCTCTGCCTCGGCGGGGCATGTTTCCAGATAGGAGGCCGAGGTCACGCTCTTTCTGAAGAAAGCGCCGACGAAATACGCGGGACTTGCCGCTCACGCTGAAAGACTTCCGTGGCCACGCACGCGCATCGACAAACCTGGCGCGAGGCGGACAAGGTCGGCAGACTTCGCGCCGCCCGTGCGTACCACGCACGAGCGAAGGAGAGGCGCGATTGATCCACCGCGAAGAAGCTCGACTGCGATCGCTCTTTCAACGCCTGCTGATCCTCTCCGCCGCCGCGTCGCCGGCTGCGTGCTCTACGTCGGGCGCGTCGAGCGACGACGCGAGCACGCCGCTCGACGCGCACCCGAGCACCGATGGCGCGGGCGGATCGACGACGGACGCGGGCGGCGGCAACGTCGACGCGACGCTCGGCTCCGACGCTGCAGGATCGGAGGACGCTTCGGACGCGGGCTCGGCGATCGACGCGCGCGACATCTACGGTTTCCTGGACGCCGCGTGCGACCCGCAATACATCGACCCGAGCTTGGTCGACGGCGGCGGCGACGGCAGCTGCGATTTCTTCGAGAACCTGCCTTGCGGGCTTCCGCCGGGGACGGAGACCGAAGTGTGCGCGCTCCTGGTCACCCAGTGCGGGACGCTCTGCAGCCATATGCCGACGGAGAACCGCCTTTGCGGCGTGTACCAGTGCCTGGCGGTCGACGCGTCGTCGATCCCGAACGTGACGCCGCTGACGCTCGAGTGCGCGACGGGGGCTCCGGCGTGCGCGCCGGGGATCGGGCGGCGTCCGTACGGGCTCGTGGCACGAAGGGGGGCGGCGCGTGGGGACGCGGTCGGGAGGACGCTCGCGGAGATGGCGTACCTCGAAGCAGCGTCGGTGCACGCGTTCCGCCGGCTGGCGTCGGAGCTAGCGTCGATGCGCGCGCCGCGCGCGCTCGTGCGGCAGGCGGAGCGGTCTGCGCGCGACGAGGTCCGGCATGCGCGCGTGACGGCTCGGCTCGCCAGGAGAAGAGGTGCGAAGCCGGCGCGCGTGGTCATCCGCAAAGGTACGGAGGCCCGCACGCTCGTCGACTTCGCGGTGGAGAACGGCGTCGAGGGGTGCGTGCGCGAGTGCTTCGGCGCGCTCGTGGCGACGCGACAGGCAAACCGCGCGACCGATCCGGAGGTGGCGCGCGAGATGGGGCGTAT
>JBKQKP010000087.1:0-11001 GCA_052147435.1 Polyangiaceae bacterium | reverse complement strand
GGGGGGCCAGGGGGGTGGGGTTTTCGCGCGATTCGTCCGCGGAACACCTTCTGAGATGCGGCGGCGCGCTCGTTAGATGGGAGCGCCGAACGCGACGGGCTGCATGGGGAGGAAGACCGTGTCGGGGCGCTCCTGAAGCGTGCAGGTGCCGGTGAGATCGAAGACGTGAACGGCGAACTTTCCGTCCGCGGTCGTCGTGCGATCGCCGACGGCGAGCGAGGTCCCCACCCAGAGCATCCCTTGGAGGTCGTAGTCGGTCGTCGGCCCGAAGACGGGGTTTGTCGCCGTGGTGAAGGGAATACCGGTTACCGGGTCGAACGTGACGAGCGACGTGAGGTTCTTCGGCGATGAGTCGGCGATGATCGCCGCGCCGCACCCGGCCGTGATCGCCACCTGCGCGATGCTCCCTCCCAGATCCGCTTCGTGCACGAGGAGCTGCGACGTGGACGTCTGCGGATCGAAGACCTCGATCCCCGCGAGCGGCTCGTTCGAGACGTAGAAGCTCCCCGGCTCGGCCATCCACAACTTGCCGTCGTACGGCACGAAGAGGCCGAAGGGGTTTCTTCCCTGGAGCGGGATTGGAGTCTCGGCGACGCCCGTGGTCACGTCGATCGGGAGGATCAACGACGGGATGCTCGGGTACGGCGCGGGCATCGCGAGCGAGTTGTCGAGCATCTCGAGCGCGACGAACGCCTTGGAGACGCCGTTGACGACAACGATCGTGATCGCGGTGGCATCGGGGTTCCCGCCGCCGTCCGGACCGTAGGGCGAGAGATCGACGGTGCGCGCGATCCCCCCATCGGCGCTCAGCGCGATGAGCGATGGGACGGTGTAGAGGGGCACCCAGAGCGTTCCATCCGGGGCCACCGCGACGTCCTGTGGGTCCAACGAGCCGCCGCTCGGGTTAGTGACGAACTGGGTCCCGGTTGGTGTGCCGCAGTGCGGGTCGAGCTCGTAGATCTTGCCGATGTCGCGCGCGATGTAGAACGCCCTGCCGGCGGAGGTCTCGAGGGCGGGGTCGGCGCCAAGGTCGGCGCCACACTGGAAGAAGCCGTTTCCGTCGAAGACGAAGCTACCCGTGCAGCTCGCGACATCGTACCCACTCACCACGGCGAGCGCGTCGGCGTTGCACGTGCTCGGCGGAGTCGACGACGGCGGCGTGCTGCATGCGACGACTGGTGATGCGAGCGCAGCGACTGCGAGCAAGCAAGCGGGCGTGCGCGCGGATCGCATGGCCCGCTCTGCTTAGCCGTGAGCTCGCGCAGCGTCCACCCGGTGCGCCGCGGCTCAGTGCAGGTGCGTCGGATCCGCGATGTGTCCGCCGCCCGGTGTCATCCCGACCTGCCGCCAGCGCTGCTCGTCCGTCAGTGTCGGATCCACGGGAGGAGGGGTGACGTCGCGCACCGTGATCCGCGACCCGGTCCCGAGCGGTCCGTCCTCGACGCGGATCACGAGCTCGCGGCCCGGGTTCGACGCGACCTGCACGCGCTCGAAGATCGTGCTCGCGGCGCCGACCGCGACGGTCCCCATCGAGACGCGCGGGCGGATGTAGTTCGCCACGTCCGTCGCCTTTGCGCCGCACCGGGCGAAGACCTGCTGCGGGAAGGCGTTCTCCACCACCGTGCCGCGCGGCAGCTTCAGCCCGAACGCGCTCTCCGTCCCCTCGAGAAGCTCGCCCGGGACGAGGTGGTCGCGCGGGGGGGCGGTCGCGACGGCGGCCGTTGCCCCGGGGGTGAGATTCACGGTGACGGGCGCGGGCGCGGGCTCGTCTTGGTTGCAGGCGGCGCCGGCCATCACGCACGCGGCAAACGCGGCAAACCCGACATGAGCGGCGCAGGCGAAGGGGGTCCCCCGTCGAGGACTTCCCTGGGTCGTCGTTCTCACGGCCCCGGATCCTACTCCACGATCGATGCCCACGAGTCGACGAGCGTCGCGGAATGAACGCTCACGGCGACGTTCACCTGCGAGACCGCCGCCTGGCCCAATCCACCGGCTTTCCCCTGGAGCGCGCTGATCTCGTAGAACGGCGGGGTCGAGCTCGACATGCTGATCATCGGGCCACCCGTCGCGGGGTCCGTCGTCGCCGTCGCCGTCGAGCACGCCAAGGACGACGTGATGGTGATTCCAGGGATGATGGCGTTCCCCGAAGCGATGCTCTGCACCAACCCGCTCGAGCCGGTCAGCTTGTAGACGCCGCCGTTGTTCACCGTCGTGGGGCTAGCGCCCTGTTCGACGCCGGTCGTGCTCGCGGGGTCGGTGAAGTCCATGCCCCAGATGTAGGCTTCTCCCGCAGTGCAGGCGGAGCCCCCCGAGGGACGGAACGTCGCGAAGTAGTAGCCGCCGTCGAAGACGGACGCCGGGCCCGTGATCATTTCGCCCGCGGTCGGGAACGGCAGCCACCAGTCGAGGCTCGCGAGGAGGCGCACGGCCGAGCTCCCTACCAGCTGGGGGGCCACCTCTTCGACCGCGTAGGCGTAGTTCTGGTTCGTCGCCGTCCCGATGAAGTTCGTGTCGCCCGTGCCGAAGTTCAGCGTCACGTTGCCGTCGCGCCCGATCGACAGCGAGGGGGCGAGCACGATGGGGGCTCGGTTCGCCAGAGCGGCGGCCGCCGTGCTCGACTGCACCTTGGTGTTGTAGGCGTCGATGAACGGCTCGACGAACCAGTTGTTCGGGTTCGGGTCGCTGACGTCGGCTCTCCAGATCGTGCCGTCCTGGTCTCCCACGAAGATCCGCTGCGTGATGGCTCCGACGTCGGAGGGGTAGGGGACCGGGGTGCCGCTGATCGGGGAGTCGAAGTCCGCCTGGGTAACGCGGCCCCTGTAGGCGTATTGGCTCGTGAGCTTCGGGCTCGCCGTCTGCGAGAAGCTCGCGGTGGTCCCGTAGAGAGCGAAGTTCGACGGAACGTCCGTCAGAACCGTGAAGGTACGGAGCACCTCGCCCGTGTCGAGGCGAACGATCGTGAGCGACCGCCCTTGCGCGGGGTTGATGGTCCCGCCGCCCGACGTCAGCGCCGGATTCGCCGACCCGGATGGGAGCGTTCCCGGGCAGGCGTTGGCGTTCCACTGCCGGACGTACGGGCCGAGCGGGTAGCCGGCCGGGCTCGCGTCGGAGATCTTGGCCGCGCCGGCCGTGCAGGAGCCCCCCGCTGTGACGCCAGCCGCCGGGCAGGTGACGCGCAGGCAGGTACCCGACTGCGTCGGAGTGGACGCTCCACCGGGAAGGATCGCGACGCCGATCTCCGTGAGCGGGTTGCCCGTAGTGTCCGGATCGTGGATCGACACGGTGCCGATCGCCGGGGTGCCGCCGACCGGCGCGAAGAGGTTCGAGTCCATCAGCTGCCAGAGGAAGTGCGGGCCCATCGGCATCGCGCCGCCGGGCGGAGTCTGCGCGCCGGGCGAGCCGGCCGGCCCCATGTACCCCACGCCCGCAGTGAACGTCGCAGGCGTGCCGCTGTTGCCGCCCGTGTGCGCGGGGGGGGTGAACGAGTTCGGAACCGCGCCGCGGTCCGCGAAGCTCGGATCCGTCACGTCGAGCGCGTAGTAGCCCCCCATGGCCTGACCGAAGCCGGCGACCAGCGTCGTGTGCCAGTCCTCGCCGGTACCTACCGTCGTCCGCTGGAAGACCGTGTCCTTGACGACCGGAGCGCCGTCGAGAACGACCGCCTCGCCACCGCCGACGGAGTTCATCAGCTGCGGCAACACCGCCGGAGGCACGAACGTCCACATCTCGTTCTGGGTCCCGGTCGTCCCCCCCTCGTTCGCGTGGCCCGTGCCGACGAACGTGTAGGGGTCCCCCTGACCGGTCGGCCCGGGGCTGTAGTCGACGCCGAAAGCGTGGAGGAGGCCGTCGGTCGTGGCCACGTAGAGGACCGTATGGCGCGGCTCGGAGCCCGAGCCCGTGAACGTCGCGTACCCCGACGTGTAGTACTGCGAGAAGGACTGGTACGAGTCGTCGCGCAGGAGCGCGCTCGGCGGGGTCGCGACGGCGGGCGTCGAGTGGTAGACGGCGCCGAACGGGCTCGGCGTTCCGTTCGCCCCCGTGTAGTAGCGCGAGGGGTAGATCGTCCCGATGCTCGTGTTCCAGTCCGAGGGGGGGGTCTGCATGCCGAGCAGCCAGCCGAGAGCGATCGTCTCGCAGTCGGAGACGTTGAGCGTCATCCCCGGCTGCGAGTAGTTGCAGACGTTCCCAGGGAAGAGCGCGTCCGTCGTGATCCCACCGGTGATCCCCACGCCGCTCGAGCCGGCGTTGTGTCCTGTCGCCGTGTACGAGTAGCCCCACTCGACGCCGTCGTAGATCGAGTAGCCGTCGAAGCCGATCGGGGGGGTCCCGGTCTCCCCCTTGATGTACGGGCGGATGGTGGCGGCAGCGTTGCGCGCCGAGCCGTTGAGCGCCGGCTCCACCAAGATGACGTTTCGCGTTTGCCCGCCGGAGTTGTTCAGGTTGTAGGCGAAATCGTCGCCGGCGGTGTCGGACGGATAGGTATACGGAGGGGTGCCCGAGCTCGCGGAGGGTTGCGGGCAGGTGTACCGCTCGCGTTGAACGTCGCCCGACCACACGGCGGTCGTCGACGGGTCGAAGGAGGAGACGAAGAGAGCGGCGACGTCGCCCCCCCCCGAGTTCGAGCTCGCCGACTGTGGCAGTAGGACCGGCGTCGCCCGCGTGGTCGTGCTCGACGAGATGAGGCCGAGGATGGCCTGGAGCGCCGCATTGAGGTCGCTCTGGTTGTCGGCGAAGTAGGGGACCTGCGTGCCGCCGCTCACGGCGATCTCGGCGAGCGCGCAGCACGAGGCGTAGATCGGGTTCCCGGCCACACCGCCGTCGCCGTTCAGCGTGGGGGTCCCGCAGTGGGCCGAGTCGGTCAAGATCGTCGGCGGGTTCGAGCTGGAGAGGATCTGCTTGCAGCTGCTGAACTCGCCTGCGTCGCCGAGCGTCGTCTGGAGGGAGAAGCCCACGACGAACGTCTTCACCGGGGCACCCGAGGCCGACGCGCTCTGCGAGCCCTGGACCCCGGAGCCCTGGACGTAGCTCCCCTTCGCCAGCCCCGCGGCGATGTACTGCGGGTAGTCGTAGGGGCAGATCCCGGTGTTCCCGTTCGCGGTCCCCTGGCAGTACGGCTCGAGGTCGTCGTTCGGAGCGGCGTGAGAGAAGAGGATGATGTACTGGGGCCGGCAGCTGCCGATCGTGTCGACGGCGCTGTTCGACGGGCCCTCGGGGTCGACCCAGAAGTAGGCCTTTGCGTCGTCCATGAGGCCGGCGATCGGGTTCGCGCCGTAGGGGCGCATCACGTTGACCGCCTGCATGATCGTCTTGTTGTTCGCAGCCGGCGACGTCACGCTCGACGGCGGGAAGCGAATCATTCGCCCCTCCCACGGAGGCGCCGCGGGGTTACGCGCGCCCACCTCGAACGGGATGTTCGAGATACCGACCTCGCCGCATCCGGCAGGGCGGCCGATCGATCCACCGGGATAGGTCGTGCCGGGCTGCTCCCAGTTGCCGAGCCCGTTCCACGTGCCGTTCGAGTTGTTGTAGTAGTAGCTCCACATCCCGGTCGTGAGGTTGTTCGCGAGGCCGCCGTTCGCGACGTCGGTGAACGAGAGGTTCAGGGTGATGGAGTCGCTGACGCTCTGCACGCCGGTGTTCGGGAGCGTGTCGCTGTCGATCGTCATGAGGCCGAAGCGGATCGAGTTCAGCCCGTAGTTGAGGAGACCGTCCGTGGCCTGGCTCATCGTGCAGGTCGGCGTCGACGTGGACACGCCCCCCGCCGTCGTGGGCGACACGGGGCCCATCTTCATCGCCGGCGAGGACGGGCTGCTGTTCGGGAGGTAGTACGTGTACCCCTGGATCTGCGCGGCCGCGAAATCGGGCGAGCCCGAGACGGGATTCTCGCTGTGGACGAAGCCGGTGCCGGAGGTGTCGGACGGGTTCCACGCGGGCGTCGACCCCTGCTGAAAGCCGAACGCGCATGCGGTCGTCGCGCTGCCGCTCCCGGGGATGATCGGTTCGACCGGGCGGTGGTAGTTCAGGTAGTAGTTGATGTCGTACGGCGTCACCACCGAGGTACCGTACTGGTACGAGTACTCGGTCGCGAACTCCGACCCGGCCGTACGCGGCAGGCTGAAGCACGAGTAGGACGCCCCCCCCGAGGCGAGGAGCGTCCCGCTGAGCGCCTGCACTTCGGTGGCCCAGCGGTTCGGAGTGCGCGACGTGACGCCGTCGCAGTATCCGTTCGGCGCGCCGACGGGCGCCGCGCTCGCGACCTGGGCGGAGGAGCAGTTCGTGCCGACCGCGACGCAGGGGATGTTCCCCGAGCAGTTTCCGCCGCCGCTTCCATCCAGATAGAGGCCGGTGTCGACGTTGCAGCCGTCCATCATCAGCTCCATCGACCCGGAGGTGTCGACGATGAGAAGGACGTCGGGGAGCGGCGGGTTGGCGTCGAGCGGCTGCGCCGAGGCGACGCCGCCGTAGGTGAGCGATCCAGCGCAGGCGCACGCAGCCACGATCGCTCGTCGCGTTTGCGTTTGGCGCGTGCGTCGAGCCGAGCGTTCGCGAACTTTCAGGTGATGCCTCCGCATGGCTCGTCTCTCCTTACTGACACGTGCCGAGAACGATCGTCGGTATCGGGCCGATCTGGACGCGCGCCCGGAGCTGCTCCGTCCCCTGGCTCGCGGTGCTGCCGGACGTGGACGTCTGGCCGTACGCGGTCACCGTCGCCCAGTAGGAGGTCATCCCCCCTCCGGAGAATCCGCTCGCCGGGGGGGCGTTCGCGACCTCCGTGATCTCCGTGCTGAAGTTCCCCGACGTGCTCGTCGCGCCGAGGCTTCCCGCGCTCCCCGAGGCGCCGCCGTCCGCGAAGTCGAGGATGGGGACCGTCGTGTCGGGAACGGGGAAGCCGTTCGGGAACGCCGACGTCCCCTCCCAGCGGAAGCAGGTCTGCGCGACCGGCTGCACGGTCGTGATCTCGGTGCACCCGGTCATGACGCTCACGGGCGTCGTGTTGAAGTTGAGGCACGGCACCGACAGGCAGGCGGCGTGCTGGGCCGCGGTCCCGTTGTTCGTCCCGCAGAGCGCCAGAGGCAGGACCCCCTGCGCCGTCGTGGGGGACACTTCCTGCATCGTCGCCATCACGCCGTACTCGGCGAGGTAGTGGGTCTGCGTGCTCTGTCTCTCGTAGCCCGCCATGCGCACCTCGAGCGCCGCGCTCTGGAGCGCCCAGGCGCCGACGGTCGACAACACGGCGAGCGTCATGGCGACGACGAACATCGTCCCTCCGCCGGAGGAACGCCGCCGGAGCGCACGGCGCTTCGCGAGCGGTAACTGGGTGATGCTCGGCGTGAGAGGTTGCGTGCTCATTCGAACCAGAGCCTCGCTTGATTGGGGAGCGCGATCTCGCTGATGAGGGTCCGCGTGCGGGCGAGCGGCACCAGCGTGGGGGGGACCGTGACGGCGGGGTTGCACGCCGCGACGCTGTTCACGAGGCAGTAGCGGTAGAGGTAGTCGTTCCAGCCCGGGGACGCGGGCTCGGGCACGGTGAGCTGCTCGTTCCGGTCCTGCATCGCCGACCGGGTCACGATGCGCATGCGCACCGAGCGGATTCGCTGCGGATCGGGGTTGGTGCTCATCGAGGCTCCGGGGGCCGAGGTTGCTACGCTCGCGGCGATCGTCGCGTTCTTGTACGTGTTCGATGCCTCCTCGAAGGCGTTCACCACGAGCGGGGAGTTCGCGAGGCCGTTGTAGTTGCCCGTCGTGTTCGTAGAGGTGTCGATCGTGAACGCGAACTTGAGATCGACGGCGTACTCGGCGATGACCTCGGGGTTCCCCGCGGGGTTGCCGTTGGCGTCGATGAACTGCCGGGTCAGATCGTACTTGTTCGGATCCGAGACGCCGCCGTCGCCGGGGGGGTTCACGAGCGACGTGCCGATCTGCCAGCGCACGATCTGAACGGGGTTGATCGTCGCGTTCGGGTTGATGCCCGAGAGCGTGATGTTCGCGTTGGCGTCGAGATCGACGTACGGCTGCGGGACGCCGCCTGCGACCGGCGGCCAAACGGCCGCCGCAGCGGGGCAGGTGGCGGCAAACTGCGTCTTGTGCGTCGTGTTGTCCTCGACGCGAACGATGAACGACGCGGCGGCGACGGGCTGGAATGCGCTCACGAGCTGCTGGCCGTACGTCGCGTCGCCCCCCGTCGGGCTCATTCCGACGAGGCGCCAGAGAGCCGGCGTCGAGAGGACGTCGAGGTAGATGCGCTGCCCCTGGCACGCGCTCGCGCCGGCCACGATCGCCGCGTGCCCACTCCCGCTCCCGGCGCCGATGGTCAGGATCTCCACGCCGGTCATGTTCCCGCCGATGTCGATCGCGTCGGGGCTGAGGTTGTTGACGGTCGAGAGGAAGGTCGCCGCCGTGATGGGGGAACCCCCCTCGAAGAGACGAATCCCTGCGAGGGTGCAGAGATTCATGTCCGTCCCTTTGTTGTAAGGGCAGTTGGCGAGGGTCGTGTTGCCGATGATCGCGATGTTGTTGACGCTCGTGCTCGTGCCGGGGGTCGTGAGGACCTGCGGGTCGATGAAGATGTTCCCGGTGCTCGAGAACGCCGCGCGCTCGAGGTCGGCGCGGAGGCGGTCGATCGCCGTCCGGAGCTGCATCTCCGCGGAGGCGACGCGCGTCTCTTCGTGGAACGTGTTCGTCGCTTCGCGCGAGAGTCCCACGACGGCGAGCGCCACGATGAGCCCCGCGACCATGGCGACCATGACCTCGACGAGCGTGAAGCCTCGCGCGACTTGGTTGAAGGCGCTTCGTTTTCGCCGCGCGCTCATTGGGCCGAGTTCCTGGCGATCGCCGTCGCCGCGTAGATGAAGTGGTAGGCCTGCGTGCCTCCGCCGGTCCCGAGGGCGTCGGGGGTCTCGCTCCCGGAGCAGAGCGCTGCGCTCGGCGCGGCGAACATCTGGCGCGGCCAGTAGACGCGCACCTCGGCGCGGATGATCTGGTCTTGCACGAGCCAGTCGCCGCGAACGTTCGCGCAGAACGTCGTCGCCGGCTGAGCCGCCCAGGTCGCCGGCGGGTTCGGCAGATCGCGACCAAGAATGTCGAAGCTGCGGCCGTACCCCCAGTCCGAAGAGCCCGTGTTCGGGCCCGCGGTCGGGACCGTCGCCCAGATCCACTTCCCCGCGTTGGTGGCGCTGCCGATCTGTGAGATGAGGAACGTGTTCGTGGACCAGTTCGGGCTCGGGTTCGAGTCGTCGGGCATCGTCCACGTGACGGCGTCGCGGCGGAGCCGCTCGATCCACTCGCGCGCGATCGAGTTTCCGATGTCGAGCATGTGGGCGTCGGCGTTCCCCTGCACGGATGCCTGCTGCATCGTCATGACCCCCGCCGCGCCGATGCCGAGGACGATGATCGAGAGCATGACCTCGACCGCCGTGTAGGCGCGCTGGTTTGCAACGGGGAGCTTTCGTTTGGTGGAGCTCATGGAAGACTGGCCTACTGGCTCGTGATGCGCGTGGCGCCCGAGGGGGGAATCCAGACCGTGCGAACGAGGTTCGTCGAGCTCGCGGTGCCGAGGGGGCCGGCAGGGAAGGGGCCGTCCGTCACGTCGACCGTCACGGCTCCGACACAGGCGCCCGCGCTCGTCGTGGAGCAGAGGGACGCGAGCGCGCCGCTGGTCGCCGTGGTGGTGGTGAACGTGGCAGGCGGAGTCGATCCTTCCGAGTACCAAGTCCGGCCTGCCGGGGTGAAACAGAGATAGAGGTTCGTGCCGGAGGCGAGCGGGGTTCCGGCGATCGGATCGTTGATCCGCATGTTGATGTTCCCGAGCCCCTCGATCGTCTGCGCGCCGCCGCCGACGGTGGGGGCAATCTGGAACCCGTCCACGAACGTTGCCGTCGCCCCGCCGACCGCCGTGTTGATCGTGCCGGGGCTGGGCCACACGGTGGGCGCGTTGCAGGACGACGCGACGGTCGTCGCTGGGCCGGCGTCGCCGGCCGACCCCGTGTTCGCCTCCCAGAGCGCGAACGAGGCCGAGTTGCCCGTGGGGTTCGCGGTCATGACCAGGAGCTCTGCGGCCCCCCGCGCGACAGCCCGTGTTCGAGCCTCGCGCACGAGCTCCGCGACGCTCGCGGCGTCCGTGTAGGCGCGGCGCTCGTACCCTTCGTGCGACAGCGACGGGACGGCCAAGACGCAGACGATGGAGATGATCAGCACGACGACCATCAGCTCGATGAGCGTGAAGCCTGCTCCGGTCGCCCTGCGGATCGCCGAGGCGGCGGTGCAGGCGCTGGAAGCGCTGGAGTGTTCAGGGGCGCGCGAGCGCGACGGGCGATTCACCAAGGGGCCACTCGAGCAAGCCGCGTGCCCCTCGGGGGGGGGCTTTGATCCGCGCGATCCCTCGTGATTTGAGGTGTGTCCCCACCGCGCCCGCGCGGTTCCTCGCTACACGTTGCAACGCTGTGAAAAAGCTGCGTAGAGCGGGAGCGTGCGGCGCTCGGCGCGTCGCCTGCCGTGGTAGACAGGGCGAATGCGCGCTCAGAGTCGCCCCTTCACCGCCCTCCTCCTACTCGGAGTCGCCGCGGCGGCCGCGGCCATCGGCTCGGTCGGATGCAAGGACAACGGTTCGGGGGCGGGTGCTCCCCCTCCGGCGCCGTCGTCGTCAACGCCCCCCCCGCCGAGCACGAACGCAAAGGCGGGAGCATGCGCGGGTGGAGGGGGCGAGGACACCGACGCCGTGAGCGCGCCCGTCTTCCCGAAGATGCTGAAAGCGGGAGCTCTCGACTACTGCCTCGATCCGCAGGGGCAGATCCGCGCGTTCGGCGAGAAGGCGCAGCTCACGCTCGAGGACGTCTGCACGACGGCGGTCGACGGCGAGTGCGAGGTCTATAAGCACTTCGGTTTGAAGCGCTTCGTCTCGCTTCGTTATGTGGACGGTAGCGGCGCGGGGGGGAGCGTCGAGGTGTACCTGTCGCAGTACGCGGAGCCCGGGGGGGCGTACGGGATGTTCACCAAGCGGGTGAT
>JBKQKP010000086.1:0-13660 GCA_052147435.1 Polyangiaceae bacterium | reverse complement strand
CCCGCGCAGCCGGCCCCGTCGCCCCCGCCCTCGCCCGCGCAGCCCTCGCCCTCGCCCGCGCAGCCCGCGCCCTCGCCCGTGCAGCCTGCGCAGCCCGCGCCCTCAGCCGCGCAGCCCGCGCCCCCCGCGCCGGCCAATCCGCCCGCCACCTCCGCTCCGGCGGCGAACCCACCCGCGCCTTCCCCCGCGGCGAGCCCTGGACCGGCGCCCGCCGCAGGCCCCGCTCCTGCGACTACGGCGACCGCCGCCGGAGGGACAGCGACGAAGCCGTCCGGCAGCTAGCGCGTGCTCACGATCGTCAAGCGCACCGAGGAGGAGCTCGATGCGTGGGTGGCGACGGAGGCGGGCTTCATCAGCGCCTTCTGCCGCTACGACGACGAGCCGATCACGCTCGAGCCCTACCAGCTCCACTTCCTCGAGAACACTTCGCGCTTCCGCTGGGTGACCAAGGCGCGCCAAGTCGGCTACTCGTTCCTGATCGCGCTCGAGGCGCTCGCGCGATGTCACCTGCGCCCCAAGCACACGACTGTCTTTGTCAGTTACAACCTTTCAGACGCGACCGAGAAGATCCTCGTCGCCCGGCAGGTCTATGAGGATCTGCCGCTCGCCTTCCAGAAGAAACTCGTCACCGACTCCAAGATGGAGCTCGCGTTCGAGTCGAACAGCGACAAGCGCGGCCTGTCGCGCATCATCTCCCATCCGTCGAAGGCGCCCCGCGGCAAGAAGGGCGACGTCGTCCTCGACGAGCTCGCGCACTACGTCGCCGACCGCGAGGTGTACCGCGGCTCGACGGCGCTGATCCTTCGCTCCGCCGCGCAGCTCACGGGGTGCTCCACACCCCAGGGGCGCCGCGGGATCTTCTGGGAGGTCGCGACCGAGGAGCTTCGCCCCTACCGCCATCACTGGCGCCAAGAAGTGCCTTGGTGGTTGTGCCGGTTCTTCTGCCACGACGTGAGGAGCGCAGCGCGCGACGCCCCCAGCATGACGACGGAGGAGCGCGTCGCGCGGTTCGGCAACGACAAGATCGTCGAGCAGCTCGACTCGCTCACGGTCGACGACTTCCAGGCGGAATTCGAATGCTCGTTCGTCGACGAGAGCTACTCCTACTACCCCTACGATCTGATCCTGCCGTGCACGCACGACGACCTTCGCGTCGCGGAGGACGTCGCGGCAATCCCGGCTCCGAGCGGCCGCCTCGTCGCCGGCTTCGACGTAGGGCGTACCCGCGACCGATCCGAGCTCGCGGTGTTCGACGAGGTCGACGGCGACTTCACCTGCGTCTACTTGCGGAGCTTCGGCCAGGTCGCCTTCGCGGAGCAGGAGGGCGAGCTTCGGCGCCTGCTCAACACGGTGCCCATCGCGCGCCTGTCGATCGACCGCACCGGCATCGGCATGAACCTCGCCGAGAATCTCGAGCGCGAGTTCCCGCAGGTCGTGGCCGAGAACTTCACCAACGAGAGCAAGGAGCGCTGGGCGACGGACTTCAAGATCCTGCTCCAGCGCCGGGCGGTTCGGCTCCCGCGCCACCGCGACATCGTCGCCCAGATCCACAGCATCAAGCGGCGCGTCTTGGCCTCGGGCAAGGTCTCCTTCGACGCGGAGAAGACCCGGTCGGGGCACGCCGACAAATTCTGGGCGGTCGCGCTCGCGTGCCAGAAGGAGCGCACGCCGGGCCGCGAACCCGTGGAGATCGGCGTGCGTGTGATCGGCGGCGAGGCGAGGCGCATCTTGCAGACGCCGACGCTGCCGTTCGAGGAGGAGATCCTCATCGAGCCCCTGAGCGCAGATCCCGCGGCGCTCGAAGCCCTCTCGGCGACGCTGCGCCTTCTCGGCGCGGACCTCGCGCGGCGACAGAACGGCGAGCCGATCTGCCACCGCGGCCTCTGCTGGGTGGCGGCGCCCGTGGAGCGCGCGGGGTTCGTGCGCCACGCGATCCTGCAGCAGGGGTACGTCCGGCGCATCATCACATGAGCCGACCAGGGCGAGCCGTAGGCGCGTGGGCCGAGTCCAATTCGACCGTGAACCGCCTGAGAGGTGTCCCCGATTGCAGGAATCGGACGCTTTGCTCCGGGTGAGGAACCCGCAATGGAGCAGGCTGTCGATGTTCATGTGATTCGCAAAGGGGCGGCCCCCGGCGAGGCGCCGCGCCCGGGAGCCCCGATGACCGTCCGGGCAGAGACGCTCGACGGCCTGCGCGAGGCGGCAAAGCAGCAGCTCGAAGCCCGCGGCTTCCGCGTGCGCGCCGTCTCCTTCGCGCCGAAGAACCGCCTCATCGCCTACGCCGAAGAGCCGGCCGCACGGTGATCCGCGCGCGCGTCGCCAAGGCGGCCGAGCGCGCGCAGGCGCTGCTCAAGGCCGTGGTGATCGGCAGCGACATCCAGGATCCGGCCAGCGTACCCGGCGGCGAGGACGCGGACTTCGCCTCCGCGGGCGCGATCCCGCCCCCCTACGACCCCGCCTCGCTATGCCTGCTCTTCGAGCACTCGAACAGCCTCCGACAGAACGTCGACGCCTACGCGACCAACATCGACGCCTTCGGCTACCGCCTCGAGCCCGCCGTCGATCTCGAGGCGGACGACGCGAGCGCACGCGTCGCCGACACCCTTCTGCTCGAACGCTTGGCGCTGCGCGACCGGGGCCAGCTCCCCGAGGGTACGCCGCTCGAGCCGACGCCCGACGAGGTGGCCGCGCGCACCCGCGAGCTCGCCCAGCTCGCGCGCGTCGAGAAGGCGCGCCTGCACAACTTCTTCGAGTTCGCCTGCATCGATCACTCGTTCGTGGACCTGCGGCGGCGCACACGCCAGGATCTCGAGGTCACCGGCAACGCCTACTGGGAGGTGCTGCGCGACGGCGCCGGCCGCGTCGCCCGCCTTGTGTACGTGCCGTCCTTCTCGGTGCGCTTGCTCCCCCTCGACAAGGAGCCCGTCGAAATCCAGGAGCAACGCCGGGTCTCGCCCGTCACCTACGAGCGGACACCCGCGCGGGTGCACGTGCGCAAGCTCGTCCAAATCCAGGACCACATCCGCGTGTTCTTCAAGGCGTTTGGCGACCCGCGCATCGTCTCCAAGCTCACCGGCGCCGTGTTCCCGAACGCCGAGGCGCTGCTGAAGAAGGAGCCCGAGAGCGCGCCCGCGACGGAGATGATCCACTTCAACGTTCACTCGCCCCGCTCGCCGTACGGCGTGCCGCGGTGGATCGGCACGCTCCTCTGCGTCCTCGGCTCGCGCGAATCGGAGGAGGTCAACTACCTCTACTTCTCGAACAAGAGCGTGCCGCCGCTGGCGCTCCTCGTCTCGGGCGGCCGACTGTCGGAGTCGTCGGTGCCGAGGATCGAGCGGTACATCGAGGAGAACGTTAAGGGGAAGCGGAACTTCCACAAGATCCTGATCCTTGAGGCGGAGTCGGGTGGCGGTGCGCACGCTGGTGCCGCGAACGACCAAGCGCGCGCGCGCATCGAGCTTCGACCGCTCACCGAGGCGCAGCAGCAGGACGCTCTCTTTCAGGGCTACGACCAGCGCAACTCCGACAAGACGGGCGCGTCGTTTCGACTCCCGCGGCTGCTTCGCGGAGAGGGCACGGACTTCAATCGGTCGGTAGCGGACGCCCAGCTCCGCTTCGCCGAGGATCAGGTCTTCCAACCCGAGCGCGACCAATTCGACTTCCTCTTGAACCGGCGTCTTCTCAGCGACATGGGCATTCGGTTCTGGCGCTTTCGATCGCAGACGCCGCTCGCGCGCGATCCGGAGCGGCTCACCGACATGGTCGAGAAGCTCGTGCGCGTCGGGGTCCTCGTGCCCGAAGAGGGGCGCATCCTCGCGGGCGACATCTTCAACCGCGAGTTCCGGCGCATCAACAAGGACTGGACCACCAGACCCCTCACACTCACGCTCGCGGGGATACAAAATGGCGCATCCGATGTGAGCGAGAAGCGCTCCTCGCTGCTCGACGACGCGCGGCGCCTGATGGCGCTGCGCGCGCAGCTCGAAGCCGAGGAGGAGCGGCTCGCAAAGGAGCGCCTGGATCTCGCGCGTCGCTACGCCGAGGGCGAAGTCGAGCGCGTCACCGTGCCCGCGGCGGAGTTCGCGCGGTGGTTCGAGAAGGAGAGCGCGTGAACGTCCCCGGGCTGAACGCCGCGTGGGTGCGCCAGGCGCAGCTCGACGCCGACCGCGGCGTCATCGAGTGCCGCGTGTGCAAGGACAAGCACGCCCTCGGCGACACGGTCACGCTCTGGATGAACGGCACGCTCCTCTTCGCCGTGTGCGCCCGCTGCCGCGAGGCGCACGACATCGTCATGCGACCGACCGAGCGCGGTATCGAGATCCGCGCCCGCGCGCGCACACCGCTCCTTGTGGGGTCCCGATGAAGCTCACCGTCTCCGATCGTCGCCCGTGCAAACTCCGACCGGGCGAGCTTCGTCGCGTTCCACAGAGCCCGTCGTCCCTCGTCGTCGGCTACCACGTCGCGTGCCCGCGCTGCGGGTTCGTGACGCCCGCGGTCCGCGGCGACCGGGGCCTGTTCATCGAAGAGGGCCCGGCCGGCGTGTCCTTCTCGCGCCCGGTCCGGTGCCTTCAGTGCCTCGTCGACATCGCCATCGAGAACACGACGGCCACGCTCCACGAAGGCCCCGATGTCCGGCCCATCCGCTGACCTCGAGCTCGTCGCGCGGGCTTTCGATACCGCCGACGCCGTCCTGGCCCGGAGCTTCGGGGTCCGTCTCGAGAAAGCCGCGCCGACGACGCCCCGCGGCTTCGAGCGGGTCGTGGCGCGCCTGGCGGGCGTCCTTCGCGAGCGCGCCGCCCCCGCCGAGCGCGCGGCGGCGCGTGCGGCCTCGGATGCCCTGACCCTCGACTGGCGAGAAATCGCGCCCCGCGCGCGCGAGAACGCCGTCGCGCGTGCGGCCGAGGCGGCGAGGCAGGCTGGGAGGGACCTACCCGCGCGCGTGCGTGCGGCGCTCGAGCGCGCCGCCGTCGGCGTCGTTGAGTCCGTCCGGCGCGAGGCGCGCCTGCGTCAGGGGCTCGCGATCGGCGTGGACTTCAACGCGGTCGACCGGCGCGTGATCGATCACGTCGCCCGCTCTCAGACGAACTTCGTCCGCGACACCTTCGGCCGCCGCTGCGATCAGGCGAGTGCGCGGGCGCGCGCCGTCGTCGCCTCGGGACTCGAGCGGGGCCTTGGGAGCGCGGAGATCGGGCGCGCGCTCGGGGCGGAGATGCGCACGGCGATCGAGGGCCGCTCGCCCTTCTATTGGGACGTCGTCGCGAGTTCGTTCATCGGCAACGGCCGGACGTACGCGCAGATGAGCGCGTTTGCCGAGGCGGGGATCGACACCTACCGATGGGTCTCGGTTAACGACCAGCACACGACCCCCTACTGCCGCTTCATGGATGGAAGGGTGTTCTCCGTGCGGAGTGCCCTGGACCAGTTCGACGCCCTCGATCGACTGGAGGACCCCGAGGCGGTGAAGGACGCGCGCCCCTGGGTGCGCGAGGCGATCGACCGCGAGACGGGGGCGTCGACGCTCTTCGCCACGAAGGGGGGCGCGCGCGTCGTCCTCGCGACGGGATTGCCGGCCGAGGGCGGCAGCATGACGTACCGTGCAAGGGTGAGCGACCCGGAGCTCGAGGCGCTCGGCGTCTCGCTGCCACCGGCCCACGCCCTATGCAGGAGTACCTGCCTGTCGGCATGAATCGGGGTGTTCACCCGCGAGCGCGGCGACCTCGCGCCGCGCGGCCTGACGCGCGCGCCGAGTGGCGCGGCGGCGCCGGCCCTTGCGCCAGTGTTCCTCCCGGAAGCAGCAGCCCCACGCGCACGCGGCCCCTGCATGCTCCACTCCATAGGGTTTCATGGTCGCTCTCCGCGTGTATTGGGTTCTCAGTCGATAACGCGGGCCCGCCACCAGATGCGGGTCTCCTCCGCCGCCTCCGGAGTCGAGTCGTCCAGCGAGTCTCCAGAGCAAAAATAGATATCGGCGCCGCGCGCCGCGGTGACGATCTCGAAGGTGTCCTCTGCCTGAATGTCGCTCCCGACGATACCGCCAGTGCCGCAATCGACGAACCGGTACCACTCGGCCGGAACGACCCTCGTTTCATTCGATAGCGCCTTCGCCCCGTGCATGACCGCATCCACCTTGCGCATCGCCTGCTCCTTCGTCGTGGTGAGCCGAACGGATGCGTGAGGTGTGCCGACCAGAATCCCGCGGATGTTCGCGGGTCGCGCGCGCCCGCGTGGGACGGTTCACCACGCGCTGACGCTGCAATCGCCTGGACTGCGTGAGTTCTTCGGGGGATTCGACGGGACCGCGCGGCAAGCGAGCCGCGATGGTTCATCCCGCCGGACCACCGCGATGAACCAGCGCACTGTGCTCGCAACGAGGTCCCAGCCGATTCTCCGATGAAGTGGCTGCCGCTGCGAAGTGCAGTGTCGCCGCGTGATGGTTCGTCCCGCGCGCCGTCGCGCACTCGCGGCAATTCCCGCGATTCTCGGCAGGCACACGTCACGCATCACGTCCGTGCGAACGCGGCGCAGCCGCCCTTGCACGGAGACAGCCTGATGAGCCTCGCGATTGACCTCTTTCATGTTCCCCCGCCCCGCACGACCCACCGTCAAACCGCCTTCTGCTGCGGCGAGATCGTGTCCCACTACGGAGAGACCGCCATCGTCCTCAAGACGAGTCGCAAGAAGGGCGTTCGGCTCCAGAGTCTGGGGGGCGGACGTCCATGGTACGCGGAGCCAGACGAGATCGAGCCCCTCTACTGAGGATCACGCGCGCGCCGCTCACCGGCGCGCGCCCTCTGCCACATTGAAGTGGAGCAACGCGATGAACCCGCCAAGCGAAGAGACCGAGAGGTCGGTGACCGAAGCGCTGATGGACCTTTGCGAGGAGAACGAGACCGGACAGCCGGTGTCGTTCCGGGACGCGGGGATCATGACCATGAACGAGGGATTCGAGCTCCACCTCCCCAGCGGCCAGACCTTCCAGGTCACGGTTGTGGAGGGCCGGCGGCGGTAGCGGGCAGCAGCGTCGATTCGCGCAGCTCCGCTTTCACCCAGCGGCATCGGGATGAACCATCGCAGCGCGCCGGTCGGCCGGTCCCACGCGATTCCCCGACGAACACGCCACCTTCGCGAAGAGCAGTGTCGCTGCGTGATGCTTCATCCCGCGATGCGCGTGGCCCGCACGACAAATCGCGGACATGCACGCAGGCACGCGTCACGCATCCCATGCAGGCACGCCGCGACGAACGCGGCACCACGAGAGAGCCGAATATGACCACGAACGAGAACACGATGGGCGCGGGGACGACGACGACGCAGGAGACGGCGGCGCCGGTGCGGAAGATCGCCCGGATCGAGTACACGGTGGAGACCCGCCAGGGGGCGGTGCGCCGCGCGCGCGAGGTGAGCGCGGCATCCAATCGCCTCGGCGAAGTGGTCGAGCGCGAGATCGACAAGCTCGTCCTCCGCGGGGGCTTCAACCTCGACGTCCGCTACGAGGCGTGAGCGGCGAGAACGGAGACGGAGGTGAGGATGCTGGAACGCGCGCGGCGGTAAGGCCGCAGGAGGACCGGGCGGCGCGAGCCGAGGACGGTCACGGGATCGAGACGGATCGTCAGCTTGGGTAGTCCCTGGACGGGCTCTGAAGGCAGAGCACACCAAACCGCCGGGCGCCCTCCCGCAGACCAGGGACCCCCCAAGCTGGCGATCCTGAAGAGACGGAAGCGGCGCAAGCCGAAGGCCCGCGGGCGAGCGCGAGGGAGACGAAAGGTCGATGGCGAAGCGAGAGAGCAACCCAGGAGCCCTGCACGTACGCATGTCCGGGCTCATCGAGGCGTACGGCTTTGAGGCAACCCTCGAAGCCTGCGCGCGCGTCTGCGAGCGCGAGGCGGTCCGCAGTGGCCCCCTGCCGCGCGTGCCCGCTCTGCGGCGGATGGCCCGCAGGCTCCGCGCGCTCGCGGCCGACGCGCGCGAGGTGCTCGAGGAGGGGCTCGCCATGCAGGACACGCGGGTGATCGGCTGCAAGACCCGCTTCGTGCTGGGGGTGCCCGCGCCGCGCGCGCACGGTCCGCGGGTGGCGTACGTCGTCGTCACCGCGGTTCGTAAGAGTGGAATCCGCAAAGCCCATGGGGCGCCGCGCCTGACGACGGCGGAGGACGTGCGGGCCGCGGGGGGCCTCACGAAGTACGACCTCGTCGAGTTCGACGCCTACGCGAAGGGCGGCACGTGGCTCTACACCGACGACCTCCCCGCGATCGCGCTCGCCTCCTTCGGGCATCTCGCCTGACGCGCGCGCGGGCACGCCCGCGAGGCGCGATCGGAAATCGACACGATCGGCCACGGGAGGTGTCCCCGATTGTGAGCCTCGGACGCTTTGCTCCTGATGAGAGGGCAAGGGCGTGGAAGGCAGCGCGGATAGGAAGACCAAGCTCGCGGCGTTGAGGGACCGGCTCGTCTCCGTGACGAAGTCCGAGGATCTCCTCGCCGTCGCGCGCGAGCTCAAGGCCATCGGCCAAGAGCTGGCGCGCGAGGAGAGGCCCGAGAGGCCCCAGAGGCCCGAGAGGTCCACGAGCGGTTTCGCCTGGCCGCGCGACATGAACGAGAGTCCCGAGAGGACCTCCACTGACTGGGGTCACGACCCGGCGGAGGACGCTCGTGGCTAACCGCGCCCTTGCCCCTCTCACCAAAGCCCGCGACCTCGTCGCGGCGCTCGCCCCCGAGCTTGTCGAGAAGACGATCTGGGGCAGCCCCGCCGGCAAGAAGCGCCTCGCCAAGCGCCTCGCCGCCATGCTCCCGGCGCACAAGGCGTACACGGAGCCGTTTGCGGGCAGTGCCGCCGTGCTCTTCGCCAAGCCGCAGGTGGCGACCGAGGCGATCAACGACGCCGACCCGGAGATCGCCGCCGCCTACAAGATGCTCCAGCGGCTCTCGCCCGAGGACATCGAAAAGCTCCGCGAGATGGACTGGAAGGGCAGCGCCGAGACGTTCAAGCGTCTCAAGGGCGAGAGCCCGACGAGCGACCTCGCCAAGCTCTATCGCTTCCTCTACCTCTCGCACTTCGCGTACGGGAAGATCCGCGGCAAGAGCTTCAGCCCCTCCACGGCGGGCATCGAGGCGAGCACGCCGACCCGCATCGCGAAGTTCGCGCCGCGGCTGAAGCACGTCCAAGTCTTCAGCGGCGACTACGAGCCGGTCGTCCGCAAGTTCGACGGCAAGGACACGGTCCACTTCCTCGACCCTCCGTACGCTGGGTACAACGTCGCGGTCGGCGAGAAGGGCTTCGACGAGCAGCGCTTCTTCAAGCTGGTCAAGGGTCTCGCCGGCAAGTTCCTCATCACCTACGGCATTCGCGGCAAGCTCCCCGGGCTGCTGAAGAGCGAGGGCTACCCCATCCAGCGCATTCGGACGCGGCGCACGATCCGCACGATGCGGGGCGTCGGCGGTCCGCAGTACCTGACCCAGATCGTCGCGTCGAACTACGACGTCGCGAAGAAGCGCCTGGACGAGCTCGCGCTCGATGGCTGGGAGCTCGTCGCGGACGCCGACGAGACCGCGGCGCGCGTCGTTGTCGCCGTCCCGCGCGTCCCGCCCCCCGCACCGGCGCCCGTCTCGCCCGCCCCCGAAGAGGCGTCGCCCTCGCTACCCTCCCCGAGGCCGTCGGAGACGGCGCCCGAGCCGGGCCGTGATCCAGGCGAGGTGTTCGCCAAGATGGTGCCTCTCCTCAAGGGAGTGGACCCCACCGACGAGCGCTACGTGCTCGGCATCGTCCTCGAGCCCGAGACGGTGGACGCGCAGCAGGACATCTACTCCGCCGCCGAGATCCGCAGCGCCGCCCACCGCTTCATGGAGGAGTTCCAGGACGTCGGGCTGATGCACAAGATGCGCGTCAACGGTGCGGTCAAGATCGTCGAGAGCTACCTCGCGCCGGACGACCTCTCGATCGGCGAGCGCGCGATCAAGAAGGGCACGTGGCTCCTCGGCGTGCGCGTCCTGTCCGATGCCCTCTGGGCTGACGTGAAGGATGGGCGCCTCACCGGCTTCTCCATCGGCGGCTCGGCCCGGTCGGTCGCCGAGCCGGGCGGACCCACGTCGGAGGCGGCGTGAGTGATGCGCCGGCCGCCGCACCCGAGCGTCCCCCGGGCGTTCACCGTCTCGTCGACATGCTCGTCGAGGAGGTGTCGCTCGTCGATCGCCCCGCAAACAAGCAGCGCTTTCTCGTCGTGAAGAGGTCCGAGATGCCGAAGAAGACGCCCGAGCAGACTCCCGCAGCCACCGAGGACGAGCCGAAGCCGAAGGGCAAGAAGCCCAAGGCCCCGTTCCCCAAGGCGAAGGCCAAGAAGCCCGCGCCCCCTGCGCCTGCGAAAGATCCCGCGGACGCGGACGAAGAAGAGGACGAAGAGGAAGAGGACCCGGACGAGGCAGAGAAGGCGCTGCCCCCGAAAGAGAAAGACCCCGACGAGGAGGAAGAGGGTGACCCGGACGAGGAGCCCGCGGACGCCCCCGCCGCGGAGGACAAGCCCCGCGGGCGCAAGCCGCCGAAGAAGCGGGCGCGCAAGGACGAGCCCTCGGAGGAAGAGTTCGAGCCCCAGGCCGGGGACCCCGACGACGAGGCCAACGACGATGACGAGACCCCCCTCGGCATCGCGCTCGCCGCGCTCGACAGCTTGACCCAGGCCGTCGAGATCCTCTCGGACTCCCCCGACGATGGCAGTCCGCTCGCCTCCGTCGCGCAGGACATCCGCGACGCCGCCGACGCGATCACCGCCGCCGCCGGCATCGAGCCGGACAACGACGAGAACGAGGAGCCGCCCGGCGAGGCGTCGATCGCGGGCCTCGTCTCCTCCATCCAGGAGATGCTTGGACGGATCGACAGCCTCACCCAGGCGCTCTCCGCGAGCGTGCAGACGCCGGCGACAACGCCGACGATCACCACCGAGACGCAGGCGCCCCCCGACTTCGCCGGCACGCTCGCCGAAGTCGCCCAATCGATGAAGTCGCTCAACGCGACGCTGAAGGCTCAGGCCGCGCGGATCTCGACCCTCGAGAAGCGCGCGGGCGTCCCGAACAGCGCGCCCGCGGGCGAGCGCGTCGCCAAGGCCGAGCCCGAAGAGACCAGCTGGCCTCTCGACCTCAATCGCCCCCTCGACCGTTCGAGCGTGGAGAGGACCGTCTCCTTCCATGACGCCGACTGAGGCGTGACCTCACGTAGCGGAGAATTGCCATGAGCTTCACCAGCAACCGCACCCTCCTCGAGAAGGCGGATCTCGCCATCCGCGACCTGCAAGACGGCGGCGGCTACCTGCTCCCCGCGCAAGCCAAGAAATTCATGCGCCTGCTCATCAAGCAGTCGGAGTTGATGGGCCTCGCCACCGTGGTGCCGATGGCGTCTCCGAAGCAGCAGATCGCGAAGATCAAGTTCGGTTCGCGCGTTCTTCGCGCTGGCAAGGAGGGGACTCGCCTCTCCGACTCCGAGCGCGCCCGGCCGGACTTCAGCTATCTCGAGCTCGACGCGAAGCTCTTCAAGGCGGAGATCGACCTCTCCGACGAGTCGCTCGAAGACTCTATCGAGCGGGAGGACTTGCGGCAGACGATCATGGAGCTACTCGCCGAGGCGATCGGTCGCGACATGGAGGAGGTTCTCATCCTGGGCGACGTCACTTCGCCCGAGACCTTCTTCGCACAACTCGACGGAGTGCTCGTCCAAACCGTGAGCCACGTCGTGGACGCGGGCGGCAGCAAGCTCACCAAGGACATCCTCTTCGATACCGTGAGGACGCTCCCGAGTGAGTACCTTCGCGTCAAGAAGTCGCTCTCCTTCCTGACGAGCGTGGACACCGAGCTTGGCTACCGCAACACGCTCGCCGAACGCGCGACCGTCGGCGGCGACAAGTGGCTCGAGACCGATGTGCCCGTCCTCTACTCGGGCATCCCGATCCGCTCGATTCCTCTCTTCCCGGAAAACCTGGCCGCGCCCGTCGCCCCAGGGGCGACCGCGACCGCCGCGCCTCCGACGGGTGCCGCTCCTCCCGTCGCGCCCGTGCCACGCGATCGCTCCGCGATCATCCTGTGCAATCCGAAGAATCTCCAGGTGGGGATCTGGCGAAAGATTCGAATCGAGACGTGGCGGGACATTTCCGCGGGCGTCCTGCGGGTCGTCGCCACTCTCCGGTTCGACGTGAAGTGGGCCGACGAGCTGGCCACCGTTCGCGTCTCCAACCTTCGCACCGCCGCGTGAGCTGAAAACACCCCGCGCCTCGAAGCGCGGAGAGGAGTCGTTCGTCATGGAGACCATGCTCGTGCGCTTGAAGCCGCACGATCCGCGCCGCAGGTTCGTCCTGCGGCGGTTCGCGTACGCCGGCGTGCTCTTTCACGGAGAGCGCGGCTGGTATCGCGTGCCGCGCGACCTCGCCGCGTACCTCCGTGGCGTGCGTCAGCTGGAGTTCAATCCGTACTCTCCTCCCGCGTTCGACGTGTGCACGGAGGACGAGGCACGGGCCGTCGACGCGCGCGAGCGGGAGCTCGCCGGGTCCCCCCACGGCGGCGTGGACGCCGTGGCCCTGACGATGCCGCGCGCAGGCGGCGGCGTGGTGACGACCGACGATCTCGCGCGCGCCATGGATGACGGGAAGCCCGAAGTGCCGGCGACCCCGGGCCGCGGCCGTGGCGCAGAGAGGAAGTCGTAGTCGTGTACGCGACGGTCGCGGACATGCGCGCCGAGGGCATCGGGGAGGACGTCGCGAGCGACGCCCGCCTCACGATGGCCCTCGACGAGGCGTCGCGGACGGTCGACCGGCTGACGGGTTGGTTCTTCGAGCCGCGCCACCACCTGGTGCGCCTCTCGGGCAAGAACACGCCCACGATCGAGCTGCCCTTTCCGCCCATCGAGCTCACGCACGTGCGCGTCGGCGGCGGGTTCTGGATGCCCGCCTACGACATCCCGCTTACGCGCGAGCTCGTGTGGGTCGTGGGTGCGCCCGTGCGCGAGGACTTCGACGCGCCGCGGATCACGCTCCGCTTCGGATACGCGTTTCCGCGCGGCCAGGGGAACGTCGAGGTCGAGGGCCGCTTCGGCTACACGGAGCACGACGGCACCCGCCTCGGGCGCACGCCGCTCGCGATCCGGCGCGCGACGATGATCCTCGCGTTGCGGTCGCTGCCCGGCGTTGCCAACGTCGAGGCGCGCGAGGACAACCGGCGCCGCCCGCGGGTCGTCGAAGAGCGCACGCGCGACCAAAGCTACCGGCTCGCCTCCCAGGTGCCCGTTGCGTCGCTGACGGGCGAGCCCGAGGTGGACGAGATCCTGGCGCGCTACCGGCGCCCCCTCGGCTTGGGGGCGGCCTGATGCGCGGGCGCCTTATTTTCCCGCTCTACGCGGACCTCGCCCGCGTCGACCGCGACGCCATGGTGCTCGGCGCGCCCGACGTCGACCCCGACTTCCGCGAGCCGCGCATCCTCGCCGCCGAGCCGGACGACGTCGGCGAGCGCGCGCGGAGGGAGCTGCCTCCGGTGCGCGTGCCCTGCCAGGTGGAGCCCGACAGCTTCGAGGCGCTCTCCATGGTGGGCGCCGGCAATGAGCCGCAGTCGCGTGTGCAGCTCGTCCTCCATTTCCGTGATCTGGAGGAGCGCCGGCTCGTCGACCCCGCGAATCTCGGCGCGGCAATACTCT
>JBKQKP010000085.1:0-64378 GCA_052147435.1 Polyangiaceae bacterium | reverse complement strand
GGGGAAGGGGAGGGGTCGCGGGCTCGGTGGTGCGGGGGCAGGCGGCGAGGAGTGCGGCGGCGGCTAGGGCCCAGGGGCGCATGGGCGGGGAAGGTAGCACGTTGGGTTGAGGTCGGGGTCGAGGTCGGGGTCGAGGTCGAGGTCGAGGTCGGCGCGGGCGCTGGCGACGGCGAGGCAGCGGTCGGAGGGGGGTCGGCTGTGGGGACGGGTCGTGCCGCCTCGAGCGGTCCCGACTCGGGGCGCTTCAACTGCTCACGAACGTCGGAGCCTTCCGCGCCGACGTGCTTCTCCAGCTGGCCGATCTTCCATTCGGCCCACTGAAGCCTCCACTCCACCCACGCCATCCGTCGCGCGAGATCCCCCGAACCCTGCTCTGGCGTCATTCCTCGAGTGAATGACGGGGCGGGGCGACGCGCAAGCTACTGGACTCGAACCTTGATCGAATCCTTGAATTCTTCTTTTTCATCCACCACGGCGGTCACATACAGCGTGGTCGTCCCGAAGATCTTCGGCGTAACGACGATCTCGCGCGTATCTTCCGAGTGGGGGATGGCGTCGCAGATCGATTTGCTCTCGCAGCGCGCCATGATGACGCGCACCTTTCGCTCACGCTTCTGCACCTGCGTCGCGCCGTTCGGCTTCTTGGTCGTCCGGGACTCGATGCGCTCGACGCGGACGTGCTCGGGGTAACCGATGTGTAGATCGAACGCGTTCATGACGAAGTGGAACACGCCGTCGTTGCCGTTTGTCTCCGCGGGCTCCCACTGCGGCTCGAACGTGTCGCGGATGGCGTCGCACGAGAGGAGAAGAGCGGCGAGAGCTGCGACGAGGAGGATCCTTGCTCGCATGCGTCTTTCTCTCACATCTCCGCGGGGCCGGCGATCCGCCCCGCAATCGCGCTCGCCGCGACGACGAGCGGGCTCGCGAGATAGACCTTACCGGGGCCGCTTCGCCCGGGGAAGTTCCGGTTCTGCGAGCTGACGGTCACTTGATCGGGCGAGTCGCTGACGCCGGGCCCCGCCTTGATGCACGCTCCGCACGAGGGATCGACGAGCTCCGCCCCCGCCTTGGCGAACACCTCGAGGTAACCCTTCTCTTCCGCATACCGGCGAATGTCCTGCGAGCCGAACTGGATGTAGAGGTGCACGCCGTCAGCGACGCGCTTTCCGCTCTTCACAGCTCGGTCGAGGACTGCCGCGTACATGTCCATGTCGGCCTTCTTGCCCCCCGTACACGACCCACCGTAGGCGATGTCGATCCGCACGTCCCCTTTCTCGTGCAGCGCGCTGAGGGGAATCCCGTTTCGAGGATCCCCGGGGAGAGCGACCATCGGCGGGACCGCGCCGAGGTCGATGTCGAACGTCGCCAGGTACGTGGCCCCAGGATCGGCCTTCACGATGCGCGCGCGGACCTCGTCCGCCTTCGCCCCCCGCTGCTTCACGAGGTAATCGACGACGACCTCGTCCGCCTCGATGATCCCGGTAAACCCGCCGGCCTCGACCGCCATGTTCGTCAGCGTCGCCCGCTCGTCGAGCATCATTCCGCGCACCCCCTCCCCCGCGAACTCGAGCACCTTGCCGATCCCCGCGCCGGTCTTGAAGAACGGCTGCGAAAGAATGTGAAGCATGACGTCCTTGGCGCAGACGCCGTCGCGCAGCTTTCCGTTCAGCACGAAGCGCGCGGTCTCGGGGACGGTCACGCGGACGTCCTTCGTGAACCAGGCGTTCGCCATGTCGGTCGATCCCACGCCGAACGCGAAGCAACCGAGCGCCCCTGCCATGCACGTGTGCGAATCGGTCCCGGCGACGACTTGCCCGGGGAGCGCGATCTCCTCGACCACTTTGTTGTGGCAGATCGCCTCCGACCCGACGAGCTTCCCGTCCCGGTGCACCTCGCCGTAGAGCTTCACCCCGTGCTTCTTCGTGAACGACTCCTGTACGGTCGCGAGCGAGCGCGCCTGCTCCTCGAGCCCCATGTCCTTGTGGGCCTTGGACATCACGCGATCGAGGAACGTGAGGTGATCGCGGAAAGCGTAGACGCTCTCCGGATCGACGACGCGCGCCTGCTTGCCGAGCTGCGCGACGAAGAGCGACTCGGCCATCGGCGTGACGTATTCGTGCGAGAAGCGCACATCGGTGCGCGTGAAGAACGCGTCGCCGGGCTGCACCGCCGGGACGCCGATCTGGCCGCGCTTCGCGTCGACGATGACGTGGCTCGCGAGGATCTTCTCGCAGAGCGTCATGGGGCGCTTCACCGTCGTGATTGCGGGGGGGGAGACCTCGCCGGCGAGGCGGGCTCGGTTGTAGGCGAAGAGACCGCCGTGCTCGACGATGCTCGCGCTGATCGCGTCGAGCCCTTTGGTGAACTCGCTCATCGGGATGGCTTCGCCACGCGCGATGCGGTCGACGAGCCCGAAGTCGGTGCTCGTGAGAAGCCCGATGTTCTGCGCGTTCTGGCGGTAGATCTTCTCGATGCTCGCCGCGATGACGACCTGCACCCCCGCTTCGAGCTCGCTGTAGGGGGCGGTTTCGCGCGACGAGCCGCACCCCTTCGAGATGCCGCTGACGATGACCCCGAAGCCGCCGTTCTTGATGGCGTCGGCCTTGATCTTGCCGCCGCGGAGCCCCACAAGGCAGTACCGGGCGAGCGTCTCGTCGTAGTAGTAGCAAACCCATCCGGGGGTGATCTCGTCCGTGGAGATGTTGCCGATGAGCGCCGCGCCGCTAGTCGAAGGGGGGAGCGTCTCTCCAGCGAGCTGGCGCTCGACGAGCGCCTGGTCCTCGGTGAGGTAGAGGATGCGACCGCGAACGGTGATTGTGCGCATGACGTTGGCTCTACCACGCTTTGCGGAGGGCAGAAGCGCGTGCGCGTCGCAGTCGTAACGACGAGCTGGCCTCGGTTCGAGGGAGACCCGTCCGGGCACTTCGTCGAGACGGAGGTCCGAGCCCTTACGCGATGCGGCGAAGAGGTCGTGGTCATCGCGGCGGAGGGGGGGGCATTCGGTTGGCCGGGGTTCGCCGCGCGAGTCAGCGAGGCGCCTCTCCGCCTCCTCGGAGCCGCGGGCTGGATAGCGCGAGCGCGGCGCGAGGTGGCGCGCGGCGGCTTCGACAGGGTCGTCGCCCACTGGGCGCTGCCGAGCGCGTGGCCCATCGCGATGACCGATGGGCCGCTGCTCGAGGTCGTCTCGCACGGCGGCGACGTACGGCTCCTCTCTCGGTTGCCGAGCGCGGTGCGCGCTCGTCTGGCCTCCGCGATAGCGTCACGCGCGCAGACGTGGCGATTCGTGTCGACTCCGCTCCTCGACTCCCTCCTCCGCACCCTCCCTACCCGCGCGGCAGGCCTCGTCGAGCGCGTTGCGCGCGTCGCCCCGTGCGCGATCGACTTCGTTCGACCGACCGAGGAGGCGATCGCCGCGAAGCGAGCTCGTGTCGGTGCCCCCTTCGCGGTGTGCGTCGCGCGCCTCGTCCCCTCGAAGCGCGTCGATGCCGCGATCTCCTGGGCGATCGCGGAAGGTCGGCCGCTCGTCATCGTGGGGGACGGTCCCGAGCGCGCTTCGCTGGAGAAGGCGGCGCGCTCGAAGCGCCCCGGGGGGAGACCCGTCCACTTCGTCGGACGGACGACGCGGACAGAGGCGCTCGCCTGGATCGCGTCGAGCGCGGAGCTCGTTCAGCCGTCGCGCGACGAGGGGCTCTCGACGGTAGCGCGCGAAGCGGAGCTGTTGGGGGTCCCCGTCAGGTCTATCTCGCCCGGATTCAGCTATCGTTGAGGTGATGGTCGAGCCGCGCGAACCGCGCGCACGTGAGGAACTGATCGCCCCCTTCCCGGTCCCCCGAGAGGAGATCCAGCCGGCCACGGCCTACCGGAGCACCTGGCTCGTCTCGTCGCTCCAGACGCTCCGCGAGCGCGGGCACTTCGAGTCGTACCGGCGCCAACTCACCGCTCACCACGACGAGATCCTCTCGGCTCTCGCGGGCTCGTGGCTCCCGATCGCGATCGCCCGCTCGCACTACGAGGCCTGCGACCGCCTCGGGCTCGACATCGAGGAGCAGCTCACGATGGGGCGCAAAGTCGGAAACCGTGCGCAGGGGACGATTCTCTCCAGCGCGGTGAGGGCCGCGCGCGGGGTCGGGGTCACTCCGTGGACGATCATCCCCCAGTTCGATCGCCTCTACCGACGCGGGGCGAACGGAGGCGCAGCGGCGGTCTTCAAGCTGGGCCCGAAGGAGGCGCGCGTCGAGTTCGTCGGATGCGAGCTCTTCGACATCGACTACTTCCGGAACGCCTTTCGAGGGGTGCTCCTCAACGTCGGGTCGCTCTTCTGCGAGAGGCAGTACATCCACGACGTCCCGCGCCGGCGCCGAGGAGAAGCGATCTTCAAGCTGCAGTGGGCTTGAGGCGGGCTATGCTTCGTGGGTCGACGTGGCGACAGAGCGCGCTGTGCGCTCGTCCCACGTCGAAAGCGGGGCTCATATGGTGACGAGGGGGGGAGTCGTCGCGGCACTCGGATTGGGCGTCGCGATCCTCGCGGCGTGCTCCAGCGGGTCGAACGGCAAGTCGACCGGCGGCGGGTCTGGCAGCTCCGGTTCCGGGAGCGGATCGAGCTCCAGCGGCTCGAGCAGCGGCTCGGCGCTTGGTGGCGACGCCGGCTACTGCGGGCCAGAGAGCCAGGTTACTTCGCTGACGTTCACCAACATCGCGGGCGCCACGCTTCACAACGCGAGCGGCGCCAGCACCAATGGGTCGGGGGGCTCGTGCAGCGGAGAGGGGCCAGGAGCGATCTCAAACGGAGTCTCGATCACATACGACGCTACGACTCCGCAGCTCGCCTTCTGCGCGACTGGAGACATGACGACCGGCGTGAATCCCGGCTTCGGCTTTCGCGTGACGATCGTGGGGAACATCATCGATGGCGCGACGTTTCCGTTCGTCGTATTCGGCGGCAACACCTCGGTGACCGTCCCACAGGCGGCGGGCACGGCGATCGCCGAATACACGGAGGGTTACGGCACCGAACAGGGCGACTGGGTCTCCACGGGCACGGGCTCCATCACGGTCGTGTGCGCCGCCCCGCCATTCGACTTCACCGCCACGTTCACGGGGGTCGGAATGGGTCCTCGGCCAGCCGTGGCGGTCCTCAGCTCGGGAACGTTCTCGTTGTCGGGTTCCTCCACGTACATCGTGCCCGAGTAGTCGGCGAGTCTGCCGCGACTACTTTCCCACCAAGGCGCGCAACCACTCGGCGAACGGCTCCGCCGAGACCAGCGCCGAGACCCGGCGGTGCACGATCTCCTTTGCCCTCGCGGCGACGACGTCGCGGAGGCCCAAGTCAGCGAGCACCTCGCCCAACTGGCGATCGGCGTCCTTTGCAAGGGCCCCCCTCACGAACGCCTCTACGTCCGCCTCGAACGTCGCCTCGGCCGACCACGCCGCCAGCGTCTTCCTCGCCACCGCGACTCGCTCCGCGATCGGCCCGCGAGCGAGCTGCGCGACCTGCGCTCCCGTGAGCTCGAGAAAGCCGTCGAGGAGCGCGAGGCGCATCGCGGCTTGCTCTTTCGAACGCGCCGAGTCGGACAGCTGGTCGGCGATCCCGTCGAGGATCCCGGCGACCGCGGTGTCCGCGAAATCGGTCGCCCGCTTCTCCACCTGACGTTCCACTTCACCGGAGACGGCGTTCGCGAACGCACCAAGCGCGCTCGGCTTCGTCGCTTGCCCGAGCGCAAACTTCCCCAACCCGCCGATGCCTCGCGCGATCGGGTTGTCGGAGACCGGCGACGCGGCCTTCCGGCCGAAGGCAACGAGGGTGTCGATCACCTGCGCGCGGAGGAGCTTCTTCAACGGCTCGCGATCGAGGAGCTTCACGATGACGTCGCGCGGCGGCGTCACGGCGATGGCGGCGAGATCGTGCGCCCCCGCCCGCAGCGCCGTCGGGACGACCGTGGCTATCGTTCGCTTCTCGGCCGCGAGCTTCTTCTCTGCCTCGCCCAGCGTATCGACGACACGCGCCGCGGCGGCGTCGCTCGCCGCGAACGCGCGGAGACCATCGCGGAGCGCTGCAGCGGCGGAGGGGATATCGAGAAGATCGCCGACCGTCTGGCCGAGCGCGTCCTCGACGAGAAGCGCGGCGAGACGCGCCGAGGCCCCCTCCGGAGAGGGGTCACGGAGCTTCTCGAGAATGCTTGCTGTATCCGCCATACGCTAGGCCTCCACCCTCTCGAGCACCGCAGCCGCGCCCAACCCTCCCGCGGCGCAGATCCCGAGGAGCGCCGTCCGCTTCCCCGTCCGTGCGAGCTCGTTCGCCATCGTCGTCACCATACGCGCTCCCGTGGCGCCGAAGGGGTGTCCCAGCGCGAGGGAGCCGCCGTGCACGTTGAAGCGCGCGGGATCGATCTCCCCCACGGCCTCCTGCCGTCCCAGGCGCGCCCGAGCAAAGGGAGCGCTCTTCAGCATCTTGAGCACGCTGAGCACCTGCGCGGCGAAGGCCTCGTGCATGTCCACGAAGTCGACATCCTTCAACGCGAGCCCTGCCCGCTCGAGCGCCTTCGGCATCGCGAGCGCGGGCCCCATGAGGAGCTGGTCCGCCGGGTCCACCCCGACGTACGCCCACGACGTGATCGTCGCGAGCGGCTTGCGCCCGAGGGCGCGCGCCTTCTCCTCGCTCATGAGGAGAACGGCCGACGCGCCGTCCGTGAGGGGGCTCGAGTTCCCCGCGGTGAGCGTCCCGTCCTTCGCGAAGACGGGGCGAAGCTTCGCCAGCTTCTCGACCGACGTGTCGGCGCGCACGAGCCCGTCGCCGTGGACCCATCGCTCCCCCGGCGCTTTGACCGGGACCACCTCGTCGTCGAAGCGCCCGGACGCGATCGCGGCCGCGGCGCGGTGATGCGACCTCACGGCGAGCTCGTCTTGCGCCTCGCGCGTGATCTCGTTTCGCCGCGCCATCCGCTCGGCAGCCTCCCCCATGACTTCGCCCGTCGAGCGCTCCGCGACCCGCGGCCTCTCCGGGAGCAGGTCCGTGAACGGCGCGAGCTTCGAGAGGACGGTGAGGTAGTCGGACGGCGTCGGCTTTCCGAGCGCGAGGGGGGCCATGGCATGCACCACCTTCTGCGGGAGCTTCACCTCGGCGTTGCTCGTCGAGTCGCTTCCACCGGCGACGACGACGTCGACTTCCCCCCGTTCGATCGCCGCGGCGGCAAGCGTGATCGCCTGGAGCCCGGAAGCGCACGCGCGCGTGACGGTCATCCCCTCGCACGCGGGGTCGAGCCGGAGGTCGAGCGCGATCTCGCGCGCGACGTTGGGTGATGCGCTCGGGAGGATGACTCCCCCCCAGACGATGCTCTCGATGTCCTTGTACGGAAGCCCCGTCCGCTCGAGGAGCCCTCGGACAGCCGCAACGCCGAGGTCGATCGTGCTCAGCTCGACGAAGTCGGTGAAGGCTTTGACGAAAGGGGTGCGCGCCCCGGCGACGATGACCGCGCGACGCTTCTTTTCGGTTCTCATGACGTCTTCCTCTCTCGTTCTCTCTGGCTTCCTCGCTCGCTCGCTCACGCCCCCACGAGCGACCCGCCGCAAACCCGCAGTGTGCGCCCGGTGATCCCCTGCGCCCCCGGCGTCGCCAAGAAGACGATCGCCTGCGCCACGTCCTCCGGAAGCCCCCCCTGCCCCAGCGCGCTCATTCGCCGGGCAACTTCGCGGATCGCGACCGGGATCGCGGCCGTGAGGCGCGTCTCGATGAAGCCGGGAGCGATCGCGTTCACGGTGATCCCGCGGTCGGCGAGGCGCTCGGACATCGCGCGGACATACCCGATGATCCCCGCCTTCGACGCCGCGTAGTTCGTCTGCCCGACGTTGCCGGCGATCCCCGCGATCGACGACAGGCAGACGATTCGCCCTCCGTCCTTGAGCAGCGCCGTCCCCTTCAATAGCTCCTCGGTCGTGCGGATGACCGCGGCGAGGTTCACGTCGATGACCTGATCCCAGAGCTCCGCGGACATTCGCGCGAGCGTCTTGTCGCGCGTGATCCCCGCGTTGTGAACCACGACATCGACCCCGCCGCGTGCGCGAGCGGCGTCCGCGATGCGCGCGGGGGCGTCGGCCGCCGACATGTCCACGAGCAGCGGCGTTCCGCCGATGTCGCGCGCGAGCTGGCTCGTCGCTGCATCGTCGGCCGGACGGTCGAGGCAGAGGACATGCGCCCCCTCCTGCGCGAGCAGTCGCGCCGTCGCGTTCCCGATGCCGCGGGCGGCGCCGGTGACGAGCGCTATCTTCCTCTCGAGCGAGCGCACGAGCACCGGCTCGGCCCCTCCGCGCGCGCGCTTCGTCACGGCGATCGGCTGCGCGGTCACGAACGCCGACCGAGGGGACAGGACGAACCGGAGAACGGCCGCGAGGCGAGCCTCGGCCCCCTTCTCGACGACGACCAGGTTCGCGGTCGCCCCGAGGCGACCGATCTCCTTTGCCAGGCTCCGCACGAAGCCTTCGAGCGCGGCAGCGGCGGCCGCGCGCTCGGAGGTCATGTCTTGACCGGCTCTCCCGAGGACGACGACGCGCCCGGACCGGGACAGGCGCCGCGCGTGCGCGTGGAAGAATGCGTAGAGCGCGCTCAGCTCCGCGGCGGTGCTCACCCCGCTCGCGTCGAAGACGAGCGCATCGACCTTCGCTTTCTCGTCGAGCGTCGACGCCGCGCGCGCCGGGCGCCCGAACGTCTCACCGGACGGGGCGAATGGAGCGAAGAGCTCGACCCCTCCATCGAGGAACGGGTCTGCCCCCGCGGGGGCAAGGCACTCGGCGAGCGCTCCCACGAGCTCGGCCCCCTCGGTCGCTCCGACGAGCACGGCTCGATCGCGAAGTGGCGCTGCCGTCCAGGCGCCGCCATCGCGCTCGAGTCGCTCCGGCAGCGGGATCGGGAGCCCGAGAGACTTGATGAGCGCACGCGCCGTTGGGCTCTGCGCGACGTCGAGAAGAAGATCGCTCATGACTCCTGTGCCTCCAAATGCGCCGTGTGCGCCTCGTATCGCCCTTCGAGATAGGCGCCACCACCGGGGGCGTCGCCGACGAACACCTCGCCGCCACGCACGTAGACCCCCACCCTGGCCGGCAGTACGAGGGGGCGGCTGAAGCGGACGTCGATCGTGGACAGCGCGCGGGCGTCCCCCGCGAACACGCGGCGGTTGAGCGCCTCGACCGTGCGCCCGAGCGTCGCGAAGCCGTGAAGGATGCAGCCCCGGAACCCGGCCGCGCGCGCGGCGGGGGCGAACCAATGAATCGGGTTCACGTCCCCGGTGAGCGCCGCGAAATCCCGCCCGGCGGTCGCACGGAGGCGGAGAAAGGCGATCTCCTTCGCGTCCTGCGGGACCGTCGGCCGGGTACCCGATGCGCGCTCGCCCCCCTCGCCGCGTTTCGCGAGCGGGACGATCGCGCGAAGCTCTCCCGTGATCGCTTCCGGCTCACGCTGCGTCCCGGTCACGAAGCGCTGAACGAGGACCGCCCGCCGCTCGTCCTCGTCGATCGACTCGAGGCGCACCTTCACATGGATCGGCTCGCTCGCCGGGAGCGGTGCGCGAACCTCGATCCGGCACCCCGCGTTGACGATCCGCGTCGTCGGATAAGGCAGCTCGGCGACGGCGCGCGCGAAGAGCGGGAAGGTCCACTGCGGGAACATGTGCGGCGGGACGACGCCGCGGTACCACGCCGGATCGCCCCCGACGTTGCGGATGTAGTCGCGGACGAGCGACTCGGGGCGCGGCGGGACGATCGCTTCGATCCAGGGGGCGGGGAGCACCTGCGCGGTCTTCGCGCGCGCAGGCGCGAGCGACGAGAGCGCGACGGCGCCGAGCGCGCGGAGCACCGCCCCCTGATGAACGAGATGAACGAACGACGACGTCATGGCTTCACTCCGCCGCGGCGGCCGCGACTTCCTTTGCGGGGGCCAAGCTCGCGAGGACGCGCGCGCCGGTGGTCGTGATCTCTTCGTGCAGGGCGCGAGCGCGCAGCTCCGCGCGATCGAGGTACCGCTCGAGGAGCTCGCGCCGCTCGGGGTTGGCCTTCGCCTGGTCGAGGAGGATCTCGACGATCTGCTCGTCCGCCATGAGCCTCGTGAGCCTCTCGGCGTGGAGCATCGCGAGCGCGAAGTCTCGCTTCGGGTCCCAGCTCCCGGTCAAAGTCTGCCGCCATTCGCTCACCGGCACGTCCGTAAGCGCGCGCAGCTTGTCGGTCGCGGTGCGGGTCGCCAGGTGCTGCTGTGCGCCGAGCGAGAGCGACTGAATGCGGGCGACGCGACGCTCGAGCGGATCGCGCGCCGACACGGCCTTCCACTTCGCCTGCGCCACGCGCGCGAGGAACGCACTCGGCCGCTTGATGAGCCCCAGGAGCGCATCCTTCATCGCCATCAGCGACTGGATCTGGCTCGTCCCCTCGTAGATTGGCATCACGAGCGCGTCGCGCAGGAGCTTCTCCGCGCCGTAGTCCTTCGTGTAGCCGACGCCGCCGTGGATCTGGATACAGCGCCGCGCCATCTCGACGGCCTTCTCCGCGGCGAGGTACTTGAGGAGCGGCGTCGCGCGGCGGGACTTCGCGCGGTGCTCCGGGTGCGCTCGCTCGAGCCGCTCCGATTCACCAGGCTTCGCGACGCTGGAGAAGCGCTTGAGTATCCCGATCTTCTGCGACATCTCCTCGTGGAACGCCGCCGTCACCGCGAGCGCCCGGAGCCCCTGGATGTCGGTCTGCATCTCGTCGAGGTAGTCCGCGATCATCTCGTGGCGCGCGATCGCCTTCCCCATCGAGCGGCGGTCCTCGGCGTACGCCTTTGCGGTCCTCCACGCCGCCTCGCAGAGCCCGATGCTCTCGAACCCGACGCCGAGGCGCGCGTTGTTCATCAGGACGAGCATGTACTTGAACCCCTCGCCGCGCTTTCCGATGAGCTGCGCGGGGGCGTCGTCGAACGAGAGGGCCGCCGTGACGGAGCCGTGGTGGCCGAGCTTCTCCTCGACGCGGTCGATCGTGACGTAGCGCTTGCGCGTGCCGTCGGGGAGCTCCTCGTACGTCTTCACGAGGAACATCGAGAGCCCACCGAGGCCCGCGAACGGATCGCTCTCGTCGTGCTTGCCGCGTGCCGCCGAACCGCCGGCCTCCAGCCCCTCCGTCCGGGCGACGACGAAGTGGTACTTGCCGTGCCCCGACGTGATGAAGATCTTCTGCCCGGTCACGCGCCACTCGCCGCGCTCGTCCTGCTTGCCGATCGTGCGGAGCGCCGCCATGTCGCTCCCGGCGTTCGGCTCGGTGATGTCCATGCACCCCCACGCTTCGCCGCGGGCGATCTCGTCGATCTCCTTGGCGAACCGTGTCTTCGAGATCGCGGCGTTCGCGAGATCGAGCTCGGTAGTCCCCTCGTTGAGCGAGTAGACGAGCATCGCCATTGCCATCCCGCCATGAAACGAGTTGTGCGTCATGACGGAGACGTCGCCGCGGGCGAGCATCTCGGCGACCAGGAAGTAGAGGAGGATGGGGGCGTTCAACCCGCCGAGCTCGCGCGGGAGGCACAAGCGGTGGACCTCGGCCGCCTTGATCCGCTCGAAGATCTCGGTCATCGCGCTCCCGGGCACCGCCTCGCCGGCGACGAGATGCGTCTCCTCGCGATCGATCCTCGGGGCGCGCGTCGCGACCTCTTCGGCGGCGAGCTCCCCCACCATCTCGGCGACCTGTGTGTAGAACTGGAGCGCTTCGGGAGGAGCCTTGAAGCCGTCCTTCGTCCGGTAGCCGTACTCGGTAATCTCTACGAGCTCCGCCCAATCGAGCGCGCGCTCGCTCATGTAGAAACGCAGGTCGTCGTTGTCGGTGAAGTAGCTGGCCATGGGCTCACCTCGACTTGTCTTCTCGCGATCGCGCTTGGGGTGGTTGTCGCGTCTGCGCCCCCCGCTCGCGCTGAGGAGCGGGTGACGGGGCGGGCTTGAACAGGCTCGCGCGCGCGATGCGGGCGAGCTCCTTGTCGTAACGGGCGCGCGCGTCCCCCTCAGGATCGATCGCGACGCGGCAGACGTTCGCCGACGCCGTGGCGCAGACGACGAGCTGCATGATGTGCACGACGTACGCCTCGGGATCCACGTCCTCCCAGTGCCGCCCGTGCGCCTGCCCCTCCTTGATGTACGCCGCGATCGCGGAGAGCCACGGGCGGACGGCGCCGCGGAGCATCTTCTTCACGTCTCCGGGCCTGTCGAAGAGCTCGCGCGCGACGAGACGGGCCCGGTCGGGCTCGGAAGCGAAGAAGCGGTGGAGCTCGCCGAAGACGGCGTCGAAGCGATCGGAGCTCGCCGTAGCCGCGAGGAGGAGGCGTGGCAGGACCCCCTGCCAGTGGAGGAAGATCGAATCGAGGACGGCGCGGCGGAGATCCTCCTTCGACGGGAAGTGGTGCAAGACGGCGGGCTTCGAGACCCCCACCGCGTCTGCGATGAGCTGGATCGACGTGCCGTCGAAGCCGCGTTCGGCGAAGAGGCGCGTCGCGGCGGCGAGAGAGCGCGCGCGTACGTCGTTCGGCTCGGCGTCGGCCCTGGCTACCATGCGGTCTTGAGTTACTTACCACATGGTAAGGAGAGCGCCAGTCACCGGAAGGCCGGCGTGGTGCGCGGTCTACGCTCGCTCCCGAGCGCACCTCCCCTGGGTGTGATGTGGCTCACGACGCAGCTCGTCGTTCGTTCCGCAGGCCCAATGGGGCGGACGCCCGCAGCGGATCGCGAGGTCGAATGCCTGGAAGATCCCTTGACCACGACCCGCCTGGTGGGCCATTGGGGAGCGCACTCGCCGGGGACTGGGGCGTGGGGGTGATGCGTGCGCAGTGCGCGCTCGACCCATGCGCCGGAGCCCGGCGCTCGGATCGAGGTCAAGACAATGTTCGAGCGTTCTCGCGCGTGGGCTCTCCGCTCTCTGCTGTTCTCCGGTGTCGGCGCGATCGTGGGTTGCTCGTCGGGCCAAGCTCCGACCGGGACCTCGTCGCAGGCCTCGGCAGGCGTCGCGACGGCGATGGCCATTCCCTCGTGGGCGAAGACCTCGAGCTTCGCCGGGCGCCTCGACGAGGCGACGCCGCTCCAGATTCAGGTCCACCTCCGATTGCACAACCAGGCGGCGGCGCAGGCCGAGCTCGCGGACATCAGCAATCCGGACAGCCCGCGCTACGCGCAGTTCCTGAGCGACGCCGACTTCGCGACGAAGTACGCGCCGACCGCGTCGGACGTCGCCACGGTCCGCGCCCACTTCGAGGGGCACGGGCTGACCGTGACCGCGATTCCCGCCAACAACGCGTACATCACGCTCAACGGGACGGCGGGGCAGATGGAGCAGGCGTTCTCGACGCAGCTCGGACAATACCGCGTCGGGACCGAGACGCGCCGCGCCCCCATGACGGCGGCGACCCTTCCGGCAACGGTAGGAGCGAGCGTCCTCGCCGTCCTCGGCCTCGCGACCCCGTCGAAGGCGAAGTCGCAGCGGCTTCCCCTCAGCGCTCTGCACTCGGCCAATCCGGCGGACAGCACGCAGGAGGACCCGTGCTCCCTCTACTACGGCCAGCTCCTCGACACGCAGGATCCCCCGTTCGGCGGCGGGTTCCCCTCGCCGATGCCGTACGCCGGCTGCGGATACAAGCCGGCCCAGCTGCGGCAAGGGTACGGCTTCGACACGCTCGTTCGTGAAGGGAACGACGGCACCGGGCAGAAGATCGCCATCGTCGATGCGTGGACCCCCCCCACGCTCGTGCAGGACGCCCAGACGTACTTCGCGACCGAAGACGCCGACTACCCGCTCGCGACCTCGCAGATCACGCTCTACCAGGGCCCCGGAACGGCCCAGCCGCCCGACACCGGGTGGTACGGCGAGTCGACGCTCGACGTCGAGACCGTCCACGCGATGGCTCCGGGGGCGAACATTGCCTACGTCGGCGCGCAGAGCGACGACGACACCGATCTCATCGCCGCGATCAACATGATCGTGACCAAACACCTGGCGACGCTGGTGTCGAACTCGTACAGCGAGATCGAGCTCGGCGACGACGACTACGCACCGTGGGAGTCAATCGCGATCCAGGCCGGCCTGAAGGGGATCGGCCTCTACTTCGCGACCGGAGACAGCGGCGACTTCTCCGAATACACCGGCGGCACCCCGACGATCGGCTTCCCGTCGTCGCTGGCCGAGGTGACCGCGGTCGGAGGCACTTCGCTCGCGCTCGGGCGCTCGAACAACGTCCTGTTCCAGCTCGGCTGGGAGACGGCCGTGAGCTTCCTCACGATCCCGACGCTCGAGGACGGCGGCGCAGAAGCGGACGCGGGACCGGGTACGTGGCAGCCCGCGCCCCCCGGCGATTGGTACTTCGGCGCAGGGGGAGGCGTCAGTATCGTCTACCTCCAGCCCTCGTGGCAGGTCGGGATCGTCCCGGCGTCGCTGTCGACGTACATGAACGCCACGGATCGCGTGATCCCCGACGTCTCGATGCTCGCCGATCCGATGACCGGCTACCTCGTCGGCGAGAGCGACGGGAACGGGAACTACTCGGAGCAGGTCATCGGCGGCACGAGCCTCGCGACGCCGATGTTCACGGCGACGATGGCGCTCGCGCAGCAGAGCACGGGGAAGAAGTTCGGCTCGGCGAACGCCGCGCTGTACAAGGCTTCCAAGAAGGGGGCTTTCAGCGACATAGCGCCTGGAGCACCCGAGGCCGTGGCCGTCCCGGAGGTCGCCACGACGTTCGACTACCATGGCCCCGAGAACAGCAACGCGACGGCGGCGGGCTTCGACACCGTGACGGGGCTCGGCGTGCCGAACGGCAAGAAGTTCTTCACGGCGCTGAAGTAGCTCCACGACCGCCAAAAGGCGGAGCGCGGACATCCCCGCTCCGCCGCTAGAGCGTGAGATACTCGGGCTACGCCGAAGGGCCATCTTGACGGACCCCCGAGACAGCCATCTTGCGCGCATCGCCAGGCGTCTCGAAGCAGCTTGGGCCGGGCCTCGAAGCGCCGGCGCGCTCCTCCTCGCGACGTCCTTCGCCGCGTACTTCTGCATCGGCCACGTCTTCGCGAGCTCGGGCGCGCTCGCCTATTACAACGTCTTCTTCAACGCCGACTGTCCCCGCGTCATCCGCGACATCGCGCAGTGGGGCCACTCTCGAACGAACGCCCATCCCATTTTCGCTCTCCTCGTCACGCCGGTGGGCGGCGTCGTGGGCCTGGCGCTCGGCCACGAGCTGACGGCGGCGCTGGTGGTCAACGCCGGCGCCGGTGCGCTCGGTGTCGTGGTGATGTTCCGGATACTGACGAAGATGCAGGTGCCGCGCCCCGAGGCGGCGATCGTCTCGGCCATGTATGGCGCAACGACCTCTTCGTTCGTGCTCGGCTGCATTCCCGAGACGTTCTCGCTCTGCAGCCTGAGCCTGCTGCTCGCGGTCGCAGCCAACGTGAACGACGGCGACGTCGAGCGGTCGGGGGGCTTCGCGCGCAACCTGGTCGCGGGCGTGTTCTCTATGGGGATCACGACCACGAACGTCGTGCACTCGGCCGTCGTCTACTGGAGCTTCAGCCTGCGACGGTGGCGGCTGGCGCGTGCAACCCTCCTGGCCGTCAGCTTGGGGTTCGCCGTCACGGCCTGCGTCGCTGCGCTCTCGGTTGCGCAGAAGGCGATCTTCATCGGAAGCGCCCCATTCTTCCAGAGGGCGTACGAACAGGAGCGTCAGTACATGTACTGGCCCGTCACCCTGCCGGGCCTCCTCGACCGGTGGAAGCTGCTTCTGTTGCACATGGGGGGATTCAACGTGGTCGCGCCGCGGTTCCACCACTTCCTGAACGGCGCGCCGTTCGAGTGGATCACCTTCATGGCGGAGCCGGGAAAGAGAGAGCTCGTCACTTACTCGCTTCGCAGCGGGACGGTCGCCCTTCTGTGGTTTGTCGTCCTCAGCACGGCCACGTGGACGATCCTCAGCCGCGGGGCCAAGCGCTCCCACCCCGTGGCTCGGGTGGTCGGGCTGTGGATGGCGTGCGTCTTCGCGCTCTTCAGCGTCTACGGCGACGACTTCCTCCTCTATTCGCCCATGTGGACGCCACACGTATTTCTCTGGATCGGCCTCGCGATCGCCGGCGGCGGGCCTGTGGCGGCACCGCTGAGGCCGCGCTTCCTGAGTCTCGTGCTCGCCGGAATGATCCTCAGCAACGTCCGGTTCCTGGACGAGGTCGCCCGCATACACACTCCGGGCGCTGGCCTTTGGCCCGTATTCACGGCGCAGCAAAGGTGGTGATGGCGCCTAGACATCCACTACGCTAGCCCCCGCGCGCGCGTCGATGACCCATCCGTCAATCGAAAGAGTCTGGAGGCCCGAGGCGCGCATGGTCGCCCTCAGCTTCCTCGTCCTGTACCTGGAACTCGCCCTCATTCGCTGGGTCACGGGCTACGTCCACAACTTCGGGTACTTCACGAACTTCGCGATGCTCGCGGCGTTCCTCGGGATCGGCGTGGGGTGCCTGCTCGGACGTCGCATGAGCGCCATCGCGCTCCTGCCGTCCATCCTCGTCGCGCTCGCGCTCATCGTCCGGGTCGCGCAGCTTCAGATCGATCTGCCGTCGAAGTCGCCCACGGCGGTCTTCTGGTCGGAGGCGATGGCCGCCGAGACGAAGGCGCCGGTCGCCGCAGCCGTGCTCGTGCTGTTCGTCCTCATCTCGGCGGTCTTCTTGGGGCTGGGCCAGATCCTCGGGGAGCTCTTCGCCGAGCTGCCACGCCTGCGTGCCTACGGGTTCAACGTCCTCGGCGGCCTCGCGGGGATCCTCCTGTTCGCGATCGACTCGCACTTCGATCATCCGCCGCTCGTCTGGTTCACGATCGCGGTCGTCGTCGCGCTCCCGTTCCTCTTCCGCGCGACGACGCGGCGGGCGCTATGGCCGGTGAACGGCGCGATCCTGGTCGCGTTTCTCTACCTCGTCGGCATGGGGACGAGCAACGAGACGTGGAGCCCGTACTACCGCCAGACCCTCCTGAAAGGCCCTGGCGGATTCCTCCTCGCCGGCAATGGCATCCCCGGGATCACGCTCGCCGGCTTCGAGCACCTCGCCAACGCCGGAATGTACGAAGCCCCCTTCAGCGAAGCCCTGCGCGCGCTCCGGAAGGACCCAGAGGCTCCGTTCCGGAACGAGCTCGTGATCGGCTGCGGCGGCGGGAACGACGTCGCGATGTCGCTCCAGCACGGCGTCCTCCACGTGGACGCCGTTGACATCAACCCCTGGGTCATCGCCATGGGCAAGCGCCACCACCCGCTCCACCCCTTCGACTCCGACCGGGTGACGACCTATGTCGCCGACGGTCGGGAGTTTCTCGCCCGCCCCGGCGAGAAGTACGACCTCATCGTCTACGGCCTCCCCGACTCGACGTTCACCAACGACCGCTCGAACCTCCGCGTCGAGAGCTTCATCTTCACGACCGAGGCGTTCCAGAGCGCCCTGTCGCGTCTGTCCGACGACGGGGTCTTCGTCATCTACAATTATTACCGGGTGGGCTGGCTCGTGGAGAAGATCCACGGAATGCTCCGCGCGGCGTCGTCGCAGGAGCCGTACACGCGGGTCTTCACAGGCCCGACCGGGGCGCCGCTGCCGTTCCTCCCCGCCGCGATGGCGGTCGGACCCGGGCTCAGGCTCCCGCCGGCCGGGACGGACGCGAGCCCCCCGCCGGCGACCGACGACTGGCCGTTCCTCTATCTGACGGAGCCGAACATCCCGGCCAACCCGTACCTGATTTCGCTCGCGATCGTCGCGATAGTCTCGATCTCGATGGTCGTCGGCGCGCTCGTGCTCACGCGCAAGGACCGCGGCGAAGAGACCGCTACGAGCGAGAAGGGCCTGGTCCTCGCGACGCTGTTCTTCATGGGGATCGCCTTCGTTCTGCTCGAGACGAGGAGCGTCGTCACGTTCGGGCTCTTCTTCGGATCGACGTGGTGGAACAACGTGGTCGTCTTCGCGTCCATCCACGTGAGCATCCTCCTCGCCGTCGTGGTGAACGCGCGCTGGCCCTCCGTCCCCCGCGGGGCGATGGTCGCCGCGCTCCTCGCGTCACTCGCCTTCGCGTGGTGGTTGCCGCCGGAGATGCTCCTCGTCGGGAGCACCACGACGCGGGCCGTGCTCGCGGGATCGGTCGCGTTCCTCCCGATCTTTTGCGCGAACGTCTTCTTCGCGAGCATCTTCCGCTCCACGAGCGAAGGGCGCATCAGCTACGCATTCAACCTCCTAGGCGGGATCCTGGGCGGTCTCTTCGAGTACGTGGCGCTCCTCGTCGGGTACCGGGCGCTCATCGGGTTCGCGACCTTGTTCTACCTGGTCGCGCTCCTGTGCGCGGTCCGGACGAAAAGCGGAGAATCTGCTCCACTCGCGACCGATTGACTCCCACCGGCGAGCCACTCGCTTCCACTCACGCGCCAGTGAAAGTGAGTGGCGCGCCAGTAACCTCCTTTCGTCCGCCAGTGGGCGTCAGTGGCGCACCAGTGACTTCCTCTCGTCCGCCGGTGGAAGTCAGTGACGCGCCAGTGACGTCCTCTCGTGCGCCAGTGGAAGTCAGTAGCGCGCCAGTGACTTCCTCTCGTGCGCCAGTGGAGCTCAGTGGCGCGCCAGTGACTTCCTCTCGTGCGCGAGTGGAACTCAGTAGCGCGCCAGTGATTTGAGAGCAGGTCCCGGGCAGCTTCTTGCGCTGCCCTGCAACCCGAGGATCTTCGCGACATTGCTTATGATTTTGCCGCGATCGAGCCGATCCGCACCCGCGGGAGCATCGTGGTAAACCCTTTCCCTCCGACCGGCATCTTGAAGAACGAGCCCCGGTGATGCCGCTCGCCCCCCCCCTCGCGCTCCTGTCGGAGAAGCCGGACGCTCCGGCCCCCGACGGGACCACCGAGGACGTGCGCGCGGCCCAAAACGGCGACGTCGCCGCCTTCGAGCGCCTCTACCGGGCGCACGCCGGCCGGGTCTACGCGCTCTGCCTCCGCTTCACGGCGGACGGCTCGCGTGCCGAGACGCTCGCTCAAGACTCGTTCGTGAAGGCATGGGAGCGACTCGGAACGTTCCGGGGCGACAGCTCCTTCGCGTTCGCCGCATGGCTGCGCCAGGTGACCGTGAACGTCGTGATGGGGGACCAGCGAGCCGCCACGCGCCGGACCCGGCGTGTCACGACGACCGACGACGACGCCGTCCTCGACGGCGCGAGCGTCCCTCGAATGGACGCGGAGCGGCTCGATCTCGAACGGGCGATTCGCGTGCTCCCCGAGGCGGCACGCACGGTGTTCGTCCTCCACGACGTCGAGGGGTACGGGCACCAAGAGATCGCGAGCTTGATGGGAATCGCCGAGGGGACATCGAAAGCGCACCTGCACAAGGCGCGCGGGAAGCTGCAGGAGATACTCCGGTGAACGACAAACCCGACAACGACAACAGCACCGAGAACGGCGAGAGCGGACAGCAGGACGAGCTGACCCGCTCGGCACGCGCCCTCCCGCGGGAGATCGAGCCGCCGCGCGACCTCTGGAAGGGGGTCGAGGCGCGGATCGACGCGAAGCGCCAACGCTCGTTCGTGGTGCGCCGAAGCGCGCAAATCGGCGCCGGAGCGGCAGTGCTCCTGGCGGCGGCCGCGGTGATCCTCTCCGTCCGCTGGACGAAGGAGCCGCAGGTCGACCATCGCTCCCCGTCACCGACCGCGAGCGAAGCGCCGCGCGTCTCGCCCGCCCCCACCGCCAGCGAAGACCCGATGACCGCGCTCGCCCCCGAAGAATCGACCTACCGGGCGGCGCTCGCCGCGCTCGCGCCGACGTTCGAGGACCGGAGAAAGACGCTCCCGGAGAAAGACATGGCGCGAGTGGAGGCGAGCCTCCAAGCGATCGACACGGCGATCCGCGTGACGCGCGCCTCGCTCGTCGCGCACCCCGACGACGCGGACCTCCGCGGTGAGCTCGACGCCGAGTACGAGCAGAAGATCGACACGATGAACGACGTCCTCGACTGGACGACGAGGTCCTGATCATGCGCCCATTTCGCAAACTACTCTGGCCTCTCCTCCCGTTCGCCGCGCTCGCCTGCGCGCCCAGGGTCGCCCTCGCGGAGCCGCCGCACGGCGCGCGTACGGAAGCGCACTGCGACGACGACGACGACGTCGACGTCGATACCGACAACGACGACGACCACGGCGGCGGCTCGGTCAACGTCACCGTGGAGGCGAAGCCGAAGGGCGCCGTGAACGTGCACGAGTTCGCCGGCTCGGTCCACGTGACGTCCTGGGCTCGGAACGCCATCCAGGTAAGAGGGGACTTCGGGCCCGACTGCCACGTAGACATCTCCCCCTCGGGCGACCGCCACGAGATCCGCCTCACGTGCGCGCACGGCCCCGGGACGGGAGACATGGAGATCCAGGTCCCGCAGGGGAGCTCGCTCGACGTGCGAACGATGAGCGCGGACGTGTCCGTACAAGGAGTGAACGGCGCCGTGCATTTGCAGACGGTCACGGGGAACATCGAGATCAAGGGGGGGGCCCCGAGCGAGGTCGAGGCGCGATCGACCTCGGGCGACATGAAGATCGAAGCGGCGTCCCCCTCGACGCGCGCTCAGAGCGTCAGCGGCGACGTCCACGTCTCGGGGGCTCGCGGCCGCGCCACGCTTCGAACGGTGAACGGCGACGTCACGCTCAGCGGCGGAGACTTCAGCGCGATCGACGTCGAGTCGGTCTCGGGGGACTTCGTGTTCAAAGGGGCCGTCACGAGCCAGGGGACGTGCGAGGTACAGACCCACAGCGGCGACGTCACGCTCCATCTTCCCCCCACGACGGGGGCGGACGTCGAGATGCGAAGCGTGAGCGGCGGGCTCGTGATCGACATGGGGAGCGGGCGAAAGACGGGCGAGCGCGAGCTCGACGGCCGAATCGGTCCCGGCGGGTCGAGGCTCCAGCTCCGGACCTTCAGCGGCGACATCCAGATCTTGCAATAGACGAGCGGAGGAGAGCGATGCTGGCAAAGCTCATCGCCGGCGCGAGCGTCATCGCGCTCACGGCCGTGGCTCAATCGAACGAATCGGTCCTAGCCGAAGAGGCTGCGCATCCGGTCGTCGTGCGTCTGTCCGTCCCGCTCCCCGCGGGCGACGAGCACGGGTTCGTCTCGTTTTCGTCGTCCCTCGGCCGAACGCACCTGCGCTTCGCCGTGATCTGGTCGGGCGATAGAAAAAAGCCGCCGCGGGGAGACGCGGCGGCTTCGTGCGAACCTAAGGAAAGCGGTGAGGCGTTACTGCTGCTTGCGCTGGAACGCCGGGACGTCCCAGTCGTGGTCGAGTGACGGGAAGCTGACTGCGCGCTCGCTGCGCGGGGCGAGCCGCTGCTGGCTCGGGGGCTGCGAGGCGGCAGCCGGGCGAGCCTCGTTCGCGTAGTGTGGGCGGCGCGTCGCGGGGGCCGGCGCCTCTTGCACCGGCGGAGGGGCCGCGCGGTTGCTCGAAGAGACATACGACGGCCGCGCGACCTGCGATTGCACGGTGAGCGGCGCGAGCGTCTGGCGGGTGTACTGCGCGTGCTCCTCGCGGGCGACGCGGTCCACGGCGTCGAAGCCGGTGGCGATGACGGTGACCTTCACGTTCTCACCGAGCGACTCGTCGATGCTTGCGCCGAAGATGATGTTTGCGTCCTCGTGCGCCTGCTCCTGGACGAGCGACGCCGCCTCCTGGATTTCGCGCATCTTGAGGTCCGGCCCGCCGACGATGTTGATGAGGACGCCAGTGGCCCCTTCGACGCTGATGTCGTCGAGGAGCGGCGAGGCGATCGCCATCTCCGCCGCCATCCGGGCGCGGCTCTGCCCCTTGGCGATGCCGGTCCCCATGAGCGCGCGCCCCATGCTGCTCATGACCGTCTTCACGTCGGCGAAATCGACGTTCACGATCCCGTTCTGCGTGATGAGATCGCTGATCCCCTTCACGGCCTGGAAGAGCACCTCGTCGGCCTTCCGGAAGGCGTCGATGAAGGAGAGCTCCTCGTCGCCGAGGAGGAGAAGCTTCTGGTTCGGGATGGTGATCAGGGTATCGACGTGCTCGGAGAGCTGCGCGAGACCGAGCTCGGCCCGGCGAGCGCGCTGTCGCCCTTCGAAGAGGAACGGCTTCGTCACGACTCCGACGGTGAGCGCGCCTTCTTCACGGGCGAGCTGCGCGATGACCGGCGCTGCGCCCGTCCCCGTGCCCCCCCCCATCCCCGCGGTCACGAACACCATGTCCGCCCCGGCGATGAGCTCCTTGATCCTCTGGACGTCCTCGAGCGCCGCCTTGCGACCGCGCTCGGGGTCGGCGCCGGCGCCGAGTCCCTTGGTGATGTTGCCGCCGATGTTGAGCTTCGTCGGCGCGGCGTTCGTGTTGAGCGCCTGCGCGTCGGTGTTCACGACGATGAACTCGACCCCTTCGAGGCCGAGGTTGATCATCGTGTTGACCGCGTTGCCGCCGGAGCCACCGCACCCAACGACCTTGATCCGCGCCTGGTACTCTTGCGTTTCGTCCGCGAACTCGATCGAGAAACTCATGACCATCCTCCCGGGTCGGGACCGCAGATGGGCCCCATCTCGCGCCCTCTCGGACGCTCTTTGCTGACGCGGATGTTCGGGCGCCTCTCCCTACAAACCCGCGCGGTCGACTTTCAAGGCAAGTAACGGTGACTAAGTAACGACTCTCAGAAAGCTTGCTTGATCCACTCCCAGAACCGCGACTTGTCGCGCACGATCTCGGGCGCGATCTCCTTCTTCGTCTGCTGCTGAAGCCTCGCCTGCAGCGCGGGCGAAGCCTCACGCGCCATCGCGTCGGCCATCGCCTGCGCGCCGTACTTCACGAGCCCGACGCCCGTGGCGTACTGCGGCCCGTGGACCAGCTGCGTGATCCCCTTCACCCCGGTCGGGAAGCCGATGCGCACCGGCATCCCCAGGATCTCCTCGGCGAACTCCGTCATCCCCTCGAGGAGCACGGCTCCCCCCGTGAGGACCACCCCCGCCGAGAGCTGCTCGAGGAGCCCGGTGTCCTCGATACGCTTACGCACGACCGCGAAGATCTCTTCCACGCGCGGCTCGATGATGTCGCTGAGCACGCGGCGGGCGGTCCGTCGGGGCGCATGGCCACCGACCCCCGGAACCTCGATCTCCTCCTCGTCGCCGACCATCCGTCCGAGCGCGCAGCCCGAGAGGCGCTTCAACCGGTCCGCCTCCGCCATCGGCGTACGGAGGCCCGCGGCGACGTCGCTCGTGATGTTGTTGCCGCCGACCGGGATCACGCTCGTGTGCGCGATGCCGCCGTCTACGTAGAGCAGGATGTCGGTGGTGCCGCCGCCGATGTCGACCACCGCAGCGCCGATCTCCTTCTCGTCGTCACTCAGGACCGCCTCGGCGCTCGCGAGAGGCTCGAGGACGACGTCCGCCACCGTGAGCCCGCAGCGCTCGGCGCACCGGATGACGTTCTGCACGCAGCTCGTCGCCGCGGTGACGAGGTTCACCTTGGTCCCCAGGCGCACGCCGCTCATCCCGATCGGGTCGCGGATGCCGTCTTGCGCGTCGACGATGTACTCGCGCGGGAGCACGTGGAGGATCTGCCTGTCGGCATCGACCGGGATCGCCCGGGCCCCCTCGAGGACCCGCTCGACGTCCGCTCGCGTCACCTCGCCCCCAGCGATCGCCGCCACGCCGTCGGACGCCTGGGACCGGATGTGGCTCCCGGCGACTCCGGCGTACACCGTCCGGATTTCGACGCCGGCCATGGTCTGGGCGCTCTCGATGGCTTCCTTGATCGAGGTCGTCGTCCACTCGATGTTGGACACGATCCCCTTCCGGAGCCCGCGGCACGGGACGCTCCCGACGCCGAGGATCGTGATCCCGTCGTCGGCGATCTCGCCTACGACGGCGCACACCTTCGTGGTGCCGATGTCGAGACCGACGACGATCTCCCCCTGCGTGCTGACCTTGCTCATCGCCCTTCATCGCTTCGCATACCGGGCGAGAGTGGGCCAAATTCGCGTAGGCGAATCGCTACGCGCGTGTCCCACCCCGCGATCCGCGGCGTCCTTGACGCTGTCCCGGCCGCTTGGCATGCCTAGGCCCCCATGAGCCCCCCCCGCGTGGCCATCGTCACCTGCGCCGCGCAGTCGCTGCTCTACGCCGAGGAGCGAGAGATCCTCCCCCGCCTCCGCAAGCGGGGTGTCGACGCCGACGCGGTCCTCTGGAGCGACGAGAACGCCGACTGGAGCCGGTTCGACGCCGTCGTGATCCGATCCACGTGGGACTACTTCACGCGCTACGACGAGTTTCGCGCCTGGCTCGATCGCGTGGAGCACTTGGCGCGCGTGTACAACCCGCCGTCGCTCGTGCGATGGAACTCGGACAAGCACTACCTCCGAGACCTCGAGCAGCGGGGGGTACAGATCGTCCCTACGGTGTTCTGCGAAGCGGGTGAGCGGGCGGACCTCGCGAAGGTACTCCGCGAAAGCGGATGGAAGAGCGCGGTCATCAAGCCTTGCGTCTCGGGTGGCGCGTACCGCACGCACCGAGTGAGCGCCGAGGACGCGGCGGAGAAGCAGGCCGAAATGGACGCGCTCCTCGCGACGACCGCGGTGCTCGTGCAGCCGTTCGTTCCGGAGATCCAGAGCGAGGGGGAGTGGTCGCTCGTGTTCTTCGGGGGCGCGTTCAGCCATGCCGTGCTGAAGGTTCCCGGCGCGGGCGACTACCGCGTGCAGCCGGAGCACGGAGCGACGTTCGCCGACGTGAAGCCGGAGCCGTGGCTCGTCGAGCAGGCGCAGAGCGTCCTGCGCGCGCTCCCAGAACCCCCCGCGTACGCTCGCATCGACGGCGTGCGGCGTGGGCGCGATCTCATTTTGATGGAGGCGGAGCTCATCGAGCCGTACCTGTATATGGCCGCGGCGCCGCGGGCGATGGATGCGTTCGTGGAGCTGGTCGAGAAGCTGGCGCACGCATCGCGCCGCGAGCCTCATTGAAATGACGCAAGCCATACCGGACGACGCTCCGAACGACGCGAGAGTGCGCCGCCTCATTCTCCGCTCCTGGACGGCTCTTCTAGCCGTGGCCTGGGGCGCGCTGAGCCTTCACCCCGACTACGGCTCGGACGTCTTCTTTCACCTGACGCTCGGCCGCGAAGTGCTAAGGACCCACACGCGCGTCGTCGCCGAACGCTGGGCGCTCCCCGGACTTCACGAGCGCTGCGCCGTTCCGGAGTGGCTATGGGACGTCGTCGCGTCGCTCCTGCATCGTGGGTACGGCTGGGGGGGAGTCGCCGCGCTGGTCATCGGGCTCGCAGTCCTCGCCGCGTGGGCATGTTGCCGCCTTGCCTCGTCCCGAAGCCGTGAAGCCGCGTCGGTCGTCCTCGTGACCGCTGCGATATCTCCGCTCGTCTTGGCGCGGATCCAGGAGCGGCCGGAGGCTGCGGTCATGGTGCTCGCACCGTGCCTGGTTCTCCTCTCCGAGCGACTTGGCGCAGCAGAGGTGGTTCGTGAGCGGGCGAAGACAGCCCTGCAGCTCGTCCTCGTCGTCCTCCTCTGGGCGCAGGTGCACCCTTCTTTCGTCCTCGCGCCCCTTCTCGTCGCGATCGTCGCGGGGGATCGCCTCGTGCGCGCGGACAGACGCCTCGCGGTGGCCACCACGCTCGGTCTGGCGATCGCTTCGCTCACGAGCGCGCAGGGTGTGCAGGTCTTCGCCTATACGCTGAAACACGCCTCGAGCTACGCGGTTTCGCGCGTTACGGAGTGGTCGCCCCCCTCGTGGGACATGCTCGATCCGGCGCGAAACATCCACCTCCCGCTCTACGCGGCCCTCTGGATCGTCGGCCTCGGCGGGACCGCGCGCGCGCAGCGTCTCCCGCGACGGGAGCTCGCGCTCGCTCTCTTCGGCCTCCTCCTCGTCGTCCGCGGGCGGCGCAACATCGGGCTCGGCGCCGAGCTCCTCGTGCCGTTCGCGGTGGCCGGAGTCGACGCGCTCCTCGCTGGCGCCTCGCCGCGGGTGGCGCGCGCTGCGGTCTTCGCAAGCTTGGCTGCCTCGATCGTCGTTTTCGTGAAGCTGGCGGCGATGCTCGACGTCGAGGTCGGACCCCTCGGAGCGATCGGTCCGCCGGAGGGGCTCTTCCCCTCGCGCGCAGCCGCCTTCCTCGCGCACGCCCCTACCGGAACGCGCGTGTTGACCACGTACGAAGCGGGGGCGCCGCTCGGATTCTGGCTCGATGGGCATGTCCGCACGTCGCTCGACGGCAGGACGCTCCTCTACTTCGATGACCCGGAGTACGCGGCCGCGCGCGCATCGTGGGAGGATGCCGGGGCGCTCGATCGGATGCTCCACATCTACGGCATCGACGCCGCAGTGGTGGATCGCACGAACCCTGTCTGCGCGCTCCTCGCGGCAAAAGCGGACTGGGAGCCGATCCTCGTCGAGGCCGCCCAGACGACGTTCACGCGAAAGGAAGCGTACCGAGGCCCCTCCATAGGGCACCTGGCCCCTTGCGGGAGCGATCGCTTCACGACCGACGCGTGCGACGACGCTTCGGCGCTCGTGCGCGAGCTCGACGCCCAAGCGGGCGATCCCTTCCTCGACGAGCTGCGCGTCGAGGCCCGCATCCGATGTGGGGGCGAGGCTCTCGATGCCGACGCGCTGGTCGCGATGCTCCCCGCGCGCGCGCGTGCGTCCGGGTTCCTGGCCGATCGAGACGGAGCTCTCGCGTGGATCCTGGCGCATGCCGGCCGGCTCGACCAGGCGATCGACCTGGTGTCCCCGTACATCTTAGAAGGGGACGTACGTGCGGCGGCGCGGGTCGCCTGGGTCCTGGATCAGCATGGCGACCCGCGGCTCGGACCGATGCTCGAGCGGCTCGCTGCGATCCACGGCGACGAAGCGCCCCCTTGGCTCTTCGCGCTCCTGGCGAACGCCTGCGCGCGCGACGGGAGGCTCGACTGCGCAGCGACGTACGGGATCTTCGCCGGAGCGAAAGGCGAAGTCGAAGCGGCCCCCGCGTTGTGCGCCGTCTCGACGAAGCACGCCGACCCCGTGACAAGGAACGAAGCCTTGCTCTGGCTGGAAGCGCTGCGACGGGCGAAGCAAGGCGCGACCTCGCTGACGTGCCCCTAGGCTATCGGCCGGGCTCGGCCGGGCCGGCCCGCTCTTGTCTCCGCGCGAACGTCCGCAGGAACTGAACGTTCTGCTCCACCGACTCCTTCAATCGTAAGACGCTGCCCTGCGGCGTCGAATACGCCAGCCTCAAATTGTCGTCCGACGAGATCTCGTTCGCCGCGAGCGATCCATCGTCCGCTCGCGCCGAGAGCAGACGCTCGACATCCGGAGGAGCGAGGACGAGCCCCTCGAGCGCGCCCGTCGCCGTCCCGCCGAACGGCGCGAGGACCTCGGCGAGCAAAGGCGCCCGCTGGAGCGCCGCCAGTGCTTCACGCTTCGGTTCGCAAAGCGCAGGGCATCCGACCAGCATCGCCTGCATTCCCGTGACGAACACCCAGACAGTCGAGAGCTCGGCGTGCATCGTCGCGACGACCGTGACGAGGTCCGTGGACGTCACGTGATTGAGCTGGATCCACTGCTCCATCACCCCTCCCGGGGCCAGGCGAGCCCGCGCCGCCGCGTAGAGCTCCCGGTCATAAAGCGGCGCAGCCTCCAGCGACCAAACGCTCGTGCGATCGATCGCAATAACGTCGTAGGAGCGGCGCTGAAGGAGGAGGAAGCTCCGCGCGTCGCCGATCGAGGAATGCACGGTCGGGTCGTCGAGCGCGCCGCCGTTCACGCTGCGGAAGTCGCGGACGGCGAGGGCGAGCGCCGCGTCGCTCGACTCGATGACATCGGTGCGCGAAAACCCGGCGTCGCGCATGACCCGCGCCGTGGCTCCCGTTCCCACACCGATCACCAGCGCTGTCTCGTGCCGCTCGTCGTAGGCCAGCGGGAGGAGCCCGGGGGCGTACCTCGCCCGAGGATCGCGCCGCATCCCGTCGTCGCCCCGCGAGTGACCATCGGCGAGGAGCGTGAGCACCACCTCCCCCTCGGCCGGCACCGACCGGGCGACGGTGACGATCCCGCCTTGCGCGCTCTCCGCTGAATCGACGACGTCGCCGTACGTAGGTGCTTTGAAGTGGACGTTCGCGCCCGACGCGACGCGCTTCAGATCGAGCTTGCGCGAGGGCACGACCGCAAAGGCGATCACGACCGCCCCCGCTACCAGGAGCGATGCCACGGATCTCGACGAGGTGCGCGCGACAAGCGGCATGAGCCCGATGAGCGCCGCCCCGATCGCAAGCGCGCGTAGCGCACCGACAGAGCCACCTGGAGCCGCGAGGAGCGCCGGATACACGAGCGCCCCGACTGCGCCGCCAACCGTGAAGAGCGCGACTCCCGCGGACCTGGAACGCGGCATCACAGCCCCAAGCGCCGTCGATCGCAGGGCCCCGACCAGAATCGCAGGCGGCCCCAGCGTCGTGAGGAGAACCGCGAAACGCGCGACCTCCCGCGCTGCGAACGTACGTGTCAGCGGGTACTCCGCGAACGACGCGAAGTAGGTTGGAATCGATTCCCACCGCGGGACCCCCAACAGAACGGCCGCAGCGAGTCCGAGCGCGAGCACTCCCGTGCAGAGTAGAGGCGGCGCACGGCGACGGAGCGCGAACATGGCCCCGCTTCCCGTCGCGAGCCCGAGCAGAACGGCGACAACTCCGAGCACCAGCGCGTAGACGCTCGTCCCCGCGACGACAGCGAGGAGATGCGCGTACACGAGCGCGAGCATCGTCGAGACGCTTCCACCGGCAGCGAGTACGGCGAGAGCGACGCCGCGCGCGCGCGCTGACGCATCCAAGGCACCTGCGGTCTCGGGGTGCGCGTCCGAGGACACGTTGGGCCGCAGCCCCGCGCATCCCAGAACCGCGATCAGAAGCCCAGCGGAGAGCATCGTCTGTCTGCAACCGAGCGCCGGAACGAGGAGACACCCTGCGACGAATGCCCCCGCTGCACCCCCGAGCGCGTTCGCACCGTGGAACACGCCGCCAGCCCATCTTCCTTTAGGAAGAGGGCGCCGCAACCCGAGCGCAGCTGCAGCGCCCGCGAGGAACGCGGTCGGCCCCACGACGATCCCCCCGGCGAGCGCCGTGAGAGCGATGCCCGGCGCAACGGGAGGGTTCTCGCCGCTACCGAGCGCCGCGTAGACCGCGCCCACGGCAAGGAGGAGCAGCGGCGTCAGCGCGCAGAGGGCTCCGGTCGCCACGAGGACCAAGGCGTACCGACGCCACTCCGGCGCCCCCACCAGCCCCGCCGCGAACGCCCCTGCCGCACTCGATCCCAGCGCCGTCGCAAGCAGTACGCATGCCGCGGGCGTGGTGCCGCCGATCGACGGAGCGAGCGCAGCGCCCAGGGCCACGGCATACGCGAGGCCGCCGAACCCAGCTCCGAAGCGCAGCACGCTTGCCGTGATCTCACGGCGTATCTCGGGATGCGCTCGCGCGCCGAAATCGGAGGAAGCCTCGTCGAGCGTGCAACGCTGCAGCCGCCTCCGCAGCGCGAGGGGCCCGGCGACGTACCCCGTCATCAGTGCCCATGTCGCCGCTCGGTGTACGGAGAGCCAGCCCGCCGCGGTTCGCAGGGCAACGATCCATGCGATAACCATCAAGAAGCCGAGCGCGATCGGCTGCCACCGCTCGGGGCGTTCGAGGCGGACCCCGTAGGTCGTCAAGGCATCGACCGCCACGACGAATGGGACCGCAACGACGAAGTCGCCGACGTAATGCTCGCCCAGCCCCAGCGCCCCCAACAGGATGAGCGCCAGCGAGACGCCAGCCGCGAGATGAACCGCGCGACCGCGGGCGCGCGCCTGCCAGAGAACGAGGATCGCCCATCCGGCGTGAAGCGACGGGACTCCATCGCGCGGCGCCGGGGGGATGCCGAACGGGCCGCTCGGCACGACGTCGGGGAGAGCGCTCGGGAACTGCGCACCGAAGGCGTAGTAGGGACCTGCGACGGGACAGAAATGATAGAGCGTGCAGCCGAGCACCCCCGCGAGGAGAAATGACTCGAGCAGGTCTGCGCGCGGGGCCGGGCGGTCCGGACGCGCCGGGATGAGGAGCAAGGCGCCGATGGAGAGCGGCAGGCAGCCGTACGCCAGCGCGCACACAAGACCGAACGCCGGCGAAGCCAGGAAGGAGCGCCCGACAGCGAAGCTCGGTTGGAAGCCGAGCCCAGCGTCCACGAGGTACGCCGCGCCGTCGTACGTGAAGGGATGGAGGGCCGTCGTAAGCGCCATGCCCGAGCCCGAGGCCATGATGAAGCCGGGGAGGAGCGACGCCGCCGCGAAGAGGTCGACCGCGTCTCGCCTCGCCTCACCTCGCGGCCTTCCCATGCGGACCGCGAGCGCGAGCAAGGCGGCTTCGCCTAGGCTTGCCCCGGCGATCACCGCGATCTTCAGCGCCGAGCCCGAGCCCGTTGGCCAGCCCATGAAGAGCAAAAGCGCCGCCGCGCCGAGGACCGCGCCAGTCTCCGGAAGGCGCGGCCGCGTGCCGAGGAAGATCAGAAAGGCAACGAAGAAACCCCCTGCGAGGAATGGCCCCAGTGCCGCCGGTCGCAGCGTGTCGTGTGGCGGCGGCGCGATCCCGGTCAGCGCAAGGAGCTCGAGCGAGACCAGCCCCACGAGGACGAGCGCGGCCCACCGCCGTGCATGAGCGCCCCTCCAAGTCTGCGGGTGCGGGTCCGACGTCATGCTTGTTCCGGGCGTGCCTGTCCGATCATGGGAATAGCGTGTGGACTTCGCGGCCAAAGGAAGGTGCCGACGAGAGCTTCGTCACGGTAGCATCGAGGCGCTTTGGTTCACGCGCCGCGCTCCTTGCTCGTCATCTTCGTCGGGCTCGCGAGCAGCGCTGTCTTCGCGGCGCTTGCGCTGCGGGGGCTCGATCGCGAACAGCTCGCGCGAGCGTGGGCAGACGCGCACGTCTTTCCCTGGGCGCTCTTCGCCGCAACGAGCTACCTCGCTGGGCACTGGGTCAGGGGCGCAAGGTGTAGGGTCCTCCTCGGACCCGATGTGAAGATTAGCCTCCTCACGGCGACGCACATCGTCGTCATCGGGTACGCCTGCAACAACGTTTTCCCCGCGCGCCTCGGGGAGCTTGCCCGAGCGGGAATGATGTCCGAGCGCACGGGCATTCCCTATACGCAATCGCTCGCCATCACGCTCATCGAGCGGCTCCTCGATGCGGCGACGATCCTGCTCTACCTGCTCGTCGCAAGCGCGCTCCTCCCTCCGACGCTCGTGGCAAAGACGATCGAGCGGGCCACCCTCCTCATCCTCGCCCCGGCGCTGGTCGGTCTCGGCGTCGTCGCCCTCGCCCCCCGCGCGCTGATCGCGATGACGTCGCGCGCCACGGCGCGGATGCCACGCTTGCACGATCGCGCCGTAACCTTCACGAGCCGAATTTGCCAAGTCGCGGGGATCCTCCGGAGGCCGCGAGCCGCGCTGGCTGCCGTCGCCTTGAGTCTCGTCGTATGGCTCTGCGAAAGTGGGCTGTTCGTCCTGCTTCTGCCGAGCTTCGCGATGCGCCCCTCGCTCCCGGTCGGCATGTTCACGATGAGCCTGACCAACCTGGGCATCTTGGCTCCATCGACTCCAGGCTACGTCGGCCCGTTTCATTTCTTCGTGGTGAAGGCGCTGACGTCGCTGGGTGTCGAGAGCGCGCGAGCGTTCGGTTTCGCGGTTCTCGTTCACCTCACTTTCTATCTGCCCATTACCGCGTGGGGGGGGGCCGTCATCACGTGGTACGGGGCGCAGCTCGGGTCGATCGTCGCGACGGCACGTCGCGCGCAGTCGGCGGCCGCCGTGAGCGATCAGGACGGTGTTCCCATGACCGTCGTCGCCCTCGTACCCCACACTTCGGCGCCGTCGGCCTCCCCGGCAAAGCTCATCGCCGCGATCACCGGAGCGCTTCTCCCCCCGAGAGAGTCCGCAAGCGCCGAGTCGATCGCGAGAACCGCGCGCTTCGTCGTCGAGGAGCTGTCGGCGCTGCCGGTGCCGCTGCGCGTCGCCTTCGCGACGGGGATGACCAGCTTTCGGACGCTCGTACGCCTCCGCTACCTGCGCGGCTTTTGCGACCTCCCCATCGAACGCCAGCGGAAGATCGCGCGCGCATGGGCTTATGGCCCGGTCGCGCTGACGCGCCAGCTCTTTCGCCCGCTGCGCAGCCTTGCGTTCTTCTCGCACTTCGAGCGCGCGTCGGCCCCTTCACCCCGAGACTTGCGCCTGCAAGCACCTGCGCGACCGGAGCCCCGTGCCTGATCGCGTCGACGTCCTCATCATCGGCTCGGGAGCGGGGGGCACGATGACGGCGCTCACCGCCGCGAGCGCCGGTCTCCGCGTGGCGGTAATCGAGGAGGGGGACTGGCACACACAGGACGACTACGGCGCGGACGGCGCGGCAGCGATGGGGAGCCTCTACCGCCGGCGAGGGATGACGCCGATCGTCGGTCGAGCCCCGGTCGGGTACGTCGAGGGATGCTGCGTCGGCGGGAGCACCGAGGTCAACAGTGGCTTCTGGCACCGAACGCCGCGCGAGGTCCTCCTGCGCTGGAAGTCGCGCTTCGACCTTGCTGACGCCCTCGCGGACGACCTCCGTGAGCACTTCGAGTGGATTGAGCGCGAGCTCCACGTGGGAATGTCGACACGACCCTGGCCGAAGAGCACCGAGGTCTTCGCGCGAGGGGCAAAGGCGATGGACTGGGCGGCCGAGGAGGTCGCCCGCGCGGCTCCCGGCTGCCAGGAGGCCAACCGCTGCCCCACTGGCTGCCCGAACGGAGCGAAGCAAGGGATGAGCGCCCGCCTGCTCCCCGAGGCGCAGCGCGCCGGCGCTCGCGTGGTTTCGCGCTGCCGCGCGCGTCTCCTGCTGCGCGACGGAAAAAGAGTGACCGGGATCGTGGCGGAGCGCGGCGCGGGTGAAAGGCGTGAGATCGTCCGCATCGACGCCGAACATGTGTTCGTCTGCGCCGGCCCGACCGAAACCCCCGCGCTCCTGCGGAGGAGCGGCATCAAGTTCCGCGTCGGTGACTCGCTCCGTATTCACCCGATGCTCAAGGTGCTCGCTCGATTCCCCGAGCGCATCGACGCCGACAAGAGTGTCCTGCCGCTCCTCCAAGTGAAGGAGTTTTCCCCTGACATCTCGCTCGGCGGCAGCTTCTTCTCGGAGGGACACGCGGCGCTCATCCTGAGCGACAACTGGGATTCCGTCGGCGATCGGATGAGCGCCTTGCCGCACCTCGCCGCGTACTACGTGGCGGTACGCGGCACGGGTCGCGGCTCGGTGCGCCCTTCTCCATGGAGCGACGAGGAGACTATCCTCCGGTACGACGTGTCAGACGAAGATCTCCGAAACCTTGGCAAGGGTCTCGCCCGGCTCTCGACGCTGCTTCTTGCCGCGGGTGCGACGGAGGTGCTCCCCACCGTGCGCGGGGTGCCGACGATTTGCACCGAGCTCGAGGCAATCCGATGGCTCGACGAGCCGCTCGCGAGATCCGCCCTTTCACTGACCACCGTCCACGCGTTCGCGTCATGCCCGATCGGCGAGAACGCGATGCACACCGCCGCCGACTCGTTCGGCAAGATCCGCGGCTACGAGAACCTCTACATCAACGACGCGAGCATGCTCCCCGACTCGCCGGGGGTGAACCCACAGGGGAGCGTGATGGCGCTCGCGCGACGGAACGCGGCACATTTCGTCGATCGTATCGGGAAGCGAGCGTGACCATGGCGTCCGCGCCGCTCGCGCTCGTGACGGGGGCGCCCGGCTGGCTCGGAAGTCGCCTGGTCGAGGCGCTCGTCCGAGGCGTACCGGGAGCGCGATCCGAGCTCGGCGTCGGGCGTCGCGTTCGGTGTCTGGTTCGACGTGGCTCGGACGCCGCGCCCTTGCGCGCGCTCGGTGAGATCGAGGTCGTGGAGGGGGACGTCACCAATCGCGCCTCGCTCGCCCCTTTCTTCCACGAGTCCCGTGGAGCGATCGTGTTCCACGCTGCGGGGATCGTTCATCCGGCGCACGGGACGAAGGAGATCACCGACGTCAACGTGCACGGGACCGAGAACGTTCTCGCGGGCGCGATCGACGCGCGCGCACGGCGCCTGGTGTTCGTATCGTCGAACTCGCCCATCGGCGTGGGGGCGACGCCTACCGAGGTCTTCGATGAAGCCTCCCCCTATAGGCCGTACATGACGTACGGCCGTTCGAAGCAGCTCGCGGAGCAGCTCGTCAACGACGCGCATCGCGGGGGGGGCATCGAGACCGTCATCGTCCGCCCTCCGTGGTTCTACGGACCCGGGCAGCCCGCAAGGCAGACCCGGTTCGTCGACATGATTCGCCGCGGCCGGGTCCCCATCGTAGGAGACGGCAGGAACCTTCGCTCCGTCGCCTACGTCGACAACATCTGCCACGGGCTCTTTCGCGCCGAGGTCGTCGACGCCGCCGCGGGCGAGACGTACTGGATAGCCGACCGAACACCGCAGACGATGAACGCCATCGTCGAGACGATCGAGCGCTCGCTGGTCGACGATTTCCACATTCCGGTCGCGGGGAAGCGCCTGCACCTCCCTGGATTCGTTGGCAGCGTCGCTTGGGCGTGCGATCGGGCTCTTCAATCCCTCGGTTTGTACCAGCAGGAGATTCACGTCCTGTCAGAGATGAACAAGACCATCGCCTGCTCGACGGCGAAGGCCGAGCGGGAGATCGGCTACCACCCCCGCGTGGAGCTACGAGAAGGGTGGCGTCGGTCGATCGCCTGGATGCGCGAGAACGGATGGGCCCCCTCGTGAGCGAGCTGCACCTCGTCACCGGTGGAGCAGGCTACTTCGGCGAGATACTCGTCCGGCGGCTGGCGGACCGACGTGACACGCGAGTCCGGATCTTCGACATCAACGAGCCCGACGATGCCCCGCCGGGCGTCGAGCACGTTCGGGGGGACATCCGCGACGCCTCGGCCGTGCGATCGGCGTGCGCGGGGGCGTCGGTCGTCCACCACAACGTCGCCATGGTGCCGCTCGCGAAGGACGCGCGCGCGTTCTCCAGCGTGAATGTCGGCGGTACGGAGAAACTCCTCGACGCTTGCTTGGCCGAACGCGTCCGCAAGGTCGTATACGTCTCGTCGAGCGCAGTTTTCGGCGCCCCGTCATCGAACCCGGTAACCGAGGAGACGCCTCCCAATCCCTCCGAGCCCTATGGTCGCGCCAAGCTCGCCGGAGAAAAGGCGTGTGCCGCAGCACGTCTCCGAGGGCTCGACGTCTCGATCATTCGACCCCGTACGATCCTCGGACACGGGCGCCTCGGAATCATGCAGATCCTCTTCGAGTGGGTCCTCGCGGGCACCGACGTCCCGGTTCTCGGGCGGGGGGACAATCGCTACCAGTTCGTGCACGCCGACGATCTGGCCGATGCCTGCCTGCGAGCGGCCGACCGCGCCACGCCGGGGACGTACAACATCGGTGCGGCTGTGTTCGGGACGATGCGCGAGACGCTGCAAGCTCTCGTCGATCACGCGAGGACGGGGAGCCGCGTCGTATCGGTCCCTGCGATGTTCGCCGTTCGGGCGATGGACCTCACGAGCCGCTTGGGGATCTCCCCGCTCGGCGCCTACCACTCGCTCATGTACGGAAGGGAGATGTTCTTCGATCTCACGCGCGCGCAGAGAGAGCTCGGGTACTCGCCACGGTTTTCGAACGCGCAGATGATCTGCGAGTCCTACGACTGGTACGTGGCGCATCGGGCCGAGGTTCTCGCGCGAACGAACGCTTCGCATCATCGCGGACCGGTCCGGCAAGGTGCGCTTCGCGCGTTCGCCTGGGCGGCGAGGTTCCTCCCCGAGGTGCGGAGCGAATGAAGCGCGAGGCTTTGCTGACGGTCGCCGTCGCGGTTCTCGCGGTCGTTCTCTTGCTCCCGGTGCTCGCGGTCGACCCCGCGACGTTCGCTCGCGACGACATGCTCGCCCAATATCTGGGTGCCTCGCGCGAAGTCTGGCAGGCGGCGAAGCTCGGGCATCTCGCTCTCATGACGACGCACTCATGGTTCGGCGGCGCGCTCGCGGGCGAGTATCAGCACGGCGTCTTTTCCGTATTCGCCGTCGCGACTCAAGTCTTCGCCTGGTCGCTCGGTGTCCCACTGCGGTTCACCGCGCTGGCCCTCGTGGCCGTTCCGATCGCCCTCCTCATGGCAGGGACGTTCCGACTCGCCCGAGTGGAGGGCTGTTCGGTCGCTGCATCCGTCTTCGCGGCCATTCTCGTGACGTTCAACGGCTGGATGCTCCGCTGGGCGATTGCCTGGTATCCGACGCTCTCGACGTTCGCGTGGGTGCCATGGCTTCTCTGGGCTCTGCGGCGCGGAGGCCCGATGCGTCCGTTCCTCGTCATCGTGTTCACGTACGCGATCGTCGCCGGAGGTTGGCCTCTCACCCTCCCGATCGCGCTCCTCGCGAGCGGCGTGGTGCTGCTCGACGAGCTCGTTCGGACCCGCACACTGCGCTCTCTCGCGCCGATCGGGCTTGGTGCGCTGCTCGGGTGCTGCCTCGCCGCCCCCGCGCTCTTCATGTTGTTCTCGTACGGGACGGTCTGCAAACGTCTCACGCAGAGTGACTTCGTCGGGCAGTGGAGAATCCCGCTCCACTCACTCCCCGGGCTCATTGCGCCAGGGTGGATCTCGATGTGGAAGGGGGGTGATTGGAGAGACCGACCCGCGATCGAGCTGTGGCTCGGCCTCCCTTTGGCGTTTATCGGCGCGCTGCTTCTGCGCGCACGCGCGGCCAGACCGGCGGTCCGAAGGGCGGCTCCGTGGCTCGCCCTCGCACTCACTGCCTTCGTGCTCGGCATGCTCCCCATCCCCCGCCCACTCCGGTTCCCGTTCCGGTGGCTCCCCCTCGTGCACCTCGCGATCGGAATCGCGGCCGCGATAGGGCTCGATGCGTGGCTGGACGCACGCGAGACCGGGCGCTCTGCGCGCCTATGGCTTCCGGGCGCGCTGATCATGCTCGGCGGTGGAATCGACGCGATTCTGGGGATCGCTCAGCATTCAGTCGCCACGGGGTTCCTCGCCACGTCGGCGACCGCGCTCCTGATTGGCGCGGCGATGCTTCGAGCGACGCCCGATCGCGCGCCCGCGATCTCGCGCGCGCTACCGGCCGCCGCCGCCGTTCTCGGGGTACTCGTACTCCTGCGCTCGTCACCGATGCGCGAGATCGCAACGTGGCCTGCCGAAGATGCGCTCCTGAAGGCAGCGCCGTTCGACCCGGCCCGCACCTACCTAGGCGCATACGGCCAGCCGCAGATGAACGAGGGGGTCGACCTGCGCTTCGGAAATACTCCCCTCCTCGCCGACTTGACCTTCGTGAACGGATACTCGCCCCTCGGACCGAAGGTCGTCCGGTCCGTCTCGCCATTCGACGCCCACGGGTGGGTCGACGGCGTCGACGCGACGGTCCTTCGAATCTACGGCGATGACGACTTCCTCGACGGCCTCGGCATCGACGGCCTGGTCCTGTCGCCCCATAGCGAGTCGATGCTTCGGTCGCGGCTCCTGGAGCGCAAGTGGGAGCTCTCCGCGACGATTCCCAGCGGTAGCATCTGGCATCGCTCGGGCCCCCCCGCGCCGCGCGCCTGGCTCGTTGACTCCACCGAAGACAAGGACGGGCGGAACGAACGAATCCCGACCCCGGCCCTTCCGCTCGTCGAGTCCGAGACGCAGGCAAGCGTGACCCTCGCCATTCCAGTAGATCGACCGGCGCTCCTCGTCTTCAAACGCGCCGCCTACCCTGGCTACGAGGCGACCGTCGACGGGACCCACGCGCCTACCACGCTCTATCGGGGCGTCCTCGTCGCCGTCCCGGTCGCTCCAGGTACGAAGGGGACAGTGACGATCGATTACCGACCACGCCCGCTACTGTGGGGGGGGATGTTCTCCGCCTTCGCGGCTCTCGCATCCACGCTCTGGCTGGCGATCGCCTTGAGCCGGAGACGCCGGGAGCAGACCTCCTGAGCCGCGTTCAGCTCGACGGGCGGCGCCCGCCTACCGCACTCTCGCCACGACCCGCTCGGGATGCGCCTCGCTGTCGAGCATGATCGCGTCGGCCTTCGCTCCTCGTCGCTCCAGCTCCGCGAGCACTTTCGCGGCTTCCTCGAGCTTGTGGTGGAACGGCGCCACGCCGAGCTCGAGCGCGATCGCGCTTTTTCCCACGAAGAGCGTCAGCGCTTCACCGTCCGCGATGTGGACCTCCTCGAGCGGCGCCTTCGCGGCGAGCGGCGAGCGGTCGTACTCGGCCGCGAGGTCGAGAGCGCGGCGAATCGACCGGATCGCCCCCTCGCGGTCCTCGGCGACGGCGTCCGGTGTGAGACCGGTGACGGCCGGAAGGTCCGTCGGATCACCTGGCTCGAGGCGCTTGAAGACGTCACCGTCGCGCGACGCGAGGTAGCTGTCGCCGAGCGCGACGATCGCCGCAGCGTCCCGCTCGGTCACCTGGACCGTCACGGTGCCCGGGAGGCGCCTCGCGATCGAAGCGTCGCGGATCCACGGGTCTGCCAGGAGCCGAGCGCGCGCCCGGTCGAGATCGAGCGAGAAGACGTTCTCCCCTTTCGCGATCCCTGCCTCCGCCGCGATGTCGTCGGACGTTCGTCGCACGTTGCCGCTCACGTCGATCTCCTTGACCGCGAACCGCGGCGTGCTCGTCACGTAGCGGCGCGCGCCGAGCGCAGCTGTGCCGGACACGCCGACGACGAGCGCGATCCCGAGTCCCGCCCGGGCGATCCCGAGGAACCGGTTGGGAGGTTTCGGCTGCAGCGGCTCGGCGATCTCCGGCTCGGGCTCCGGCGGGAGCTCCATCCCCATCGCCTCGACGAGGTCTGCCGGGAGCTTGGGTCGCGCCACGCGGCGGTTCGGAGCCTTCATTTCTCCCCTTCCCCTCCGAGCGCCGCGGCCAGCTCCCGCGCGCTCGCGTTGATGTCCCCGGCCCCGAGAGCGATGACGAGATCTCCGGGACGAACGACGTCGAGGAGCGCCGCCGTAACCTTCTTCTTGTCGGCGATGTAGGAAGCCGCCTTGTGGCCGTGCGCGCGGATCGCCTCGGTGAGCGCCTTCCCGGTCGCCCCTTCGATGGGGGCCTCGCCAGCCGGGTAGACCTCGGTGACGAAGAGAACGTCGGCCTTGTTGAATGCGCGAGTGAACTCGTCGAAGAGCGAGTGCGTGCGCGTGTAGCGATGGGGCTGAAACGCGACGACGACGCGGCGATCGAACCCGCGCTGCGCGGCGTCGAGGGTGGCCTCGATCTCCGCGGGATGATGCCCATAGTCGTCGACGATCATCACGTCGCCGGGCGTGCCGTCGCGGACGAGGGTCGGTTGACCCACGACCGTGAACCTCCGCTGAACGCCGTGGAAGCTCCGCACGGCTTCGCGCGTGACGTCGAGCGGGATCGCGAGCTCGTCGGCGACGGCGATGACGGCGAGCGCGTTCAAGACGTTGTGCGCGCCCGGCATCCGGACGACGAATTCGCCGATCGGGTCATTGCGCCGATAGGCGGAAAAGCGCGTCTGAAGCCCTTCGAAGCTCGGGTGCGACGCTCGGTAGTCCGCCTGCCGGGAGATGCCGTAGGTGACGTGGCGCCGCTCGAGTCGAGGGAGGATGGCCTGGACGTGCGGGTGGTCCACGCACAGGACGCCGAGCCCGTAGAACGGGATCCGGTTGGCGAACTGCACGAACGCGTCCTTCACGTTCTCGTGGGTGCCGTAGTGATCGAGGTGCTCGGCGTCGATGTTCGTGATGACCGCGATGGTCGGCGTGAGCCTCAGGAACGAGCCGTCGCTCTCGTCGGCCTCGGCCACGAAGAGATCGCCTGCCCCGAGGCGGGCGTTCGAGCCGAGCGCGTTCACCTTGCCGCCGACCACCACGGTCGGATCGAGCCCCGCCGCGCGTGTCACCGTGGCGACGAGCGACGTCGTCGTGGTCTTTCCGTGCGAGCCGGCGATCGCGACGGTGTATTTCACGCGCATCAGCTCCGCGAGCATCTCGGCGCGGGGAATGATCGGGATCTCGAGGGCGCGAGCGCGACCGATCTCCGGGTTGGTCGGTGCGATCGCGCTCGAGTAGACGACGACGTCCGCGCCATCGACGTTCTCCGCGCGATGGCCGATGTCGATCCTGACGCCGAGGGTCTCCAGGCGGCGAGTGATCTCGTTCGGCTTCAGGTCGGAGCCCGAGACGTCGAACTCGAGGGTGCGGAGGATCTCGGCGAGGCCGCTCATGCCGATCCCGCCGACGCCGACGAAGTGCGCGCGCCGCACGCGTCCCCGGAACATCAGCGCACCTCCGTCGGGGGTGCGGCAGCCGTCGCGCCGTTGACGTGGCGGGGCTTCGGCAGGGACACGGGGATCCCTGCGAGCTCGAGGAGATCGCGCGCGACGTCGATCGCGGCGTGCGGCTTCCCGTGGGCGCGCGCCGCGTCGGCCATCCGCGAGCGGAGCGCGGGGTCGGTCAGGAGCCGGACGATCTCGTCGGCGAGCCTCACGGCGTCCGCCGACTCTTGCCTGATCGCGACGGCACCGCCGTCCCGGGCGAGCGACTCCGCATTGCGCGCCTGGTGATCATCCGCCGCGTGCGGGAACGGGACCAGGATTGATGCCCTTCCGACGGCTGCGATCTCCGCCACCGTCACGGCCCCCGCCCGCGCCACGATGACGTCGGCGCGCGCGATCTCCCCGGGCACGTCCTCGAGAAACGGCGCGACTTCGACCCCCTCCAGGTGAAGGCTCGCGTAAGCCTCGCGCACCGCAGCGTCGCGATCGCGCCCCGCCTGATGGAGTGCTTGCAGTAACGGGACCGCCTTCTTGGCCCGAGCTACCGCGACCGGGAGTCGCTCGTTCAGCGCTTGCGCCCCTTGGCTCCCCCCCATCACGAGCACGCGCGCGCTCCCTGCCTTTGGGACGTAGGCGTGCGGGGCGAAACCCGCGCGTAGCGGCACTCCGACGACGCGGGCCCTTCCGCTCCGGAACTTCGACGACGCCTCGCCCCAGGCGAGATACCCCCGCGCGGCGAACGGTGCGAGGAGCCGGTTCGCGAACCCGACGACGCTGTTCGGTTCGAGTACCGCCAGCTTCACCCCGAGCATCGCCGCCGCGAGGGAGACGGGCCCCGCCGCGTAGCCGCCGACGCTGAGCACGGCGCGCGGGCGAAACCTGCGCACCAGCCGAATGGCGCGCACGGTCTCCCTCGCCGCAATCAACGCGCCTTTCAGCGCGCGCGCGGCCCCTCCCCCTTTCATCGGCTGGACGTCGAGGAGCTCGAGCGGGTAGCCATGTGGGGGCACGACGCGCGACTCGAGCCCGCGCGGCGTCCCGACGAACACGATGTCGACGTCGGCGATCGATCGGATCGCGTCTGCGACGGCGAGCCCCGGGAACACGTGTCCCCCGGTCCCGCCGCCAGCGATCAGGATGATCGGTCGCCGGGTCATGCCCAGGGCTCCTCTGCAATCTGCCCCCCACCCGGCCTCCCCCCGATCTCGGGGGGAGATGGCGAGAGAACTTGCTCTCTGCTCCCGAGGTTGGGGGGCAGATCTTGAGCAGTGCTGCTCTCTCCTTGCCGAGACACGTTGAGGAGGATCCCCGCCGCGACGGCATTCACGAGAAGCGAGGATCCGCCGAAGCTCACGAACGGAAGCGTGAGCCCCTTCGTCGGGAGAATCGCGAGCGCCACGGCTAGGTTCACGAGCGCCTGCACGCCGAACATCGTCGCGATTCCGAAGGCCAGGTAACTCCCGTAGTCGTCTGGAGCGCGAAGGGCCGACCGCACACCACGCACGACGAGCAGCAAGTACACGGCGCAGAGCGTGAGAACGCCCACGAACCCGAGCTCTTCCCCCACGATCGCCGCGACGAAGTCCGTGTGCGCCTCGGGGAGATAGAGCGTCTGGAGCCCTCGCCCGAGCCCCATCCCCCACATTCCCCCGGACCCGAACGACATGACCGACTGGAACGGCTGGTACGCGAGGTCTTGCTTGTGCGCGTCCATGTCGAGCCACGCGATGTAGCGGAGGTATCGGTACGCGCTGAAGCGGACGGCGATGACGGCGAGCATCGACGCGAGAATCGACGCCCCGAGGATGTAGCCGACACGAGCCCCGGCGACGAAGAGGAGCGTGAACGTGAGAAGGAGGAGCACGACGGCGCTCCCAAAGTCCGGCTGCTTCATACACAGGAGCATGAACACGCCGGCCACGATCAGGTGCGGTAGGAACCCGACGGCGAAGGTCTTCACCCGTTCCGCCTTCTTCGCGAGCGAATACGCGAGCCACGCGACGACCGCGAGCTTGGCCATTTCGGCCGGTTGGACGTGAATGGGTCCGATCGCGAGCCAGCGCGCCGCGCCTCCTCCCGAGTGTCCGAAGCCGACGACGCACGCTAGGAGGAGCAGACCGACGACGGCAAGCATCGGGTAGGTCAGTTTGTAGAGCCGGTGGTAATCGATCCGGCTCGTCACGAAGAGAAGCACGAGCCCCCCCGCGGCGTAGGCTGCCTGGCGCCGGAGGAAGAACTGCGGGTCGTGGTGCTGCACGGTCCCTTGAACGGCGGACGCGCTGTAGACCATGATCACGCCGAACCCGATCAACGCGACGACGATCGCGGCGAGCACCGGGTCCATGGGCGCGGCCGACCGCTTCGCGTCCTCCTTCGCGTCGAGGGGCGCAAGGAGCCTGACGGCGAGCGGCTTGCGAGTGTTCTGCGGAAGGCTCATCGGTGCCCTTCTGGCGCCCGTAGCGCTCGCACCGCGCGGACGAACTCGTCTCCACGGTGCTTGTAATCGCGGAACATGTCGTAGCTGGAGCACGCCGGGGAGAGGAGGACCGCGTCGCCTGGCTGCGCGAGCGCGGCGCTCGATACGACCGCGTCTGCGAGCGTACGCGCGCGGTGGACGGGGATGGTGCTCCCGATCGCCTGCGCGATACGGTCAGCCGCTTCGCCGATGAGCACCGCGGCGCGCCCTCGCGCACGCAGCGCCTCGACGAGCGGCGCGTAGCTCCCCTCCTTGTCCCGCCCACCCGCGATGAGCACCGCTTTCGGCTCGACGAGCCCCTCGAGCGCCGTTACCACGGCGCCAACGTTCGTCCCCTTCGAGTCGTCGTAGTAGCGAACGCCGGCGATCTCGGACACAAGCGCCATCCGATGCGGCAGCCCGTGAAATGTCTGGAGCACGCGGCGGACCGTCTTCGGTGCGATTGCGAAGGGGCGGACCGCGGCGATCGCGGCGGCCGCGTTGCTAGCGTTGTGACCACCGACGAGGGCGATCTCCCGGCGCGCGTAATGTTCGCCGGTCGATCGGTCGACGACGGCCTCCGACGTCACGTCCATAGCCCCCCCGGGCCCGAACGTGATGACCTCCCCCTTCCCGCGGCGCGCCTGCGCGAGACAGACCGCATCGCCGCTGGGCACTATCGCGATATCGTCGGCCGTTTGCCGGACGAAGGCGTTCCCCTTGGCCCGAGCGTAGTCTTCGAACGTCGCGTAGCGATCGAGGTGGTCCTCCGTCACGTTGAGGAGGATCGACGCCTTCGGGCGGAACTCGTCGACTCGCTCCATCTGGAAGCTCGAGACCTCGAGCACGATCACGTCGAAGCGCTTGTCCGCGTGGTTTGCGAGCGGCTCGCCGAGGTTTCCCCCGATGAACGTCGTGAGCCCGTGGGCCTCGAGAAGCGCGCCGACGAGCGAGGTCGTCGTGCTCTTCCCGTTTGTTCCCCCTACCGCGATGATGGGCGCCGGGTGCGCGAGCGCTCGCGTCGCGAGCTCCACTTCTCCCCACACCTCTACCCCGCGCCGCTCCGCCTCTTCGAGCTCCGCAAAGCTCGGCACCCCGGGCGAGACGACGACGAGGTCGGCTTCCGGGATCCCGGCCCGCTCGTGCCCCCCGGCGGCGAGCACCACCCCGACCGCCTCGAGCGACCGCGCGTCCGCCGCGAGGGCTTCGAGCGGCTTCTTGTCGGTCGCCACCACCCGCGCGCGCCTTCGGGCGCAAAGGCGCGCAGCGGCCACGCCGCTTGCGCCCAGCCCAACCACGACCACGCGCTTGCCCTCGAGCGTAAGCATCCTCGTCACCGCAACTTCAAGCTCGAAAGCCCCAGAAGCGCCAACAAAACGGAGATGATCCAGAACCTCACGATGATCTTCGGCTCCGCCCACCCCTTCTTTTCGTAGTGGTGGTGAATGGGCGCCATCAGGAAGATGCGCTTTCCGGTCAACTTGAACGAGGCCACCTGCACGACGACGCTGACGGCCTCGATGAAGAAGACCCCGCCAAGGACGGCCGACAGGAGCTCGTTCTTGGTGAAAACGGCGCACATCCCGAGGCCCCCGCCGAGGGCAAGGGAGCCGACGTCCCCCATGAAGACCTGCGCCGGGTACGTGTTGTACCAAAGGAAGCCGATCCCGGCCCCCATCATGGCTCCGCAGTAGATCGAGATCTCGCTGACCGTGCGAATCGACGGAATGTCGAGGTAGCTCGCGACGACGAACCGCTGCGATACGTTGGCGATCCCAAACGCCGCGCCCGCCAGGTACGCCCACAGGAGGTAGGTGCCCGCGTTGATGATGACCGGACCGATCGCGAGCCCATCGAGCCCGTCGGTGAGGTTCACCGCGTTCGAGGTCCAGACCACGACGAGGACGGCGAACACGATGTAGACAGCGAGCGGCAGGGTGATCGGGTGCTTCTGGAACGCAACGAAGGGGACGCTGAGGCGCGTCCGGATGTCCCACCAGTCGCCGGGGACATGCTCCTTCGCGAGGAACACGTACGAGAGGACCGCGCCGCCGATCGCGAACTGGCCGACGAGCTTGTACCTCCCTGGGACGCCGCGGGAGTTCTTGAGCTTGATCTTCAGGTAGTCGTCCAAATACCCGATGACGCCGTAACCGGCCGTAACGGCCGCGATCGCCCAGACGAAGACGTTCTGGAGGTCGCACCAGAGGATGGTGGGGACGAGGACGCACAGGAGGATGAGCGCGCCTCCCATCGTCGGCGTGCCGCTCTTCACCTTGTGTGTCTCGGGCCCGTCGTCGCGGACGACCTGTCCGATCTGCTTCTTCTGTAGCTCTCGGATGAACCACGGGGCGAGGAAGAAGGAGAGGAGCATCGCCGTCACAGTGGAGGCAATGATGCGGAACGGGACGTACCGCAGGACGTTCAGCCAGCGGAGCCACGCGGCGTCGTGGCGCAGAGGGAAGAGAAGCTCGTAGATCACGCCGGATCTCGCTTTCTCTTCGCGAGCGCCGCGACGACGGCCTCCGCGCCGACGCTCCGTGAGCCCTTCACGAGGATGACGTCGCCGCCCCTCGCGCGCGAGACGACCTCCCGAGCGGCCGACGCGACGTCCGGCGCGTCGACGGTCGCCACTCCTAGCGCGGCCGCGCGCTCTACCGCGACGCTCGCGAGCCCGCCGCAGCCGATCGCGAGCGATACCCCCGCTTCCAGGAGCGCGTCCCCGATCGCGACGTGCTCCTCGCGCGCCCGCGCTCCGAGCTCTTTCATCTCCCCGAGCACCGCGACCGCCCGTCCGCCTCTCGTGCGCGCGAGCTCGGATAGAGTTGCGAGCGCCGCGCGAACGCTCGAGGGATTGGCGTTGTAGGTGTCGTCGAGGACGACGATGTCCTCGATCGTGCGGACGGTGGCGCGCCCCTCGGGCGGGGTAAGGGCGGCTAGCGCGTCGCGAACGACTCCCGTCGTCAGCGTCCAACCACCCGCGGCCTCGACCGCCGCCACCGCCGCAACGAAATCGATCGCCGCCGCCTCTCCAACGAGCGGGACGATGGCTTCGAGTGGTGCCCTTCGGTCGGGCCGCGTGATGACGACGCGCGATCCATGCTCACCGAGTGATTCGCGATCGACCAGGCGATAACTCGCGCGATCGGAGCGCCCGAAGGTCACGACGTTCGACGCTTCCGTCCGCGTGAGCTCCCCGAGCGCCGCTGCGTCGTCGGCGTTGGCGACTGCGGTCGACTCGCGGGAGAGCGTCGCGAAGATCTCCCCCTTCTCCCGGGCTACGTCCCCGCGCGTTCCTCCGACCCCTTCTGCGTGAGCGACACCGACGTTCGTCACGACGGCGACGTCGGGACGGGCGATCGCGCACAGAGCCGCGATCTCGCCGCGCATGTTCATCCCCATCTCGAGGACCGCGAAGCGATGGTGCGCCTCGAGCCCCAGCACGACGGAGGGGAGCCCGACGCGGTTGTTCAAGTTCCCGAGCGCCTTGTGGCAGGGGGCCATCGCGCCGAGAAGCGCTGCGCAAAGCTCTTTCGTGGTCGTCTTCCCCGCGCTCCCGGTGATCGCGACGACCCGCGCGGGCTCGCTCCGGCGCAAGCGTCTCCATGAGCGCAGGTGTGCTCCTGCGATCGCACCCCAGGCAGAAAGGGTGTCGCCAACCTCGACGACGTCCGGTCCCTCGGGGACGTCGCGTCCCCTCCCCCGCGCCACAACGACCAGCGCCGCTCCGCGCTTCACGGAATCGGCGAGGTAGTCGTGCCCATCGTGCGCATCCCCGCGCAGCGCGACGAACGCGCCCCCTTCCAGGACCGCACGACTATCGCTGGTGATCCCGGTTGCACGAGCTCCGTCACCGCGCACACGCGCGACGATCCCTCCGGTCGCGGCGGCGGCTTCCCACGTCGTGAGCGACGCCCGATTCGCTGGAATCGGCGTGGCCATCAGGTCACCCCCGTAGGTCCAGGGACGGAAGGCATGCTGCCGCGTCGCGCTTGCGCCGCGCGTCGCTTCGCAAGCGCGCGCCGCGCCTCTTCACGGTCGTCGAAGTGTCGCTTCTCGCTTCCGATGATCTGGTAGTCCTCGTGCCCCTTGCCGGCGATGACGACGACGTCGCCCGGCGACGCTTCGAGCACCGCGGCCTCGATGGCGCGTCCCCTGTCCAGCTCCACCGCGTAACCGCGGTCGCCACGGGCAATCGTTCCGAGGTCGAGCTCGCGAAGGCCCCCCGAACGCGCGCCCCGTTCGATGGGCTTTGCGATATCGGCGGGCGATTCGCTGCGAGGGTTGTCGCTCGTGATGACGACGGCATCGGCCCTCTTCGCGGCCGCCTCTCCCATGAGCGCGCGCTTCGAAGCGTCTCGATCCCCGCCGCACCCGAAGACGCACCAGACGCGGCGCCCCGCGACCGTCCGGACGCTGTCGAGCACGCGGGTGAGCGCGTCGGGCGTGTGGGCATAGTCAACGAGGACGATGACGTCGTCCCCTTCCACGTCGCATCGCTCGAGCCTCCCCGGCGCTCCCCCTTCGGCGCCGATCCCTTCGGCGGCGCGCGCGAGATCGAGCTCGAGGGCGTGTGCGATCCCCATCGCGAGCGCGATGTTCTCGAGGTTGTGCGCGCCGACGAGGCGCGAGCGGACGCGAACCTCGCCGCGCGGAGTCCTCAGCAGAGTGTCGATCCCCCCGGCGCTCATGGTCGCGGCGCGAGGCGCGATCTCCGCGGCATCGGCGCGCGTGGTCAGGCGGGCACTCACCCGGACGAGGGGGCCACGGACGCGCAGCGCGAGCGAAGCCCCGAACGGATCGTCCACGTTGATCACGGCGACGCCGGGAGCGTGCCGGGTGAAAAGGCTCGCCTTCGCCTCGGCGTACTCCTCCATCGATCCATGGAAGTCGAGGTGGTCTTGCGTCAGGTTCGTCAGCGCCGCGACGCGAAACCGGACGGCTCGCACTCTCCCGGCCGCGATCGCAATCGACGACGCCTCCATCGCAACATGCGTCGCTCCGCGCGATCGCATCCCCGCGAGCACCCGCGCGAGCTCGTCGGCCTCGGGGGTCGTATGCGCCGCATTGACCACCCAGTCCCTGTACCTGTGCCCCACGGTGCCGACGATTCCGCAGAAGGAGCCCCCCAAGGCAGCATCGACGGCCGCCCGGACGAGGTACGTGGTCGTCGTCTTCCCGTTGGTCCCGGTGATCCCGACCATCTCGAGCGCGAAGGTCGGGTGCCCGTAGACGGCGGCGGAGGAGTACGCGAGCCCGTCGGCGACGTCTCCGACGAGGATGCGCGGCACGGAGATCGTGGGGTCCACGGGGGCGCCGCGCTCGCAGAGCACAGCGACGGCGCCGCGCGCGATCGCACCGAGCGCGAACTTCGTCCCGTCGGCCTGCGCGCCGCGCCGCGCCACGAAGAGATCACCCGGCCCGATCTCGCGGGAGTCGTGCCGAACCCCCGAGACGAGCACGTCGCCGTCACCGATGACCTCGACGTCCCCCGGGATCTCGCGCGCGAGCTCGGTGACCGTCAGCCCTTGCACCTGCGTCATGACGCCGGCTCGAACAGCAGCCGCACGCTCGTCCCCTTCGCGGCGGCGACACCGGGGGAGGGGGCCTGGCGAACGAGACGCCCGCTCCCTTCGATCTCGGGTACGAGGCCCGCACCGCTGATGGCACGGATCGCGTCGCGCATCGCCATCCCCGTCGCGTCCGGAACGCGCACGGCGTCCTTCGTTGCCACGGCGCTGGAGACCGCCGGCTCAAGCATCTCAGGGCGCTCGGACGCGTGCATCGCTGCGAGCGTCGTGTCGGCGAGGTCTCCAGCGCGGGTCACGGCCTGCAGCTTGGCCGAAGCGGCGCTCGGCGTCACGCCGAGGTAGCGCAGGCTCGAGTCCGCCACGCGCCGGAAGACAGGCCCCGCCAGGTCTCCGCCGTAGTGTCCGATCATCGGTTCATCGAGGACGACCGCGATGACGAGCCGCGGTCGCTCCTCCGGTACGAAACCCACGAATATGGCCGTGAACTTCTCGGTGGAATATCTCCCCGTCGCCGGATCCACTTTCTGAGCCGTCGAGGTCTTCCCGGCGACCCGGAAGCCCGGGACAGCCGCCTCCGTCGCCGTCCCCCCGTCCTCCGTTACCGCGGTCAGCATCTCACCGACCATGTGCGCGACGCCCGGGGGGATGACCTCTCGCCGGACGTGAGGAACCCCCTCACGCACGGTCTCGCCGCGGCCATCTGTGATCTTGTGGACAAGGACCGGCTCGAGGAGCCGCCCACCGTTCGCGATCGCGCTCATCGCCATCGCCAGCTGCAGCGTCGTCACGCTGATCCCCTGTCCGAAAGAAGCGTACCCCGTGTCGGCGTCGAACCAGGGGCGCCCCCTGGGGCGCAGCACCCCCTGCGCTTCTCCCGGGAGCGGGACGCCGGTCGGCTCGCCGAACCCGAAGCGGCGGAGCGCCGAGTAGAGCCCGGCCTCGCCGAGGTTGAGCCCGATCTTCAGCGCGCCGATGTTGGAGGACTTGGCGAGGATTTGAGTTGGCGTGAGCCAATCGTGGACGCTCGTGTCGTGAATCGGGCTGCCGGCGAGCGTATAAACACCGTGCTCGCAGTAGATCGTCTCGGTCGGCTTCAAGGTCCCCGCCGCGAGTGCCGCGGCGACGGTGAAGGTCTTCATGACCGAGCCGGGCTCGAAGCGATCGCTCACGACGCGGTCGCGACGCGCGGCGGCGTCGGACTCGTTGTAGTCGTTCGGGTTGTAACCGGGGGTCGACGCTAGGGCGAGGATCTCGCCGCTGTTGGGGTCGACGACGACGATCGATCCCCAGTTCGTCTCGTACGTCCGGCGGGCGGTGTCGAGCTCCCGCTCGGCCACGTGCTGGATTCCCTCGTCGATCGTCAACGAGACGTCGTGCCCGGCGAGCGCGTTCTCGTTCGTGACCCCCTGCGAGAAGACGAGCTGGCCCGTTCGGTCGCGAAGCCCGTTGACCTCTTCGACGTGCCCCTTCAGCTCGTCTTCGAGAGAGAGCTCGATCCCGTCTTTCCCCAGCCCGTCGGGCGACACGAACCCGAGGAGCGGACCTGCAAGCTCGCGCCCCGGGTAGTAGCGATGCCCTTCCCCTTCAATCGCGAGGCCGCGGAGGGGTCGCACCTGTTTCTTCGGATCGGAGAGGGAGCGTATGAAGTCGGCTTCGTCGCTCGAGATCCGCCGCTTGATCCAAACGAAGCGGTGCTTGGTCGCGAGCCGCTCGTAAAGCTCGTTCGCGTCGAGCGCGAGCCCCTGGCCGAGGCGTGCGGCAGCATCCTTCAAGAGCGCGGCCTGCGACGGAGCGTCGTCGATCCCGCGAAGCATCTCGCCGATGTCCGCGCTGACGCTGGGCACCTCGACGCTCACGGCGAGCGCGGTCCCGTTTCTGTCGTAGATCGTCCCGCGCTTCGGCTCGACGTGGAGCCGCCGTTGGCGCTGCTTCTCCGCCGTCTCCCGCCACGGGGTGCCGTCCTCGACCTGGACTCGGTAGGCGCTCGAGACGAAGCCGCCGAGACCCACGGCCATCGCGCCGCACAAGATCCCCATCCGCAAGCGAATCCAACGCGCGCGGCGGGGGTCGAGATTTCTCACGGGGGGGTCCCCTCCGTCTCGGCGACCGGGTGCTCGCGAGGCTCGGTGATCTGGCCGAGAGGCACGATGCGCTCGGGCGGAGGCGGCTCCATGCCGAGGAGCGTGCGCGCGACAATCTCGACGCGCTCGGGCGTCTTGTAGCTCGCCGCCTCGACCTCGAGAACACGCTTCACTTCGCGGAGCCTGGCCTGCTCCGCGCGCGCGCGACCCAGCTCGTACCCCAAGGAGACGGTCCGCCCTCGGAGCGCGAGGTGCACGAGGAAAGCGCACACCGTCGCCACGGTGGCGAGCGTCCACAAGGCCACGAAGCTGCGACTCCCCCGATGACCGAGCCGTGCTGCGCGCGGACGACCCCGGGAAGTCCCCGGCGGAGGACCCGCCGTCTTCCGGACGATCATCGCTCGCTCTCCTCGTCTCCGCCGGAGACGCGCAGGCGGGCTGCACGGAGCTTCGCGCTTCGAGATCGGACGTTCATCGACCGTTCGTCCTCCGAGGCGCCAAGCGGCTTCTTCCACAGCGGTTCCCACGTTGCCCTGTCATGGAACGCTTGCTTGGCCAGGCGATCTTCCAGCGAATGGAAGCTCAGGATCGCGGCGACCCCCCCTGGCGCGAGGATCTCCGGGAGCGCGGCAAGGAGCGTCTCCAGCTCTTCGAGCTCGAGGTTCACTGCGATCCGGAGCGCCTGGAATGTGCGGGTCGCGGGATCGACCCCTCCGACGCGGACCGGGCCGACCGCGCGGACGATGGCGCGCCGGAGGTCGAGCGTCGTGGCCAGCTCGCCGTCGCCCAGGGCCCGCTTGATGCTTCGCGCGATGCGGCGCGAGCGGCGCTCATCGCCGTGCCGGAAGATGATATCCGCCAGCGCGTCGTCGTCGAGCCGCTCGATCAGCTCGAGCGCGGTCTCCCCCGAGGACCGATCCATCCGCATGTCGATCGGCCCCTCGCGGCGGAAGCTCATCCCGCGCTCGGGGTCGTCCAGCTGGGGTGAGCTCACCCCGAGGTCGGCGCAGATTCCGCGGACGCGCCCCGCGCCGAGCTCCTGGAGCTTCTCCCGGACGGCACCGAAGTTGGTTCGTACGATCACGACCCGGTCCCCGAACGGCGCGAGCCTCTCGCGCGCCGCCTCCGCCGCCGTCTCGTCGCGATCGAAAGCGATGACCCGGGCCCCGGGAGCTGCCTCGAGAATGGCTTCGGTGTGCCCCCCCCCGCCGAGCGTCGCATCGACGTAGACGCCGCCGTCCTCGGGAGCGAGCGCGGCGACGACCTCCCCCTTCATCACGGTGGTGTGCTCGAAGGTCACGTCGGTATCTCCCTCTGCGTCCTCGGCCCAGACCCACTCGATCGCCTGCTCCGCGATCACGCCCGGGAGCGCGAGCTGATGCGCCCCCGTCATAGGCCAAGCTCCGAGAGGCGCAAGGCGATCGCGCGCCGGGCCTCGTCACCGATCTCGAACTGGGTCTGCCAGGTCTTCTGGTCCCAGAGCTCTGCGTAGTCGCCGCTCCCGGCCCACAGGACGTCCTTGTTCAGCGCCGCGTACTCCCGGAGCGTCGGCGGGACGAGCACGCGCCCGGAATCGTCGATCTCGCACTCGACCGCGCCGGAGACGTAGATCCGCTTCAGCTGCTGCACGGCCGGGTCGAACCGCGGCAACTTGGCGATCTTGTCTTCGAACTCCATCCACTTCGGCATCGCGTAGGCGTTCAGGCACTTGTCGAGCGCGTTCGTGAGGACGATCCGGCGCTCCCCCATTCCGGCGAGCGCGTCGCGATAGCGCGCAGGAAGGCTCGTCCTCCCCTTCGCGTCGATCGTGTGCTCGTAGCGACCGCGGAACATCGACGCGCCTTCCAACGACGTGGGACCGAGAGCGGCGCCCTATCGATCGACGCCGCTCGTTGCGTCGGCGATAGGAAATGGCACTTCACGCCACTTCTTCCCACGTGTAACGGCCATGATGCGGATAACGATCCATCGTGTCAACAATCCACGCGCACCGAGAGCGAGTCTCTTCGCTGCACAAACGACGAGCGCCGGCGAGGCTCCGCTCGCGTAAGCGAGCGTGCTCCCAGCGCTTATCGAAGCGCGCGCGTGTGCGCCCGTTCAGCGCGTGTGTGGGTGTGCGACTGACGTCACTCGCGGTCGCGTGCCCGAGACGTACGCAGGGAGGCGCGTCTACATCGGTCTTGTCACGAGAGGATGTGCTTCGCGATCACCATGCGCTGCACTTCGCTGGTGCCTTCGCCGATCTCGCAGATCTTGGCGTCGCGCAGGTGGCGCTCGACGTTGAACTCGCGCGTGTAGCCATAGCCGCCGTGGACCTGGAGCGACCGGTTGCACGCGCGCGTCGCAGCCTCGCTCGCGTAGAGCTTCGCCATCGACGCTTCCTGCGAATACCGCTTCCCCTGATCGGCGAGCCAGGCCGCGCGGTACGTCAGGAGGGAAGCGGCATCGAGCTCGGTCTTCGTGTCGGCCAGCATCCACTGGATGGCCTGGTAGTCGGCGATCGGCTTGCCGAACTGGCGCCGATCCTTCGCGTAGCGCACCGCCATCTCGAGCGCCCCGTGCCCGAGACCGAGCGCCATCGCCGCGATCGAGATCCGCCCGCGGTCGAGGATCTGCATCGTGTCGGTGAAGCCGCGATCGATCTCGCCGACGCGTTGGGAGTCCTTCACGCGCACGTCCTCGAACGTGAGCTCCACGGTGTCGCTCGAGCGGCAGCCGAGCTTCTCGAGGTGCTTCGAGGCACTGAACCCCTTCGTCCCGTGCTCGACGACGAACGCGGTGATCCCCTTCTGGCGCGGTGCGTCCGCGTTGGTGCGCGCGAGAACCACGCAGAAGCCGCCGACGCTCCCCTGCGTGATGAACATCTTCGTTCCGTTGATGACCCAGCTGTCGCCGTCGCGCCGGGCGGTCGTCGCGAGGGCCGCCGAGTCGCTGCCGCTCCCCGGCTCCGTGAGCGCCCAGGCCGCGAGCCACTCTCCGCTCGCCGCCTTTGGGAGGTAGCGGCGCTTCTGCTCTTCGTTTCCGAACGCGAGAATGTGACCGGTCCCGAGGCCGTTGTGAGAAGCAACCGTGAGCGCGAGCGAGCCGTCGATCCTCGCAATCTCCTCGACGCAGATCGCGTAGCTCGTGACGTCGAGACCCGAGCCGCCGTACTCCTCCGGGATCCGAATGCCGAGGAGGCCCAGCTCGGCGAGTCGCGGGACGATTTCCTTCGGGAAGCGCTCCTCCTTGTCCCAGGCCTGCGCTCTGGGAGCGACCTCCGCGCGCGCGAAGTCGCGAACGGTTCGGCGTAGCAGGACGTGGTGCTCGGCGAGATCGAAGTCCATGGGCAGGGGGCGCTCGGAAGGTTGTCACCTTCTTAGGAGTGCCCCCCGCCCGCGGTCAACCGCAGCGCAGCCGTTTGGCGATTGGCGCGCTGCGGCGTAACGCGCGCGTTCTGCTCGTCACTGCACCTGCAAGCAGACCTTCTGCGTCGAGCTCGTTGCCGTGCAGTGGTAGTGGTCCGGGCAGCGATCGCCCGTGCCGCAGTCCCGCGAGCAGTACTGCGTCCCCTGATCCGTCACGCAGACCCCCGTGCCGCAGTCCGCGGCGCTCGTGCAGGGGTTGCCCATGTCGCTCGGAGGCTTGCTCGTCCCGCCGTCCGGCTTCTTCTTCTTCTTCTTCCCGGCGTCGGTCACGCCACCGTCGTCCGTGGCCGATTCGGTCTGGTACACGCTCATCGAGAGCGCCTCGTTGATGAGCGACTGGAAGGCGTCCGTTCGCGTGTACACGTTGTGCGCGCCCGGCCCGTCGCAGGTCGGCCCGCCGCGCGAGACGATGCCGACGATATCTCCCGTGGTCTCGTCGAGGGCGGGGCCACCGGAGTCGCCCTGGCAGGTCGCTTCACCGACGAGAAACTCCCAGGCGGTCGTGGAGAGGACCTCGACGTGCTCGCGAAAGAGCTTCGTACCGGGGGGATCGCCGTCCGCCTTGCGACCGTAACCTACGGAGGTCACGTGATCGCCGGCGGTGACGCCTGTTGTGCTCACGTCGAGCGGGTCGACGTCGACGGCCTGGTCGAGGAGGACCAATGCGATGTCCGCGTCGCAGAGGATGTCGCCGGGGGGCAAGACGACGGCAGTGCCTCGCGCCACCTCGCGCGCGGTCTGCACCTTGTCTCCCGAGAGGACGCGGAGCGAGGACGGCGGGCGCTCCCCCGTGACCTGGGGGCCCGTGGCAGGGCACGCGATCGTGTCCGCGGTGATCGAGACGCAGTGGCGTGCGGTAAGAAGGACGTCGGGCGCGATGAGCGTCCCGGAGCAGAGCGAATCGGCTCCGACGTCGAGCGCGACGACCGCGGGGTCGCGGCCATTGTCGTCGACGCCCGAGACGATCTCCGTCTGATCGACTTGGACCTGGGACGCGGTCGATACCGTCGGCGCGGGAGCCTTCGAGGCGCAAGCACCGCTGGCGCTGGTGAGAACGAACGCGAGCGCGGTGAGAGGGAGAGTACGAACGACCTTCGATGAAATCATGAGAGCCACCTCCTTGTGGTGCGCGGCCCCTCAGCGAGCTTCGTGCCTGACACGACATCGCGAAAACGCCGAGAGATTCGCGAGCACACAAGTGGCACGGCCGGCAGGAGCGGTGGCACGGCCAATGGCGCTAGGACGACATCGGCGCGCGTAGTAGAAGCGGCGTATGCGTAGCTCGGGCCCGATGCTGCTATTCGCGTTTGCGCTCACTACCGCCGCGCTCGCGTGTACGGACAAGGCGCAGCACCCCGCGACGCCGACGACCATGATCGTGGCTCTCGACGGAGGGGCGTCGACCTCGACGACAACGAGCGTCGCTGCGTCGGATGCCCCCGCGAGCCCCGCAATCGCCGGAGACAGCGGCCCTGACTATTATTCGTGCAGCGTGGACTCGGACTGCGTCGCCGTTCCGAGGGCGGGCTGTTGCCCGACCGGTCACAAGGAGGCCGTCAACAAGCAGTCCGTCGACGCCTACAAGGCCTCCGTCGTCTGCGAGGGGCGCCGCATGTGCCCGCAGTATCGCGTCTTGGACAGGCGGCTCCCCTTCTGCAGCAACGACTCGCACAAGTGCGAGATGGTCCAGCCCGATCAGATCGTGTGCGGCGGCGCGGGCCCCAACCCGCACGCGTGTCCGAGCGGGTCGCAGTGCGACGGCACGGGTCACTGCGCCGCGAAGCCGTAGCTACCTGCGCGCCGCCACCAGGCGCGTCGCCCCCCACGCCACGAGGAGCACGATGGCCACGGCCACGCGCGAGCCCCGCGCATCTGCGACGACGAACGGCACGAAGAAGAGCGCGAGGACGACGCCGGCGACGAGCGCGATCCGAGAGACCATGCCACGACGCGGAGCTCGCTCGATCGGAGCCCGCACCGAGAGCCATGCGCGAAGCTCGCCGAACGCTTCACCCCCTCTCGGGACGTCGAAGCGCGATGGGACCGAGCCGTCGACGAGCTCCACGCGAAGTCCGCCGTAGTCCCCCTCGATCTCGACGATTCGGGCAATCGCCGTGGCCGGGACGAGAGTCTTGCCGCGGGCAGAGGTCACGACGATCTCGTCCCCCTCGACGTCGATTGCGAGCGTGGAGAGCCTCTTGCGCGCTCGCACGTATTCAATGCTCGCCCGCGCCGCGCCCACGAGACCGACCGCCACGGCGAGACCGAGCGCCACCGGGCGTGACGTGAGACCGAGCTGCGCGAGCAGCACGACGACGAGCCACGCCGGCGCCACGGCGATCGCCCCCCCGGACGCGGCCACGACCCGCGCCCGCGTGACGATCACGCGCGGCGCAAGAGCGTAGCGCACGCTCACCGCCTAGCGCCCTCGCTCATGCCTTCGCGCGGATGTTCTCGCGCACCCAGGTGATGATCGTTTCCAGCGTCGTCCCCGGCGTGAAGACCCCCTGTACGCCGCTCGCCTTGAGCCGCTCCAGGTCCGAGTCCGGGATGATGCCCCCTCCGAAGACGATCACGTCGGTCGCACCTTTGGCGCGGAGCGCCTCGACGACGGCGGGGAAGAGCGTGTTGTGGGCGCCGCTCATGATCGAAAGGCCGACCCCGTCCACGTCCTCCTGGACCGCGGCGTTCGCGATCATCTCGGGGGTCTGGTGCAGCCCGGTGTAGATCACTTCGAACCCGGCGTCGCGCAGGGCGCGGGCTACGACCTTGGCACCGCGGTCGTGCCCGTCGAGCCCGGGCTTGGCGACGAGGATACGGACCTTGCGGGTGTCTTTTGCCGGCTGCGTCATGGCTTGGCGACGCGTTATCGCGCCCGGCCCCGTTCGTCAAAGCGGGCGCGCGCGTTCAGCGGGAGGTGGGGCCAGGGGGAGCTCGGTAAATTAGGGGCGTTTTACCGTCCAGCCGCGCGCTTCGATCGATCCACCGTGCCGCACCGCGAGAGCGACGTCGCCGTGGGCGAGCGCCGCCGGGATGTCGGCTTGGAGCGTCGTGGCGCCGATCCGCGCCTCGAGCTTCGCCCCCTTCGCCGCGACATGGACCGCATAGCTCGCCGCGCTCGCGAGGTCCGTCGGGGGGGCGAGCTCGGTGAGCTTGCCCGCGTCGTCCCACGCGCGGATCGACGCGCGCGCCGGAGAGGAGCTCGCGTCGAGGATCAGGGCGATCCCTTTGAAGCCGGCGGGGGTCGCGATCGCGCGAAGAACGATCGCCGACTCGCCCGACAGCTCGACGTTGGCGTCGACCGCGGCGTCGTCTGCCGGCGCCGCCGTCGCGATCGCGTCGACGCCGTGCGCCCCCGCCCCGCCAGCCAGGACGCGCACGCGCCCCCCCGGCGAGACGCCCGCGCGCGGCGAGCCGGCCATCTTCGCGAAGACGAGACCGCCTCCGGACCAGACCTCCCCCGAAGAGACCGGCGCGCGCGCCCCTTCGAGCATCGCGAGCGTGACGGGGGCGCCGTCGCGCGTGGCGGAGATGCCGCCCGAGCTCTCGCGCGTGAGGGAGAACGAGTGCCCGGCGAGGTTGAACCCCGTCACGAACCCGGTCGAGGCGACGCGGATGTTTGCCATCGTGGTCGTGCCGCTCGGATCGCGGGCTCGGCCGAGGAGCAGCGACGGCGGGTTCCCCGGGGCGAAGGACGCCAGCGCGCCGAGGGCGTCGGAGAGGATCGCGCACCGCTCCGGACGCCCCGCGAGAAGACCGACGAGCGCCAGGTCGACGGTGGTCTGCGCGTCGATCGTGAGGAGCTGCACCGCCGCCGCGAGAGCCGATTGCGCGGACGCATCCTGCGGCACGCCGAGCACTCTGGCCGGATCGGCGTGTGCTGCCGCGGCGTCCCCCTCGGCCTGGGCGCGTAGATCGGGGCGGGAGTCGAGCGCGCGTTCGACCGCGATTCGCCCCAGCGCTCGCGCGGTCGCGGCCAGCTCCGGATCGACGGGGGGGGGGGCGATGTCGTCCCCGAACAGAGAAGCGCTCGCCGCCGGTCCCGGCGCCGCGAGGGTGACGATCTCCCCACGCGCACGCAGCGGTGCAAGCGGTGAAGGACCCATCAGCGCGACCGCCTCGAGCCCATCTCGCGCGCCGGGCATCCGCGCGAAGAGCGCGCGGATGCGATCGATCCGCCGCACGTCCGCGTGACCGTCATCGAGGACGAGAAAGCCGAGCTCGGTCAATGCCGCCCGCCGCGAGCCCGTGAGCCCCAGCCGATCGGCCACGTCGAACCGGCGCGTCGTCGTGTCGTTCGCCATGTCGAAGAGCGCGAGCTGGAGCTGCGCGCGGACCGGCTCGGCCGCCGCCGGGATCTGCGCGTCCCCTTTGAGCCATCGCGCGTGGTTCGTGATGATGGTCGCGAGCGCCCGCCCGGCGTCGTCGTAGCCGGAGGCGCCGATCCCTGCGTTGGGATCGTGCGCCGTCCCCTTCGGCTGCCCCGCGTTGGCGACGTTGGCGTCGAGGAACGCGAAGATGCGCGCGACTTCGGCGATCGACGCGACGTCCTGATCGAGGTCCGCTTCGTGTCGGCCGACGACCGCGTCCGCGCGAGCCGTGAGTGCGCGCGTGATCGCCACCGCGAGGACCGAACGCGACGGGAGCGACGACGGCCCGTAGAGCATCTCGTGCAGGTACGCCGCGCGTACGTCAGTAAAGGTAAGGGGGACGACGGCCCCCTGGAGCGCGTCCGCCGATTCGTCGCTCGTCAGGTCGGGGCGCGCCACGAGCGCGCGTACCCGCTCGGCCGTCGCGACGTGCCCCTCGGCGACGTACGACGCGATCTGCCCCTTCTCGCTCGACGTGAGCGCCGCCTGCGCCGAGCGAGGTGCGACGGCGACGGCACCCGCCGCGACCGCGAGGAAGGTGCCCATGCGCCATGCGCGATTGCGCCGGCGGAAGAACCCGAAGAACCTCATGAGCCGCGAGGTAGGACGGATCGCACACCCCCGTCAACGCGCCTCTACTCCGGCTGGGCGATCGGGACGGGGGGGAGGTCTGCCGTGATCGAGACGAGCTGGTCGCCCCGCATCGCCCGGGCGTGCAGGACCGAGGCTCCCCGGGCGATCACCCCGAGGGCGATGTCGGTGGCGGTGTCCCGGTCCGGGGTCGGCTCCCCCTCGACGGACACGACGATGTCCCCGTCCTGAAGCCCCAGGCGCAGCTGGGTCACGCCGGTCAAGCGGATCCCGGCGCCGCCGCCGTCGGGTTCGCGCTGGGTCCGCGCGCTGATCGTTCGCCCTTCTTCGTAGATGGCACGCTGGACAAGAGACGCTGGGACGTGGACGGCGATCGATCCCGGCGGGGGGGCGTCACCCCCGTCTCGTGTGGTTCCGGCGCCGCTCGCGCCTGATGCCACGGCCTCCCTTTCCCCCCTGGCCCAAGGGGGGACATCGCCGCGAGGGCTCGAACGCTCCGGGGGGGCGGGAAGGACCGACGTCACGGACAAAAGACGCCTCGCGATGCGATCGCCGAGCGCAGGGACGGCCCTGCGCGTCGCGATCGCCATCGCAACGGCGACGAGGAGAAACGAGGCGGCGAAGAACGCTGCGCGTTTCACGCGTCACCTCGCGCTCGCCCGCTCACCCTCCCGCCGCGTCGACCTCTTCGTCTCGCCCGGCCTTCGCGTCCGCGACGTCTTCTTCTTCGTCGTCGTCGTCTTCGCCGGCGTTGACCTCGGCGAGAGACGGGAGCGAGTCCGCGGAGACGGGGACGATGCGCCCTTCCTTCTCCGCCTTCTGGCGCTCTTTCTCCGCGAGGATCTTCGCCTGCGCCACCTTCTGCATGATGGCGGGCTTCGGCGCGATCACGATCGTCATCGCGCGGGCTTCCATCATCGCTCGCGTTTCGACGTTCGCCAGGTCTTCCGTCCCGGCGACGACGACGGTGAGCTGCTCCTGCGCCTTCTCGGGGTGCGTGATCTCGCGACCGCGGAAGCGCACGGTGAACTTCACCTTGTGCCCCGCCTCGAGGAAGCGGCGCGCGGCCTTGATCTTGAAGTTCAAGTCGTGGTCGTCCGTCTTCGGACGGAGCTTGATCTCCTTGATCTCGACGACCGTCTGCTTCCGCTTCGCCTCGCCGGCTTTCTTCTTTTCCTCGTACTTGTATTTGCCGAAGTCGAGGATCTTGCACACCGGAGGGTCGGACTTGGGGTTCACCTCGACGAGGTCGAGTCCCTTCTCCTGGGCCTTCTTGAGCGCTTCGTGTGTCTGGAGCACACCGAGCATCGATCCGTCGGCGTCGATGACGCGGACCTCGGGGACGCGGATGCGGTGGTTCACACGGATTTGAATGCCGCGCTGCTGCTGGCGCGGATCGAAACGGGGACGGCCCATAGACATTAGTGAAACGTGACCTCCTGCTCGGGTTTTTGAAGTAGCGGGGGAAGCAACTTCCCGCCAAAAACCGCCGGAGTCAATCGACCCCGACGGCTGTTTCTCGAAAAAACAGCCGTCAGGCTCGGAATGGGACGATCCCCGCCTGCGCGGGACGCCGCTAGGGAGCTTTCGCCTCCTCCACCAGCTTCGCGGCGAACTCCTCGAGCGGGATCGGCCCGAGCTCCCCCTTGTCGCGCGACCTCACCCCCACCGCCCCCGCCTCGGCCTCCTTGGCGCCGACGACGCACAGGTATGGGTACCGGGCGAGGCGGGCGTTGCGGATCTTGGCGCCGAGCTTGTCGGCTGAGCTGTCGAGGTCCACGCGGAGGCCCCGGGCAGTGAGCTTCTTCTGGACGTCGAGCGCGTAGGCGTCGACCTTGTCGCTCACCGTCAGGACGATCGCCTGTTTCGGGGCGATCCAGACCGGGAAGTTCCCGCCGACGTGCTCGAGGTAGATGCTGAAGAAGCGCTCGATCGACCCGAAGATCGCGCGGTGGAGCATGACCGGGCGGTGCTCTTTTCCGTCCTCGGCGATGTACGAGAGCTCGAAGCGCTCGGGGAGGTTCGGGTCGTACTGGAAGGTGCCCAGCTGCCAGGCGCGCTTGAGAGCGTCCTGGACGTGGAACTCGAGCTTCGGACCGTAGAACGCCCCCTCGCCGGGGAGCACCTCGAACGGGAGCCCCGCCTTCTTGAGCCCGTCCTCGAGCGCCCCTTCCGCCATGTCCCAGTCCTCGTTCGTGCCGAGGCGCTTCTCGGGGCGGGTGGCGTGCTTCACGGCGATCTTCTCGAAGCCGAACGCGCGGTACACGTCGTAGAAGAACTTGAGGAACGCCTCGAGCTCGCTCGGGACCTGCTCCTTCGTGCAGAAGACGTGGCCGTCGTCCTGGCAGAAGCTCCGGACGCGTGAGAGGCCGTGCACGACCCCGCCCCGCTCGTAGCGGTGTAGCCGCCCGAAGTCCGCCAGGCGCCACGGGAGCTCGCGGTAGCTCCGCTTTCGCGAGCCGAACATGATGCAGTGGCTCGGGCAGTTCATCGGCTTCACGCCGAACGACTCCGCCTGGAGCTTCTCGACGAGCTTGGACGGGTCGACCCCCTCGATGAGGTCCTCCGTCCAGAGGCGGTACATGTTCTCGTTGTAGTGGCCGAGGTGGCCGCTCTTGCGGAAGAGCGACGGGTCGAACGCCTGCGGAGTGATGACCTCTTCGTAGCCGCGATCGGCGTACATGCTCCGGACGTAGTCGACCATCCGGTTGTAGATGTACGCCCCCTTCGGCAGGAAAAAGGGCATCGCCGGGGCGACCTCGTTGAAGAGGAAGAGGTCGAGCTCTTTGCCGAGCTTGCGGTGGTCGCGCAGCTTCGCTTCCTCGATGAGGCGCAGGTGCTCGTCGAGCGCCTCCTTCGTCGGGAACGCGGTCCCGTAGATGCGCTGGAGCATGGGGTTACGCTCGTCGCCGCGCCAGTACGCGCCGGCGACGTGGGTGAGCTTCACCGCCTTCAGGAAGCCGGTCGTCGGGACGTGCGGCCCTTCGCAGACGTCGAACCAGGGGTGGTCCTTGTCGCCGTGGCGGTAGAGCGAGACCTCTTCCCCTTCGGGGATCTTGTCGATGATCTCGACCTTGAAGTTCTCCCCCATGTTCGAGAACGTCCGGCGCGCTTCTTCGCGCGAGACGACCTCGCGCCGGAACGGACTGTTCGCCTTCACGACGTCGGCCATGGCGACCTCGATCTTGCGAAGGTCGTCGTCGGTGAAGCCGCCGCCCGGCTTGTCGAAGTCGTAGTAGAAGCCGTCGTCGATCGCGGGGCCGATCGTGACCTTCGTGCCGGGGAAGAGGCGCTGGACCGCGTCGGCCATGACGTGCGCGGTCGAGTGACGGATGACGGCGAGCCCCTCGGGATCGGTCGCCTTGATCGGCGTGAGGGCGAGCGTCGGGTCGACGGGGGTGTGAAGGTCGACGATTTTGCCGTTCGCTCGGACGGCGACGACGTCGTCCGTGAGCTTCCCCTGCGCAGAGAGGAGGTCGCGCGGGGTCTTTTTGGCGTTGGTGCTGGCTTGGGGTTCCATGGCGGCCATTGGCTTTAACACGCCGCGGCAGAGCGCGGCAGCGTGAAAGGCTTGGCGCGAGCCCGATCCCCGCGCTGCCCCGTGCAACCCCAGCGAGCACCTCCCGCCGAAATCGCGCTATACGGCGCCGATGCGAACGCCCCCCCCTTTTGACCCCGTCTCCGAGGGGGCCACGCCCGAGGGGGTCCGCCGCATGTGCGACGATCACCTGGCGAGCGCGCGCGCCATTCTGGACGAGATCCGTTCGCGCGCCGGCGCCCCATCGAGCACGCTCTCGTACGAGACGACGATCGGCCGCTTCGACGACGCGGTCGCGGAGATATGCGCCGCGGAACAGTTCCCGTACCTGATGGCCGTCGCCCACCCCGACAAGGCCGTCCGGGACGCCGCGAAGGAGTGCGAGCCGAAGGCCGAGCAGGTCAAGACGGCGCTCTACCTCGACGCGGGGGTCGCGTCCGTCCTCAAGGCGTTCGCGGCCCAAGTGGACAAGCGGGAGAAGCTCGACGGAGAGCGGGCGAGACTCCTCCACGACGTGCTCCGCGACTTCCGGCGCAACGGGGTCGATCTCCCCGCCGAGAAGCAGACCGTCCTGCGCGCCCTGAACAAAGAGCTGACGGAGCTAGGACAGAAGTTCGAGCAGAACATCGCCGCGTCGACCGGCAAGCTGCTCCTCGCCCCAAGCCAGCTCGAGGGGCTCCCCCCCGAGTACATCGCCAAGCATCCGGTTCGGGACGATCTGGGGGGGAAGGTCGAGATCACGACCGACTACCCAGACTACTTCCCGTTCATGACGTACGCGACCGACCGCAAGGCGGCGCTCGAGCTCTATGTCCTCTTCACGAACCGCGGCGGCGACGCGAACGTGAAGATCCTCGAGCGGCTGCTCGAGCTCCGCGGCCAGAAGGCCAAGCTCCTCGGCTATGCCACGTGGGCCGACTACCAGACCGAGCCGCGGATGGCGAAGTCGGCGGCGGGGGCGCGGGAGTTTCTCGCGCGGGTGAGCGACGCCGTGAAGGAGCCCGCGAAGGTGGAGTTCGCGGAGTTCGTGAAGGAGCACGTCGCGCTCGGCGGCAAGGCGACCGACCCCATCCCGCAGTCGGACCGCGGGTACCTCGAGGACCGGCTCCGGAACCGGAAGTACAGCTTCGACTCGAAAGAGCTCTCGAGCTACTTCGAGGTCACCGCAGTGACCAAGGGGCTCCTCGACGTCACGGCGTCGATGTACGGGCTCGAGTACAGGCAGGTCACCGCGGACCGCACGGTGTGGCACCCGGACGTGACCGCGTACGAGGTCACGTCCGACGGGAAGAGCTTCGGGACGTTTTATCTCGACCTCTATCCGCGCCCCGACAAGTTCAAGCACGCCGCGATGTTCCCGATCCGCCCGGCCAAGCTCCTGCCGAGCGGCGAGTACCAGCTGCCGATGGCGGTGCTCGAGTGCAACTTCCCCAAGCCGGACGGCGCACCAGGCGCCCCCCCTGCCGTGATGGAGCACGGGGACGTCGTCACGTACTTCCACGAGTTCGGCCACGTCCTGCACTACATCCTCACGCGGTCGAGCCTCGCGTCGTACTCGGGGACGAGCACGGTGCAGGACTTCGTCGAGGCGCCGTCGCAGATGTTCGAGGAGTGGGCGTGGAACCGCGATGTCCTCGATCTCTTCGCGCGCCACAACAAGACCGGGGAGAAGATCCCCGACGCGCTCTTCGAGGCGATGCAGCGCTCGCGCGCGTTCGGACGGGCGCTCATGACGCAGCGGCAGATCTTCCTCGCGTCGCTCGATATGGAATACCACTCGCGCGGAGCGAACGAGCCAATCGACACGACGAAGGTGCTGAGGGACCTACAGAAAGCGAACGACCCGTTCGCGTACGTCCCGGGGACGCACTTCCAGTCGTCGTTCGGGCACCTCGTCGGGTACGACGCCGGGTACTACAGCTACCAGTGGGCGATGTCGCTCTCGCGCGACGTGCTCACGCGCTTCGGGCGCGAAGGGATGCTGAACAAGAAGACCGCGCGCGCGTGGCGGGACGACGTGCTCTCCAAAGGGGGGGGCGAGGACGAAGGGGAGATGGTGGCGAGGTTCCTCGGACGCGCGGCGAACGAGGGG
>JBKQKP010000084.1:0-9279 GCA_052147435.1 Polyangiaceae bacterium | reverse complement strand
CCGCGGCCTTCGCCAAGTGCTCGGAGCTCTCGGTCGAGGCGGCGAACATCCTCTACTTCGAAGGCGGCGCGCTCATCCCGAACAAGACCCCCGGCAGGCTCACGTTCAGCGACGTCACGCTCGAGCGAGGAGCGACCTCGGACACCGACCTCTTCAGCTGGTTCCAGGACGTCGCCCTCGCCTCGAGCGGTACGGGGCTTGTCGATCCCGCCTACAAGCGGAGCGGCGACATCGTGCAGAACGATCGCGACGACAGCGAGCTTCGCCGCTGGAACCTCATTCGCGCGTGGCCCACGAAATTCGTGGCGGGCGATTGGGACAACGACGCCGATGAGCTCGTCATGGAGTCGGTCACCCTCACCTACGACTGGTTCGAGCTTCAGCAGCAGTAGCCAGCGACGGAGGGAGGCAACGTCGCGGGCGCGTCCTTGTCGCGCGCGAGGCTGCGTCGTCGAGAGCGACTGACTCGACGTGCTCTCGGCCGAGCCCGCCCGGCGGAACGCCGCGGCTATTTTGCGTCTCTACCGCTAAGTACCTCGCGCACTTTCTTGGTCAGCGAAGTAGGCGTGAGTGGCTTCTGGAGATACGCAACGTCGGAGTCAAGGAAGCCGTGATGGAAGATCGCATCGTCGGTATAGCCGGACATGAATAGCACCTTCATGTCCGGTCGCATGGGTGCAAGGCGCTCGGCGAGTTGCCGGCCGCTCATCCGGGGTAACACCACGTCAGTCAACAAGAGGTGGATCTTCGACCCGTGTTGCTCGCAGATGAGGAGAGCCTCCCCGCCGTTCGGCGCCTCCAGAACGAAGTAGCCATTACGCCGAAGGATGTTTCGCGCGAGGGTGCGCACTTGGTCGTCGTCCTCGACGAGTAGGATCGTCTCGCTACCGCGACTGGGCTCAGGTCCCGGCCGTTGCGAGGCGTGAACCTCGGCGGCGCCGCTGACCCTCGGGAAGTAGACCTTGAACGTCGTTCCCTTGCAGGGCTCGCTGTAGACCCAAATGTGCCCCCCGCTCTGTTTGACGATCCCGAAGACCGTTGCGAGGCCGAGCCCTGTCCCCTTTCCCTTCTCCTTCGTCGTGAAGAACGGCTCGAAGATTCGTGCCTGCGTCTCCTTGTCGATCCCGATCCCAGTGTCCGTCACGGCGAGCATCACATAGGAGCCAGGCTGAACGTCGTGATGCGCGCGAGCATAGTCGTCGTCCAGTTCGACGTTCGCGGTCTCGATAGTCAACTTGCCGCCCTCGGGCATGGCGTCACGTGCGTTGACGGCGAGGTTCATGATGATCTGCTCGATCTGGCCAGGATCGGCCTTCACGTTCCAGGCGCCACTCGCGGGGAGGATCGTCAGGTCGATGTCGGCACCGATCAGCCGGCGAAGCATCTTCTCAGTCCCCACGATGCTCTGATTCAGATCCAGGACCGCCGCTTTGAGCACTTGCTGCCGGCTGAACGCAAGGAGCTGCCGAGTCAAGTCGGCGGCACGGAGGCCGGCCGACCGGATCTCCTCAACGTCGGCGCGGAGGGGTTCTTCGGGCTTCAGATCGTTGGCGATCATCTCGGCGTAGCTCAGGATCACGGAGAGCATGTTGTTGAAATCGTGGGCGATGCCTCCGGCAAGGCGCCCGACAGCCTCCATCTTCTGACCGTGGCGGAGCTGTTCTTCGCTGCGAGCCAAGGCGGCCTGGGCGCGTCTATTCTCCGAGACGTCGAGCGAAAGGATGCACACGCCCTCGGGCACCGGCACGAAGCGAAGCTCGAACCATCCCTTCGTGCCGTCTGGATACGTGAACTCATTCTCCATCCGATGGTAGGCTCGGTCATCCATGCAGCGCCGCAGGTGCGCGAACATCGGCGTGCCATCGATACCTGGGTAACACTCCACCATCGTCCGGCCGACGAGCTGCTCACTCGAGCGGCGGCCTTGCGTCACCACGGTGTCGTTGACGTAAAGGTATTTGTAGTCGAGCCCAATCACCTGGCAGCCTTCGAGGAGGCTGTTCAGGACATCGATCGCTACCTTGCCGCGCGAAGCGTCGCCCGGGTCGAGAGTCGTCGTCACGCTCGGAGCATGCTCGCGCCGCTCGTGAAGGACAAGTGGCGAGGTAATGACGCTTGATCAGGTGGCGCAGAGCTTCACATCGAGGGTGCGCGGGGAGGGACCGATGCGCGCCTCTGGACCGTACACAGTAGACCCGAGGAACGTTCGCTCAGGCAAATGCCGTAGCGAGGTCGGGAACGTGGAGCCCGATGGGTCAGAGACCGGCGAAGCGGACGAGCGCCGCGACGGGCACGTCGTCCTGGCCGAGGAGCGTCCCGTCGGCGGCGTAGGTGTCGATCTCGACGAGGTCGTAGCGCGTGAGCCCACCGGCCGCGCGCAGGGCCCGGTCGGTCGCGAGCCTCGGTGCGCCGTGGACCCTGCGGATTCCGCTCTTTCGCACGGCGGTCACGACCGCGTACGCGACGGCGCCGCCGCGGCGGACGGCGTACTCTGCCCCGGGCGCGAGTCGCGTCTTCCTGCCGATGACCTGCCCGCTCGCGACAGCGAGCCCCTCGTCGAGTTGCTCGCGCGCGTCCCCGGCGAGCTCGCGGAGCACGGCCGCGAAGCGGCGAAGACTCCCTTCCCGAAGGAGACCCCGGCTCATCGCAGCGTCGCGGTCGCACACGGCGGCGAGGGAGTTCGCGACTGCCTCGAGCCCGTACAGCTCGACGAGGATGGCGATCCGCTCGGGGAGCGCCTTCCGATTCCGCCCTGCATCGCGAACGCGGGCTCTCGCCTCCTTCTTCTCTGCTCCCTTGCGGCCCATCATCCCTCCTCGATCGCGACCTTCTGGATGCGGAGCGCCGTCGAGAAGACCTCCCGCGCGCCCTCGAGAGCCAGCAGCGCCTCCCACGTGCTTTGGGCCTGACTGAGGAATCCGTTCCCGCGGAAGACCGCCCCGAGCCCGTCCTCTTCGAGGCGCCGCGCGAGGCGCGCTGCGTCCTCGGCGAGCTGCTTCGCGTCGGCGACGGCTCGCCCGTGCGCAGTCTCGAGTCTGCGCGCGAGGTCGGCCCGAAGCATCGACGACGCCGTCACCGTGCCCGTCGCGTCCGGCGCGAACGCCTCCGTCGCCTCGCGCACGTGGGCCTCCCAGGTCTTCCTTGTGCTGTCCATGGTCAGCCCTTCCTTGCGAGCGCGAGGCGCGCCTTCGCGTCGGCGAGCGCCTCGCCCTTGTCCGTGTAGAACGTCGTCCGCTCGGCCTCCCACACCCCCTGGCCCGAACCCCAGACGTAGCGGCCGAGGCGGGCCACGTCCTGCTCCCAGCAGATGTCCTCCAGCGTCGAGACGGGCGTGGCGTCGCGGACCATCCAGACCTTCGCGAGCTTCATGTCCTCCCGTCATGCGAATGGTGATCCACCTGGAAGGGCGCGCGAATCCTCGCGCGTTCTCGTCCGCGGACCTTGGGAACCCGGACACAGGAATCAGTGGTCTTCGATTCTTCGAAGAACCCCCGTGATTCCCGCATCACGACTCAGCAAAAGGTGCTGGGTCTGTAGGCACACCGGCAGTCCGCCGCCCGCCCCGACGGGCGTCGTCGTCGCCGTCTCGCCTCGCGGCACGTGAGATTCCGATCGCGGGCTGTCCCCCGGGAGCGCCGACCACCGCCTTTGTTCCTGGCGTGGAGCGCGAGCCGCGCTCTCGAGGAGCGAGAAGACCGTGGCCGAGATCATCACGTGTCCGTCGGGTCTGTCCGGACGCCTTCGAGGCATGAAGGTGCGCGAGGAGAAGATCCTCGTGGATCGAAAGCTCGCCAAGAGCGGCACCCAGCTCGATGAGCTTCTCGGTGCGTGCTGGGAAGAGACCCTCGACGCGGGGCCGTACACGTTCGAGGGGCCGCGGCCGGATTGGGGCGCCGTCCTGCAGGGCGACCGCTTCTACGCGCTCCTCCAGCTCCGAGCGCTCACCTACGGCGCCGACTACTCCTTCGCCGTGACGTGCCGCGAGTCGCGTTGCCGCGCCCGCATCCTCTGGGAGCTCGACCTGCACGATCTGCCGGTGCGGACGCTGTCCGACGCGCACCGCGCCCTCTTCGTGCAGGGCAATCGCTTCCCGGCGCTGCTGCCCGACGCGCAGAAGAAGGTCGCGTTCCGGCTGCTCACGGGCGCCGACGAGCGCCGGCTTCCCAACCTGAAGCGGCAGGCTGGCGACCGCCTCCTGTCGGCGACGCTCGCGTTTCGGCTCATCGAGGTCGAGGGCGTGGCGCCGAAGGAGAAGAGGCGCTTCGTCGAGGAGCTCTCGCTCGCCGACGCGCGCTACCTCGGCGAGGAGTTCCAGCACGCCGACTGCGGCGTCGAGACGTCGATCGACATCGAGTGCCCCGAGTGCTTCGCCGTCCAGGCGGTGGACCTCCCTTTCGATGCGGACTTCTTCCTCCCGACGAAGGGACCGCGTTCCCGGACGTCGATCTCGAGGGGTGGCGCGAAGGTGTCTTCGGCCTCCTCTGGAAGCAGCACGGAGGATCTGGACTCGGCGTGACGTACGCGGAGGCGCTCGAGCTCCCGCTGCCGGAGCGCGACTGGCTCCTCGAGCGCATCGCGCGCGAGCGCACGCGCGAAGCCAAAGAGATCGAGAAGGCCGGCAAGAAGAAGCGGTGAGGCCCCGGCGCACGCATGCTCAACAACCTCGGACTCGGCCTCGTGTTCACGGCGAAGGATCTGGCCTCGGGCCACATCCAGCGCCTCGAACGCAACTTCCTCTCGATGGAGGGGTCGATCACCGGAGGCAGCGACCGCATCCACGCGTCGTTCAAGGAACTCGGCACCGGCCTCACGATCTTCGCGGCTGGCGCCGCGACCCTCGCCGGGGCGTACGTCTTCGCGAGCGCCGCCGGGAAATTCCAGGAGGCCATCGCCGCGGTCGGCGCCGTCTCGAACGCGACGGCGAGCGAGCTCCAGGCGCTGCACGACGCGGCGCTCGAAGCTGGCATCCAGACGCAATTCACGCCGACCGAGGCGACCAAGGGCCTGCAGGAGCTCGCGCAGGCGGGCTTCAACGCGAAGGAGAGCATCAAGCTCCTCATTCCTTCGCTCGACCTCGCCGCCGGGTCGCTCGGCGAACTCTCGCCCGAAGCCGCAGCCGGCGTCGCCGCGCAGAGCATGAAGGCGTTCGGCATCTCCGTCGACGGCGCGGGCTTCGCCGTCGACCAGATGCTCCAGGCCGTCAACGTCTTCGCCCTTCGCGCGGGTGAGCTCCCCCTCGCGCTCGGTCACGCCGCCGATGGCGCCAACGCGCTGAAGCAGAACCTCGGCGAGACCCTCATCGCGCTCGGCCTCATCAAGAACGTGATCCCCGGCGTCGAGCGGGCGTCCACCGCGGCCGCCGTCGCGATGGAGCGGCTCGCCGACCCGCGCGTCCAGAAGATCCTCCACGGTATCGGCGTCGAGGTCACGCAGGGCAAGGGGGAGTTCCGGAAGTTCCTCGACGTCATCGGCGACGTGGCTCCGAAGCTCGCGGCGATGAACGATCAGCAGCGCGCGGCGTTCTTGCTGCACGCGTTCGGGCACCACGCGCTCTCGGGGGTCGGCGCGATCCTCACCCAGATCACGAACGGCATTCGCACAGAGGCGGGCGAGACGCTCAAGGGCGCGGAGGCTGTTCGGTATCTGCGCGACCAGTTCGACAACGCAGGGGGCGCCGCCGCGAACTTCCGCGACAAGATGCTCGACACGTTCGAGGGGCAGAAGAAGCTCCTTCGCGGCTCGCTCGAGACGCTGTCGATCGTGCTCGGTGAGCCGATGGCCGCGGCGTTCAAGCCGATCGTGACGACGATCACGACGGGGCTCAATGCCGTGCTCGGGCTCATCAAGTCGACACCCGAGCCGGTCAAGCGCCTCTTCGCCACGCTCACGCTCGTCGCGGGCACCTTCCTCACGCTCGTCGGCGGCGTCCTCGCGGCGCAGGGCGCGATCGCAGTTCTCAGCATCGGCGGCGAGGCGCTGGGGGTGACGTTCGGCGCGATCGTGCAGACGCTCGGCGTCGCGATCGCTGTGCTCGGGGTGCTCGGCCTCGTCGTCGCCGGCTTGCGCGTCGCGTGGGACAGGAACCTCGGAGGCATCGCCGACAAGGTCACCCGGGTCGGCGAGGTCATCTCGCTCTTCTTCAAGGGCGTCTCGCAGCTGATCGAGCAAGGGGGGGTCTCGGGCGCCCTCCGCGACGAGTTGAACCGCGCGGAGAACTCCGGCCTGAAGGCGTTCCTCGTCCAGGTCTGGATGACCTGGTATCGCCTCGAGCGCTTCTGGAGCGGCGTGAAGGCCGGCTTCGCCGAGGCGATTACAGAAGCGTGGCCGGTCTTCGCGGCGCTCGCGGAAGCGTTCGACACGCTCGCGACAGAGCTCGGAAAGCTCTTTGGCTCGATCGCCGGCGGCGCGTCGTCGCTCCCGTCCGATCGTTTCAAGGCGTTCGGGAAAATCGTGGGCGAGGCGCTCGCGTGGATCGCGACGACGGGCGCGCGTGTGCTCTCCGAGGTGCTGCGGGCTCTCGGGGGACTCGTTCGCGGGGCGCGCGAGTCGTTCGGGTGGGTCGCCTTCGCGGCGGAGGCTCTCGGCGTCGCCTTCGGTGAGCTGAGGACAGCGTGGCTCGAGCTGACGGGCACCGGCAACGAAGCGGGCGACGCGATGCTTGCGCGCGGCGCGGAGTTCGAAGGTCTGGGTCACATCATCGGGCTCGTCCTCGGCGGGGCGGTGACCTGGGTGATCGGCCTCTTCGGGGACTTCGTGCACACCGTCGCCGTCGTCCTCCGAGCCGTGAGGATGGTGCGCGACTTCTTCGGCGAGGTCGCCGACTTCATCACGAACCTGGGCAAGGCGATCGTGTGGTTCTTCGCCGAAGCGCTGCCGAACGCTCTCGGCGCTGCAAAGGACGCGATCGCGAGTGCGCTCGCGAAGCTCGGTGGCGGCGCCGCGGCCGTCTTCGGACTCGGACCGTCCGCGCCCGAGCCTGGCGCCACCGGGGGAGGCGGCGCGCCCCCGCTCGCCGCTACGTCGACGCGACTCGCCGCAGCGAGCGCGCGGCTCGCGGCGGCGCCGATGCCCGCCGCCGCTTCGGCGGAGGCCGATGGGAACAGAACGGCCAGCCTCGAGGACGCGCTCGCCGCAGGGGTGCGCGCCACGGCCCGGAGCTCGGAACAGCCAATCACCGTCAACGTCCAGGTGGACGGCGAGACCCTCGCTCGCGCGTCGGCGCGCGCGAGCCGCGACGTCGCCTCCCGGAGCTTCTCCCCGGTGCCGGCGTACTGATGCCGCTCTCCGCCGCCATCACCACGCCGCCGAAGTGCCTCCTCGTCAACGTGACGTCGAACGAGAGCCAGAGCGTGCTCTTCAACCCGGCGCAGCTCGTCGAGCGCGTGAGCGTGAACTGGAACCGGCTGGGCGTGCTCGGCCTCTCCTACCAGCCGCTCCAGTACCAGAACACGTCGAACCGTCAGCTTCCCGGGGTCGAGTTCTACCTCGACAAGTTCTTTGCGGCCGAAGCTCCCGGCGATCCGGACATCGACGACTTCCGGAGCTTCCTCCGCGCCCTCACCGTCCCGCCGGCGTCGGCCGACATGGCGGCGCCGCCGCGCGTGCTCATCCTCTGGCCCAAGGTGCTCACGATCGAGACGGTCATCACCGAGCTCGAGTTTCAATACCGGGTCTTCGGCAGCGACGCTTCGACCCTCATCTACACAGCGACGTGCGGCTTCGAGGAGATCCTCGATGTGCGCGTCACGAGCGAAGATCGAAGGGGAGGCGCCTGATGCCGCTGCAGGTCGGCTCCCGCTACTCCTTCTGCCTCGCGCTCACCGACAACGAGGGCCGCATGTACCTCACGGAGCGCGAGCCCTACGGCTACGCCGCTCTTGCCGACAACCGGACTCACGGGGTCGTCTCGAGCGACTCTCTCTTCTCGCTCGCCGGGAAGTACTTCGCGCCGCTGCCGCGGGCGTGCGGCTTCTGGTGGGTCATCGCCGACTTCCAGCCGGACCCCATCGTGGACCCGACCCTCGCGCTCGACATCGGGCGGCTCCTCTACATCCCCTCGACGCGGGTCGTCACCGACGTGATCTTGGGCGAATCGCGCCGGAGGCTCTCATGAGCACCGGCCGAAGTGCACCGGGCGTGCGCATCGCCTCGCTCGCCGACATTCGCGACGCGCAGGCGTCGCCGATCGATGTGCGCGGGCGGATCCTCGGCTTCACGTACGAGGAGAGCGACGTGCGCGCCGACAAGGTGCTGATCGAGCTCGACAACTTCGACGGCTCGCTCTTCGACCGCGCCGAGCTCCTCGGAGGAGCGCTCCTCGAAGTGTCGTGGGGCTACCCGGGCTGCATGGCGCCTCCGCGGCGCGCGGTCGTGCGGAAGCTCACGGGCTACGCCCAGCTCACGGTCGAAGCGCACGGTCTCGCAGCACTCTGGAACGACAAGGCGACGACGCAGCGCTGGCTCACGGTGACCCGCAGCGACGTCGCGCGCACCATCGCGGCCAGCCACGGCTACGAGGGGTCGTTCGCGATCATCGACGAGACCGAGGAGCGCTTCGATGTCCTCGTGCAGGCGGGTGAGACCGACGCGTGGTTCCTTCGCCGGCTCGCCGCGAAAGAGCACTTCCTCTTCGCGATCGACGGTGACGGGTTCCACTTCCACGCGCGCCGCCAGGACGACGCGCCCGAGCGCGTCCTCACCTACTACTCCGACCCTTCGCTGGGTGACGTGAAGAGCATCGGCGTCGACTCCGATCTCACGCGCAGGCCGGGCGCAGTCGTCGTCCGGGGTCGTGATCCGATGGCAAAGGCCACGATCGAGGCGCGCTCGAACGCCGACACCGCGCCGCGCGGCACCTTGGCTGACGTCCTCGAAGTCTTCGACCCCGAGACCGGCGCCGGCTCCACGCGGCCGTGGAACGCGACCGAGAGCGTGCATACGACCTCGGCGGCGACTCCGACGCAGGCGACGCGCGAGGCGGACGCGCGGTTCACGCGCGCCGAGAGCGCGACGCTCGTCCTTTCCGTCCAGATGGTGGGCGATCCCTCGCTGCGCGCGCGCTCGATCCTCGAGCTCCGCGGCGTCCCCGCGCGCCTCGCGGGCAAGTACCGCGTTCACGAGGCGAAGCACGTCGTGAACGGTAGCGGGTACGCGCTCGACCTGAAGCTACGCCGCGACTCGGTCGGCAAGGCTCCGCCCGCGCAGCCGACCAAGCCCCAAGGGGGCGACCGGAACACCGCCGCGCCACGCAGCGACGCCGAGCAGGATTGGATCGAGACC
>JBKQKP010000083.1:0-26544 GCA_052147435.1 Polyangiaceae bacterium | reverse complement strand
TCGGAGCGTCGGGGTTGTCCGGGAGCTTGAACGTACGTGCCGGCGTCCCCGCGTCAAGGCGCTTGTTCACGGCGGCGAAGGGGAACATTCCGATCGAGAAGCTCGCGCTGGAGATCTGCGAGGCCCTCTCCAAGCACCTCGACGCGGGGACGCCGGCACGTACGTTCAAGCTCCCGGACAACCCCGACGCTCCGATCGTGATGCGCGAGATGCAGCTGCTCACGGCGAAGCCTGCGTTCTACGTGGCGAACGTCGACGAGAAGACGCTCGCGAACCTCGACGGCAACCACCACTTTGCGGCGCTGAAAAAGCACGCCGCAACCGAGCACGCGCCGATCGTCCCCGTATGCGCAGCGCTCGAGGCGCAGATCGCCGAGCTCGATCCGGCCGAGCGCCCTGATTTTCTCGAGAGCGCCGGGCTGAAGGAGCCGGGGCTGCACGCGATCATCCGCGCGGGGTACGAGCTGCTCGGGCTCCTCACGTTCTTCACTGCGGGGAAGACCGAGGTCCGCGCGTGGACGACGGTGAAGGGGGCGAGGGCGCCACAGGCCGCCGGCGTCATCCACACGGACTTCGAGAAGGGGTTCATCAAGGCCGAGGTCATCTGGTGGGAGGACTTCGTGAAGCTCGGCGGCGAGTCGAAGTGCCGGGACGCGGGGAAGCTGGCGATCGAGGGGAAGGAATACGTGATGCGCGACGGGGACGTCGTGCACTTTCGGTTCAACGTGTGACGGGTACGGCCGGCGGAGCACTGGTCCCCCATCAAGCCCTCACGCCCTCACGCCTTCACGCCCTCACCCTATTTGCCGCTCCGTCGCCGTTCCCGTCTCCTCCACGAGACGAACGCGAGATACGGTACGGCGAACACGGCCGCGGAGATCCCCAGATCGCGTAGCACGGGGTGCGACGACGCGCGCGCGAACGGCTTCGGCGCGGCGTTCGGGGGGAGCGCGTCGACCAACGATTTCGCCACCTCCACAGGCACGCCGAACCCGAGCCCCTCGCCCCCCGCGTGGATGCCGACGGCGACCGCCACGACCTCGCCGGTGCGATTCATGATCGGCGAACCGCTCGACCCATGCGAAATCGCAGCCGTGACCTGGATGCCCCAGGACTCGAAGTGACTGTCCGTGGGGAGATCGAACGGCGTCGTCGGTCCGCGCTCCCGCATCGCCGAGACGATCCCCGTCGAGAGGCTCGAGCTGAGGCCGAGCGGGCTCCCCAGGATCGCGACCTCGTCCCCCACGCGCAGCGTCGCGCTCGTCCCGAGCGTGAGGGGCGCATACGCCCCCGGCGTCGCTTGGATCACCGCGATGTCGCGCACGGCGTCATCCGCGAGGACTCCAATCACGTCGATCGTCCGTCCGTCGGAGAGCGAAGCGGTGATCTTCGTAGCGCCTTCGATGACGTGGTGGTTCGTGACGATGCGCCCGTCCTTCGACACGAAGAACCCCGTGCCGAGCGACGCCTTGTCGGACCCCTCGTCGGCGACGGTGAGGAGGACCACCGACGGCTTCGCGAGCGCGGCGAGCTCCGGGAGGTCGAGCGCGGTCGCCTTGCGCGGCGAGACCACGAGCGCGGCGGCGACGAGGGCGAACGAGAGCGCCGGCTTTCGACGTCCTCGCACCATTGAGGGAGCGTAGCTCGTTCTCGCGCGCGACGGCAGGGCCGTGACGTGCGGGCGCGCGCGTCTCCGCTCCCGCTCAACGAAGGAAGTAGCTCGCCCCCACCGTGATCGCTCCGCCGTCGAACGAAGAGACCTCGACGGCGGCCATGCGCTCGGCCACGCAGGTCGCGATGTCGTGGGGCAGGACGGGGGGGCCGTCGAGGACGACGCCGGAGACGCTCCCATGCGGCTCGAACGTGATGCGGGCGTGCCCGTAGCTCCGCAGTGCGGCGCGCTCGCCGCACGCCGAGAGATCGACCGCGTGGAGCGCGGCGAGCGCCCTCGGAGCGTCGAACGGATGATGAACGGGCTCGTCTGGCGTCGCGTCGAGAGGGGGGCGAAGCGCCACCAACGACGGGGAGGCGGGCGGAGGTGCGTCGCCAGTGTCCGCGTCGTCATCCTCCTCGGGGACCCATGCGAGGAAGCGGATCGGGACGCGCCCGGAGGAAGTCATCATGCCGACCATGTGCCCGTGAGGGTAGCCGTGCGCGTCGAAGACGTAGCCCTGGGCGCAACCCGTGAGGAGCGTGCAGGCGAGGCTGCAGACGAGGGGGAGGCGGACTTTCGTGCCCACGCTCGCTGGAGGAGCAAGCGGCATACCGTCTGTGTTTCGGCGCGCGCGGGGATCAGCGGGCGTCGAGGTGGGGCCGGAGGGTCGCGGCTGGCGGCGGTGGGGGCTCGGGTGTCCCGCTCTCTGATGAGCGGCACATTCGTGCCGGTCCGGGGCGCGCGCGCCGCGAGAAGACGACGCAAGCCTCGGACCTTCCGCCCAGGTGCGCTCGGTATGGCGCCTGCATCTCGCATCGGTTCCACGCGCGGTGATTCGACGAAGAAGGCTGGAAGTGATGGGGGCCCCTTCATGAGCCAAGAGCACGACGGCGAGCTGGCTACCGAGGTCCTCGACCCTCACGTCATGCGGGCGCGCGCTCGCGTCGGGAGCGTGCTGCACCGCAAATGGCGACTCGACGTACTGCTTGGCGTTGGCGGAATGGCGGCCGTGTATGCCGCGACGCATCGCAACGGCAGCCGCGCGGCGGTCAAGATCCTCCACCCGGAGCTCTCGATCGATCCGGACCTGCTCTCTCGGTTCCTGCGAGAAGGGTACGTCGCGAATTCGGTCGGGCACGACGGCGCGGTCAAGGTGATCGACGACGACTTGAACGACGACGGATCCGCGTTTCTCGTGATGGAGCTGCTCGACGGAGAGACGCTCGAGGAGCGCCGCGTTCGACGGGGAGGACGGCTCTCCGAAGACGAGGTGCTGTCGGTGGCGGACCAGCTCCTCGGCGTGCTCCACGCCGCCCACGCGAAAGGGATCGTCCACCGCGACATCAAGCCGGAGAACCTGTTTCTCACACGCTCGGGACAGGTGAAGGTGCTCGACTTCGGGATCGCGCGCTTGCGAGAGCTGTCGTCGAAGGGGGCGGGGAGCGCGAAGACGCGGGGCGGGTCCAGCATGGGGACGCCGGACTACATGGCTCCCGAGCAGGCACGCGGTCTCTGGGATCAAGTCGACGCCCGCACGGACCTGTGGGCCGTCGGCGCGAGCATGTTTCACTTGCTCGGCGGAACGCTCGTCCACAACGGGCGCAGCGTGAACGAGGTGCTCTTGGCCGCGATGACGGAGCGGGCGCCGCCGCTCGTGTCGGTCGCCCCCAAGGTTAGTACCGCGACGGCTCACGTCGTCGACCGCGCGCTCGCGTTCACGCGGGAGGCGCGCTGGGGCAATGCGCGCGAGATGCAGGAGGCGGTGCGCCACGCGTTCCACGGCCGCCACGGCGCGGCGATCGGGACCGCCCCCCAGCTCACGGTGCCAGAGACCGTCCCCAACCGGACGATCAGCACGGCACCGGGGCCGATGGCGGCGAGCCTCACCACGACGGGGCAGCCCGTGCACCGCTCGCGACCGGCGACCCAAGCGCAACGGCCCGGGCTCGTCGCGCTCGTGGCGCTGGCGGCCGTCGTCGCGGCAGGGATTGGGCTGACGAGCGCGGTGCTGGTGGGGGCACCCGCAAGCGGGTCCGCGCCAGAGGCGGTCGCTCTTCCTCCGGCAGTGGTGCCAGCCGTCACGGCGGCGGCGATCACGCGCCATGACGCGGGCGCGAGCGAGGGGACGCGCGAGCATCGCTAGCGGTCAACTTTCGCTGAGGCGAGGCCTCAAGGTCCGGGGGTGAAAGGTGACACTACGCTGTCGCCTTCAGCGCGAGCCTGGCTTGTCCTCGCGGCGAAGACGGGCAAGATGCGCCCTCGAACGCGGCTTGCCGCGAAAGAAGGAGGGTCGAAAATGAGCCTGGTTTTCTATTATGCCCCGCAGTCCACCGCGAGCATCACGACGCTGATCCTCGAGGAGCTCGGTATCCCGTGCGAGCGGAAGAAGCTCGACATCCGCGCCGGCGAAACGAAAAAGTCCGAGTACCTGCGCGTGAACCCCAACGGCATGGTCCCGTGTGTCGTGCACGATGGCGTCGCGATCTGGGAATCGGGCGCGATCACGATGTATCTGGGCGAGACGTTCGGCGTCGAGAAGAAGCTGTGGCCCGGACCGGGACCGCGCCGGGGCGAGGCGATGAAGTGGGTCGTGTGGACGAACGTGACGCTGGGCGAGGCGGTGTACCGCTGGGCGCGCAACACGCAGGGCTGGGTGCCGGAAGAGGAGCGCAATGCGAAGGCGGGCGAGTCCGGGATGGCCGACATCCGCAAGCACCTCAAGGTGCTCGACGGCGCGCTCGAAGGGCGTCAGTTCCTCGCGGGCGAGTACACGCTCGCGGACGCGCACGTGAGCTCGTTCCTCGATTGGCTCAAGCACATGAAGGTTGACCTCGCGGCGTACGGGCAGATCAACGCCTGGAGTCAGCGGTGTGCGGCGCGGCCGGCGGTCAAGTCGGCGATGCAGTGGGAAAAGTAGCGGCGAGCGGTTGACGGGCGGCGGCGGGGAAGCGGGTTGGAAACACGCCACGGCGGGCTACCTGCTCAGCCTCGGCTTGGCGAGGACCCTCCCCGCCCGCGCGCCCGTGTGCTCTCCGGCGCGAACGGTCTCGACGCCGCCGACGTAGACGTGGTCCACGCCCGTCGGCGACTGTCTCGGACTCGAGTACGTGGCGCGGTCTCGGATCCCGCTCGGGTCGAACACGACGACGTCTGCCGCGGCGCCGACGGCCAAGACTCCCCGGTCGCGTAGACCGAGCTTGCGCGCGACCATCCCCGTCATCCGGTGCACGGCCTGCTCCAGCGTGAGAAGGCCCAGATCGCGGACATAATGCTCGAAGACCCGCGGGTACGTCCCGTACGTGCGCGGGTGAGGTTTGCCGGTCTGCGTCGGCATGCCGTCCGTCCCGACCATCGTGCGCGGATGCGCGAGGACGGTGCTCACGTCCTTCTCGGACATGACGTGCGCGATCGCCGTCACGGCGAAGTCCTCCTCGGCGAGTAGATCGAGCATGGCCTCATAGAGAGGGCGCCCGCGCTCTTTGGCGACGGCTCGGATGGTCATCCCCTCGTAGCGCGTCTGGCGCATGACGGAGCTGACGATCACGGCGCGGCCCATCAGAAAGCTCAGGCCCCGCACGAGGAGGCGCCTTGGGACGAACGGCAGCCATCGCGGAAAATCTACGAAGCCGAGGTGAGCGTCCTGGGCTTCGCGCACGATGCGCTTGCGCGTCGCGGGGTCTCGCAGGCGCTCGCGGAGCCGGTCCTCCGACCCCTCGAAGGCCCAGATCGGAATGAACATCGACGAGAGCACCGTCGAGCCGGCGGTGTAAGGGTAGACGTCGCTGTGGACGTCGAGCCCGCGCGCGGCGGCCGCGTCCACCATCGCGAGCGTCGTCTTGACCTTCCCCCAGTTCGGCCGGCCGGCGGCCTTGTGGTGCGAGAGCTGTACAGCGACGCCCGCTCGCTCGCCGATCGAGATCGCCTCCGCGACGGCTTGCACCAGCTTCGGCCCCTCGTTGCGCATGTGCGTCGCGTAGAGCCCTCCCCAAGGCACCATCGCCTCGGCGAGCCGGACGAGCTCCTCGGTCTGTGCGTAAGCGCCCGGCGGGTACACGAGCCCGGTCGAGAGCCCGAACGCCCCGTCGTCCATGCCGTGCGCGACGAGCTCGCGCATGGCGCCGATCTCCGTCTCGGTGGGGGCGCGCTCGGCCATTCCCATCACGGCGGCGCGGACATTGCCGTGCGGGATGAGAGGCGCGGCGTTGACGGAGATCCCCGCCGTCTCGAGGCGCGCGCGGTAGTGAGCGAGCGTGGGCGAGCAGGACGCGTCCGCCCCCGACTCTCCGAAGACGAGCGGCAGGATCCGCGCGTACATCGCCTCGACGTTTTCATTTGCGGGCTGAAGACCCAGACCGCAATTACCGACCACTTCCGTCGTGACGCCCTGGAGCACCTTCGCCGCAGCCTGCGGGTCTACGGGGAGGGAGAAGTCGCTGTGCGAGTGCACGTCGATGAAGCCCGGCGCGACGACGAGCCCCCTGGCCTGAATGACTTCGTCGGGGGGGAGCGTCGTGGCGCCGACTTCGGCGATCGAGTCGCCTTCGAGAAGGAGGTCCCCCTCACGGGCGGGGGCGCCGGTGCCATCGACGAGGCGGGCTCCCGTGATGAGGATGCGCTTGGGCTTGGGCATATCGTCGGGTGCGGGTGGGAATCACGCCCATACTCCCTCGTCGGGGAACGGCGCGCGACCAAAAGAATCCCCGATCGCTGATCGACTGTCGCCTCGCTAGAGCAGCCCGTACACGTCGAGCTCCGTCTGGGTCCCGACGTACACGTGGCCGTTGGCGACCGTAGGAACCGCGAACTTCACGGCCGCCCCAGGCGTGTCCCGTCCGCCCGATGCCTGCGTCGTGTTGTACAGCTCCGAGGCGAGATTCGTGGCGTCGTACGCGCGGAGGACTCCCGCTCCGCCATCGAGGACCCACACGATCCCCGCCGTCGCGCCGTTCGACGAGACGCTCACGGTCGCGCCCGGCCATGTGAACGACTCTGCGGTCTGCGACGCCGGCGAGGTCGACAGCAGGCCGGCGCTCAGCGTGAAGGTCTGCAGGTCGTCGTCGATCCCCGCGACGTAGACATGCCCGTTCCAGTACGCGGGCGACATGAAGATCCCCCCCGTGACGACGGACGTATTGGGGAAGGCCGGCACTGACTGCACGATCTGGCCGTCGCTTCCGCTCTGGAAGTGCCCCATGTCGTCGCGGTTGATCAGATACAAGACGCCCGGCTTGCCCGACGCGAGAAGCTCGTGCACGACCGCTCCCGTTTGATCCGGGAGGACGATCGGGTTCGCGGAGCCGAAGTCGATGTCCGCGGAGCTCAGGTCGGCCTGGTTGTACGGGGTGAAGTAGTCCACAACCTTGCCGGTCGAGTCGAGCTTGAGCGCGCTGTCACCGTAGTCGTTGCCGCCGGTGTTGACGTCGAACGTGCCGTTCGCCGTCTCTGCGTAGATGGATCCGGTCCCGTCGGAGGAGGGGCCGCCGCCGGACTGCCAGAGCGAGCTCCAGTTGTCGTTCGGCGACGCGCAGAAGGTCGTCGTCGGGGCGAGGGTGCTCGCGTCGAAGCCGACGATCCAGCCGTGATTGTCCGAGTTCGATTCCGCGTTCGACCCGATGCCGACGTACACGACCCCTCCGCTCAGGAGTAGCGCGCACCGCTGGTAGTGGGTCCCGGGATCGAACAGGACCGTCCCGCCGTCGCTGTTGGCGCCCGTGCCCGGTGCCGTCGGCGACACGTCGATCGGGCTCCCCGACACGTCGCCTCCGGTAAGGAGGTTGATCGCGTGGAACAGATGGTGGAAGCCCGCGGCGTCCTTCGTCAGCGCGACGAGGTACATCGTGAGCGTCGTTGGATCGATGACGGGGGTGCCCGTGATGCCGGCGCCGGGGACGAGATCTCCGCAGTCGTTGAGGTCCGAGCAAGACAGAGCCGTGCCGACGTTCGTGTGCCAGAGCGCGGAGCCGGAGGCGTTCGCGTCGAACGCGTAGAGGCTGTTGCTCTCGGTTGCGACGAACACGACGTCGTGCGTTTGGCCGCCGATCGTGAGCCCCGGAACGAAGAGCGGTTGCGCGTAGACGTAGTTGTCGACTGGCTGCGCGAACTTCTTGCCGAACGTGCTCGCCTTGACGTTCGACGGAGTGAGAGTCGTCTCGCTCGTGTACTGGCCCGTCCTGGCGTTGTCGTTGTGGTAGGTGAGGACGCTCGTAGTCGCTGCGCCGCCGCCGTCGGATCCCGCTTCGCCGCTTTGGACCACGCCACCGTCACCGCCGTCGCCTCCGTTGCCGCTGCAGACATCGCAGCCCGGCGAGCCGTCGGGGACGATCACGGGGCTGCTGTCCGCGGCAGCGCCCGCTTCCTCCGAAGGCATCGCCCCCTTCCCGGTCTCGCCGGAGGTTCCGCAGGCGGCGCACGCGATCGCCATCGCAGAAGCGGCTCGCAAACGCAAAAGGCGCACCCTCCCCTCCCCTGCAACGTTGCATTCTCCCATGTCAGACGTGTCTCGCCAATCGCAGGAGTCGGGTAGCCTGGGTGCGATTGGTGACCCGCCCGCGTCTCCGTAAGCGCATGCCACACGGCTCGAGCTACGAGCGCGCGCGAGGGCTCGATCGTTCATCCTCATTATGACGTCGTCATCGACGAAGACGAGCTCGTCATCGGTCCCTATGACTTCGTCATCGCCACCGACGATTTCGTTCTCGGGGGCTACGAGCGCGTTCTCGTCGATGACGCGCTCGTTCCAAGCGACGACGATTTCGTTCCCGCTCGCGATGAAATCGTTCGTGGCGACGACGATGGTCGTTCTACGCGACCATGAAGTCGTCATGGGGCATTACGCAATCGTAATGGCCAATGACGACTTCGTCCCGGGAGGGAACGACGTCATCGTGGGCGAGAACGATTTCGTCGCGGGAAGGAACGAGCGCGTCGTGGGGAGGAACGACTTCGTCATCGGCAGGAACGACGTCGTCGTGGAGGGGAACGATTTCGTCGTCGGGAGGAACGACCTCGTCGTCGATGGGGACGACCTTGTCTTCGATGGGAACGACCTCGTCTTCGCCAGTCGGACGGTCGCGCTCGCCATCTCATTCACGACAAGGCCACGCTCGCGTGGCTGCTCAGTTCAGTGAGTTGGCGCCGAAGTCCAGGATGCTACAGCGGCACTGGAACGTGAGCTGAATCGCTCGAACCGTCTGCTACCCTCCCTGCTCATTTCGCATGGAAGGATCTCCGAAGACGGAGCCGTTGGGCGTCGCGGCCGTGGCCGGAGCGACGCAGGTCGTCGACCCCCTCGTCGGGCAGCGGATCGCCGGGCGCTACGAGCTCGTGCGCCTCCTCGGACGGGGTGGGATGGGGGCGGTCTACGAGGGGCGAACGGCCGACGGAGACGCGTTCGCGGTCAAGCTGATCAGGCCGGAGATTCAACTGTATCGGGGTGAGGACGCCGCGCGCCGCTTCGTCCGCGAGGCGAAGGCCGCCGAGCAGATCGACAGTCCGTACGTCGCGCGGGTGATCGACGCCGGAGCGGACGACGAGCGCGGGTTCCCGTTTCTCGTGATGGAGCTCTTGTGCGGGAAGGACCTCGCGCGCCTCATCGCCGACGAGGGGCCGCTCGAGCCGGCCGGCGTCGTCCCGCTCTTCGTGCAAGCGTGCGAGGGGCTCACGGCGGCGCACGCGCGCGGCATCATCCATCGCGACATCAAGCCGGCGAACATCTTCGTGCAGGAGATCGAAGGCGGGTACGTGAGAGCGAAGCTGTGCGACTTCGGCATCGCCAAGCAACTCGCGCGCGGCGAAGAGGGGGGAGACCTCACGCAGAGCGCGGACGTGCTCGGCTCGCCGATGTACATGTCGCCCGAGCAGGCGCGGAATGCCAAGCGCGTGGACCACCGGACCGACGTGTTCAGCCTCGGCGTGTCGCTCTACGAGGCGCTCACCGGGCAGCGCCCGTGGATGGCGACGTCGGTCGGGGAGCTCGTCCTCGCGATCTGGACGACCGACGCGCCGCCGATCGCGGAGATCGCACCGTGGATCGCGCCGGAGCTCGCGGCGACGATTCACAAGGCACTCGCCCGGTCGCCGGACCAGCGGTACTCGTCGAGCGGGGAGCTCGGCGCCGCCCTACGCGCCTTCGGGAGCGGCCCGGTGCTGCGCGGGGCGCTCCGGGGGGTCTCGGAGGAGAGGAGCCGCACCGTCGCGTCGATCCGGCCGACTGTGTGGTCCGAGACGGCCGTGGCCACGACGATGGCGGGGGGGGCGACGCCGGTCCATACGGCCGCCCCCGCGGCGAAGGTTCGGTCGACGTGGGTGCGCGCGGGAGGGATCGTCGCCGCGGTCGCTGTCGGCGCGCTCGCGATCGGGTTCGCGGCGCATCGCCGCGAACCCTCGCGGTGGTGGTCCGGCGCGCGCGCGAATATCGCCGTCCCGGTCGCGTCCTCCGATCCTCGGAAGCCCTGCCTCGACTGGCTCCCCGGCGCCCTCTCCGCGGGGCTCACATCGCAGCTCGGCGCCGGTGGAAAGGTCCGCCCGATCGGCCCGCACGAGCTCGGCGAGCTGGCGCGCGCATCGTCGGCGAACGCGAAGGCGCTCCGGAGCGCGTTCGGCGCCGACGCCGTCCTCGAGACGTCGTGCGCGGGCTCGGGCGGTCACGCCGACGGCGCGGACGTTCGTTTGCGAGTGATGTCCACGGACGACCCGCCGCGCGAGCTCGCGTCGTTCCACGTCGGCGGATCGGCGACCGCGCCGTCCGACCTCGTCGCACGGATCGCCGACGAGCTTCGAAGCTCGCTCGGGCTCGAGCGGCCCGATCCCGTCGAGGTCGCCCGCGCCGAGAGGGCGCTCCCCGCGTCGGCGGACGCGGCGCGCGCGTACGTGGAGGGGCTCGCGAAGCTCGAGGCCTACGACGCGACCGCGGCGCGCGGGCCGCTCGAGCACGTGGTGGCCGCCGAGCCGCAGTTCGCCCCCGCGCACGCGGCGCTCGCCGAGGCGTTCGCGTACCTCGGCCAGCAAGGAGACGCCGCACGGGAGAGCGCGTCCGCAGCCGAGACGGCGTCGTCGCTCCCGAACGAAGAGCGCCTGGTCGTCGAGGGGGACGCGGCGTTCGCAGCGTACTCTTGGGACCAGGCGATCGAGACGTACCGCGCCATCGTGAAGGTGTTCCCGGACCGCACCGATGTGGCGCTGAAGCTGGTGCAGGCGTACACGAAGACGGGGAGGGCGAAGGAGGCTCGCGCCGCCATCGACGAGCTCATGGCCAAGCGAGCCGGCGAGACCGGCGACCCGCGCGTCTACGTCGCCTCGGCCAACGTCTCGGTCTTGATGGGAGAGTACGCGGCCGCGATCGAGTCGGCCCGGCGCGCGGGCGCGCTGGCGAAGGCAGCGGGCGAGCGGAGCCTCGAGGGGCGAGCGATGGTCGCCGAGTGCGGCGCCCTCATCAACTCGTCGCAGCTCGAAGTGGCGGCAGCGAAGTGCAGCGAGGCCGCGCGCTTCGAAGAGGCCATCGGCGATCGCGCGCTCCTCGTGTCGATCCTTGCGAAGGACGCTTACGTCGATGCGCTCCGCGGGCAGTTCGACGAGGCTACGGCGCTCACCGCGCGCGCCCTCGATATCGCGACGCAGGTCGACAGCCACCAGCTCCGCGCCCTCACGCTCATCATGCGCGCGAATATCACCAAGCGCCGCGGCGACGTCACCGCCACGCTGGCCGACGCGCGCGCGGCCATCGACGAGGCGCGCGCGAGCGGGAACCTGTACATGGAGTCGTCCGCGCTCACCATGCTGGCCGGGACGCTGCTCGACTCGGGCGTCATCGAGGAGTCGGGGCGCGCCTACCAGCAGGCGCTGACACTCTCGCGGAAGAGCGGCGACGCTCCGGGCACGGCTGTGATCCTACAGAACCTCGCGAGCTACTGGCTCCTGAAGGGGGACGTTACGCGCGCGGGCGAGGACGCGACGGAGGGGCTCGAGACGCAGCAACGGCTCGGCGACGAGCTCGATCTGCCCTGGTCGCTCGAGGAGGCGGCGGAGATCGAGCTCGAAGCGGCCGACCCCGCGGCGGCGCGCGCCCACGTCGACGATGCGATCGCCCGCCGAACGAAGCTGAAGCTCCCGACGATGGCCAGCCGCGAGCTCCTCTCCTACGCGCTCATGGGCCTCGGGGATCTCGACGGCGCACTCCGGGAGGCGACCGCCGCGGTCGACGGGTTCCACGTGATCGGGGCGCGCGGAGGAGAAGTGGAGGCGCGCGAGCGGCTCGCGCGTGTGCTGCTCGCGCGCGGCGACGCACGCGGAGCGCTCGACGCGCTCGACGTCGGCCTCGCGCTCGCGAAAGACAGGGGCGACACCGCGGAATCCTACGTGCCGGTGCGGGTGCGCGCGCTCTTCCTCGCGGGTCGCCGTGACGAAGCCTTCGCCGCGGGGGCGAAGCCGTCGAGCGAGACGCTCGCGCAGCGCGACACGCGCCTCGTCCTCGACGAGCTCTACCTCCGCACGGGGCAGCGCAATCGCGCCGTCGGCGATCTCCAGGCGCTCGCCAGCGAAGCCCACGCCGCAGGCCACGTGCGCATCGAGCGCGCCGCGAATGCGCTCATCGGGGGGAAGCTGGACGAAGGGTTCCGGTAGAACGCGTTAGAGCCCGGTGTTCTGCGCCTTGCTGCCGGACTGGACGGCCTCGAAGTCCGATCCGTGCAGGTTCCCGAAGTCGCTCGTCAGCTCGTCGATCAGCGGGTTCTTGCCGTCCGAGCCGTTGTCCAACCAGCCGTCGTTGCTGTCGCCGGAGAAGTACCAGTCGGATCCGATGTCCGCGATCATGAGGCCGTACTTCTTCATCGCCGTCATGATGACCTGCGACTCGGCGGTGTACGACGTGATGACGGTAGCCGCCTTGAGGCGCAGCCGCAGCCCCATGGGCGGATCGGGCAGCGCGTGGCTCCCCGCGGCGTGCGTGGCCGGCAGGATGTAGTCGAGCGCGATGTCGTTGAAGGTCACGCGGATGGCGTGGTTGATGACGCCGGCCTTCACCTCGGAAAGCTTCACGAGACCGGCAAAGATGGAGAGCCCGGCCGCGTCGGCGCTGGTCCAGCCGAGCGGACGCAGCGCGTTCGAGGTGAGGTCCCACACCGCGCCGTTGGCGCACTGGAACGGCGGCCCGCCCCCTGCGACGCACTGCCACGCTTCGTACACCTTGCAGCCGCTCGCCCCTTGCACCAGAACGATGCCGTGCTGGTCGCCGGACAGGTTGCCCGGCGTGCCGCCCGCCGCCGGGTTCCCCTCGATGTGCATCCCCGTGAAGAACGGGTACATCGTCTCGCCCTTCGCGGAGTTCGCCGTGATCGGGTTGGTACCGATCCAGCCGTTGGGGCCCGGATCGCTGTTGCTCGCATAGAGCGTGAAGTCGATGTCCTGAAGCGCCTGCGTGGCGGGCACCACCTCGTAGGGGATGCCGTAGCCCTGCGTGGAGAAAGCCCCGAAGTCCGGGTGCAACTGCGTGCTCTGCGGGATCTGCGCGTCGTAGGCGTGGTTGAGCACGACGTCGGCGCCGTCGATCATCGTGTTCCACGGGTTGTCGGGGGGGAACACCTCGCAGCCCGCCACGGTGGTCCCCGGGCCGGACTGACCGCCCGGGACGCCGCCGCCGTCGTCAGTGACGGTGTTGCCGCCACCCGAGCTGCTGCCACCGCTGCTGCCGCCGCTGCTGCCGCCGCTGCCGCTGCTTCCGCCCGACGAGCCGCCCGACGAGCCGCCCGAGCTCCCCCCGCTGCTCCCGCCCGACGAGCCGCCCGAGCTCCCCCCGCTGCTTCCGCCGCTGCTCCCGCTCGTGCCCGAATCGCTGTCGGCGGCGCCGGACGAGCCGCCATGGCATCCGTTGGAGAACGCGAGGGCGACCGCGGTGCCGACCGTGAGCGGCCAGACGAGCCAGCGTCCAGCGGGGCCAACGGAGCCAAGTGAATTAGGCGCGTGGGAGGACATGGTCGGATCCTGTCGTTGTATTCAACGTAGGTCAACGGTACGTGGTCGGGCCTAGCGCGAAAATTCGCCCAATTCGCCCATGCGGCCCCCTTGTGGGTTGAAGCCGCGCGGCGCTCGCGCAAGAGTGAGGAGCTCCCAGGGCGCCGCCCGCGGGTCTCGATCATGATCATCGTTACGGGCACGAAGCGGTCCGGCACATCCATGTGGATGCAGATCCTGATCACCGCAGGAATCCCCCACTTCGGGAACGCCTTCCCGAAGGACTGGGAGACGACGCTCAAGGACGCCAACAAGGAGGGCTTCTACGAGTCGCTGCTCCGCGCGGGGATCTACTACGCCACGAACCCGCACCCTCGGACCGGCGCTTACTTCTTCCCCGAGCAGGTCGAGGGGCACTGCGTGAAGGTCTTCATCCCCGGCCTCGTGCGTAGCGATCGAGCGTACATCGGCAAGGTCATCGCGAGCGTGCGCGAGTGGCGGGAGTACGAGGCTTCGGTGCTGCGCCTTTACGCGATCGAGGACGCCGAGCGCGCGAAGGGGAAGCACGGCGATCCCACGCCGCCCGAGCGCATGCCGCCCGCCCTCGAGTGGTGGGCCGAGAACTTCGCCCTCGTGCGCGACATCTCGACCCGCCGCTACCCCGTGCACGCGCAGTCGTTTGACGGGTTGATGCGCGATCCCGAGCGCGTCATTCGCGACACCATCGGCTGGCTCGGGCGGGGCGACGCGAATGCGGCGCTCACCGCGCCGAAGCCCGAGCACCGCCACTTCCAGCGTCCGCCGTCCGACAGCGTCGAGCCCGCGGTCGCCGAGGTGTTCGACGAGCTCTACGCCGCGATCGACCAGCGCCGCGAGCTCACCAATTCTCTTTTGTTGAAGCTCAACGAAACCAACGAGCGTCTCATGCCGCTCCTCGAGGAAAACTCGCGCCGCGTGATGACCGACGTCCAGAAGCGCCGCGCCGCGCGCGCGCAGCCGGCCAGCGAAGGTCAGAGCGAGTAGGCATCGAGGGGGGTGGCGGCTGCCGCCGACTCATCCCCCAGGGCCGGACGTGCAAGCAGCCGGATCGTCCGGACGGGGCACCCAGTAGCCGCCGTCGCACTGCAGCGTCGCCGTGCAGTACCCGGGGGCCTGGCTGCAGGGCTCCTGGACGTCGTCCACGGTGGTGCACGCCGACGGATCGTCCTGCCTCACGATCCAGTGCCCGCTGTCGCACTGCAGAGTCGCCGTGCAGAAGCCGTCCCCTTCGGTGCACGCATCCGGCGACGTCGTGCCACCGCCGCTGCTGCTTCCGCCGCTACTGGAGCCGCTGCTCGACCCGCCGCTGCTCGACCCGCTGCTCGATCCACCGCTGCTCGACCCGCCGCTGCTCGACCCGCCGCTGCTCGACCCGCCGCTCCCGCCCGTGACTCCCGCGAGCTGGGCGAGGGTTCCGTTGAAGAAGTCGAGGTCGACCGCGTCCGAGATCCCGCTGACGCTCCCGCTGTCCGAGTTCTGCCAGAAGGTCCAGGTGGCCCACTCGGCGGGGACGCCGGGACACGTCACGCCGTAGTTCGCGTCCCAGAGCGTGTACGGCGCGAGCGACGAGTACGTCCCCGCGAGGAACTCGGCGCTCATGTAGAGGATGGCCGTCTTGCCCGTGCTCGCGGTCACGGCATGCAGGAACGTCGCGGCGTTGGCCACGGCGGTCGCCTCGCTCTCTCCGTTCAGCGTCTCGAAGTCGAGGACGGGGGGGAGGTCGCCCGCCTCGAGCGTGCCGACCGTCGCGAGGAAGTACGTCGCCTGCGCGGTGGGATCCGCCGAGGCGTCGAAGAAGTGGTACGCGCCGCGGACGACCCCGGCCGCCTTCATCCCCGACCAGTTCGCGGCGAACTCGTCGTCGATCAGATCCGTGCTCTCGGTCGCCTTCGCGAACGCGAACGAGATGCCGCTCGCCTTCACGCTCGTCCAGTTGACCGCGCCGTCCCAGTGGGAGACGTCGACCCCCTTGATGACCGACCCGCCGGCGCACGACGTCGCCTGGGCGCTGCCGCTCCCGAGGCTCTCGCCTCCGGTACTCCCCCCGCACGCGACCAGAGCGAGCGAAATCCCCCCAACGAGCCCGAGCACCCAGCATCCGCGCGTCGAGAGCATGCCGCCCCTTGAGCAACGAGTGGGCCGACGTGCGACGGCTCGTCCAGGGCGCTCGTTAGGCCGAATTTCCCAGGGACTTCACGCGAAGCGCCCGCCGAGTGTCGCGCGATGGCACCCCCAGGGGGGGGACGGTGTCATGGGAAGACACCCGGATCGTCCGACCACCTGCGGCTTCGCTCACGAGCGCGAGGCAGAAGAGGATCGCGACCTGCCGTTCAACACGCCGGCGATCGCCTTGACGGTATTCCAGTTGCGAGTCGTGACCGGCACACCGAAGAGGCGGTCAAGCGTCCCGAGGTAGCCGATGACCTTCATGTGTCGCCGATACAGGCCGAAGACGAATCGGTCCTCCGCCGCCAGGATTCGGAGGAGCCACCTTCCCTTTGGAGGGAATGTCACCGGCGTCGCCGGCGCCGAGCGTGAGCGTCGGGACAAGACGCTCACGAACGGAACCACGTCGGGGCGCAGCGGCTCTTTGGCAAAAGGATCTTCGGCCACCATCCGCGTGAGCTCGTGCCCCTCGCAGATCACAATCTCGGCCACGAAGGGGAGCCTGCGAGCCAATTCGGCGCGAAGCTCGCCCCGAGTGACGGGCGCTCGAACGACGAACGTCCCTGCGGCGCCGATGTTGACGACGTCGAGGTGCTCCAGTTGCCTGGCGAGCTTGGCGGGCCGGAACGTTCGATGACCGCCGACGTTCACCCCTCGCAGCAAGACGACGCGCGCCACGGTCCCACAACGATACGCCCCCTCGACCCCCCGCTATCTCCCAAACCTCCGGCCCAACCCACCGCGCGCCAAGAGCCCCGTCCTCTGCCCGTTCGCGTTGAACCGCGCCACGTACACGATCTGCACGCCGATCGACACGAGCCACACGAACGGAATGAACGCCCCAGCCAGCCGCCCGATCAGCGGAATGCTGCTCGCAAAGAGCAGCGCGACAAACCCCATGAACCCGAGCGCGACCTCCTCGAGAGGCCCGGCGTAGAGGAGCCCTAGCGGGCCGAAGACCGCCGCGAGCGCCGTGCCCGCGATGACGCTCTTGTCCCGGGGTCCGGCCCCGGCAACCACGTAGCGCGGCCGGGTCGCTGCGAATCTCGGGGAAGCGCCGTCGACTTCCCGCTCGAGCACCGCGAGCCGCGACCGCGCCGCGCCGGGATCGAGCCCCCGGACACGGTAGGCGACGATCCCGTGCGCCTCATCGACCTCGCTGTCGAGGAGCTGGCTCCCGACCATCGTATCGAGCATCCCCTCGACCCCACGGAGCGGGAGCCCGGTTCGCGCGGCGACGTTCGCGACCGTGAGCTTCACCCCTTCCGCTGCGAGGGACACGACCTCCGCTTCGAAATGATCCTGGTTCATGGGACACAGACACTTCGCCCGAGCTCCCCCGGAAATTTCGACGAAGCGGACGAGCTTGCACGCCGCGCGCACCTGGGCGTAAGACCTTGAGACCCTGCGTCAATCGCGGAAACGAGCGGGAACAAGAGGAGACTCAAGATGCATCGCGTCCAGATCGATTGGCTGGTGATGGGGATCCTTCTCGGAACGAGCTCGGTCATGGTTGGCTGCGGTGGAGGAAACGCCACCAGCGGGCAGCCGGCGACGGCAGCGACTGCCGCATCGACGGCGCCGTCTCCTGAGGACGACGAGTCTGCAGCGGACCTCGGCGAGCATCACCGCCACCACCACCACGGCGGCGTGACGATGTTCATCGCGATGAGCCTCGACTCCCTGGGGGTCTCGCCCGAGCAGGAGAAGGCCATCGAGAAGATCCAGGGGGACCTCTTCGCCAAGATGGAGCCCGCGCACGTGGCGGAGCAAAACGTGATCAACGTTCTGGCGGACGGGATCGCGGCGGGGAAGATCGACGACGCCAAGGTCGAGGCAGCCATCGAGGGGGTGAAGACTGCGTCGGCTGCACTGCACGACGCTAGCGTCGCTTCGCTGAACCAACTCCACGAGGCGCTTACGCCCGAGCAGCGCGCTGCGCTCGTAGACAAGGTCGCAGCGCACTGGGCGGTCTGGAAGGAGTCGAACGCTCAGGAAGAAAAGCCCGACAGCGCCCACCACGGCCAAATCGACTGGCTGGCGAAGGATCTGAACCTGGGCCCCGATCAGGTCGACAAGATCCGGGCGACGTTCGCGGAGAAGGTCAAAAACCACCCGCTGAAGTTCGACCCGGCGCAGGTCGATGCCCACATTCAGGAGTTTGGTACAGCCTTCAAGGGGGCGACGTTCGACGCCAAGACCTTGCCGCACGCGGGCTTCGCGCAGCAGCACCTTGCCGTCTGGGGCACGCGAAGGATGGCTCACTTCTACGAGGCCATCGATCCGCTCCTCACTCCCGACCAGCGCACAAAGCTCTCCGCGACGCTGAAAGCGCATGCCAGCGCGAAGAGCGGGATCCTCGACGGCGACAAGAACGAGCGTTGAGGCGTCGCCGTCCTACCGGCGGCGAACCACGACGTGAGCGTAACCGGCGCCGTAGTGGTAGCCCGGGTGGTAGACCCCACCCGGCCACCGATGGAAACGGTAGTCGTGCAGCCAGCCGGGCTCACCGCCGTGATACCAGGCCCAACCGTGCGCGTCCCTGTAGTACCAGCGGTCGCGGTACCAGTAGTGAGCGACGCCGTTGTAGTACACGGGCTCTGCGGTAGCGATGTACGCGTCTCCCGGGTAGGCGATGACGACTTCTTGCGCCGAGGCTTCGGGGGGGGCGACGAGGGAGAGGCCGGCGACCACGCCGAGCGACGCAAACACTCTCGAGAGCCTGAGAAGGGGCCGATTCATGGGCTTGCGGTCCTTTCGCACGCGGGGACTCCGCGACTGACGTCCAAGCGACTTGGAAGATCTCGCACGATTGTGGCGCTCAGGGGTACTCGAGCGCAAGCGCGAGCGCACTTCGCCTCGCCCTCCGGCTCGCCGGCGGGCCGACTCAGTCGAGCGCCTTCGTGCTCCCATCTCCGCTGAGGGTGGTCTTCGTCGCCTGCGCGAACGCGGTGGCCTCCGCGAAGACACGAAGGAAGTTCTCCCCGAGCACCTTCTTCACGTCGTCGTCAGACCACCCGCGCTTCACGAGCTCCATCGTGATCCTCGGGAGCCCGTCGACCCCCTCGATTCCATCAGGATACAAAGGGGCGCCGTCCCAGTCGCTCCCTAGCCCGACGTGGTCCACGCCGGCGACCTTGGCGATGTGCTCGATGTGGTCGATGAGCACCGACAGCGGCGTCTTGGGCATCGCGTCCGCGCCGAGCGCCGACATCGCGGCGCGCTCGTCGGCGGGCTTCATGTGCTTCGCCTCGATCGCTTCGATCTCCTTCGCGTGTTTCTTGTGGAACGCGCCGAACGCCGCGCTGACCTTCGGATCGAGAAAGACCGAGAAGAAGTTCACCATCACGACCCCGCCGTTCTTGGCGACCGCGCGGAGCTCGTCATCGCTCAGGTTCCGGGCGACGTCGCAGAGCGCTCGCGCGCTCGAGTGAGAGGCGATGACCGGCGCCTTCGCGACGCGCATCACCGACGCGAAGGTCTCGTCGCTCACGTGCGAAATGTCGACCAGCATCCCGATCCGCTGCATCTCCCGGACGACCTCTTCGCCGAAAGGGGACAGCCCGTGATGGCGCGGCTTCGGAGGGGGACCGGCGACGCCCGCCGAGTCCGCCCAGTCATTGCTCTCCGAATGGGTCAACGTCATGTACCGGACGCCGAGCCGATAGAACTCGCGCAACGCATAGAGCGAATTCTCGATGGCGTGTCCCCCCTCGATCCCCATCAGAACGGCGACCTTCCCCTCCGCCTTCGCGCGCCGAATATCTTCGACGCTCGTTGCGAGCACGAGCTCGCGGGGGTGCCTTTCGATCTGTTGGTACGTGATGTCGATCATGTCGAGCGCGCGCCGCGCGGCGCCGCCGCTGCGCGAGCTCGGGTGGTCGTAGTAACGCTCGTCGACGTAGATCGAGAAGAACTCGGCGCTGAGCCCTCCGGCGCGCAGCTTGGCGAGATCCGTTCCGGCGTGCCCGTCGGGTTTCGCGAGGTCGAATCCCTCGTCGAGGATCGCCGACGTGATGTCGTTGTGCGTATCGACGATGATCGCCTCGCGCTGCAGCTTCGCGACCCGCTCCTCGAGCGTCGCAGGCGGAGCGGCGCTCGCGGGCGCGACCGTCGCAACGACGGGCGCCGACGACGGTGCAGGGGGAGCCGTCGCCGTCGTAGGGGCGGGGTTCGTGGCCGCGGGGGGCGGCGAGCTCGCGCAGCTTACGAGGAGGGGACAGAGTGCGAAAAAGAGGAGCGCTCGACGCATGGCGCAGCAGACTAGCGGCCGGGGCCTGCCCGCGCGACTCGATCAGAAGACATCCCACCACTTGCGTGGATAGTGCGGCTGCTTCCTGGCGAGGCGCCGCGCCTCCTCGTCGCCCGACGCCGCGATCTTCGCCAGCGCCTCCGCGGGAGTCGACGGGTTCGCAGCGAGCGCGCGCAGAACATCGACCTCCGTGTCGCCTCCGAGCGAGCTCAAGACGGCGGACGGAACATCGGTTCGCGCCGCGATGGCCTTTCGCACGTCGGCCACCGTGTCGCGCGCGAGCGCTTCGTAGACCGTCGCCGGCAGGCCGGCACGCATGGCGACCGCGACGCGCACGTCGTCCTCGGGGTCCTCGTGAAGAGCGCTCGCCGTCTCGACCGGCGTGCTCGGATTGGCGGCGACGGCAGCCCGCACGTCTTCGTCCTGACTCCGTGCAAGCGCAGCGATCGTGGCGAGCGTGGCGCGCGGGTCGCCGGCGATGTCCCGGATCTCGGACCGGTCGTCGTCCTCGCGGTCGGCTCCGAGCACTCGCGCCTCCATCGCCGCCCCCATGGCCGCGATCACAGGCGCCGAGACGCGAGGATTCGCGGCAACCGCGTCTCGCACGGCGCGGCTCTCGCTCGTCGCGAGCGCGAGGAGAACCTCGGGAGTGCAGCCCGGATGCGCAGCGACCTCGAGCTGCACCGAGCTGTCGGTACTGCGGGCAAGCGCGAGGAGCTGCGCGAGGGGAAGGTCGGCACGCTTTGCGTCCCGCCGAGCACGCGCTCCACCCCCGTCGTCGAAGCGGTAGTGCAACGCGTGTATCGCGGGCTCGTCCACGTCGCACAGAACGAAGAAGGGTTTGCTCTTCTGCGGCGGGTGCAGGCGCAGCCAGACGCCGTCCGGAAGATAGTTCGACGCCCGGCAATATTGGCACTCGACCGTGCGCTCGGCGCCGTCGAGCTTCAGCCCCGCCCCGCAGCTCATACAGGCGAAGACCAGCGCCCCCTGCGACTGCTCGGGGCGCACTGCAGATTCGCCCGACGCCACGTCCTCGTACACGAGAGCTCGCGCCGCGGGATACGCCGCCACCAGCTCCGGCGGCGAAGCTCGCAGCGGGATCGCCGCACCACATCCGAGACAGCGCGACTCGCCCCCGTCACGCGCTCGCGCGACGAGGGTGTCCCCCGAGAGCACGGCTTGGCATGCGCGACATGTCGGATCCGCGCGGGTGACCTCGAGGTGTATCGACGCGAAGGCGCTCGTGTCCGACTTGCCGACGTCGAGCGCGATCGCGCGATCGAGAGCGTTGACCTTCGGGTTGCCGAGGTCGAGAAGCTTGGACCAATTCAACGACACGTTCGAGCTGCAGTGCGTGCAGCGCATCGCAGGCGCGATGGCGTTGATGGGCACCGCGAGCTTGCACTCCGGGCAGTCGAGGCCCGCCTTCAGCATCGCCGAGACGATCATGTCCGCTTGTGTAGCGCCGATCGCCGCCTCTGCGAACGGCCGATCCTAGCCCCCCGCGATCGTAATCCCCCGCTTTCGCTCCCCCACCCTCTCCGGCTTCTCCACCCCGGCGGCCCTCCCCAGCTCCCTGTACACGCGCCCCACGCGCTCGACCTGCCCCTTCGCGGGGAAGCGCTCGTAGAACCCTTCGCTGCGGAAGTTCCGCGCCATCTCGCCCCACGGCGCGAGCCGCCGCTCCCAGCGCTTTACCCGCCCTTCGGCGGGCTCCGCGTCCTCGCGCGCGAGGTCGGCGCACACGCGCAGCATCGCCTTGAGCGTCACGGGTCGCGTCACCATGTAGCTCGCGTGGCCCCACGTGGTGCCCCACGCCTTCTCTGCCGCCTTCAGGAAGTCGCGCACGACCTCGTAGAAACGCTCTGCCTCGCGCACGAGGTTCGACTTCTTCTCGATCTTCTTCCAGTCGGCGCTCGCCCACCGGTGAATCTCGTTGAACAGCTCCGCCTGGAGGATCCACTTCTCCTGCTTGCTGCGCCCGCCGAGGCGGTTGATCTTGTACCGGAGCGGACTGTCCCCCTCCGAGTAGAGCCGGTCCGTGACGCGCGCCGCGAACTTGGTGTCCGGCGCCGCCCACGAGACCTTCTCGTACAGGTCGACGAGGTGGCTCTTGTTGATTCGCGTCGGGGTGCTGTTGATGATGACGAACATCTCCGTGGCGAAGTCCTCGCTCTTGCCGTCGAAGATGATGCAGGGCACGTGGATGGTGCGCGCATCGTCGGGGCGCTCCTTGCGGTAGAAGTGGAGCGCCGCGAGGCGATGCTGCCCATCGATGATGAGGTACTTGCCGCGAGGCTCCTCGAGGTTGCCGACGCTCTCCACGCCGCGGCCGAGCGGCGTGAACGCGAGCCGGTCGGCGGTGAAGAGGAGCACCGTGCCCGGAATGGGCGGCTGGCTCATCGCGGTCTCGTAGAAGTTCTTGATCGCGGCGACCTTCGGCTTCGACAGCTGGCGCTGGAAGGCGGCGTCGGTCTGCTCGATCTTCGCGATGAAGCGCCCGACCTCGTCGTCGGGCGGGACCTCGTCGGCGGCGATCTTGTCCCCTTCGGCGTAGAAGCGACTGATGAAGCGCACCTTCGCGAGAACGTCGTCGACGGGATACGAGACGAAATAGAAGACGCCGTCTTTCTGGCGAACCTGGGTAGCGAGCATGAGGGAGATGCTAGTCGAAGGTGTGCGAGACGGCGATACGACCGCATTAGACGCAGCTCACGCGCCCTTCTGAGAAACGTCGTCCACTGTGGTTCAAGGGGCGAGCCTGTGTCTCTCCCTTTCTCTCCTCTCTTTGCTCTCCCTGCTCTCTCTGCTCTTCGCTCTGCCATGGATGAGCAGCTAAGCTGCACTGTGGGAGGTCGCGGCGCGTGCGTCGTGCGCGGCACGGAGCTGTGCCGTGAGCGAGGCTGCGTCGAGACAGGGAGGCAGTGATGTCGAGCTTTGACTTGAAGGGACGCGTGCGGCCTCATTCTGCGACGAGAGGCGCGCCTCTCGTCGCGCTCTTCGCGCTCGCCGTCGCGGCCGCGTGCTCGAGCAGCGGAACGCAAACCCCGAGCAGCAGCACGGGATCCGCCAGCGGTCCGACGAGTGCTCCTCCGACCGCCGCGCCGTCCGCACCCGCGGGCTATGTGACGATCGCGCGCGGCGCGCACCCGCTCGCGAAGCCCCAGTTCGACACGGGCCGTCTCGACCCCACGAGGGTCCTCCACAACCTCTCGCTCGTCTTCAAGCTCTCGCCCGAGCAGAAGGCGGACCGCGACGCCCTCCTCGACGAGATTCAGCGTCCGGGCTCGCCGAGCTACCACAAATGGCTGACACCCGAAGACTACGCAGCGCGGTTCGGCGCGCAGGCCGATGACATCTCGCGCGCCTCGTCATGGCTCGCGTCGCAGGGCATGACGGTCCACGAGCCGTCTCGCCTCGGGGCGCGCGTCACGTTCACCGGCACCGTCGCCCAGATCGAGGCCGCGTTCCAGACCGAGATGCACACGTACTCCGTGCGGGACGAATCGCATTACGCGATGGCGTTCCCTCCTTCGCTGCCCGCCGACATCGGCGAGCACGTGCTCGCCGTCTACAACGCGCACGACTTCTACGCGAAGCACAGCAAGCCTCAGGTTCGCGTCGTGAATCCCCAGGCCACGTGTCCCGCCGGCGCGCTCAACTGCACCACCGGCACCGACGGAATCGCCCCCCCTGACTGGTCGGTCATCTACGACGTCGGCCCTTTGTACAACCCGGGCATCGCCGGGACGCTGATCACGGGGGCGAGTGTCACGATCGCGGTCGTCGGGGTCACCGAGATCTCGCAGACCGATCTCACGGCCTTCCGTACGCGCTACGGCTTCGCCTCCAACCCCATCACGATGACGCTGGTGCCCAACACGGGCGCCGCGCAGGCCGCCAACGGAGCCGGCATCGAGGCCGTACTCGACACGGAGTGGTCGGGCGCCATCGCTCCGAAGGCGACGATCAACTACGTCTACACGGGCGCGAGCGACGTCAACGTCGACGATGCGACGTACTACGCGATCGAGCAGAACTACGGGGCCGTCCTCAGCGAGAGCTGGGGTGGATGCGAGGAGGGGGCGACGACCGCCGATGCCGATGTCCTCGAGGTGTACGGCTCGGCGGCGAGCCTCGAAGGGACCAGCTACTTGGCCTCGTCGGGAGACGACGGGGCGGCCGCGTGCCAAGGAGAGGGGGGTCTCTGGGTCAACATGCCCGCGTCGTACCCGGGCGTAACGGGGGTCGGGGGCACCGGTTTCGGGATCACTCCGAGCCAACTGACCTTCACAGGCGGCACCGTTTCGGCCCGCGGCACCGAGTCCGTCTGGAACGAGTTTCACAACGCTTACACGGCGAACGGCGTGGCGGCGGGCGGCGGCGGCATCAGCTCGGTCTTCGCGCGGCCGAGCTACCAGAGCGCGATCACCACTTGTTCGCCCGTGGGCACGCTTCCGTCGGGGGTGACCGCGGCCAACCAGCGGCAAGTGCCCGACGTCGCCTTCACCGCGGCGGAGGGGGCGTCGCAGTACGGCATCTTCATCGAGTGCACCTACAACGCAGCCTCCGGAGACTGCAACGCCTCCGGCACCGACCCCGTCGTGATCGAGATCGGCGGCACGTCGGCATCCACGCCTTCGTTCGCCGGCGTCATCGCCCTCGCCAATCAGGCGACCGGCGGGCGCCTCGGAAACATCAACCCCCTCCTCTATGCGTTTGACCATTCGCAGCCGACCTTCTTTCACGACATCACGACCGGGAACAACGAGGTCGAGTGCCGCACGGCCGACACGGGGTGTCCCGGCAACAACGTGCTCTACGGGTACGTCGCCGGGACGGGGTACGACTGCGCCAGCGGCCTCGGGTCGGTCGACGCGACGAAGCTCGTGACCGCTTGGGCCACACCCGCCACGGTGGCGCCCACGGAGACGACCCTGGTTGCGGCGCCCACCACGACCACCGAGGGGGGGAGCGTGACGCTCAACGCGACCGTCGCCGTCGAGGGGACCAACGCCAACGCCCTTGGCGGCACCGTGACGTTTACGTTCGAGTCGTTCCTCGCCAACGGCATCGACCTAGACCAGTCCTGGACGCTCGGGCAGGTGGCGATCGCGGGCGGCACGACGACGGGGGGCACGGCGAGCCTGACGACCGCGATCCCGCCCGGGATGGTGAAGCCGAATCAGATCGTCGACGTCTCCGCGATGTATGGCGGGGACGCGAATCACCTCCCTTCCTACTCCGCCAAAGAGCCGATCACGTTCACGGGGGTCGCCCTCTGCATCGATCCGCCGACCGATAGCGTCGCGAAGGGGGGCAAGATCGCCTACACGGCCCTGGGTGGGGTGACGCCCGTTCGCTGGTACATCGACTGGGACTCGACCTGCAACGCTGCGGGGGCCAACTGCTCGACCCTCAACGAGACGACCGGCGCGTTCGTCGCCGGGACGGGGGCCAACGGGTACGTGATCGTGGAGGCGTTCGACGCTGACGGCGCCGACACGTACGCCGAGGTGACCGTGGGCGGCGGCGGAGGGATCGTTCCGTGGAACGCGGGCCCGAGCAACTACAGCGAGATTCTCGTCAGCGCCACGCCGGCCACGACGTGCCCTGTGGGAGACAACTGCAGCACGGTGCCCAACGGATGCGGTGGCACCGTGAGCTGCGGCACGTGCACGGCGCCTCAGACGTGCGGCGGAGGCACGCCGAGCAATCCGAACCAGTGCGGGTGTACTCCGACGACGACGACCTGCCCTGCCGGGGACAACTGCGGGACGGTCTCCAACGGATGCGGCGGCACGGTGAGCTGCGGGCCTGCGTGCACGGCGCCCGATACTTGCGGCGGCGGAGGGACTGCGAATGTCTGCGGTTGTACGCCGACCACGACGTGCCCCGCAGGGGACAACTGCGGGACGGTCTCCAACGGATGCGGCGGCACGGTGAGCTGCGGCACCTGCACGGCGCCCGATACCTGCGCCGGCGGAGGGACTGCAAACGTCTGTGGTTGCACGCCGACCACGACCTGCCCCGCGGGGGACAACTGCGGAACGGTCTCCAACGGATGCGGTGGCACGGTCAGCTGCGGCACGTGCACGGCGCCCCAGACGTGCGGCGGCGCGGGCACCGCGAACCAGTGTGGATGCACACCGATCACGACGTGCCCGGCGGGAGACAACTGCGGCACGGTGCCGAACGGATGCGGCGGCACAGTGAGCTGCGGGCCCGCGTGCACGGCGCCCCAGACGTGCGGCGGATCGGGCACCGCGAACCAGTGTGGGTGCACTCCGATCACGACGTGCCCTGCCGGGGACAACTGCGGCACCATATCCAACGGATGCGGCGGCACAGTGAGCTGCGGGCCCGCGTGCACGGCGCCCCAGACGTGCGGCGGGTCGGGCACCGCGAACCAGTGTGGATGCACACCGATCACGACGTGCCCGGCGGGAGACAACTGCGGCACGGTGCCGAACGGATGCGGCGGCACAGT
>JBKQKP010000082.1:0-18449 GCA_052147435.1 Polyangiaceae bacterium | reverse complement strand
CGAAGAGCGGTTTCGCGAGGCGCTCTTCGTGCAGGAGCTCCGTCGCCTCGTCGACGGCCTCCCAGTGCGCGCGGTCCTTTGCGTCGTCGTTCTCGTCCTTCCGGGATTTCCCGGAGTCGTCGGGAGGCGCGGGCATCCTCGGCTCTTCTATTCTTCCGCGACGCGCGCGGCGATCGCGACGGGGGGCGGAGGGGCGCTGCTCTTTCGCGGAGCGAAGCCGAACGCCATCCGGATCTCGTCGGGGATGCGCGTGGGGCGCCCGCTCGTCGCTTCCACGAAGCCCCACGTCGTCAGCGCCTTCGCGACGAACACGCCGTCGGATCGCACGAACTCGGTTGCGCGCTCGAACTTCGCAGCGGCGGCGCTGTCGATCCAGGTGCGCATCCGGAGGGACTCACCGCGAAGCGCGGGACGCAGGTAATCGACCTCGTGGCGCCTCACGACGAAAAATGCACCCATGCGCCGGTACGCGTCGACGTCGAATCCCATCGCCGTCGAATGGGCGATCGCAGACTCCTGGATCCACCGCAGGAACGCGATATTGCTCGCGTGCCCGAGCATGTCGATGTCCCCCTCCCCGACCTCGATGGCGTGCTCGAACATGGGCGTGGGTGTGCGTATACGACGAAAGCTGGCCCCGTTCGCACGAAAAGTGCTTTCTGGGGGGGTAGATGGCGGCACGGACCAGTCGCGGCGGCTTCGGGGGGGTCCAGGCGATCTCGACGCTGCGCGAAGTAGCGCGGGTTCGGGCGGACCTCATGCCCATCCTGCCCAAGGCGATTGCGGGGGACGACGTGGTCGTCCTCGTGCACGGGTTCCTCGCCACGGCGGGGGTCTTCCGCCCGCTTCGAGTGCGGCTCGAACGCGAGGCGGGGGCGCGCGTCGCAAGCTTCAGCCACGCGCCGGGGCTGGGCGTCCGGAGAATCGCGCAGCAGCTCGCGAACCTCGTCGACCGCATCCCGCATGGGACGCGGATTCATCTCGTCGGGCACAGCCTGGGGGGCATCGTGTCGCGCTGGTACGTGCAGGAGATGGGGGGTGACGCGCGCGTCGCGCAGACGATCTCGATCGCGACCCCCTTCGGCGGCGCGAAGGTCGCCGAGAGGCTCCGACTGTTCGTCGGGAACGACCTGCACGCCGGGAGCGACGTCTTGACCCGCCTGCGGGATGGGGCCGCGCGTACGCAGCACGTCCCCCACATCTCGATTGCAGGGGCCGAGGACCGGATGGTCTCCCCCCCCGGCTGCGCTGGGTTCTCGGGTGGGGAGCTGGTCGTCCTCGAGGGGCGCGGGCACAATCAGCTCCTTTTCGATCGCGAGGCAATCAGTCTCGTCGTGGGGCGCGTGATCGGAGCCGGGCTCGCCTAGAGAGCTTTCGCCCGAGGCGTCCGACGTGGTAGCCACCCGTCGTGCATCGCTTCTTCGTGCGCCTCTTCGCTTTTGCCCCCCCTGCCGTCGCGCTCGCGACGCTCTCGACGCCCGCGCTCGCCGAGCCGACGTCCTGGCTCTCCGTCGGCGGCGGCTACGCGCTCGAGAAGAACGCCGTCACCAAGTCGAACGACACCGCGCTCGCGCTCGATGGTGCGGTGGGGGTCGGGACGCCGGCGACGCACCCGTTCGTCGTCGGGGGAGTGTTCCGCGCCGTCGGGTACTGGGGCTTCGGAGTCGACATGAACGTGTCGCTCCGGATCGCGATGCAGAGCTACTGCGTCGGCGACTGGGGGGTCGCGGTCGACGTCGGCGCGGGGATACGCATCTGGGGGGGCGGGCAGTACGGCAACTATCCGCTCCACGGGGCGCTCATCCTGGGGGGGCCCTATGGCTTCCAGGTGGCCGTCGGCGCGGACGGGTGGGACCTCTCGCTGCAGCAGCCCAAAGCGATCGGCGGGTTCGCGGCGCTCGAGTTCGATTTCCTCCGGCTCACGACGATGCGCTCGGGCGACACTACGAAGGCGTGGTCGAATCCCGCGCCGGCGAACGCGCCCCCGGCAGCCACGCCGGCGATTCCGTAACCGCTCGGGTCCCTCGAGTCCTACTTACCCGTGCCCGCGCGGGCGCTCACGTTCGCCGCGTCGACGCGCGGCGCCTGCGCTTTGCCTTCGTCGGCCTTGATCGAATAGCGCACGAGGGCGCGCAGGACCTCGTTGCGCTCGACGTTTCCCACGAGCGCGCGGATGTCTTCGTACACGCTCGGATCGACGAGGAGGGCGCCGAGCGTCCCCTTCCCTTGCCGAACGTCGTGGACGATCGCGCGAAGGTCGTCGGTCATCGTGTTCACGTTCCCCATCACGTGCTGCGTGTTGTCGTCGCCGTAGATGAGTGAGTGAGCGAGGCCGTTGCCGGTCCGGATCGCCTCGAGGTCCTTGTGGACCTCCGCGATCGCGGAGGCGGTGTTCTGGGAGATCTCGCCGTCGTAGACGAGCGCGTGCGCGAGCCCCGGGCCGCTCTTCAGGTGGTCGGCCACGTCGCGCGCCCCGGCGAGCGTGGCGTTGAGCTCCTCGCTCGACGCCTCCAGGTTCGAGATCGCGCGATCGAGCTTGGCCCCCTCGGTCGGATCCAGGAGCAGGCGGTACGCGGCGCTGTTCTTGTTCGCGACGCCGTCGAGGATGAGGCGCAGATCGTCGAGGCTCGCGCGGATGTCCTCGTGGAGCTTCGGATCGTTGAGCATGTCGGTCGTCTGCTCGACGTTCGTCATCGCGTGATCGGCTTTGTTCGCGAGGACTCCGAGCGCCGAAGTGAAATCGAGCGGCTCGGAGGTGGGGAGCATCCCGTTGGGGGCGAGCGGCTGGCCTTTGCCGTCGGTGGAGAGGTCCACCATCTTGTCGCCGAGGAGCCCTTTGCCGAGGATCTGCGCCTTCGTGTCGGTGAGGACGCGCACTGACTCGGAGCGGGCGACCTGGATCTTCACATAGATGCGCCGGTCGTTCACGTCGGGGGAGTGCGCAACCGTATCGACGCGACCGACGTCGACGCCCCCCATGCTCACGGGGGAGCCGGGCTTGAGCCCCGCGACGTCGCTGAACGCCGCCACGTACTCGACCTTCCTGTTCCAGAGGTGCTCCGTGTCGCCGATCATGAAGGTGGCGATGCCCGCCAGGATGATCCCGGCGAGCACGAAGACACCGACCTTCACCGCTTTGGGCATGCGCAGAGCCTCACGAGGACGACAGGAGCGAGTCTACATCTTCGCTTTCCGGCGCCCTCCCTTCGATGAAATCACGGACGTAGGGGTCTGTCGTCTTACGGAAGTCGTCCTTGCCCGCGAATGCGATGACTTTGCCCCTGCCGAGCATCGCGATGCGGTTCGAGACGCTGAACGCCGTCCCCATGTCGTGGGTGACGACGACGCTCGTGATCTTGAGCGCCCGCTGGATGCCGAGGATGAGGTGGCTGATCCGTGCGGTGTTGATCGGATCAAGGCCCGTCGTCGGCTCGTCGTAGAGGATGACCTGAGGGTGAAGGGCGAGAGTGCGGGCGAGGCCGACGCGCTTCTTCATTCCTCCGGACAGATCCGAGGGGCGCATGTCCTGGATCCCCGGCAGACCGACGAGCTCGAGAGACTGCGCGACGCGGGCCTGGATCTCCGACTCGCGCATCGTCCTCCAGTACTGCTCGCGGAGGCCGTAGGCGACGTTCTCCCCAACAGAGAACGAATCGAAGAGGGCGGCCCCCTGGAAGAGGTAGGCGATGCGCCGCCGGACGTCCGTGTAGGCGCGGTCGGAGATGTCGGAGATGTCCTGGCCGTCGAACTCGATCGTGCCGGAGTCCTTGTGGATGAGCCCGATCAGGATCTTGAGCATCACGCTCTTGCCGCTGCCGGAGGCGCCGAGGATCGTCGTCGTCTCGCCGCGACGGAGCTCGAGGCTCAAGTCGGTGAAGAGGATTTTTGGGCCGAAGCGCTTCTTCACGTGGGAAAAGCGGATGATCACCTCGCCCATGGGGGTCCGCGCGTCGGCGGACTCGACGGCGGCGGAGACCGGCGCGGACGACGCTGTCATCGTACCTGGGATCCTAAGGCTCGCGACGGGACGAAGCGAGCCCCGCCACGCAATCAGGCAAAGGTAGCAAGGCCATTAGAGCGCTGGGTCGAGGGTCTCCATACGCATCTCGACCGCTCCGCCGCCGCGGTAGTCGTCACGCCGGAGTCTCCCGACGACGCGAACGAAGGTCCCCGTGGTGGGGACGCGCGGGGCGAGGTCGTACCCGAACGCACGAAGGCTGCCCCTGCCGTGCTCGAGGTCGACCGCGAGGTGCCGCTCTTTCATCACGCGCGAGCCGAGGACGCGCGCGCGGGTCATCTCGAGGAGCGGCGCGGGGTTCGCTTGGCCGCACGGCTCGAAGCGCTCGAGGTCGCGGAAGACTCGTCCCGGATCGTCTCCGCCGGCGAGAGAGGCGTCCGGTCGGAACGTGGCCGGCGCGGGGGCGCCGATTCGCATCGCGATGCACGCCGCGGCGAAGCGGTCCCGAAGAGCCTCGACGCCGCCCGCTTCGATGTGCACCCCCGCCGCGGCTTCGTGACCGCCGAAGCCGAGGAGCGCATCCTTGCAGCGGGAGAGGGCCGAGTAGAGAGGGAAACCTGCCGGGCCTCGCACCGAGCCGCGCCCCTGGCTGCCGATGATGATCGTGGGCTTGCCGTACTTCGACGCGAGCCTCCCCGCCGCGATCCCCACTACCCCCGGATGCCACGACTCGCTCCCGAGGACGACGACGGGGAGCGCCGCGAGCGACGGCTCGGCGAGCATCACCTCGGCCTCGGCGAGGATGGCGCGATCGAGCTTCTTTCGCTCGTCGCAGATCTGATCGAGCTCCGCTGCGCGCATCCGCGCCTCCTGCGGGGAGGTGCAGAGGAGGAGCTCGAGGGCGAGGTCCGGCTTCTTGAGTCGGCCGGGGGCGTTGATGCGGGGGGCGAGGCGGAACGAGACGTCCTCGCCGGTGAGGGGGGCGCCGACGAGCTTCGTGACCTCGGCGAGCGCACGGGTGCCGGGGCGGGCCCCCTTCGAGAGGAGGGCGAGGCCAGCGCGGACGAGGGCGCGGTTGTCTCCGTCGAGCGGGGCGACGTCGGCAATCGTGCCGAGGGCGACGAAGTCGAGCCAGGCGCGGAGATCGAGCGTGGTCCCGAGCTCGGCGCGGACGGCTGCGCAGATGCTGAGCGCGAGGCCGACCGAGGCGAGCCCCTTGTAGGCGAAGCCGCAGTCCGGACGGTGGGGGTTCAGAAAAGCGAGCGCGGGGAGCGGCTCTTCGGGGACGCGGTGGTGGTCGATGACGATGACGTCGAGACCGCGGCGGCGAGCGTCCTCGAGGCGTGGGTGATCGCTCGTCCCGCAGTCGCACGTGACGAGGAGCGTGGGCGAGGCGGAGAAGACGCGCTCGAGGGCGGGGGCCGAGAGGCCGTAGCCCCCTTCGAAGCGATCGGCGAGGAAGGTGACGACGCGACCGCCGAGCGTCCGAAGCACGTCGGTCATGAGCGCAGCGCTGGTGACGCCGTCGGCGTCGTAGTCGCCGAAGATGGCGATCGCCTCGCCGGCACGCACGGCGCGGGCGAGGCGCGAGGCGGCGACGGCGCGATCCTTCATGAGGTCCGGAGGGGTGAGGTTCGCCAGGCGGGGCTCGAGGAAGCGGGTGGCACTCTCCTTCTCGGCGAAGCCGCGCTTCACGAGGACGTCGGCCGCGGTCTCCGAGACGCCGAGGTCGCGCGCGAGGCCAGCGCCGCGTGGATCGGGCGCGGACGGCGTGACCTGAGAGAGAGGAGAGAGAGGCGCCGCTTCCATGGTCGAGTCTTTACAGTAAGGCGCGGGGAACGGAAGGGGCAGAGGGGGCGCGGGGGCCGCTCATGGTCTTGCGACGTTCGCCCAGGCGTCGCACACCTTCGGCAAGAAAGACTTCACGGTCTCGTGCCCCCCTTCGAGCGCGGCACTCAGGTCGGTCCGCAGCGCGAGGCCGAGGCGCTCGGCGCGGACGCGCGGGTTGCGGAGCGAGAGCGTGTGGTCGGTATCGACGAGCTCGCGGAGGAGATCGCGGCCGAGGGGGTGGATCAAGCCGGGCGCGACGGCGTACGCGAGCGCGTCCTCGATCGTCTCGTCGTCGATCGCCTCTTCGCATTTGCCGGCGCCGAGGGCGATCGTCCCGCGCCGCTGCAGGAGGATCGCGTGGGACAGGTAGTGGAAGAACGTCGGGAGGGTGTCGTCGCCCGAGGGGACCTCGATCGCGATCGTCGTCCGCCTGGCGCGCCCCGAGCCTCGAGCCTGCAAGGGGTTCGCGACCAGAACGGCGCGGATCGGGAGCGTCTCGGTTACTTCGCAGAACCGACCCAGGCGAGCGAGGAGCGGCGCGGCGCGGGGGAGCTCCGCAGCGATCTTCGCTTCGAGCTCGGAGATCGCCTTCGCCTGCGACTCGAGGAGCGGGTGCAGCCGTGACTCGAAGTGCTCGAGGAGCGCCTGCTCGTCCGCGGCATCGGCCGCCGTGAGGAGCTTCTTTTCGACCGCCGCGTGCGCCGCCTCGGCGATAGGGAGAGGCACGTTGAAGGCCTCGTCGCTCCCGCCGCGACGGCGCATCGCGCGGAGCTTGGCGTGCTTCTTGAGCATCGCCCGCTCGGCGTCGTCGAGTGGCATCTCCTTCTTCGCCCACTCCGCGTACTGCGCGTGCGCCTCCGGGTACCACCCTGAGAGCTCGTCCACGATGTGGAAGACCTGGGCCGTCGGGGAGTCGATGAGGGTGAGCGCGATGGGGGGGGCGGCGAGGTCGTGCGGAGGCGGCGGAGGGGCCGCAGGGGGTGGCGGAGGAGGCGGAGCGGGGGCTGCCGGAGCGGGGGGGGCTGGCGCGCCGCACGCCTCGACGGCGACCGCGGCGAACGCGGTCAGCGCGGCCACAGCAAAAGGCGCGATCGGGCCGACCCCCCGCCCCATCAGCAGGGCTCAGGCCTTCGACGCGGCTTCGCTCGGGACGGCGACGTCCTTGCGCGACCGCTGCTGCGACCGCTTCGCCTTCGTGTTCTTCGTCATCCGCTCGTCGATCCACTCGGTGATCGGCGCGGCGACGTAGATGCTCGAGTACGTCCCGGCGATGATGCCGACGACCATCGCGAGCGCGAAGTCCTTGATCACGCCGGTACCCCAGATGAAAAACGGAAGGACGCTGAGCATCGTGGCGCCGGACGTGAGGATCGTGCGCGAGAGGGTCTCGGACACGCTCAGGTTGATCACGTCCCAGAACGTCCGGCCGCGGTGCTTCGAAAGGTTCTCGCGGATTCGGTCGTAAATGACGACCGTGTCGTTCATCGAGTAACCAACGATGGTCAGGACCGCGGCGATCGTCGAGAGGGTGATCTCCTTCTGGAACAGGATGAACACACCGATGACGACCATCGCGTCGTGGACGCACGCGACGACGACGCCGGGGGCGAAGCGCAGGTCGAAGCGGAACGCGAGGTAGAGCATGATGAACACGATCGCGATCGCGACCGAGTTGCGCGCGCTGTCGCGGAGCTGCTTGCCCGACTTGGGGCCGACCCACTCGACGCGGAGGGCGGCGGTGGGGACGGTGTCGGCGCCGAGCTTGTCGCGGAGAGAGCCCATGAGCTGGTCCCCCTTCGACTCGAGGAGGATCTCGACGCGGTGGTCGCGCGGGCTCACGACCTGCGGGTTCGTCGGGGACTTGCGGAGGGCGACGCCCGGGACGGTCGCGATCTGCGCCTTGATCTTCTCGATGTCGGGATCGGTGTCGTAGCGGGTGGAGATCTTGTCTCCGCCGGCGCTGAACTTCGCTTCGGTCGCGCGGGTGCTCGGCGGGCAGGCGGCGGAGTCGGAGACGTCCGCGGTCGAGTCGTTGGTGAGACAGAGGGCCTTTCGGAGGGCGGCCTTCGACTCGTCGGTCAGGGCGCTCACGTCCTGTACCTTGATGAAGTAGTGGTTCGGGTTGTTCGCGTCGACGACCTTGACCACCTCGGGGGCGGAGAAGCCACTGCTCTCGACCGCCTTGCGGATGGCCGCGGAGTCCGTGGCCTTCGTGAACGCGACCTCGATCTCGGTGCCGCCGCGGAAGTCGGTGCCGTAGTTCGGGCCCGGGTAGACGAGGAGAACGCACGAGATCGCGACGAGCAGAATGCTCAGCGTGATCCAGAACTTTCTCTGGCCCATGAAGTCGAAGTGCCGGCCAGGCTTGAAGAACTCCATCTAAAACTCCGCCCCTACGCTGAGACGTTTGACCTTCGCGCCGCGCACCCACCAGTCGAAGACGAGCCGCGTGCAGAAGACCCCCGTGAAGAGGCTGCACATGATCCCGATGATGAGGGTGACAGCAAAGCCCTTCACGGGCCCCGTGCCGTACTGGGCCAGGATGAGGCCGGAGATGAAGACGGTGACGTGGCCGTCGAAGATCGACGAGAACGCCTTGTTGTACCCGGCTTCGACGGCGGCGCGCACGGTGCGCCCGCTCCGTAGCTCTTCACGGATGCGCTCGTTGATGAGCACGTTCGCGTCGACCGACATACCGACCGTGAGCGCGAGGCCGCAGATGCCCGGCAGGGTCATCGTCGCGCTGAAGCTCGCGAGGACGGCCATCTGCAGGAACAAGTTGAAGAGCACGGCCAGGTCGGCCACCACACCCGACTTCCGGTAGTAGAAGGCCATGAACCCGAGGACGAGGGAGATCCCCACGACCATCCCCTTCACCCCCTCCTGGATCGAGTCGGCGCCGAGCGTCTGACCGATCAAGGACTCGTTGCTCGGCGTGATCGGCGCGGGGAGGGCGCCGGAGCGCAGGACGAGCTCGAGCTTGCGCGCGTCCTGGAGCTGCTTCTCGGGGTCGCCGGCGCCCATCGTGATGCTGGCGCGGCCGCCGCCGATCTTCGTCTTGATGACGGGGGCGGAGTCGATCACGTCGTCGAGGATGATCGCGAAGCGGCGGCCGACGTTCGCGCCGGTGACCTCTTCGAAGCGCTCGGCGCCGGCGGGGCTGAACGTCAGCATGACGTAGTAGCTGCCGAGCCCCTGCTGCTGGTCCTGCTGGACGGCGGCGTCGGTGATGTAGTCGCCCGTCACGTCGGCGCGGGCGAAGAGGTACATCGTGCGCCACCCCTCGTCGGTCGACTTGCCCGTGTCGGGGTCGTAGCTGGTGATCGGCTCGTAGCCGATCTGGTGATCGTCCGGGACGGTGAGCGTCGCGGTCCACTTCTTCAGCCGCGCGAGCGTGTCGGTCATCGACTCGTTCTCGCGCTTCACCATGCGGGCGAAGGTGGTCTGCGTGCTCTTCCCGGGGCCGTCAGGGGCGTTCTCCTGGAAGATCGAGATCCCTTCCCCCTCGGGGAGGGTCTCGTCCTTGATCTTCCCGAAGAAGTTCGTCTGGTCGTCGACCATCTTGAACTCGAGCCGGGCGGTCTTGCGGATGATCTCCTTGATGTCGTCGAACGTCTTCTGATCCTTGCCGGGGACCTCGATGATGATGTCCTCGTCGCGGACCGTGAGGGCAAACTCGCGCAAGCCGAGCTCGTCGACGCGGCGGGCGACCGTCTCTTTGGCCTGCTCGACCGCGCGCGTCCGGATCTGCGACTCGACGTCGGTCTTGATCTTGAAAGAGACCTCGTCGATGCCCGGCCCCTTCGACTCCGAGAGCTCGCCCAGGAACTTCTTGTCGAAGCGCTCGTCGATCTTCGCGACGTCGGCCTTGTCGGTGAACTTGAGGCGGATGACCGCGCTCTCCGGCATCGCGATGTGCACCTTCTCGGCGAGCTTCTGCGACTCGTCGCGGGTGATCATGCTGTCGCCGGTGTGGAGCTGGAAGATCGTCGCGAGCTCGGAGCGCATCTCGTCGGCGAAGTGGTCGCGCTTGTCGCGGATCGCCTCTTCGACCTCGACCGTGTAGACGAGGCGCATTCCGCCGCTGAGGTCGAGCCCGGGGACGATCGCGAAGGTGACGCGGTCCTTCACGTACGCGGGGCACGGGATCTTGTCGCGCGACATGCTGGCGAGCGTCGGCCAGAGGGCGATGAAGGCGCAGATGAGCGTCGAGGACGCCAGGCCGAGGCGCATGCGCCAGCTCGCATCCATGACGGGGAGGGCATAAATCAGGGCCCATACGCCGATGACGCCCGCCGAGACGAGCCCCCAGAAGGAGTCGGCTTTGAAGAAGAGGTAGGCGCAGACGACGGCTGCGAGCGCCACGAGGAGCGCGTTTCGCGAGTTCGGCTTCATCGGTTTGTCATGTGGCGGGGAGCGTCCGGATGGGGCCGATTATTTCTTGTCGGCGGCCGCTTTCGCGTCCTTGAGGTCCTTCAGGTCCTTGTCGCCCGCCCCAGACTTGGCAGAGGCGACGGGGTCGAGCGGCTGGAGCGACGACGTGAGCATCGTCACCGTGTTGCCGGGGCCGAGCTTCACCTTCGCGAAGCGCTCGTCCATCTCCATCAGCTCGCCGACGAGACCCGACTGGGAGACGATCCGGTCCCCCTTCTTCAGCTTCGAGCGCGCCTCCTGCTCCTTCTTGTTCCGCCGGAACATGAGAAAGAGGATCGGCACGAACATGAGCACCATCGCCAGCGTGAAGAACGGCGATCCCCCCGGGGGCGGGGGCTGCGGGGCGGCGCCGGGGTTCGCGGCCACGGAGATTCCGGGGGTGGCGGGCGCGGCGGGGGCGGACGCAGGATTGGGGGTGACGTTTTGGAGAGCGAGACCGGACAAATGCACGTTTGGTCTCCCGAGTGGGGGTGGGGCGACTTAGCCCCGACGTCGCGCTCAGTCAACTCGGCTGCGCCCGGGCGCCTCCTGAACGGGCGCCCACGGTGTGGATCCCGATGGGGCGAAAGGGTGGATCCCGGGGAGATCAGGTGGAGCGGCCCGTAGGAGGGGGGGGCCCGGCAAAGCCGAGACAAAGCCGCGTGTCAGGTCGGCCGCGGCCTTGGCATGTCGGTCGCTTGAGTTGCAGGGAGCCACGCCGGAGGGATGACCTTGCTCGACAGTGCGCATTGGAAGGGGGCACAGGCCGCAGCGAAAATGCCGTTCCACCTCGACGGGGATGCGGTCCCCACGAGCAGGACGAGCTCGCGGCGAACGTGGATCAGCCTGGCAGAGGGGATCGTCGAGCGGGTCGAGCGGTCGATCCTGAGAATCGACGGCGAAGCGCCGATCACGCTCAAGCACAGCATCCCGGCGTCGTTCGATCTGAGCGCCCTTCTCGGGCAGCGGGTGAGGGTGACGCTGCTGCACGTGGCGACCGTCGAGTCGGGGCTCACGCAGACGCTGACGATCGCGGGGTGCGACGGGCGGGTGCTCGTGCTCGGACACTCGGGCGAGGCGCGCGCGATCTCGCACGCCCTCGGCGAGCTCCAGGTGTACGTCGCGCTCTCGCAGCGGCCCGGCGGTCCGATGGTGTTCGGGACGTCGCGCCTGCAGTCGCTCGTGCGCGAAGGGGACCATATCCGCGTGCGCGATGGAGACGACGCGTACGTGATGCAGTTCGAGTCGCGGCGCGGAAGAGAGGCGACGTACGCGATTGGGGCCGAGGAGCTGTGGAGAGGGCCGCCGTCGACGATGCGGGGGTGAGAGCTAGCCCCCGTCCCTCGCGCACCGGAACCCCACGTTCGGCCCCGCTTCGAGCGCGGAGCCCCAGTCGCGGCTCGTCGTGCGGGCGCCGCTCGGCGAGGAGAGCCAGCCGCCGCCGCGAAGCGTGTGACTCGCCCCGGCCCGCGGCGAGCTCCCCGCGTACGTCTCGGCGTACCAGTCGGCCGTCCACTCCTCGACGTTGCCGCTGAGATCGAGGACACCCCAGACGCTCGCCCCCATCGGGTGCGCACCGACGCGCGAGGGGCGCCCGGGGGTACACGTCTTGCCGGTCGCCTCCCGGAGGAGCGTCGCGGCGAACGCGCAGCTCGTCGCGTAGCCCCCCCACGGGTAGCGCGCGCCGTGGACGCCTCGCGCGGCAAACTCCCACTCCGACTCTTGCGGCAGCCGTTTGCCGGCGAAGAGGCAGTAGGCGTCGGCGTCCTGCCAGGTGACGCAGGAGACGGGGAGCTCGGCGTCGTCCAGGTCGTACGTACAGGTCGCGCTCGACTTCGCCGGGCGGGCGCACGCGCGCTGATCGACGCAGGCGCGGTACGCGCGGACGGTCACCTCGGTGCGGTCGATCCAGAACGGGGCGACGGTGACGTCGTGCGGCGGGTGCTCGTTCGGCGGGGTGGACTTGTCGGCGGAGCCCATCGTGAAGCGGCCGCCGGGGAGGAGGAGCATGCCGTCCTTCTCGGGGACGACCGCGCGGGGGGTCGTCGCGGGGGCGGCGTGGGCGGAGGGGGTGGCAGAAGGGGCGCCGTACGGGTTGTCGTCGTCCTCGGCGCTGTCGTCTTCCTGGGGGTTGGGGGGGGGCTTCGCCGTGGCGACACGGGCGACCGCGACGAGCGCGAGCGCGCCGAGCGCGAGAGTCGAGACCAGGGGGCGGAGCACGCCGGATCGCACGCGAGGAGCATAGCGCTTCGTTCGGACGTAATCCCGTTACCGGGGCGGCTGCGAGGCACGCACGTCGCGGCGCCCGAGGCGGATCGACTCTTCGTCCCGCTCGACCGTGGCGCGCGGGACGACCACGTGGGTCTCGAACGAGCGACGGGCGATTTCGGCGCCGCGCGCGAGGATCGCTTCGCCCCCGGGCCCGAGCGGCACGCGGAGCGCCTCGGCGACCTCGCGCGCCACGAGCGAGGCGTCGACCGGCGCCCGTCCTGTTCTACCTGCCGCGCTCGCCAGCGCGAGGCCGGCGAACGCAGCCGCGATGAGCCACGGACGCGACTTGGGATCGGACTCCTCGACCGGGAGCCAGCCGACGACGTGCGCGTGGCGGTCGAACACTACGGCCTTCGCGTACGCCGGGATTTCGCCCCACACGGCGTCGGCGGAGCGCTGCTGGGTCGGGACGGCGAGGACCCCTTCGTCGGCCAGACGCGCGAGGGGGCTCGGTCCGGAGAGCATCGTCGCGTCCTCGACCGCGACGAGGCGGACGGCGTGCGGCGCGTGAAGACCGCGTGGGCGATCGCGCGACGCGAGGAGGTCGATCGCGACCCCCTCCCCTTCGCTGGCGGGGAGGCGACGGACCGATGCACGGACATGAAGACCGAGCGCGGACGAGACCACCGCTGCGCACAGCTCGGCGCAGGCCTCGGCCGTCGTCGCGTCGTGCACGCGGCCGCGCATCGATATCGCGTGCGAAGGAGTGAACGGCTTCGCGGGCGGAGGTGGGGCAGCGAGCGCGAGCGGGCCCTCGCCGCCGACGACGAACGATCGCTTCCCGCGCTCGTCGGCGAGCATGTTGTGGGTGACGGCGTCGAGGTCGTGGGCGTCGAGCTCGCGCCCCACGAGGCCCGAAGCGATCCGAGGGATCCGACCGATGCCCGGATACTCCGGCGCCCAGGTGATCGCGTCGGCGAACGCGGCCTTCACTTCACGCGCGAGAGGACCGGACTGCGCGAGCGGCTCATCGACCGACTCGAGCACCGTGATGGCGAGCGCGCGCTGCAGCGCCTTCACCAGGCGCGGCCCAGGGAACGGGCGGAAGGCGGTCAGCTTGATCGCCCCGACGTCCAGCCCCTGCGCCCGCAGGCGCTCGATCCCCGCGACGACGGACTCGCCGAGCTCCCCCAGGGCGAGGACCATCACCGGCGCGTCCCCCGCAGGGATCCGCTCGAAGACGTCCTTGCGGCGCCCCGTGAGCGACTCGAGCTCGCGCATCGCGCTGCCGAGGGCGAAGGGGACCCGCTCGGCGAACGTGCGCTCGTTCACGTGGACGTGGATCGGGTGCGTCGGATCGGAGAGCGCGCGAATGCGGGCGTGCGGGGGGCCGACGAAGACCTCGACCAGCTCGCGCGACGGAGGGGTCACCGCCTCGACGTGACGGACGGCGCCGCGCTCGTGGACGACGAAGAACGGCGTGCCGGAGTCCTCGGCGGCGCGGCGCGCGACGAGCGAGAGGTCGACCGTCTCCTCGACGCCGGCGCTGAAGAGCATCCCCCACCCGAGATCGGCGAGGGCGAACGCGTCGGCTTCCCCGTGCCCCGCGATCGCATGGACCACCGTGCCGACGCGGCGCGCGCGGATCGCGAGGAGCGCCTCGCGGCACGACGTGAGATCGGGCGCCGTGGCGATGAGCGTCGCCCGCTTCCCCGCTTCGATCGCCTCGACGAACCTCGGCGCGAGAGACCGCGCGCTGTCGGCCCGCTCGACGACGACGTGCTCGCCGAACGCGCTCCGCTCCGCCAGGGGGAGGAGCGGCGACTGCGCCAACCCCTCTCCCAGCGCGACGAAGACCCGCTCGGCGAAGCTCCCCTCGGCGAGCGCGATCGCTCCTACTGCGTCCTTAGCCCACGCTCGCCGCGCGCCGGTCTGCGCAGCACCGCGGTCCACTCCGTTCTCCATTCGCGGAGACTACCAGGCGAACTACCAGACGGAGCACTGCTTCTCCGGGGGGCGCACCATCGCGTCGCCGGCCCGGCAGGAGAATGCGTTCGCGAAGTCCGACATGTTGGAGAGCGGGCCGTTCACGCGCCACTTCGCGGGTGAGTGCGGGTCCACCTTCGTGATGACACGGAGGAGCTCGGGACGGATATCGCCGCACCAGGCCTGCGCGAAGCTGAGGAAGAACTGCCGATCGGTCTCGGCGACCGCTGGAGCGCTCTTGCGGGCGAGCCCCAGTGCGAGCTTCAGGCCGCCGAGGTCGGCGAGGTTCTCGCCGAGGGTGAGCTTGCCGTTCACGTGGACGTCATCGACCGCGACGTAGCTGTCGAACTGGTCCGCGACGCACGAGGCGCGCTTGTCGAAGTCGGCGGAGACCGAGTCGGTCCACCAGTCGATCATGTTCCCGTTGCCGTCGAACTTGCGCCCTTCGTCGTCGAAGCCGTGGGTGAGCTCGTGGCCCATGATCGAGCCGATCGCGCCGATGTTGGCTGCGGCGGGGCGCGTGACGGCGAAGAACGGCGGCTGGAGGATGCCCGCCGGGAAGACCATCTCGTTCATCGACGGGTCGTAGTAGGCGTTCACGGTGGGGGGGGTCATGTCCCACTCCGAGCGGTCCACCGGCTTGCCGATCTTGGCGAGGTCGCGGTGCTTCTCGAAGGCGGCCGAGTGCATGTGGTTCAGGACGTTCGACTTCCGGTCGATCTTCAGCGCGTCGTAGTTACGCCAGTGGTCGGGGAAGCCGATCATGTTGGCGACCTTGTGGGCCTTCTCGAGCGCGCGCGCGCGGGTGGTCTCGTCCATCCACGAGAGCTGCTTGAGGTCCGCCTCCATCGCCTCCTCGATCCCTTTGACCTCGGTCTGCGCGAGCTGCTTGCCCGCCTCGCCGAACTTTTCCTTCACGAACGGGACCGCGAGCGCCTCGCCCATCCCCCTGTCGACCGCGCGCACGCAGCGGCGCCAGCGCGGGTCGATCTTCTCCTGGCCGGTGAGCTCCTTGCGGAACGCGAACGCCTCGTCGACGAACGCCTTCGGCAGGCTCTCGGCGTACGAGCGCTCGAGCGTGAAGCGGAGGTAGGGGCGAATCTGGTCCGCCCATGCGGCCTTGTTCGCCTCGGCGACCAGCTTGTCGATCGTCGCGACGTAGGCGGGGGCGTGGACGTTGAGCGCCTTCAGCGCGGGGGCGCCGAGCTCCTTGAAGTACGTGTCCCACTTGAACGTGGGGGCGACCTTCGCGAGCTCGCCGGGCGTCATGCGGTGGTAGACCTTGGCCGGGTCGCGCTCGTCGACGCGACTCATCTGGTCGGTGGCGAGCGAGCGCTCGAGCGCGAAGACCGCCTGCGCTTCCTTCTTCGCGAGCTCGGGCTTGTCGCCGAGCAGCGTGAAGACGCGCTCGACGTGCGCGACGTACTTCTGCTGCATCGCGACGGTGCGCGCGTCGTCCTTCAGGTAGTAGTCGCGATCCGGAAGGCCGAGCCCGCGCTGCTCGACCTGCGCGATCATCTCGGTCGCGTCCTTGTAGTCCTGCTCCGACGCCACGGCGAAGTACGGGTAGACGCCGATCGAGTGCAGTCGGCCGACCTCGCGCGAGAGACTCGTCGCGTCGTTCACCTGCGCGATCCGCCCGAGCTCGGGGGCGATCCCGCGGAGGCCGTCCTTCTCGACCGCCGCCTCGTCCATGCACGCGCCGTAGAAGTCGCCGAGCGCCTTGGAGTAGGGCTGGTCCGCGGGGGGGCTCGCGACGTCGCGCTCGAGGATCTGCTTCTGTAGCTCCTTGTTGTTCTCGTCGAGGACGGACGCGGTCTCCCAGGCGACCTGGTCGCTCGGGATCGGGTTCGCCTTCGTCCAGCCGCCGCAGGCGTACTGGTAAAAGTCGTTGCACGGGGAGACGCTCGGGTCGATCGACGCGGCGTCGATCCCGGTGGGGAGCGGGGGTGCCGGGAGATGCGCCGGCGGCGGCGCGAAGGCGCTCTGCACGGTCGTCACGGGGGCGGGGTTCGACGGGGCGGCGGCCGGCGTGCCCTGCGAGGAAGCGCCGCATGCCGCGGCGAGGGAGAGCGCAGGGATCGACCAGATCGGCGACAGACGACGCATCGGAGCTCCTTGAGGTGAAACGCGAGGGCGAAAGGGCGAATGGCGAATGCGAACGTGCTGACGCTCGAACCTAGAGAAGGTTCGCAGCCAGCTCCGCCAAATCGCTTCTCTCGCCTTTCGAGAGGACGATATGCGCCGCCAGCTTCTCGCCTCGAAACTTGTCCGCGGCGATAGTGAGCCCGTTCGACGCGCTGTCAACGTAAGGGTTGTCGATCTGACCCGGGTCGCCGGTGAGAACAATCTTCGTGCCGTCGCCGGAGCGCGTCACGATCGTCTTGACCTCGTGCGGCGTGAGGTTCTGCGCCTCGTCCACGATCATGTACTGGGACGGTAGGCTTCTGCCACGGATGTACGTGAGCGGCTCGACCTGGATCTGCCCGCTCTCGAGCAGCTCCGCGTACGCACGCGGCCCTTTCCGCGTTCCGCTGCCGAAAAGGAACTCGAGGTTGTCGAAGATCGGCTGCATCCACGGGTTCAGCTTTTCGTCGACGTCACCCGGCAGAAAGCCGATGTCGCGACCGAGCGGCATGACGGGACGCGACACGAGGAGGCGGGTATACGTCCCGTCCTCCATCGTCCGCTTGAGCCCAGCCGCGAGTGCGAGGAGGGTCTTGCCGGTCCCGGCTTTGCCGACGAGGGTGACGAGGCGGATGTTCTCGTCGAGGAGGAGGTCGATCGCGAAGCTCTGCTCCTTGTTTCGGGGGCGGACCCCCATGAGCCCTTCGCGCGGCGTGCGGAGCGCCATGACCTCGCGCTTCGTCGCGTCCCAGCGGCCGAGCGCCGTGTGAGAGGGATTCGTTCGATCGCGGAGGAGGAGGCAGAGGTTCGCCGTGAGCGGAACCTCGGACGAGGGGGGCTGCGGGAGCGGGAGGCGCCCTTCGTGGAAGAAGGCGTCGATCTCGCGGGGGTCGACGTCGATCTCTTTCACGCCGGTGTCGAGCGCGTCGACCTCGACGCGCTGGTTCTCGTACGTCTCGGCGACCATCCCGAGGGCGTCGGCGCGGATGCGCAGGTTCGTGTCCATCGTGACGAAGATCGTCGGGCGACCGCCATCTTGCTCGCGCACGTCGAACGCGGTCTGAAGGATGGCGGCGTCCATCGAGCTCTTGTCGAGCGCGCTCGCGAGCTCGGGGCGGCGCTTGGGGACGGCGACGCGGAGCGTGCCGCCCGAGGAGGTGGTGACCCCCTTGGAGAGCGAGCCCCCCGATTCGCGAAGCTCGTCGAGGAGCCGGGCGATCTGGCGGGCGTTGCGACCGCGCTCGGAGCCTTCGCGTTTGAACTGGTCGACCTCCTCGATGCAGAAGATGGGGACGACGACGTCGTTGTCTTCGAAGCGGAAGATGGCGCGCGGGTCGTGGAGGAGGACGTTCGTGTCGAGGACGTAGTTCTTCTTCATTGAGAGAATTTCGGTTCCTGGGGGCGCGCGACGGGTCGGGCCGTTCGAGGGCTGGGCACAATGCCGCGGGGGGCGGGGGGGGCGCAAGAGTGGAACGCTCTACCCGAAACCCTTCCTGGCTTCCCGTCTTCCAGTTCCTCTCGGCTCTCTGAGAGAGGGGAGAGGAACAGGAAGGCGGGGAGGCGGGAAGCAGGGACGGTTCGCCGCGAGGAACGGAATTTCGGTCGGTCTAGTAATTCGTCCTCAGGAACGGGTCCGAATTTGATCCGATCTTGAGGACGATTTACTCGGGGCCATCCGAATTTGATCCGACCTTGAGGTCGAATTACTCGGGGCCATCCGAGTTTGATCCGACCCTGAGGTCGAATTACCCGGGGCGTCCGAATTTGATGACAGCGTGTGGGGACCGGTCAAGGCGAGGTAGCCTCCGCGCCGTGAACCGCCGCGCCGCGTCCCTCTTCCTCCTCGCACTGGCCCCCCTCGCCACATCCTGCGGCGGCCCCCCTCCGACCCCGCCCCCGCCCCCGACCCCGACCTCGACCGCGC
>JBKQKP010000081.1:0-6736 GCA_052147435.1 Polyangiaceae bacterium | reverse complement strand
GGAATTTGGCAGACGCCGTCTGCCAAATTCGCGCCCTCCCCCCACGCGCCTGCGCCGCGTGCCGGGCGACTGCGCCGCTAGGAGATGACCTCGATCGCGGCGTCGCCGCGCCAGCGCCCCGCCACTCGCCCCCCGTCGTCGAGCGCGAAACACCACAGGCTGTCGCGCGATCGGAGCGCCGTGGGCTTGCTCTCCACGGCCCCGCGGTCGAGGAGCGGGATCCCCGTCGGTCGCACCGCGACACGCTCGCGAAGCGTCGCGAGCGTGAGCAGCGCCGGGTGCGTCACCGGCACTTGCACGGCCTTCGACACAGGCGGCGACGTCAGGTGCACGGGATGTCCGCGTCCCAAGATCCACGGCAAACCATCCATTCGAACGAGCTCGGGGAGCTTGCTCGAATTGTACGGCGTCGCGCCCCAGGCGCGCTCCCGCACGTGGGACGCGTAGAGGACGGGCGAGTGCGCCGTCGACGAACCGTGGTGAGGAATCTTCAGCATCGCGTGATCGGCGACTTCGGGCGCGGCGACCACGAGGGCGTTCCAACCGCCGCCCCCGGCGGTCGTCAGCGGAAGATCGCTTCCGAGGACCACGCGCGTCTTTCCGAAGACCAGGTCGACGACGGCGCTGACCTCGTTGGGGTCGGTCGTCGCGGACGCGCCGGCCAGAGGACAGAGCACGCGAATCGCCACGGGGGACGTATCGGGCAGGGAGATCTCCGCCCCAGCGACGAGGTCGACCTTGATCGCGCCCCCTGCGCACAATCGCTCGAGCGCGGCGAGGCTCTTTCGCACCTGAGCCTTGTTGATTCGGTCACTCTCGATTCTCGACTGCGCGGGGGCTGTCCACGGTGGGGTGACGGCGACGTAGCGGATCGCACTGCCGAACTCCTCCACGAGCTCGACCACCCCCTTGGCGTGATCGGTATGGGGATGCGTCATGGCGTAGGCGACGATCGGTGCGTCCTTCGTCCGCCATTTCCGAAGCACCTCGACGAGTCCGATGCTTCCGTCGCCCGCGCGGCACCCGTCGAGGAGCAGCCAGCCGCGCCCGTTGGGGAGCGCGATCGCGATCGCTTCCCCCTCCCCGGGTCCAACGAGGAACACGTAGAGCAGGCTCGAGTCGACCGCCACGAGCTTCGCGATCGGTTGGCTTTCCGGCAGCAGCGTCGGCGGCGTGGTCGCCTCGGTCATAGGGCGGCGGCGGGCACGAGGGACGCGACGGACATCGGCGGCGCCTCGTCGTCGTCGGGATCGCCCGGGAGGAGCTCGTCCTCGGCGACCTGCGTCTCTCGGACCTCCACCACCTTGGTGTCGTTCTTCTCGGCGCCGTAAAAACCGATCTAGAAGAACATGTCGACGCGGGGCGGCGAGCCGCCGCTCCACCGGGTCCATTCGTCGACCGACGCGCGCTGCTTGAACACGCGTCGCTGGGAATCGGGCGTCGCGACGACGAAGGCGACGCCCTGCGCGTCCACCGCGAGGACGCGCCCCGGCATCCACTTGGCCTGCCCCTCGGGCAGGACGCGCGGCGCGCGCCAGCGCTCACGGACGGGAACGTGGGTGGGGTACACCGACTCCCCGAGGACCACCGCCTCGGTCGCGTCCTCGACGCGTTGGCGCAGTTCGAGGAGCTGCGGATCTCTGACGACGACCGAGTTCGGAATCCTGCGAAAGACCGCTCGTGCGCGATCGACTTGCCCGTGCTGCAGCCATTCGTCCGCGACCCGCCTGTGAACGTGTCGCGCGAGCCAAGGATCGCGAGAGACGCGTGACTCCATGGGATCCAGGCGTTCAACGCTTCGACGCCATTCGTCGTCAGCCGCGGCGTAGCGAAGATCCCGAATCAGAAACGTGACGAGGCGCGAGTTCCACCAAGCGTTTCCGGTCTCGAGCTTTACAGCCTCGCGATACGCCTTTTCGACATCCGTGGGAGGGGACCCTGCGCGCTCAAGATTGAACCCGAGGTAGTGCACTGCATACGCCTTGTCGGACGATCGCGTCAGGAGGTTTCGATCGAGAATCCGCTTGTAGATCTTCGCGGCCGAGGCCCAATCGTGATGCTCCACGCTGAGCGACCAAGCACGGTCGAGGAGTTGCTCCGCTGACACTTCAAGCTCGTCCCACTGCGCCGCGGCCCCAGGGCCCGCATGCGCGAGGTGGTGAGCCTTCTCCAGCCAATGAACAATCTTTGCGGGCTTTGCCGGAGGCTTCTTGGCTCCATCGAGGCCCTTGTGGAACTCGGCGAGCTTGGTGTGCGTGGCGTCGTCCTGCGAACGCGGAGCGCGCAATCGGGCGCGGACCGCGTCGGGTATTCGCAGATAGCCGTCATGCTCGTAGGCTAGGCACTCCGTGATGAGAGGAACGTGCTCTTTCGGGAAGCCTGCGATTTGCAGCGCTGCGCTCGTGGGGAGTGGGAACCGGGTCCTCAGCGCTCGCCGAACCGAATCGAGCAGAGTCCGATTCTCCGGGAGCGCGAGAATCTCCCGATACCGGTCAAGCAGGGGACCAAGCTGACCGGCGCCTCCCCAGAGTGTGGGGACAATGTCGATTGGCCGCTCCCCCAGATGTGTGAGGCCGACGAGGAGTCGCAGTTGAATGGGCGACAGACCCTCGACGCCCTCCGTGCGTCTGACCTCGCCGAACGCCGCCGCGTACGAGCCCCATCTCGACTCGTCCTGCAGTGCCTCGCGATTCACCTTCGGCTTGGGGAGCGAGTCCCTTCGGCACGTGATCCCCTCGATCCCCTCGACCCACTCGACCAAGCCAAGCGACTTGTCGTGGAGGAGGAGCACGGCGCGAAACTTCGGCGTGCTGAGCCAGCCAGCGAAGAGATCCTTGGCACGCTGTTCCCGAAAGGCTCGCCCATCCGTGTTCGCGGACCCCACGAGGCACCACGACTCGGGCACGCGGATCACGAGCACTCGTTTCGCCTCGACCGCGCGAGCGGCCACCGCCGCCGCTCGATCGCGCAGAGGGCCCGCGTCCTTGCGCGCCTCCTCCATCGCGGCGGCGCCGAAAACCGCGGCCACTTGGAGTAGACCATGGAGCGCAGCATCTTGCGCCTCGAAGGGCGGCAAGAAGACGTCGATCGCCTGGGTCCCCAAGAGGCGTACCACCTCGGCACCCAAGGACCATCGACCGGCGCCGGTGGGTCCTACGACGACGAGCGGTGTCTTGGTCGGCGCGTCCCGCGCGACCTTCGTCGCTCGCGCCGTCACGTCCGACAGATCCGCAACGTTCATCAGCCCCAGAACGTACTCGGATTCCGCGGCGGCTCAAGCTCGACGTGGGCAGCCCTACATGCGCGATGCAGGTGCACGATCGCGCGGATTCGCCGATCCGAGAGGGAGGGCGCGAAGGCTGTCGGGCATCCCATCTCGGCCCGCGTCCTTCCCGCGGATGGAGAACGGCGTGCCAAGTTCCGCATGGGCGCGTAGCGCCGCCGTTCTCGAGCATGGAGAATTTCATGCCGTGCGACGCCGCGGCGATAGCCCGAACGAAGTCGATCGGCAGCGACCGTCCCGGTGCTCGCGTTCCGCGAGGAGCCGGCGTCCGTTGACATCGCGGACGGCGCGGCGTCTGACTCGTGCGATGCGAGTAGTCCCCGGCTACTGGTGCGACCCCGAGGTTGCGACGGCCTGGCTGAAGACCGAAGGGTGGAAGCTGAGCCCGCGACGGGCGAGGCGCGGACGACACAACATTCCCGCCCCGCGCGAACACGAGTTCTACGACCTCCACGATGTGGCGTGCGCTGAGGACGTGGGCGCCAGCGACGTCGTGACGAGGATCGTCACGTGGTCGGGCCGGACGGACGTGGCCGGCAACGGATGGGTCCAGCGCCCGACGGAATCGCAGCTCGCCGCCGTCTACGCGAGGGATCGACGCCAGCGGGCCTAGCGAAGGGAAGAAGGGTGCTCCATGCCGATGACGTACGCGGAGAAGGAGGCGAAGAAGGTCGAGCGGTACCTTGCCTCCCTGACCAGCGAGAGCGAATTCTTCGGGCTGCTCGGGGCCGGCTACGCGGACTCGTTCTACAAGGTCTACGTTCGCCCCACGAAGGCGGCGACGAAGTGGTGGAAGTTCGAGGCCGGGGCGGGGCTGTACCACACCGACCCCATCAAGTATCAGGCGAACCTGAAGGTCAGTGGGCGCGCCGTCACCGTGTGGGGACCGTTGCCAGAGATCGTTTCGTTCAAGTGGAAGCCCGACAATAACGCGATCGGGCTTCTGGTTGCTCGCGCGAAGGAGCTTGCGACGTCCAGGGGGTAGCCCGCCACCGAGAAGAACGAGAACACCCATGGCCGCCTCGTGCTGAAGGAAGTCGGATCGATCGCGGGCAAACCCGCCTACAGCTACCCCGCGCAGCCGCTCGTCAGCGTTCAGCAGCTTCGGCAGCAGATTCGGCGCTTCCCAACGTATCTCGCCCTCAGACAGTTTGGGCAGCTCTCCGCGCTCATGCTTGCGAGCGGGCGGTCGACTGAGTTTGTTGGCGGACTCCCCCTTCAGGCTCATGCCCTTCCGTACCTTGCGCTCGTTTCGATCGAATCATCGAACGACTATCGAGGGATGCGAATCGACGAAGCGGGCCTCAGAAAGCTCGCTTCTATGTACCTCAGCCTTTCAATGCCGGATCCAGAGACGCTTGATACGCGGCGCGGCGCTCTCGAATTCCTGCTCGCTACCTCTCAAACTCTGGGACATCAGGGGGAGATGTGGAATCAGACGGCCCGCACGCTTTCGCTTTTCAAAGATATCTGGCGACGCGTTCCCCAAGCCAACGGGATCGACCCTCAAAGTGACCTGTCCAAGGCTGTGGGAATAGATCTCGATCGTATCGTCTTCTTTGGTCAGTCCTTCTCGGGAGGCGCCGGCCAAGGTCACACACGACCGTTTCCCCAATCCGTTGCGGCCATCTTCGACCGTGATGCGCAGAGGGAGTTCCTCGGATGGGCCTCGGCAGACTATGGGACCATTCGCCAATGGCCTCGCCCGGCGGGCACCGATCCCAACCCGATGCTCGAGCTGTATCGATTCAACCCTCTTGCACTCTACCCAATGATTCGGCCGGACGTGGATCCAGATCCGAATCCGAATCATGGGCCACTCTACCTCATTCCCTGTCCACGCCTTCTATATGAGCGAGTAGGCAGAGGCCTCTATCACCTACTCGCGGAGAGGTACCGCGGCGCCGGGAGCGAAAACCCGTTCCGAACGGCCTTCGGTTTTGTATTCCAGGAGTATGTGGGCACATTGCTCCGCAACGCCGTCGGCACCGAAAATGTACTTGCCGAGCGACGATATCCGAGCGCCGATGGCGACATCGACACCGTGGACTGGTTTGTTCTTCAGGACGACTGCGTCGTGCTGGTCGAGGTGAAGCAATCGTCGCTGACATTGCGGACGAAGACAACTGGCGATCTGGATGTCGCGATCGGCGATCTCCGCAAGACGCTCGGCAAGGCGGCAACGCAGCTCTATCGTACGGAAAGAGATCTGCGAGCCGGCCGCGTGACGGACTTGGGCCGCCTCGGCGACGCCAGAGAGTTCGAACGCGTTGTCGTTACTTACGATGACTTGCACTGGGGAAACTCGTTCTTGCGCGACATCGTCGCCGAAGACTTCGCGGAGACGCCGTTCACTCATTTCGCGTCGATCGCAGAGTTCGAGTACCTGCTGGGTGCTTGTCGGCAATCTACGCTGCCAGCGCTGCTCCGTCGCAAGCGCCTCGGCGCAGAGGGAGCGGCGGCGATGGATTTTCAGGACTGGCTTGGGCGTGAGTTTCCGGACGTGGAGCCGTGCACAAACGCCTTTCTCGATCGACGATACGATCAGGCGATGGAGGACTGGGGCGTGCCATCGCAGCTAAGGCGGCGCCCGCCAATGCGCCGCTCCGGCATTGCTCGGCCCTAGATTGGGAGCCGAAAGAGGAGACCCGCCGCTCTTCGGGCTCCGCGAGAAACGTCCGGATCGTCGTCGTCTCCGACTGCTTCTCGGAACCATGACCCCGAGGCGCTCGCGTGGGGCTCGACCTCGACGCACCGCCAGCGACGCTCGACTTCACTGGGTCCGGCGTGGCGGAGGTGCCCCAGACCTTCCAGCGCTTGCCGACTCGCGCGTGACGTTGCGGGCGAACTCCACTTCGGACATCGGCTTGAACCCGTAGCGCGTCGCCAGCTCGGCACCGGACGCGGGGCGACGAGCGCGCGGCTCCGCAGGCGCGACGAGCTCGACGCCCGAGCCGTCGACCGGAGCGTCCTGCTCTGGCCGCGCACAGCACCGCGCCGCGCGGCGTCGCGATCTCTCCGCCCGCTGCGCGACGAGCTCGCGACCGAGGCGTCCGCCGGGAGCAGGGTCAAAGGCGGCGACATGATGGCACGCGCCGCAAGCGTACGCGTACACGCGCCCATCGGGGTCCCGCAGAGCGATCGGGTTCACAGCGCGTCAGGGTAGCTCGAAATCGCTTGAGGTCAGCTCCGAGCTCTCCGGTCTCGGAGCGTTCAGCGGCGGCTGTAGTTGCCTCAATCTGTTTGTTGCTCGCGCTGCGCAACATGACCATTTGAGACAACAACGGGCTGATCCAAGGGGCGAAGGAGCTTTCCGGATCGCTTGCTGTGACCGGCCACTCCGATCCGTAGGAAGGCGAGCGGGAGTTCGCCGAGAAGTTCGCCGGCCCCCCTGGTCGGGGTAAGGGGGGTGCGCGCCGCGGGGCGGACAAAAAGAGCGAGGGCCGGGGAGCG
>JBKQKP010000080.1:0-13304 GCA_052147435.1 Polyangiaceae bacterium | reverse complement strand
GTCTCGAGCGACGACCCCGAGGCCGTCGCGAAGCTCCGCGCCAAGCTCGCCTCCCTCGAGAAGGGGCGCGAGCAGATGCGCGCGGCCAACGCGGCGATCCGGAAGGGGGGCGACGTCGTCGCTCGCCTCGGCGCGCTCGGGTTCAACGAGGCGCGCGCCAAGTCGCTCCTCGAGAAGGACCCAATGGGTCGCATCGGCTTTCCCGCCTACGCACTTCAGAACACGTCCTCCGAGGAGAGGCGCGTCAAGGAGAGGATCCGCCAGCTCGAAGCTCGCGCGAGCTCCCCCGTCCGCGCCCCCGAGAGCATCGGTCATTGCACGATCGCAGAGGCGGAGAACCGCGTCCGCATCACGTTCCCGGCGAAGCCGCCCGAGGACATGCGACGCGCCCTGAAGGGAGCGGGCTTCAAGTGGTCGCCCACAGCGGGCGCCTGGCAGCGCTTCGCGAGCGGCGGCGCGTGGGATGACGCGCGACGCATCCTCACGAAGCACGGTGGATCGCCGCCGACGGGCTCCCCGCAAACGCTCGCCGCGGCACCGCCGCCCTCGGAGGGCTGAACGCCATGCACTCCCTCCGCAACCCCCGTCTCCGAGCCTCCGTCTGCCCAGCGCCCCGGACGGCGGGCGTACGCGATCCCGCGCGGGGCGACCGCGCCCCGAGACAGATCCGACGCCCATGCTGACCCGGAAGGAAGCTGCGAAACAGCGGCAGGCGCTCAATCGCGACATCGCCCAGAACCATCGCGAGAAGGCGGCGGCGAGTCTCCGGAGCTTGCGCGAGCAGCTCCACGCGGCGCGGACGCAGCGGAACGAAGCGCTCGCGAAGGCGCGGGGGCATTGCCGCGCCGAGCGGCTGACCCTCCGCGAGAAAGCCCACGCGCGTCGTCAGAGCGCGCTCGCCGAGCTGAAGGACACCTACGCAAAGGAGCGCGCCGAAGCGCGCGAGGTGTGCGTCGTCCGGAAGGCCGGCGTGCATAGCGAGGCGCGCGATCCGATCGAACGGGCGAAGGGAAACTGGGATGCCGAGCGGAAGTACCAGGCCGACCTCCGTCGCATCGAGCAAGGAAACCGCGATCGACACCGCGCCGTCCACCGCTCGCACGCCGACGAGCGCCGGAGCGAGTCCGACGACGAGGTTCGCGGGAACATCCCCCCCGACTACCAGGCTCTCTTCGATCGCGTGAAGCGCGACATGAAGGGCACCTCGCGCGAATCGCGGACGGAAGTCTTCCTGCGCTACGCCGAGCAGCACCCGGACGAGATCCTCGCCGCGCTCGACGATGGGAGCGACCGCCTCATTCGCGAGCTCGAGGAGCAGCGCGCCAAGGCCGAGCGCGCTCTTCGCCCTCCGCCCTCTTCGAAGCGCCGCCGCTCCACGCCTGAGGAGCTCGCCGCCGTGCCGTTCTGACACCTCACCCCCCGGAGTTTCGATGAATCAGCAAGAGTCCACTCGGCGGCGCCAAGTCGCCGCGGCGGCGGCGCTCGTCGTGAGCAACGCCCGTCACACCCACTACCAACATGAGCCGATCGTCATCGATCCGGCGACAGGAACGTACGATCTAGATTGCTCGGAGTTCGTCAGCTACGTGCTCCGCGGCGTCACGCCCGCGCACTACGCGCGGATCCCACGAGAGCCCACGCAACCGTGTCCGCGGGCCTTCGAATACTGCGACTACATCGCGTCGCTCATCCATGACGACACGTTCGGCTGGCGACGCAGCTACGAGATTGACGATGCGCTCGTGTACGAGGCCGCGCAGGGCTGGCGACGCATCGCCCGGCTCTCCGAGGTGCGTCGCGGCGACGTGATCGCCTGGCGGTTCGCGCGGTGGAGTGCTGGGGGAGATACGGGGCACGTGCTCCTCGTCGCCGACCGACCCGAGCCCGCCGGGTACGGCCTCACCGCGGTGCGCGTCTACGACTCCAGCCGCGTACCGCACCTCGACGATTCGCGGGATCGGGGCGGCACGTTCGAGAGCGGGGTCGGCATGGGGACCCTCCTCTTTCACGTCGGCCGCTCCGGAGCGCCGACCGCCGTGCAGTTCGCCCCGTCCGATCGTTTTCACGCCTTGCCGATCGTCATCGGCCGCCTCGAACCCCTCACACCTTAGACCGACGAAAGAGAGCACAGACATGGACGCAATTATTTTTGGAGGCGGAGTTGCCAAGGGGGCGTTCTCTGCGGGAGCCATCTCCGTGCTCGCGAGCGCGGGCCTGCGCGTGCGGCGGGTCGTCGGCACTAGCTCCGGGGCGCTCAACGCCGCCTTCTACGCGCGAGCGATCCGCTCGGGCACCGAGGACGCCGCCGGCGAGGAGCTCGCGCGCATCTGGCTCGAGGAGGCGACGCTCGCCAAGGGCTTCAACGTGAGCGCCAAGGGACTCCTCGATCTCGAGGGGATCTCAACGAGCGACAAGATACTCGCCCTCCTGCGGCGGCACGTCCGACCGAGCACCGGCCGCGAGCCCGTCGACGTGCGCCTCGTTACGACCAATAGCGCCGGAGAGTCGGGTCCGCTCGAGCCAGGCCGTCGGGGAACGACGTTCGAGCACGTGCTGCGCTACGGCGGCTCCGCGCTCGACGACAAGGAGGGGCTCGAAGCGCTCTTCGAGGGGGTCGCAGCCTCGGCAGCGTTCCCGCTCGCGTTCCTCCCGTTCCCTCTTCACGTCGGCGGTCGGTCGGTGCCGTGCCTCGACGGCGGCCTCACCAACAACACCCCCATCAAGTACGCGATCGAGAACACCCCCGACATCGATCGGGTCTTCGTCATCGTCCCCTACCCGGCGCTGCTGGACAGCGCGCCCGAGCTGCGCGGCTTCGCTCTGGTCGAGCATCTCGTGGAGGTACTCGTGCAGGAACGTCTCTACCGCGACCTGCGCGAGGCCTACGCCGTCAACGCGACGCTCGCTCGGCTCGAAGTCGAGGTCCCCGACCGTAGCGTCCGCGCGGCGGTCCTTCGGACGCTGGGGTGGAGCGAGCGACGGAGGCTTCAGATCGTCGAAATTCGTCCGTCGGTCCCGCTCGAGGGTGGCCCCTTCGACGGCTTCCTCTCGCGACGGCTGCGCGAGGAGTACGTCGCAAGGGGACAGGAGGTCGCGCGGGCGTGGCTCCGAGACCGAAGGCGCCCCGCCGATCGATCACCGTCGCCGACCGCGTCGGTGGGAGGAGCACTATGAGGGCCCACTCGCTCGCCTCGATCGGAGTGGTGCTGGCGCTCACGGGTTCCTGCAAGAATAGCGCGCCCACTGCCGCGTCGACCTCGGATGCAGCGGTTGGCGTCGGTGTGCGGGACGGCGGCGCCGCCTCCTCCCCTCAGCTTTCGTCGTGCATTGTCCAGGGAGACGCGACCCATCTCTCGTTCGACTTTCAGACCACGCTCGCGTTGGGAGGCCTGACGCTGCGGGAGACCGAGGATGCGGAGCCGAAGGCGCGCGTCGACTCAACCTCGATGGTGTTCGCGCAAGGCTCCCAGATGGTGATCACGATTTCCTCGCGCACCGCGCACGGGCAGACGCGGATGACGGTCGACTACGGACCGGCGTTCCAGGGCGTCCAGCATGCGGAATTTCGAGGTGACGGCACGAAACTCGTCGGCACGGTCGACGGGCATGACGTCGCGCCGATCTCGCTCCTCAAGAAGAACCACGCCGCGCTCGACGTGAGCTTCCGAGACCATACAGCCCCGGTCAAGGTGACCGTGACGCCCGAGATCCAGCTCGGAATGGAGCGTCTCCTTCAGCAGGCGGAGACAGGGATCCCACGGCTCTGCGTGCTCACCGCAACCGCGGCCGACGCGGGCGCGTCCGTTCCGCACGCCCCAACCGTGAAGCTGTTGTCGCCCGATGACGTACCCGATCCGGTAGCTACCGGAGGCTCGACCGACTTCAGTCAGGGGTGCAGCAACTGCACAAACAACTGCGACGCCGCGCTCGCCGTGTGCGACGGCACGATCGCCATCGGCTGCATCGCGACCCTGTGGGGGTACGGCGCGTGCGCGTTCGTCGGGTTCATCGGTTGCTCTGCGGCGGCCGCGATCTGTTGGGCCACTTGCTACAACGGGGGTGCCGCGTGTTGCCCGACACAGTGCAGCGGGACCGGGGTCTGCTGCGGCGTGACCGACCAGTGCACGCCGGGCGGGGGGGGTTGCTGCCCGAACTACGAGCTCATCTGCGGGGGAACGTGCTGCGATCGTACGGTCTCGGCCTGCAACGGTAGCTCGTGCTGTCCGCAGAACACGGTGCCGTGCGGGCCAACCTGCTGCGGCGCCGGGGAGCAGTGCGCGGACTCGGCGCACGGGGCGTGTTGCCCGGCCGGCGTCGCGACCTGCGGGGGAGGCTGCTGCGACAACACGGACGAGGTCTGCGCCTCGGCGCATCCCCTTGTCTGCTGCGTGCCCGGCGATGTCGCATGCGGAGATCAATGCTGCGGGACGGGACAGACGTGCAAGCAACCGGGAAACCAATGCTGCGCCGGGGCACTCTGCGGGGGCTTCTGCTGCGACGAGGGGACCTGTCTCAACGGCCAGTGCTGCTACGGCGCCGTCGCGAACGGCGTCTGCTGCGGCATCGCGGAGCAGGCGTGCGGGGGGTCGTGTTGCAGCGGCACGTGCATCAACGGCGCGTGCTGCCCGGACACGCAGGTGGCGTGCGGCAACGTCTGCTGCGCCCCTGGCTCGGCGTGCAAGGACCCGAGCACCTCAACATGCTCGACCTGCCCCGCGGGGCAAGAAGGCTGCAGGGACCCGGTCACCGGCGACGTGCTGTGCTGCGCGTCCGGTGCGTGCTGCAACGGCGCGTGTTGCGGGACCGGTCAGCAGTGCTGCGTGAGGAGCTGCGAAACGAACTGCATCATCCCCTGACGCCAGCCGTCCGGCGCCGACGGCACGGTTCAGGCCACGCTTTCGGCGTCGATCTCCTCCGAGGAGCGGAATGCGGCAACGGGGCCGTGCGTTCGGGGTAGGTTCCTAGGAGGAGGCTACATGCGCACGTTCACGGTCGCGATCACGTCGCTCCTGCTCGTCGGCGGTTGCGCGAGCACTCACGTCACGGTGGTCGACGCGAGCCGAGAGGGAGGGTCGATCCTCCTTCGCGGGCCCGAGCCGAATCTCGCAGCGCACGACTACCTCGTGAAGGCCTGTCCGAACGGCTCCCGCATCCTCTCCGAGGACGAGGACGCTGCGAAGCGAGCGATCGACCTGGACAATCTCGGCATCGCGGCGAGCGTGACGACCTCGCTGACCTACGCCTGCGAACCGGGCCCGAAGCTAGTGGCCTCGAGCACCTCCTCCCCATGAGCACCTCGGCGGGCGGAGGCATACAGGAACTCCGGGCGAGGCGGCCTCCCCGCGCCACTCGCCAGTGCAGGCGTCCGGCCCCGACCCACAGACCCAGGTCCACTCCCCTTGCTGAAGCCGCGATCTGTACGTACACTCCTCTCAACCACCCCTGATTACTTCGGTGTCAGGGCCGAGGCCGCTCTCCGAAAGGGGCGCGGCTTCTGTTTTTTGTGCGCCTCACGAGCGCCCTCTTCGTGACAGGGATCTTGCGCTCGTACGTCTACATCGACGGCTTCAACCTCTACTTCGGGTGCTTGAAGAAGACGCCGTACAGGTGGCTCGATCTCGAGGCGTTCTGCGGCCGACTCCTGCCGAAGCACGACGTCGCCATGATCCGGTACTTCACGGCGCGCGTGACGCCCCTTCCCGGCTTCGATCCTACGTCCGGGCAGCGCCAGGACGTCTACCTCCGCGCGCTGCGGACGTGCCCCAAGGTGTCCATCCACCTCGGTGAGTACCGCGCCGGGCCGGCGCGGCTGCCGATCCATCCGCCACCCGCGCACGGCAATCCTATGGCGACCGTCCTGAAGTCGACCGAGAAGGGCTCCGACGTCAACCTCGCCTCGTACTTGCTCCTCGACGGCTTCCAGCGGCGCTATGAGCAAGCGATCGTGCTCTCGAACGACGCAGACCTCGTCACCCCCGTCGGCATGGTGCGCACCGAACTGGGGCTCCCGGTCGGCGTCGTCTTTCCCTGCACCAACGCCGGGCGATCGCCGGTGGCCAGCCTTCGGAAGGCGGCGACCTTCACGCGCAACGTGCACGAGGGGGCGCTCAAGGCATCGCAGTTCCTGAACCACCTCACTGACGCGACGGGGACGTTTAGCAAGCCGCCGACGTGGTGACTGAACTCGTCGACCCTCTCGCCAAGGTGGACGGCGGGGGTTCGGAGCCCTTCACCCCTCCACCTTTCGTAGCGACCCGTGCTCGGAAGTACGGTCGCCTGGGCCAGGGGTCCGCGCCCGTCGCGTCGCCGCTACGGCGGCAACTTGGCCGCATCCTCGAAGCTCTTGGCCTTCCTTCGCGACACCCTACGAAGAGTGACTTGTCCGCGCGTCTCGCGGTCGGTCCAGTATTCGCCGGCCATCTCGTCTTTCCCCGCCTCGCGCAGGCGCAGCGCGCCCAGGTGGATCGGACTGCGATCGCGGACGGCGGACGTCGGCTCGTTGCGGTAGACGCCGACCACGGCCTTCGAGTCGTCGGCCTCCGTCATGATGGCTGCTGCCAAGGACAGCGAGTTCGACTCCTTCGTGAGCTGCCGGATGTGTAGCGACGTGGCCGTCTGCGTGACCACGACGAAGGTCGGGATCGGAGGCGTCGGCGCACCTGTCTGCGGGGCGATCCAATCTGAGGCGATCTCACCCTTCCATGTGCCGCGCAGGTCGGGGCGCCCGACGAGCAGCCGCACCAGAGGCCAGTTCCAGAGCCATTTGTCGAAGAGCCACGTGAGCCCTCCCGCGACGCTGACAACCACCGAGAACGGCGCGATGAGGCCCTTCGACGCCGCTACCGTCCCGTCGAGGACGAGCGCGCCGAGCCACACGAGGCCGCAGATCGCAACGATAGCCTTAAGAAGGAAGTCTTTGCCCATCAGCGGAACTCCAGGTGCTGCCAGGCGGAAAGAAGGAAGGCGTTGGCCTCCTCCTTCGTCCACGGCTGACCGTCGAGAAACAGACGCTTGCGCCGGCTGACCTCGAGCAGGTCTCGCCAGGCCCCCTCCTCCTTGGTCGCGCCCCACAGGTGCGCGATGGCGGCGCGCACGTCGTCGACGTACCCGTCCTCCTGTTTGTTGAAGCAGGTGTCCGGAGCGTTGAAAACCAGGCACTCGATGAGGAACGACGGGATCTTCGACGCGCTCGCCCTTGCAGCGTCGGTGCCGCACTCCAGCATGTCGATCTTTGTGTTCTTGAGGATCCGCACGACGCGCTTGAAGCGTTTGCGCGTAGTGTCGTTCCGCCCGACACCCTCGCGATAGTGATCGGCGTGCCAGTTGGTGAAGGACAGCCCGCTCTTCGACACGCTCATCACGCCTTCCTCGTAAGCCCATTGCAGGTCGGCGCGCCCCGAACCGCTGTAGCGCCGGTACTCGAAGAAGGGCGTAACGTCGGCCTCCATGCGGTAGGTATTTTCGGGGACGTCGAAGGTCTTGTCGGTCGGCTTGACAGCGGAACCGAACTTCGCGCGAAGGGCCGCCTCCAAATCGTTCCGAAACTGCGCGAACGAGTACGCGGCCGGCGTCGTGATCCCGAAGGTGGCGGCGTCGGTTCCATCGGGGAGCTTGTAGTAGATGCTCTCGTGACAAACGATGGCGACGTCGATGTCGCTCTCTGCACGCACGTTTGTATTGTTGCGCACCGAACCAGTCGCGTAGACATCTAGGCGCCGCGCTGCAAGCGGGGCATGAGCCTTCACTGCGTCGCGAACCATGTCGGCAGCGTGGCTAGCCTTCGCTTCCTCGGTGTCGCTCAGCGGCTTGGACCACCGCGAGAATACTTCTTTCCAGTCGCGCGCCATCGCCGACCTTCAGCCGCCCCGGTGAACGCGCGGGGTGATTCCCACGCTGCCGAAGTGTCCGCCATGGCCACAGTTCAGGTGGCAGTTCTCGGGCTTCCCAACGCAGAGAATCACGGGCGTCGAGCGGCCCCCGTGGTGCGCCTCCCAGGCGCCCCACCCGGGGTTGGCACGGCTGTTCGGCCATCCGAGCTTCTTGCCGCAACACTCGCAGCGGCTGTCCGCGGCGTCGAAAGCGTTCTCCACCTCATTGGAATCGAATTCGTAGTCGTTCGGCATTCTACTGCTCCGAAGGGCGCGGCATGTACCCACGCACCCATGTACCTGGGTCATCCCGTACGCATGTGCTCCGTAATCGCGGCCATCCGTCGTCGATACGCCACGAGTACGGTCGGTCGCGTACGTCGAGGAACACGCACAGCGCACGTCTCTCCCGCCGCCCACCGGCGCGACTGGCCGAACGGCAGATGCTCGAGATTCGCGGCCAGGCGGTCGAGGTTCAGGAGGCCAGACTCCGGTCTTTCCGCAAACTCGCGCGACGAACGCGGGGCACCGAAGCGGCGGGCCAGCGCTACTCGCCAGCCGTTGGGCCACAGCTCCCACAGGCGGAGCTCGCCGAACCCCGGGAAGGAAGGCGCTAGTCGAAGGACCGCGGCCTCAACGGAGACGTCGCAGTCTTCCGAGACGGCGAGCACGGCGCGCGCGGCGTCCTGCCATGCGATCGAGTCGGTCGTCGCCTCGATGAAGCTCTGAGGCATGAGAAACTCTTCGGCGGCGATATTGCAGAGCCGTTCCTCTTCGTCAGGAGCATGACGTCCCTCGCGACGCTGAGCCTCTTTCGACAAGGGGGCGAAGCGGTAGAAGAACAGGTGCCCGAACTCGTGGGCGAGCGTGAAGCGGCGACGGCGAGGCGAGCGGTCCTCGCGCACCAGGATGTCGAAGCGCCCATCCGGGAGCGGAATAAGCCCTCCTTCGAGCAGCGTCGCCTCCAGCCGTACGCGCCGTATGGTGCCCCAGGCGAAGAAGGCGCCCAGTCTGACTGGAAGATGAAGCGGCCCGTGGTCGGCGAGGAGGCGGCGCACGTGCTTGCGCATCGCGGCCTCCGCGTCTGTCATGGCTAAGCTAGCCGCTAGCTCGAGGGCCTCTGGGCTGCTCCATGGCGTGATCGGGAAGCTACTCGAAGAGGTCCGGCTGCTTGCCGCCATTTCTCTTTCCCTTCAGGGCAGCGTGGCGCTGCGCCCATTCGGTCTCGGTTACCGCTTGCGTGCGCGCGTCCGCCACGGCCTGGCGGTGCTTCTTGTACTCCGGCAAGAACGCGTCCCAGAGGGCCAACACCTCCTCGTGCGGGACGTGCGCGCTCGTGGCGAAGCGATGGAGGTTGTCGAGGCTCCGCCGCACGATGGGGTCGTGGTCCTCCAAGCGCTGAGGAACCCCGTCGAGGAGCTGCGAGGTGGACGTCCGTAGGACCTGCGCGAGCAGCTTCATCGTCGTCGACGACGGGTTCGAGAACAGCCCCTTCTCCATGTTCTCGATCGCCTCCTTGCTCATGCCGACGTGGCGCCCGAGCGTCTCAGAATCCATCTGCATGTCGCCGCGCAGCGCCTTCAGCCGCCCCGCGAAGTTGTCGTCCGGCTGGCGGGCAAGCAGCGTGGGCCCGAACCACTCGCCTTTGTGACGCGCGACGAGGTCGCTCACCACCGTCGGGAGCACCGCGCGCAGGTTGCGCGTCAGCTCCTCGTCATCGCGGTAGTGCACCTGGTGCACGCGCGCATAACAGCCGAGCACCATGCGCGACACGCGCGTGCCGGCGGGCTGCAGCAGCACAACCGGAAGCCCGGCGTTCGTCGCGATCTCGAGCTCCTGCCCTGCGCCGTGGCTCGGGTGGCGCGCGTGAAGCACGACGAAGTGGCTGCGACTCACTTGCGCATGGTCGATCGCGTAGACCGTCTCAGGCGGGAGGTCCTGATTGCGCACCGGATCGGTGTAGTTAGCCGGCTCGTAGAGGTACGCCCGGATGCCCTCGCATGCGTCGCGGACGATGGCGGCCTCGGCGAAGAGCGCCGTTCGCTCCGACTCGGACAGGCTCGTGAGACAGCTCGCAAAGTACGCAAGCCACTTCACATGGGCCTCGGAATCCACGCTCACGATGCACTCCGAAGGGAACTCCTCGGCGAGCTCAGTGCCGCCGATGAGCGCCCAGCGGCTGACGCCGCAGAGCTTGGCGAGGTCGTCGACCTGCGCCAGCGTCGGCTTTTGCTTGTCCGTCAGAAGGCGGCTGATCGTGGACTGGCTCACGTTGAGCCCGATCGCGAGCGCGTCTTCCTTCAATCCCGCGGCCTTCCGGACGCTAGCAAGGTGAGAACCAAAAGTCGGCTGCGGCATCGAAGCGCTCCTCCTGCGGCAGAGCAAACCTAGCCGTGGGCGCGCACCGTGCCCGTTGAATGTTATGCATGGGGCGCGGACGTCGTCGGAGGCGCCTGCCGTAAGCGCGAGCAGTGGCTGAAAATGCCACGAAAACAATGACTTGAATAGTTTACGTCAGTCTTGATGTAACGACCGGGCGGGTCGTCCGAATAGTATGCAGGAGGCGAACATGGCCACCCGTCGACCCACGACCCCCATTGTTGAACGAGGCGTTCTGCTCGAGGACGCCGCACGTGAAGCCGAGCTCATCCAGGAGCTCACCGAGCTCCTTTCCGAGGATCTCGAGTCGCATGTGTCCGCCTTCCTCTCAGGCAACCTGACGACTGACCTACGGGCATCCCTTGGCGACCCGGCCCTCTTTGTCGAGCATCTCGCGGAGCTGGCCGCGGGGTCCGGTGAGCGCCTCGACCAAGCAAAGCTGACGGGCGCCCTCGGGGCCACGCTCCGAGACCTTGGCGGGGACAGTGGGGCTACAGTCGATCGCGCGGTTGTCGCCGAGGAGACGGCCCACGCAAAATCGGCGCTCGTGAAGCACTGGCTAGGCGTACTCCTGACCGCATGGGACCTCTGGGATCATCCCAAGGATGGCATCGCGCTCGACCGAGAGACACTCCTGCCTGACGGCAAGTGCCCACAGCAGAACTCTTGGCGCGAGGCCACGTTTGCATTGCACGAGGTGCTCGTATGCAACGTCGCCCTCGACGCGGAGCGAGACGTGCCGAAAGCGCTGCACGCACTTGCGGCGAACGCCTACGCGCGGACGGCGGGGCATTCATTGAAGCTTCCACGCGGCCTCGTTCTTGAGCGAGTGGGTCGAGATGTCCGACTACGGGAAGACGCTGGGGTCCAAGGCGTACGTGCGCCTCGAGCTCTCCCCTAAGGAATGTCGAGCTCCCAGACGTCGGCGACCGCCTGAGGATCGTTCGGATCGGACGAGATGGGTGCGAACCCCGGCAAATCGTTCCGTCGAGCAAAGACGATCCGTTCGATCTTCAGGCGGGTTCCGCGGGGATCGCAAGAGAAGTGGAGAACCTGCCACACGTGCGGCTTCACGATGGGGCCGAGCTGGTTCTGCGATGCCGTCCCAGCGATCAGCTGCAACTGGTTCGCGCCGAGCGGCCCGTGGGCCGGCGCCGGAGGTCCACCCGTAGAGGCACCGACCTTCGGGAACGTGTCGTGCGTGTGGCCGGACAGCACGGCATGAGCGCGCTGCGGCGGTCCTCCCAGCGCCGTCGCTACGACGGCGGCGTTGTTCAAGACATGCGCAGCGGTGAAGAGCTGTGGCCCCGCCGCCGGGTGCCCATCGTCGTGCACTGGGTGGTGGGTCAGCGCGACCCCGACATCTCGCGGACCGCAGGCTCCTACGAGCGCTGCGAGCTGGTCGGCGCCCGGAGGCTGTTCCCAGAAGCGGTCAGCGCGGACGTAGCCGGCGGCGAGGAAGTTTCGCCATTGATGATGCTCGATCGTATCGAGCGCGAACACCACGAGGTTGCGCCCCGTCGGCAACGGCACCGTTACCAGCGGGTGTCGCGGCCACCGCATGCCTGGAAAGAATCGCTGCCTGAGGGCCGTTCGACGCGCATCGAGATTCACCCCGGCGGTGAATGAGAACACTGGGATCCCCCCCAGCGTGCCCGGAAGGCCTGCCCAAACGTCGTGGTTCCCGTGAATCAAGAGCGGTTCGGGAAGGCCCGCGTCTTGAGCGATGGAGTTGGCCAGCTGGATGGCCTGCTCGATGGAGGCGTTGTCTCCCCAGGTCGAGAGGTCCCCGGTGACGACAAGCCGTGTCTCCGGCCACGGTGCGTTTCTCTGGACATGCTGAACGATTGAAGCGCGTAGGTCGCGCCACGCCGCAGGACTCTGCCCCGCGGTGCCTTGTGCGATCTTGCGAAGGTCGCGGACCGGTGCTGCGAGCGAGAGCCTGACGATCGCTCGCCAGACAAGCGACCGCGCGGCGACATCGAAGCCCGGGGTCCTGGGCGCGCAATGCAGATCGGTGATCTGGATGAGCCGAATCAAGTCAGTCACGTGTCTTCCTCACGTTTCTTCGATGGGTTCATGTCGTTCCAGAGCTTCTCGGCGAGTTGTCGGCGGACCCGGTGCAATCGCACGCGCTGAGCCGGACTCTGCGCGCCGTTCTCATTGCACTCGCCATCGACAGCAGCGAGCAAGAGCTCGCGGTCCTCCATCGGCAGTTGGTCGACGTATCGTGCGAGCAGCTCAAGCATCTGGCGTGCATCGATCTGCGCGGTCACGTCAATGCCGCGACCCCCCTCCGGCTGCTCGACCTTCGAACGCGCTTTCTGCACGACGTACACGTGCCGAATCTCGTCGAGCATCCTCATTCGCGCGATCGTCCATACGAGACCGGCGAACGCCGCGGCCTCACCTGGCGGCGGCTCACCCGTAGTTGAGAGCCAGGTTGGGTGGCTTGCGGAGAACGTCTTCGACTTCTCGACGAGCTGCTCGAGCACCGTGCTCAGAACGTCCTGGACGCTCGCCGGAGGAAGGCGGCGCCCGACAAATCGCTCGATGTCGGGGCGAAGCTCGGCGAAGGCGGCGGCCCACCACGGATCAGTGCGCGCTGTCACCTCGTCACCGTCCGGACGTACGTTCGCCGCATCATGGCGCAAAGATAGAGTGGGGATGCGACGAGCGCACGCAGCATACTATGCGTCGCCGCGCGCCCGGCGCGCATCGGGTATCGACCCGATGCCTCCAGCGAGGCGCGACGAGGACAGCCTGCGGCGGGTCGCCGCGGAGGACCAGGCGAGGCCAACGGCGGCGTTGTCGTCGAAGAGCTTCGCGTGCCGGATTCCCTGCGCTTCTGGCGTGGTCCCCTTTTTGTCGATGGCGCGACCGCGAATGTCGGATCCCAGCCGGCCGAGACGTCGCTTCGATGAAAGGTAGGTTCGGCGGCCGACAGCTTCCGCACCTTCTGCTTCCTCTTCCGGCCCCAGGTCGCGCTCGCGCGACAGTGTCCCCCGCGCAGCGGCTCCGGAAGGGGGCGGGTGGCAGATCATCTAGGCAAGCGCG
>JBKQKP010000079.1:0-15509 GCA_052147435.1 Polyangiaceae bacterium | reverse complement strand
CAGCGAGCCGCTGTTCACGCTCCCCCTTCCCTGCCTGCGGGGAAGGGGGCCGGGGGGTAGGGGTTGCGCAGGGGTCGATCGATGATCCCAGCCAACGTGAGACTGTTTAGAGCGCCGGCGGTCGCTTCGAAGCCTTCCCCAGATCCTCCAGGACGCGCATCGCAGCGTTGTGCCCCGCCGCCCCGATGACCGATCCCGCGGGATGGGTCCCCGCGCTGCACGAGTAGAGCCCTTGCACGGGGGTCGCATACGGCAGTCGATCTGCGAAGCCGAAGCCGTTGTCCACGTGATGCACGTGGCCGCGGGTCATTCCGAAGTGCTCTTCGATCTTCGCGGGGTGGAGCGTGAAGGTATCGACAACGAGGGAGCTCATCTTGGCGGCGAAGCGATCGCAGATCGACAAGAGGTGCTTCACGTAGCGCTCCTCCTCGTTCGCCCACGTCGTCCCCGCGAGCTCATAGGGGACGGGCTGCACGAAGAGCGCCGCGCTCATCCGCCCCTCGGGATCGCGCGACGAGGGATCGAGCGTCGGTAGGAGGTACATCTGAATCGACGGCGTCTCGGGGAGCTTTCCTTGCTTCGCCGCGGTGTATCCCTCTGCGAGGACGCGCAGCGCGTCCTTCTCGTCGGGGAGGAAATGTGTCGTCGCGCCGAACGGCCGGGACGCGTCGCGGAACGCTCCCCCCGGCCAGCACGTGAAGTCGGGGAGCTCCGAGAGCGCCAGGTTCACCTTCATCGCCCCACCGTCTCGGCGGTAGCCGTCGAGGCGCTCGTTGTACTCGGCAGGGAGCAAGCTCCGGCCGACGAGCTCTCGCATGCGGAACGGGTCAGCGTTGCAGATGACAGCCGTTGCGTGGTGCATCGTCCCGTCCTTGAGGACGACCCCCTTCGCGATCCCGTTCTCCACGACGACGTGCCCGACCTTCGCTTCGGTCTCGAGGATCACCCCCTGCCTGACCGCTTCGTCGGCGATCATTCTCGGTACGGTCCCCATCCCCCCTTTGACGACCATCCAGGAGGCCCCCGAGTCGGGGAGGCGACACATCGCCTGGACGAAGAAGCTCATGCCCGAGCCAGGAGTCGTCCACGGATCGCCCGTGCCCGCGAGCCCTGCGGTGACGCCGTACATCGCCTTCAGGAGGTCGCTCCGGAACCCCCACCGGTCGATGTACTCACCCGCGGGCCGACGGCAGAGATCGAGGAAGGCCTGGCGAAGCGGCTTGCGCACGTAGGTCTCGGCCGTCGCTTCGATCGTGAGCGGCGCTTCGAGCCACGTCTTCGCCACGTCGTCGCGCAGGGCGCCGAGCTCGGCCTGCATCGCCTGGTGAGCCTTCCAGTCGGCCTCGGAGAACCAGCGAACCAGCTGCTGCTCCGTCTCCCCCGGGTTCGAGCCGAAGGTCACGTAGCGTGCGCCCGTCGTCGGCAGGAACGTATGTGGGTCGCGCCGAACGAGGGGGAGCTCGATTCCGATCTTGGCGATCAACTCCGGCGGCATGAGCCCGAGCAAATGCGCGCCGGTCGACGCGGACAGCTCCGGGGCGTTCGCGAACGGTCGCTCGGTGCGGGCGGCGCCGCCGATGACGTCTTTCTCTTCGAGGACGAGGACCTTGAGCCCCTTCCTGGCAAGAAAGAGCGCGGCGACGAGCCCATTGTGTCCCGCGCCGACGATGATCACGTCGTGCCAGCGGATCCCCACGAGATAGTCGTTCAACGTCATGGGGCGGCTCCTCTCGTCATCCCGTCCGGACGGCACGGTAACGCTCGCGAGAGAAGCGCGTGCAAAGAAAAGGGTTTGCGCTCTTTCTTCGTTCCAACTATGTAGCGCCCGAAAGAACGCGCGGCGCGCGAGAAGCGCAAAGGGATCCAATGGCCGTCGAACGTACGCTCTGCATCGTGAAGCCCGACGCCGTCGAAAAGCGGAAGGTCGGGGCGATCCTCGCCAAGCTCGAGGAGAGCGGCTTCACGCTCGTCGGTTTGAAGCGCATGCACCTCACCAAGGGGGTGGCCGAAGGGTTCTACGCGGTCCACAAGGCGCGCGGCTTCTTCGGTGAGCTCGTCCAGTTCATGACCCGCTCCCCCGTCGTCGTGGCGGTCCTCGAGCGCGAAGACGCGGTGGCCGCCTACCGCGCCGTCATGGGTGCCACGGACCCGGCGAAGGCCGAGCCCGCCACCATCCGGAAGCTTTACGGTTCCAACGTCGGCGAAAACGCCGTTCACGGCTCGGATTCAGTTGAGAACGCACAGGTCGAGATCTCTTATTTCTTCCCAGCGTCGGAAGTGGCCCCAAAGGCCTGACGCACGAGTAGTCTTTGCTTAAACGATGCTCCTGGGGGGGGGCGCGTCGGTATGTCCTCGCGGGGTGGGCGCGGATGAGGGGTTCCTTCAGCTTCGGCTGAAGGGGCCGTTGCCTTGTTCAGGGCTTCGAGCTGTGTCGAGTGGTGAGCTCGACAGAAGCATCGGAGTGGGCGCACCGAGGAGCGACGCAACCATGCCGTCCGGACGCAACGGGCGAGATTCCGAGCCTGAGACACCCATCGCGCGACCGGCGTCGGGAGGGCCGCCGTCTTCCGGCCCGTCGCAGGCGCAGCGTGGTGCGGACGTGCCTTCTGGCATCCGCCCACCGAACTCGAGCGCGCGGCCCCCTTCGGAGCACCTCACTTGGGGCGCCGTCCTCGACGCGATCACGGCTATCCACAATTTTGAGCTCCTGTTGAAGAGCCCCCGCGTCGCGACGAAGCTCTTGGCGGAGGTCCTTCCCGAGTTCATGGACGGGGTCTCGGCGCTCCGGGGAGCGTTCCTGAAAGCGGGCGAGAGCGGGAAGGACGAGGCGGCCCTCGTCGCGCGACGGGCATTGGCCGAGTTCACGGGTGCTCGTCTCGACGATCTGGAGCGGACGATCCAGCAAGCGATGGCGAACGACTTCGACGCGCGCGTCCGTCTGGCGCTCGAACAGGTGGTGACGCGCGTGAGCGCCGATCTCGACGTGGCGGCGGAGCTCCTCGATCTCAGCGAGCGCGCCGAGCACGCGCTGGGCACCGAGCTGACGCTCGAGGAGCTCGCGCGGGTCGTGCTCAGGGGGGGCGCGCGGGGCGCCGAGCTGGAGGTGCGGGTTCGCCTCGTCGAACGCCTCGAAGAGCACGAGCCGCTCAAGCCGCTCAAGCCAACTGAGGAACGCGGTTCCGAGGACGGCTGCGTCTTGCGGGTCGACCCTCACGTCTTCAAGCGACTCGTCGGGTTCGTGATTGCTCGCGTGCACGCATGCGGGGGAGACGACGTCTCCGTACGGATCCGCTGCGGTGCGGCGTCTGCGCTGATCGAGGTGGGGCCGACGACCGAGGTCGAGCGGTCGCTCGACCCAACGACGCTGCGCCTCGTGAGAGCCGTCGCTCCGACAAACGCGATCGTCGACGCTGCCGCTCGGAGCGCGGGCATCCCCATGACCGCGCATCCAGCCTCGGCGACGGTCCTCCTCGAAGTGGCGCGCGTCGGTCAGTAACCCTTGAACAGGACGCGCTCGTCCGCCGGGGCGAACGCGTACCATCCGCCGGCGATGGCGAGAATTGCAGACAGCGGGAGGAGCACCGCCCCGAAGACGAGGGGGGTCGTTTCGCGGTCCGCGACGCCGTCACCGAGCCCCAGGCCGCCCAGGACCGCGCCAATCGCGGCGGACAAGAGCAGCTTAGTGCCGAGCCCGCGGTCCGGCGTCGACACGCGCCGAACGATCGCCACGTTCGTCCAGGGGGTCACGACGTCGGCGTCGTACGTGGAGCCGGTGCTGTACGGACCGATCCGCCGGTCTACGAAATGGACCCGCATCTCTCGCTGCGTGAAATCGAACTTCTCGACGAAGAAGCTCTCACCCAGCGTCATTCGCCCGTCGAGGGGTACGAGCGTCTTCATCTCCGGCTCGCACTTGGCGCACTGGATCTCGATCGGCCCCGCTGCAATCCGCCGCAGGACGGTCTTCTGCCGGAGCCCCTCCTCGAACGGAGGGGCCGTGTCGGGGAGGGGAACCTTCGCTTCTACGGCGGAGGGGGGCAGGACTGTCTCGAGCCCTTTTCCCTCGTCGATCTCGACGCGAACGGCGGACGGATCCCTCACCATCACCGTCGTTTGTGGTGTGTACTCGCACCCAAGGGCTCCCGCGGTTCCGAGCCCGACGAGGAACACCCGAAGCGACGCGAGCGGCGCGCCCCACACCCGACGCGCCGGAAACGCGGGAAACGCGATAACGTGGGCACACTGAGCGGAAGGGACGGAAATCGGCATGGCGCGTTCGGCCTTCGGTGATCTGACGATTGACGTAGACGAGGACGCCTCGGGCGTCATCCGTCTCGACTGGCGCGGCAAGAGCAACCACCGCCAGCCGGACGTCATCCTGGCGCCGTTCTTCGCCGACATGACGAGCCGCGCGGTCAGCGGCCAGAAGTCCCTCGAGATGCACTTCGAGCAGCTCGAATTCTTCAACTCATCGACCATCACAGTAATCATCCAGTACGTGAAGGAGCTTCGCGACCGGAAAGTGAAGCTCACGGTGACGTTCGACTCGCGCCACCGATGGCAGAAGATCTTCTTCGACGCCCTCTTCATCTTCGACAAGGGGGACGGTCTCTTCACCATCAAATCCGCTCCCGCTCCGGGCGCCCCGGTCGTCAAATGACACTCTCCGCTCCGCGCCGCTCGTCACGCCCGCCCCCCCCCGCGCCCGAGGTGAACTTTCGTCTCGAGCTCCCGCTCCAGCCGGAGTGGCAGAACGTCGATCTCCTCAGGCTCGCGATCCTGAACTGCTTGTCTGCCGTCTTCGGCGATCCCGATCTGAGCGAATCGGTCGGGATCGTGACGAGCGAGCTGCTCGAGAACGCGATCAAGTACGGCGATTGGTCGCACGGGAAGGCGCGTTTTCTCCGGCTGACGGTGTGCGGCGGGGGGCACGAGGTGAAGGTCGAGGTCGCGAGCCCGGTCGCTCCTGGGTCACCGCACCTCGAGCGGATCGCGAGCACGCTCGAGTGGATCGAGCAATTCCCGAGCGCGCGTGACGCCTACATCGCTCGAATGCGCGCGATCGCCGACGAGCCCGAGATGAGCGGCGAGAGCAAGATGGGGCTGGTTCGCATCGCCTACGAGGGGCCTTGCGCGATCGAGGCGAAGGCGAGCGAGGACGGCGTGATGCACGTGCGGGCGACGATCCCGACGATGGGTCGCGACGCGATCGACTGAGAGGGGCTTCTTCGCGCTACGCCGGCTTCGCCCACGTCGCGCTCGTGACGCTCACCATCGACCGCCGCTCCCCCGCGCACTCGATGCATAGTAGGACGACGTCGTCGGCGAGCGCGCGACTCTCGATGAACTTGGTCAGCGCGGCGTCGAGATCGTGCACGACCTCCTCGGCGCTCCGTGGTCTCTCCGCCAGGAGCTCCTCCATTCGCTCGACGCCGAACGCTCGCCCCCCGCCGTCCTCCTGCTCGCAGATACCGTCGGTGTACGCGAGGAGCCGGTCGGTGGGGGAGAGACGCTCTTCCTTCTCCGGGAACGACGCATCCGCGACGACGCCGAGGAACGTCGCGCTCGCGTAGATCTCGTCCACCTCGCCGTCGGACACCCGGAGGAGCGGAGGGTGGGCGGCGTTGGCGTATCGGATGCTCGCCCCTTCGTCGTCCGTGATGACGTCGAAGCAGCAGGCGCTGCAGCGCATCGCGAGATCCGGATAGACCGTCGCGAGCTTCCTGTTCAACTCGGCGAGCACTCGACCCGGCCCTTCGGGGGAGTGCTTGACGCGATCGTATTCGGTCTTCAGGACCATCGTCCGCAGCGACGCCTGCACCCCGTGCCCCGTCGTGTCGGCGAGAAACACGCGAAAGTGTCCGTCTTTGATCTCGCAGACGTCATAGACGTCTCCACCGACGAGATCCGCGGGGCGGTAGACGGCTCGGAAACGGACTGCCCCGCCGCTCGGCAGGCGCGGGAGGATCCGCTCCTGGAAGGCCTTCGCCTGAAGGAGATCTTCGTGAAGCCGCTCGTCCTTCTCCGCGAGCGCGCGGAACGCCCCTTCCAGCTTCGTGCTCGCCTTCGCGAGCTCGAGCGTGCGCTCTTCGACCTTCGCCTCGAGCTCCTCGGCCTTCTTTCGAAGGGCGAGGAGGCGAAGCCGTACGCTCCCCGCTCCGACGAGCACGAGCCCGAGCGCGCAGGCGAGGCGAAACCAGAGCGTCTGGTAGAAGCGGGGGAGAAGGACGAAGCCGAGCTTCGCCCCCGTCTCGTTCCACACGCCGTCGTCGTTGGCGGCGATGACGTTGAACGTGTACCGGCCAGGGGAGAGGTTCGTGTAGTAAGCGACGCGCCGGGCGCCGGCGTCGATCCACCCTTTGTCGAACCCTTCGAGCTTGTACTTGAAGTGCACGCGTTCGGACGCCGTGAAGCTGAGCGCGGTGTAGACGACCTCGAAGTCGCGACTCCCCGCGGGGACTTCGCGGAGCGTGCGCACGTCGACCGGCTCGCGGTCGACGCGCATCTCTTCGATTCGCACGGGGGGGACGACGAGGTTCTTCCGCAGGTGCGCAGGATCGATCCGAACGGCCCCTTCGGCCGTAGGGAACCACAAGAGCCCGTCCTTCGCTCGCACCCCCCCGGGAACGCCGCTGTTGCACTCGCTCGACCGCATCCCGTCGCTCGTTCCAAGCGCCTCGGACGAGAGCTGCGCGCGTGCGCCCGTGGCGACCGCGACGAGGTCTGCCTTCTTGGCGTGGAAGATACCGCGGTTGCACGACATCCAGAGGTCCCCGAGCTGGTCGTCGACGATCGAATAGACGACGTCGTTGAAGAGCCCGTTCTTGGTCGTGACCTTGCCGATCTTCCCGTCACGACGCAGATCGATCCCTCCTCCGAACGTGCCGATCCAGAGATCGTCGCCGTCGAGGTAGAGCGACTCGATCGAGTCGTTCGAGAGGCCGTCCTTCGTGGTCTCGATCGTGGCCTTGCCGTCCTTGAGGCGAAGGAGCCCGGCCCCCATCCCCACCCAGAGCGTCCCGTCGCGCCCCTCGGCGAACGCTCGCATCGCGGCGTCGGGGACCCCGTCGGCCGGGCGGAGGCGGGTGACCTTTCCCCCGTCGGACCGCGCGAGGCCGTAGTTGGTGCCGAACCAGAGCGTGCCGTGGGAATCGGTGAAGACCGAGCGGATGCCGGGGTCGGACTGCGGGCCGGCGTCGACCCGCGACAGAGTCCCCTTGGCGTAGCTGAAGAGCCCGTGGTCGTTCGAGCCCATCCAGATCGAGTCTCCCGGCCCTGGGGTCATCGCGATCATCCCGAAGGCCGCCGTCCCAGGCACCGGGACGACCTGATCTCCCTGGAGCGTGAACACTCCGGGATCGCCGCCGAGCCACAGCGTGCCGTGCGAGTCGATGAACGTGGTCCAGACGAACTCCGTCCCGAACGTGGTGACCTTCCCGTCCTGAAGCTTGACGAGGCCGATCGACTCCATTCCGGCCCACAGGTTCCCCTCGCGATCCTCGAGGAACGCCGCCGCCGAATAGCGCCGTAGCCCGTCCCCCTCGAGCTTCGCGAGCGTGCCGAAGGGGGTCGCGACTCCGTCCGGACAGGGAGTGCTCGAGAGGCGGTAGAGCCCCGCTTGCGACGCTATCCAGAGGTTCCCCTGCGTGTCGCGCAGCAGCGCTTCGACCGGTGCGGGGACGGGGACGTGCGCGAGCGCGCCACCACGCAAGCGATCGAGTCCCCCCAGGGTCGCGACCCAGAGCGTTCCGTCGGCGTCGGCGTGAAGCGCGGTCACGGACGGATCGGCGAGCCCCGCTTTCACCGTGGTGAAATGACCCGCCTCATAATGGGAAACGCCTGCGTCGGTCCCAAACCAGAGCGATCCGTCCGGAGCCTCGGCGATCGCCGCCACGGTGTTGCTCGCGAGGCCGTCGTTCACGCGGAAGGGGGTGAAGTGCCCGTCCTTCAGGGCAGCCACGCCGCCGCTGCGCGTCCCGACCCAGAGCGTCCCGTCCCGCGCCTCGTGGATCGCCATGACGATGTCGTGCGGGAGCCCCTCCTTGGTCGTGTACCTCGTGAAGACCCCGTCGACGTAGTGGGTGAGCCCGCCGCCGCGCGTCCCGATCCAGAGCCCACCCTTCGCATCGGCCGAGAGCGCGGCGACGTCGTTCGTCCCGAGCTCGGGGATGCTGCCGGCCGAGAAGACCACGAAGCGCGCGCCGTCGAAGCGGACCACCCCTTCTTGTGTCGCGAGCCACAGGTAGCCGTCGCGCGTCTGCGCCAGGGCCGGGACGAAATTCTGGGGGAGCCCGTCGGCGGACTGCTGCCAGAGGTGCGTCACGTACTGCGACGGTGACTTCGAAGGATCGAGCGCCCGGGCCTCTCCCCCGCAGAGGGAGAGCGCCGCCAGCGCGGCGAGCGCGAGACGACCACTCGCGAACGCTTTGAACGGGCGACGCACGCGCCCATCGTAGCGAATTATCGCGACGAGACGGCGGTGGGCTGCTTCGGCGGAACGGCCGCCCACGCGAAGCCGTACTCCTGGCTCGGGTTCCACATGAGCCAGCCGGTCGCCCCGTTCGCGTTCCCGGTCCGGATCTCGTCCTGCAGGTACTTCGGCGAGTAGGTCGTCGTCTTGTAGTCCTCGGCCTGGATCCACGGGCGCACGACGGCCAAGGGGACGTTCTGCGGCGCAGCCTTGATCTGCTCGAGGGATCCTTTCACGCCGATGCCGACGATCTCCGGATGGTCACCGGGGTTCTCCCATCCATAAAACCCCGTCGCATAGTGCGAGGGGTACACCATCGGCGAGAACGCCTCGCAGTCCGGCGCGAGGACCCCCATGTCCTGGCCGAGCATGTCGATGTCGATGCGGCGCCCCTGCGCGACGACGCCGAAAAGATCGAGCGAGAGGGGCACGTGCCGCGCCTGCGTGATCGCGTGCGCGCGTCGGACGAAATCGTGGATCACTTCGATCCTCGTCTTGTGGAGCTCGTCCAGATGAAAGTCCGCCCCCTTGATCCCGAGCACCGGATACCGGACGTAGTCGAGCTGGATCTCGTCGGCGCCTGCGTCGAGCGACTCCTGCACGAGCGAGAGGATGTAGTCCTGCGCGCCGGGGTTGTTCGGATCGAGCCAGCCGATGGGGTAGGGCTTCCCCCATTTGCTCTGCACCGACAGCTCGGGCTTCGCCTTCGACATGAACTCGTCGTTGAAGCAGGAGACGCGCATCATGACGCGGATCCCCTTCTTGTGAATGAAGCGGATCACGCGGGCCAGGTCTCGGATCGGCGCCCCCTTCGCCGCCCCCGTCTCGAGCGCCAGCGGAGCCTTGGAGGCGTACGTGATCGGCCCGTCGTAGTCCTTCGCGTCGAGGACCACCGAGTTGATGTCGCGCTTCGCCATCTGGTCGAGGATGAACTGGAAGAACGGCTTCGTGGCGGTCGCGCCGCGGATGTAGAGCCCCTTCACGACGCTGTCCGGCGGCATCCCGATCCGCTCGTCGTCGGCGCTCTTGAACGGCTCGGTCACCAGGTGCGGGACGTGGATCCGGGCGCCGGGACGGAAGCCCCCTTCCTTCCGGGCGCTCTTGGCGATCTCGCCCGCGAAGTCGTCCTCGAAGTAGACGTCGGAGAGCCCGATGTACGCGTGGGCCAGGTTCGCCGGGATCTCCCCGCGCGCGACGGTATGAAAGACCTCGACGGATCCCCCCTCGCCCCCGACCACCTCATCGCCTGCGGGCACGCGCTCCTTGAGCCACGCGAGTGTCGTCGTAGGGGGGCTGGGCTCGCGCACGACGGGGGCAGCTACAGCGGCGGCGGCGCTTGCCTCGGGTGCGGGGGCGACGGGTGTCTTGGCGGACGTGGCCACGACCCGCGAGCTTGCGTCCTCGGGGGCCGAGGCGGTGGCCTTGATCTTGGGGGCGCACTCCGATGACGCACAGCTCGACAGAATGAGGACCGCGAGAGAGGTGAAGGCAACGCGCATGGCTCCCAGAGAGAAGGGGCAAGTTCGCCGCGGGATCAAGTTTTTGCGCACATGACGTGCGAGGGCGGCGACGGCGGCCACGGAGGAGTCGTAAGCTCGCCCGCACCGTCGTGCGGATCGACATCGGAACGAGCGGCTACGGCTACAAGGAGTGGATCGGGACGTTCTACCCGGACGGGCTCAAGGCGAAGGCCATGCTCGGCTACTACGCCACGAAGCTCTCCACGGTAGAGATCAACTACACCTTTCGCCGGATGCCCACCCCGAAGCTCCTCGAAGGGTGGGCGTCGCAGGTGCCCGAGAGCTTCACGTTCGTCCTGAAGGCTCCGGAGCGGATCACCCACCGCGCGAAGCTCAAGGACGCCCGCGACACGACGCAGGCCTTCGTGACGGCCGCGAAGACGCTCGGGCCACGGCTGGGGGCGCTCCTCTTCCAGCTCCCGCCCTATGCGAAAAAGGACGTCGGGGTCCTGCGTACGTTCCTCGAGGACTTGCGCGGCGGGCCGCTCGCGGCCTTCGAGTTCCGTCACCCCTCGTGGCTCGAGGACGACGCCCTCGCCGCGCTGCGGGAGCATGGGGCGGCGCTCTGTCTTTCGGAGTCAGACGACAGCGTGGCAGGGGACGAGCTGCGCGCGCCCCTCATCTCGACGGCGGACTGGGGGTATCTCCGCCTTCGCAGGACGGACTATTCCGACGCGGATCTCGCCGCCTGGGGGGAGCGCCTTCGCGCGCAGTCGTGGTCGCGCGTCTTCGTGTTCCTGAAGCACGAGGACTCGGGGAAGGGGCCCGTGTTCGCCGCGAAGCTCCGCGAGGTGCTCGGCGTTACGTGATGAGCGCGCGAGGGCGCGTCGCTCACGCTCGGCGGACGGTGCGACCCTTCGGCGCGACGGCCTGCTGCGTCTCCTCGAGGTTCGCGCCGAGCTCCGCGCACGCCGCGAGGACGCGCCCGATGGCGCCGCGCAGCTCGTTCGCCCGCGCGTCGATCGCGTCGGCCGCTTCGCGCACGGCCGCATCGACGGCGGTGCGCAGATTCTCGGGCTCGGGGCGCGGCGCGGGTGGCGGAGGGGGTGGAGCTGCGTTTTCGTCGTCGTCGTCGCCTTCGAGAGCGGCTTCGAAGGGGGCAAGGAGCGGCGCCATCGCCTCGTCATCGCTCACGCCGAGCGCGACGGCGGCTCCAAGGACGAACTGCGGGGGCACGTCGCGCAGCGCAAAGACGACGTGCATTCGCTGCTTGTGCGGCGGAAGCCAGTACCCGCACTCCCAGCTCACGAGCGAGCGTCGCGAGATGCCGAGCTTGCGAGCGAGCGTGTCCTGCGACCACTTCATCTCCCGCCGGAGCAGCTGCAGCGTGACGGCGAAGTCGCGGGCTTCGCTCTTGCGGCGAGGACGGGGTCTGCGGCCCGCGAGCGACATGCCGCCCTTATCCCTCGCGTGCAACCGTTGCGCAAGAGCGGAAGGCACGGAGGGGAAACGGCGACCGCGGGAGCCTCTCTCGTGTAACCGCTGCACGGCTTCGTCGCCGTCCGATACGGCCCATGAGGGGCGCGCGTCGCAGCCGTGAAACCGTTGCTCATTTTCGTAAGCCGCGAGGAGCAGCTCGTAGAGCGAGTCCAGGGGACCGTCTCTGTCGAAGACGGCGCTGAGCAACCGTTGCACGAAATCGCACGACTTCTGTGCGAAGGACAAAGGAGCGCAGGGAAGCTCGTGCAACGGTTACACGAGCTCGCCTTCTAGGAAGACGGCGTCGAATGCAGGCGAGACGACCTCGTCACTCGGTGTTAGGCGCTCGTCTGCCGACATGACGGCCGCGCATGTCGCACGAACGTCCTCGTCGAGCGGGCCGACGTGGTCGAATGCCGGGGTCACGACGTCGTAGGGCCGCACGACGACGTCGTCGGCGCGACGTGCCGACTAGGCCGGTTGCGCGAGAGATTGATCACAGGAAGGTCGGAAGGTCGGAAGCGCAAGACTTCTCGGAGACGCGACCACCTCACGCGAGTCGGGTAGCGAAGGGACGTTCCTTTTCGGGAGGCCTTCGCCATGAACTTGCTCTCGTCGCGGCCCATCGCTCTCGTCGGCGTCCTTGTCGCGCTTCTCGCGCTTGCCGGTTGCGGCGGCTCCAACGCCGGAGTGGGGAGCGGCTCGCCCGACGCCTCGCTCGAAGCCGGGGCGCCTGCGGCCGACGCGCAAGCGGGCGACGACAGCTCGAGCAGCACGGGCGAGGATTCCTCCTCGACGGCGGACGCCGGCTCTTGCGGCGACGGCGTCGTCGAAGGGGCCGAGGAGTGCGACGACGGCGCGAACAACGGCACCACCGGCGATCCCTGCACGACGAGCTGTCTCTGGGTCTGCATCGCGGGGGACCCGACGCGCGGTAACGCCGCGTGCAATACCGGAAACCCGTGCCTCGGCACCGAGACCTGTCTGGCCAACCACACGTGCCAGGCCGGGACGCCGCTGGGTCAGGGCGCGTCGTGCGGGACGGGCGAGATTTGCAACAACGGCCTCTGCGCCCAGGCGGTCTGCGGTGACGGAATCGTCACTCCGCCCGAGGAGTGCGACGACGGCAGCAACAACGGCACGTCGGGGGACGGTTGCACGATCAGCTGCACGTGGGTCTGCGTCTCCGGCGATCCCACGCGCGATTGCACGCCGAGCGATCCGTGCCTGGGGCAGGGGACCTGCAACGACACGACCCACGTTTGCACGGCCGGCACCCCCGAGGGGAACGGCACGGTCTGTCAGGGGGGGCTCCTCGCGGACGGTGGCGTCCTCGATGCCGGGGCGGCAGGCAGCGGCGACGGCGGCGGTATCGAAGTCTGTAGCTCCGGAGACTGCATTCCGGGGTACTGCGGCGATGGAATCGTCGAGCCCGGAGAGCAGTGCGATTTCGGATCGGGGAACGGCCCTGGAACCGGCTGCGAGCTCACCTGCAAGTTCTCGTGCACAGCCGGCTCGTGCACGACGGTCGACCTCTGCGCGGGGACCAACAGCTGCACGGCCGTCGTCGTGAACGGCGACACGGGCTACAAGTGCACGCTCGGAACGCCGCCGCCGAACGGTACGGTCTGCGGAGGGAGCGGCGACGCCGGCGCGGGGACCTGCCAGGGGGGGAGCTGCAAGACCGCGCTGTGCGGTGACGGCATCATCGAGTCGGGGGAGCAGTGCGACTTCGGCACCGGCAACAACGTCACCGGCTCCGGGTGCGACCCCGACTGCCAGTTCTCGTGCCAGACGACCCCCACCGACACGTGCCCGAACGACAATCTCTGCGCGGCGAGCCCGACGACCTGCCAGTCCGATACGGGACCGAACGGTACGAAGGGGCAGAAGTGCCAGGCCGCGACCCCCATCGCGGCGTGCGGTGACTGCGCCCCGACGGGGGTGTGCGTGAGTGGCGCGTGCGCCACGTCGGTATGCGGAGACGGCTGCGTCGACCCGAGGACGGGCGAGCAGTGCGATCCGCCGAACAACGTGACGTGCGACTCGCAGTGCCACCTCATCGTCTGCGGTGATGGCAAGCGCGAGGGGCAAGAGCAGTGCGACGACGGGAACACGATCAACCTCGACGGGTGCGACTCGACTTGCAAGTTCGAGCAGGACCACCGCGCCAACTCGGTGACGATCGAATACACGACGAGCACCACGTTCTGCCCCCACAACGCGCTCGGCGGCGCGATCGCCAGCGCAGCGCAGAGCACCCTCTCGAGCGACCTCTCGAGCTCGGTCACGTCGGGGGCGACGTCGATCGAGTTCAAGTTCATGGGAATCACCGATCTCACGGGGACCGCCCAGTCGTCGGGCCTCGCGCTGGGCGCGTTGAGCGGCACCCCCGTGGCGGCGCCCACGGGCGTCACTTACAACGGCAACAGCGATCTGGACTGGTGGTACACGACCGCGGCCACGACGATCGACGCCAATCGAAATCCGCTCTCGCAGACGCCGGCGACCTTCGCGTCGAAGGTGCTCTCGGCGAAGAACGGGTCGCTGTCGATCACGATCTCGATCGCCGGACAGCCGGCCACGCTGTCGATCTCGAGCGCCAACATTCAGGCCAACGTCGGCAGCGTGAGCACGCCGACGGTCTCGACCGGCTCGACGCCGGGGCACCTCGCGAGCGAGAACCTCGATCCCACGCTCCAGAGCTTCGCGTCGATGAACAACGGGCTCCTGTGCGGGAACATCAGCGCCGCCTCGCTGGCGACGGTCCCCGTTCCTTCGGCGCTGGAGAGCGGCTCGACCTCGTGCAGCAACGTGACGTTCACGTCGGCCAATTCGCTGCTCGACGTTCTGGTGACGGGTTGCAGCACGCTCGCGGGGATCATCTCGATCATCAATCCGACCCAGCCCGACCAGGTGACGAACGCCCCCGCGGCCGGCGCAGGGCCGAAGTACACGCTCAGCACGAACAGCAGCCACGTCGTCAGCACATGCAAGGACCACACGGGGGCGACGGTCACCCTCTCGACCTGCCTCGCCGCCGCGGCGTACTCGAGCTACTTCGGCTTCACGACCGACCGGGTCATCGCCAAGTAGCGACTCACACGATCCGTCCGCGTCCGCTCCGGGCGACGGCGAAGAGGTCGCCGTGCTTGGCGACGCGGTCGGGCACGGTGCGGATCGTGAACGCGCGCGGGTCGAGCTGCTCGGTCACCTCGCTCCAGGCGAGCGGCGTCGAGACGGGCGCGCCGTCGAGCGCGCGGATCGTGTACGGGGCGACGATCGTCTTCCCTTCGCCGTTCTGCAGGTAGTCGATGTAGAGGCGCCCTTTGCGCTTCTCTTTGATCCGTTCGGTCGTCGCCACGTCGGGGAGCACCTTGGCGACGGCCTCGGCGATCCGCTGCGCGAACGCGGTGGCCTCGGGGTGGCTCGGCCCAGGCGCCAGCGGGACGACGATATGGAGCCCCCGCTTGCCGCTCGTCTTGATGGCGCTCTCGAGCGACAGCGCGTCGAGGAGCGTACGAACCGCGCGTGCGACGTCGATCACGTCCTTCCAGGTGCCGTCGCCCGGATCGAGATCGAGGATGGTGTAGTCCGGGCGATCGAGGTGAGGAACGCGGCTCGACCAGACGTGGATCGTCAGCGCCGCGAGGTTGGCGAGCCAGGCGAGCGTCTCGACGTTGTCCGCGATGATGCGCTTCTTCTTCTCGATCGCGACGAAGCGGACGAAGTCGGGGAGCGGCTCCGGGGCGTTCTGCTGGTACCAGGCTTCGCCGTCGATGCCGTCGGGCCAGCGCTGAAGCGTGAGGGGGCGCGAGGCGAGGTGGGGGAGGAGGACGGGGGCGACGGCGAGGTAGTAGGCGAGGATTTCTTTCTTCGCGATCCCGTCGCGGGGGAAGAGGATTTTCGTCGGGTTGGTGAGGGGAACCCCACCCCCCCGGCCCCCCGCCCCGCTGGCAGGGCGGGGGGAGCGTGAGTCGCGCGACACCCCCCCCCCGCCCGCGGGGAGGGGGCCGGGGGGCGGGGTTGCCGGACCGGGGAGCGGGAGTACCGCATCGGCGGGAGGCTGGATCGGTGGCTCTCCGTCGTCGTCAATCGTG
>JBKQKP010000078.1:0-94090 GCA_052147435.1 Polyangiaceae bacterium | reverse complement strand
CTGCGGGGAAGGGGGCCGGGGGGAAGGGGTTGCGCGGCGATCGCTACTTGGGCTGCGGGATCTCGACAGGCCAGTCGATGGTCGTGTCGGGGCCCGACCAGGGGGGGAAGGTGAGATTGCCGAAGGCCTTCACCGCGCACTTGCCGGTGGGCTTGTCGGTGAAAGGCTCGGGGATCGTGACCGCCTTCGTGTGACCGTTGTGGCCGAGCGTGACCGTCACGTTCGTCTTCCCCCACGGGCCGACGGCCTTTCCGTCCTCGTCCTTTGCATGCCCGCAGTTCGCGAGAACCTGCCGCGCGGCACGGTTCAAGATCACTTCGGTCTCTTGCTTGTCGTACGTGTCGCCGGCGAAGGCCGCGCTGCTCACGACCGTCGCGGCGAGGAGAATCTTGAGCGCTGAACGCATGACGCCCTTCCTTGCCGAGTGTGACCCTTCATGGGTCAGACGAAGGTTACCTCGAAAAGATGCAAGGCGCACACGTCCGTACCTTGCACTGCGTCACGGCTGGGCGTCCGCGCAGCCGTCAGAGATCCGAGATCTTGTAGTCCTTGATCTTGTAGAGCAGCGCGCGGTGACTGATCTCGAGGATCTCCGCCGCGCGGGTCCGGTTCCCCTTCGTCTTCGTGAGCGCGCGGCGGATGAGGAGCTCCTCGATCGCGGCAGACGTCTTCTTGATCGAGAGCTCGCCCGTCGCGAGCTGCATCTGCACCGGGTCGAGCGCCTCGCGGATCCTCTCCGGTAGATCGGTCGTCTGGAGGATCTCGCCGTCGGCGAGCACCATCGCGCGCTCGATCGTGTTCTCGAGCTCGCGAACGTTGCCGGGCCACGCGTAGTCGAGGAGCAGCTTGCGCGCCTCGGTGCTCAGCCCGCGGATGTGCGTGCCGAGCCGCGCGTTGTTCCGGGCGAGGAAGTGATCGACGAGGAGGTTGATGTCCTCCCGCCGCGTGCGAAGCGGCGGGATCACGATCGGCAGCACGTTGATCCGGTAGAAGAGGTCCTCGCGGAAGCGCCCTGCCTTCGCCTCGGCGGCGAGATCGCGGTGCGTCGCCGCGATGATCCGGACGTCCACCTTGATGTCCTTCGAGTCTCCGACGCGGCGGATCGACTCTTCCTGGAGCGCTCGCAGGAGCTTCACCTGGAGATTCAGCGGCAGCTCGCCGATCTCGTCGAGGAGCAGCGTCCCCCCGGTGGCCTCCTCGAAGAGGCCGCGCCGGTCGGACGTGGCGTCGGTGAACGACCCCTTCTTGTGCCCGAACAGCTCGCTCTCGAGGAGGTTCTCCGGGATGGCGCCGCAGTTGATGGCGACGAACGGCGCGGCCTTGCGGTTGCCGGTGGCGTGGATCGCGCGCGCGACGAGCTCCTTGCCGACGCCGCTCTCCCCCATGACGAGCACCGTCGTCTTGAAGTCGGCGACCTTCTGGATCGTCCGGAAGACCTCGACCATCTGCGGGCTCTTCGCGAGGATCGACTCGAACTCGTTCTCCTGCCGGATCTGCTCGCGCAGCGCGCGGTTCTCTCGCCGCAGCGACTCCCGCTCCTCGGCCTTGCGGAGCGCGAGGACGATCTCGTCCGGCTTGAACGGCTTGCTCACGTAGTCGTACGCGCCGGCCTTCATCGCCTCGAGCGCGAGGTCGACGTTCCCGTACGCGCTCATCACGATCACCGTCGCCGGGCACTGCTTCGCCTTCAGCGTGGCGAGCAGATCGAGGCCCCCCATCTTCGGCATGCGCACGTCGGTGAGGATCACGTCGGGTCCGAAGGTGTCGATCAGCGCGAGCGCGTCCTCGCCCGACTCGGCCACCTCGACCTCGTACCCCTGCTTCCGGAGCAGGGTGCGAAGGACGAGGCGGATGTTCTCCTCGTCGTCGACCACTAGGACCCTTCGCATGATGTGCTCCGCAACTATTGCATACCACCGGCGGATAGGGCAGATGCGGTCAATGCGAGTCGGACTCGACCGCGTGGCGACAGAGGACGCGCTCGCCGCGCGCTTGCGCGGGGCCAAGCTGGGGCTCGTCGCGCACCCGGCGTCGATCACCCGGGAGCTCATCCACGTTCGAAGCGTGCTCGACGCCGTCGGCGCGAGACCCCGCATCGTTTTCGGCCCTGAGCACGGCTACGGCGGCGAGGCGCAGGACATGATCGGCGTGGGGGATGCGCGCGACCGCGACGGCACTCCCGTGCGAAGCTTGTATGGTGCATCGTTCGCCGACTTGAGCCCGCGGGCGAGCGATCTCGACGGGCTCGATCTCGTCGTCATCGACCTGCAAGACGTCGGCGCCCGGTACTACACGTTCGTCTGGACCGCAGTCCTCGTCGTCCGCGCGTGCGTCGCGCGCGGCGTGCGCGTGCTCGTCCTCGATCGGCCGAACCCCCTTGGAGGGGGCAAGCGTGAAGGGAGATCGCAGGACGCGCGCTTCCGATCGTTCGTGGGGCTCGAGCCGGTGCCGGTGCGTCACGGGCTCACGCTCGGAGAGATCGTCGCGTGGCGTGCCGAAGTCGAAGGGATCCCGCGCGGCCAAATCGAGATCGCTCGCGTGGACGGGCTCGATCGGGATGCTCACGCGCCGGCCTGGGACCGCCCGTTCGTACCGCCTTCGCCGAACATGCCTACGTACGAGACGGCGCTCGTCTATCCCGGCGGCTGCTTGCTCGAGGGGACCAACCTCTCCGAGGGGCGCGGCACGACCCGCCCGTTCGAGATCCTCGGCGCTCCGTGGCTCGACGGGGAAGCGCTCGCGCGCGATCTCGCCCGCACCGGCCTCCCCGGCTTCGTCGCCCGCCCGCTCACGTTCGTCCCCACGTTCCACAAGCACGCGGGGCGCGTCTGCGGCGGGGTCCAGATCCACGTGCGCGACCCCTCGCAGTTTCGCCCGTTCGCGACGTACCTCGCGCTCGTCGCGATCGCGCGGCGCCTCGGCGGCGAAGCGTTCGCGTTTCGTACCGAGCGCTACGAGTTCATCGACGACATCCCGGCGTTCGATCTCCTCACGGGCGACGCGGAAGCGCGGACGAGGATCGACGCCCTCGACGACCCGCGCGCCGTCGCCGAGGACATCTCGCGCCTCCGCGCGTCCGACGAAGAGATCGCTCTCGAAGCGATCCGGGCCGCAAAACGCGCCCAAATCTGAAGGGATAAACCACCGGCTCAGCTGGCTTTTTCTCGCCAGAGAAAAGCTTCCGATCCCCCCTTGCGGCGCGCCCCGCGCGACCCCAAATGAGTCTTGTAAGGGCTTGCACGACGACCCCCTCCCCCAGTCGCGCGAGTCCGCTGTGCCCGAGCAGTCCGCTGTTCGGGCATAGTCTTTTTGTGAGCCGGCGAGCGCTCGTTTCGCACCTGTTTTCGAGCGGGCCACGCGAAGCGGGAAGCCCCCCACCCGGCCTCCCCCCGAATCGGGGGGAGGAGAAAGCGACGCGCATGTCGTTTTCGCGCAACGTCGGTTGCGGAGAGACCGATGGGATCCGTGTGCGACGCCGACGGGACCCTCAAACGTCGGCATGGTTCGTTGCAGCACCGGTGAAGGTTCAGCGAGCGCGGGAGCTGAGAGGCGCGCCGACCAGCGCCGAAGCGCGACTCTGGGCGTGTCTGCGGAAAGAGCAGACCGGCTGGCGCTTCCGACGACAACACGTCGTTGCGGGCTTCATCGTCGACTTCTACTGCCCGGACCTGAAGCTTGTGATCGAAGTGGACGGGCCGGTCCACGACGCACGTCGAGACTACGACGCCTGGCGTGACGAATACCTGCGGCGCCTTGGCATTTCCGTCGTGCGCATGCGGAACGACGACGTGCTTGGCGACCTCGCCCCTCGACGCGCGCGGTTCTCCGCGCGCTTCTCTTCGAGCACGCCCCGCTTTCTCCTCCCCCCGATTCGGGGGGAGGCCGGGTGGGGGGCTCTCGTCCCCCGCGATCCACGCGAGAGAAGTAGTTCCAAGACGAGCGAAGAGTGCTCTGCCCGGCCGCTACTTCTTCTTCTCCGGCGCCGGCTCGAGATCCTCCGCCAGGTAGCTGAGAATCACTTCATCGAGCGACTTGTCGCTGATGAGGTCCTCGCCAAAAATCGAGCTCCCTTGCTGCGGGCGCGCCTGCCCGAAGATCGCGGCGGGGCGCGCGGCGGCGTAGCGCCCCTCGGACGGCGCCTTTCCCCGCGGTGGGGCCGACGGGATCTTCTTCGGCGGGCCGGAGGGGATCTTCTTCGGCGGAGGACCCGACGCGCGCTTCCCCGTCGCGTCGGTCGTCGGGGTCGACGTCCGGTACGCGCCGCCGGTCACGCTCTTGTCGCGGAACATGTTCGCGGGGGGGGGCGGAAGATCGTTCAGCTGCCGGCTCGCCGAGCCGGACGCCGCCGCGCGCTCGAGCGGGCTCATGTCGAGCGTCATCTCGGGCATCCGCGTCGTCTGCGGAACCATCTCGATGTCGTCGGTGCTCTCGAGCGGCACCGGCACGGCAGCGGGCTTCGCGGCTGCGGCTGCAGCCGGGGGCGGCGATGCCGCGGCTGCCGCTGCCGCTTGCGCCTCGACCTTCCCGGCCTCTGCTTGCGCGCTCGCCTTGTCCTTCGCGGCCGCATCTTTCGCCGCCTGCCCGTCCTCGAGCATTCCGTCGAACTGCCCGTCGCGCAAAGCGATGAACATCGCCTTGTGCTGCTCTTTCATCATCTGCTTCACGGTGTCCTGCATCTTGTCGGCGCCTACGTGCTCGGCGTAGCTGCGCTTGATCGACTTCAGGATCCGGCCACCGTCCATGAAGAGGTGGGTGATGATGTGCGGATGCTTGACGCCCGAGTCTTCCGTTTGAATATGGAAGACACGGTTCTTGTGTCGGACATTGTTGTTGTAGCCGAGGAGCGGCGACACATGCTTCGACATTGAATGTCCGCTCAAAAAACTATCACACCGCGGAGGCCGTGCCCACGATGGGCTCGAGGCAGTTTTCGCGGGATTCGCGGATCTTCTGGAGAGGGACCTGGAACGCCGCCGGATTGGGCGCGCTGCCGTGCTTCGCCGTGAACGCGAACGACAGCGATCGACCGCCCGTGACCCCCAGCTCGGTCGCGAGGACCCCCGCCTCCCGCGCCTTCTCGAGCACGCTCGCCACCGAGCCGGAGCGGACGCTCACGACCACGCGCGACGGCTCCTCGCCGAAGAAGAGCGCCACGGCCTCGATCGGGTTTCGCGGCTCCGGGAGATCGATCCGCGCGCCGACGTCCTTCGATGCGTCCGGCGCCGTCACGCAGCACTCGGCCAGCGCCACGGCGAGCCCGCCGTCCGACACGTCGTGCGCGCTCTGCAAGCATCGCTCGCGCGCGAGGCCCAGGACGAGCCGCTGCAGCTTCGCCTCCGCCGCGAGATCGATCTTCGGCGCGTCTCCGACGATCTTCCCCAGCTTGCGAACGAGGTACTCGCTCCCGCCGAGCCCTCGAACGCTCGGCTCCGCGCTGCCGCCGAGGAGGATCACCATGTCCCCCGACTCCTTGAACCACTGCGTGACCACGTCGTCCGGGTGGCTCACGAGGCCCACGGCGGCCACCGTGGGCGTGGGGAGAATCGCCACGCCGTCGGTCTCGTTGTAGAGGCTCACGTTGCCGCTCACGATCGGCACGCCGAGCGCGGTGCACGCCGCGGCGAGCCCGTCGATCGCCTGGGAGAACTGCTCCATGATCTCCGGCCGCTCGGGGTTGCCGAAGTTCAGGCAGTCGGTGATCGCGAGCGGCTCGGCCCCCGAGCACACGAGGTTCCGGCACACCTCGGCGATCGCCATCGCCGCCCCGCGGTACGGATCGAGCTCGCACTGGCGCCCGTTGCAGTCGACCGCGAAGGCGAGAAACTTGTCGATCGTCGTCCCGTCGCGCTCGCACGGCACGCGGACGACGGCCGCGTCGGAGCCGGGGCGGACGATCGTCCCGCCGCGCACGATCTGATCGTACTGCCGCCAGATCCACTTGCGCGAGCCGAGGTTCGGCGAGCCGCACAGCGCGACGAGCTCCGCGCAGAGATCGTCCGCCACCGGGATCGCCGACTGCGCATCCATCGCCGTTCGTGCGAGCGCCGCCTTGGGCGCGCCGGACCGGGGGCGATCGTAGACGGGGGCGTCGTCGGTGAGCGCCGGAATGGGGAGATCGCAGACGACGACCGGGGCCGGCTTCTTGTTCTTCTCGAGCGGGTCGAGCCCGGGCGTCGCCTTGATCACCCAGCGCCCCGTCGTCGTCACCGTGCCGATCACCGCGGCGTCGAGCTCCCACTTCTTGCAGACGGCGAGCACCTTGTCCTCGCACCCCGGCTTCGCGACGAGGAGCATCCGCTCCTGCGACTCGCTGAGGAGGATCTCGTACGGCGTCATCTTCTTCGCGCGGCGCGGGACGGCGTCGAGGTCGAGCTCGATCCCGTTCTTCGCGCGCCCTGCCATCTCCACGCTCGACGACGTGAGCCCCGCGGCCCCCATGTCCTGGATCCCTTCGAGCACGTCCATCGAGAAGAGCTCGAGGCACGCCTCGATGAGGAGCTTCCCCATGAACGGATCGCCGACCTGCATCGTCGGGCGTTGCGAGGGCCCCCCTTCCGAGAACTCGTCGCTCGCCATCGTCGCGCCGTGGATACCGTCGCGGCCGGTCTTCGCGCCGATGTAGAGGATCGAGTTCCCGACGCCGCTCGCGCGCCCGTAGAAGATGCGATCGGTGCGCGCGACGCCGCACGTGAACGCGTTCACGAGGATGTTCCCGTCGTACGCCGCGTCGAACTGCACCTCGCCGCCGACGGTGGGGACGCCGATGCAGTTGCCGTAGCCGCCGATGCCCGCCACCACGCCGCGCAGGAGGTCCGCCGTCCGCGGATGATCCGCGCGCCCGAAGCGGAGCGAGTTCAGGCTCGCGATCGGCCGCGCCCCCATCGTGAACACGTCGCGCAGGATCCCGCCGACGCCGGTGGCGGCCCCCTGGTACGGCTCGATGAAGCTCGGGTGGTTGTGCGACTCCATCTTGAAGACGGCGGCGAAGCCGTCCCCGATGTCGACGACCCCCGCGTTCTCCCCCGGCCCTTGGATCACGCGCGGCCCCTTCGTCGGCAGCCGCCGCAGGTGCACGCGCGACGACTTGTACGAACAGTGCTCGCTCCACATGACGCTGAAGACGCCGAGCTCCGTGTACGAAGGGGCCCGCCCGAGGTGCGCTTCGATACGCGCGTATTCCTCCGTGCTGATCTTGTGCTGCTTGATGAGCGCGGGGGTGAGCGGGAGATCGCCCGGGAAGGGGGCGGGGGGGGCGGCGGCGGTCGTGGCCATGGAGGATGGGGATTAGCGGGAAAAGGGCGGAGGATCCATCCCCGCACGGTTCATCACGCGCCGCCGGGTGTGCTAAGCCCGCTCCCCATGCGCGCCTCCGTCGTCCTCTTCCCGGGAATCAACGCCGACGCGGAGCTCGTCCACACGCTGCGCGACGTCTGCGGCGCCCCCACGACGGTCGCGTGGCACACCGACACGACGCTCCCAGCCGGGGTCGACCTCGTCGCGATACCGGGCGGCTTCAGCTACGGCGACTACTTGCGGACAGGGGCCATCGCCAAGGTGAGCCCCATCGTCGGCGCCATCCGCGCGCACGCCGATCGCGGCGGCTACGTCCTCGGCATCTGCAACGGCTTCCAGATCCTCACCGAGCTCGGCCTCCTCCCCGGCGCCCTCACGCGCAACGCGCAGCTCCGGTTCGAATGCGGCGACTGGCACGTGAAGGTGACCGGAAAAGGGCCCTTCACCCCCAAGCTCGGCACCGTCTGGCGCCTGCCGATCGCGCACGGCGAGGGGCGCTACCAGGCCACCGCGGACACGCTGAAGGCGCTCGAGGACGGCGACCGCATCGGCCTCCGTTACTGCACGGCGACCGGCGAGGTCACCGCCGCCGCCAACCCGAACGGCTCGATGGGATCGATCGCCGGCGTCTACGGAGGAGCCTCGAAGAACGTCTTCGGCCTGATGCCTCACCCGGAGCGGATGAGCGAAGCCATCCTCGGCTGCGCCGACGGTCGCGGAATCTTCGAGAGCATCCTGGCGAGCTAGCCTCGCGAGCTAGCGCCGGTATAGCCTCACCGCCCCACCGTCTCCTACACGGCTTTGCGCGCCGATCTGCGCCGTGCGCGAAGAGCCCACATGTCTCGCCCCCGTGTGAGACGGCGCCACAAAACGTGACGTACTCCTCTAGCTGCGATGAGATCCCGTTGTCGGCCGTGCGGTCGGGTAGTACTCGTATTGTAGGTGGGATTTGTACGCCCGGGCTCCCCGGGCCGAGCTTTTGTCGGGTCTCTCGCGAACAACCATGAGCGAACCGGAGTCTGGACAGGCAGGGCGCGCAGTCGCCAACCTCGAGCCGTCCCGTGACGACCCCGCGCAGCCGGCGGAGGAGTCGGGATCGGGCGTCAGCGCGCCTACGCCGAGCGCCGAAGAGACGATCGCGCTCATCAAGCAGCTCACCGTCGGCACGGTCATCGACGGCAAGTACCAGATCGACGCCGTCATCGGAAAAGGCGCGATGGGGGTCGTCCTCGCCGCCACTCACGTCCACCTCAAGGAGCGGGTCGCCCTCAAGTTCCTGAGCGCCCGCGCCCACGCGCAGGCCGACGACTTTCACATGCGTTTCCGCCGCGAAGCGCAGGTGAGCGCGAAGCTCCGCAACGAGCACATCACCCGGGTGATCGACGTCGGGATGTGGCGCGAGAAGATCCCGTTCATGGTCATGGATCTCCTCGTCGGCGACGACCTCCGCCGCACCCTCCGGCAGTCCCCCGAGGGGCGGCTCTCCCCGGCGGTCGCCCTCGATTACATCGTCCAGATCTGCGAGGGGCTGGCCGAGGCCCACTCGCACGGCATCGTGCACCGCGATCTGAAGCCGTCGAACCTCTTTGTAACAAAGCGCCACGACGGCACCGACCTGATCAAGATCCTCGACTTCGGGATCTCCAAGTGGTCCACGCACGAGGAGCAGCTCGACGAGCTGACGCAGACCGGCGTCGTCCTCGGCTCGCCGAAGTACATGGCCCCCGAGCAGCTCTTCGGCTCGGCCACGGTCGACGCGCGCGCCGACGTCTGGTCGATCGGCGCGATCTTCTACGAGATGCTCACGGGGCGCCCGCCGTACGACTTCCCGACGCTCACGCGAATCTGCGCCGAGCTCGCCGCGGACAATCCGCCGCCGAGCCTGAAGCAGCTCGTCCCCGATCTGCCCGACCGGCTCGAGGCGGTCGTCATGCAGTGCTTCGCGCGCGATCGCGAGCGCCGCGTGCCGAACGTCGCGGAGTTCGCGGGGGCGCTGCTCGACGCGGTCGATGCGCCGTTCGCGGGGCAGGTGCGGCAGAAGATCGCCTCGATGCTCGACCCGCGGGGGCTCAGCGGGTCGGTGACCGGGAGCGGCGGCATGTCGCTCAGCACGGGGAACTACAAGGCGCTCGCGATCACCGGCAGCACGCCGGCGATGTTGTCGTCGTCGGGAGCTCTGCGGCTGGCGTCCGAGAAGATCCCTCCGTCCGCGGCGACCGCGGCGGGGGTGGAAGCGCTCGTGCAGGGGGACGCTTCGGCGGGGAAGCGCAGGACGATTCTCTTCGCGGCGATCGGCGCCGGGATCGGCATCGTGATCCTCATCCTGGCCTTCTCCGGCGGGCACTCGCGCGACGCCGCGAAGGAGCCCCCTCCGCCGACGAACACGCTCGTCGCGCAGCCGCCTCCTGGCCCCGCGCCCGTCGCCCCGTCGACGAATCACGCGCCTGCCGCGGCCGCCGATACGACGAAGTCTACGAGCACCCCCCCGGCAGCAGCGACCCCCGCTCCCACGCCCGCGCCCGTCCAGCACGGTCACTGGACCGGCGGCGGCCACCACGCAGGCGGGACGAAGTCGTCCACCCCCGCCCCCCCTCCCGCTCAGAACACGGCGCCGCCGCCGCCGCCGACGCCGGCCCCCCCGCCACCCCCCGCACCCACCGCGAAAGCCAACCCGCTGGAGGATAGACAGTGACACGAACCGCGCTGCTTCTGACGGTAGCCGTGATGACGTTCACGCTGAGTCAGACGGCGTCGGCGCAGACGAACGCGCCCACGCCCACGCCGGGTAACGAGCCGACGACCGACCAGCGTGCCCTCGCCGAGATGCTCTTCTTCACCGGCAAGGGGATGATGGGGGACGGGCGCATCCCGCAGGCGTGCCAGAAGTTCGCGGAGAGCTACCGGCTCGACCCGGCGGCCGGCACGCTCCTGAACCTCGCCGTGTGCCACGAGAAGGAGGGAAAGATCGCCAGCTCGTGGGGCGAGTTCCGCCAGGCGCTCGCGGAGGCGAAGCGGGCGAATCGCCAGGACCGGATCGATCTCGCCGAGGAGGCGATCAAGCGGATCGAGCCCGACCTGCCGTTCGTCGCGATCAACGTCCCCGCGGGGGTGAAGGTCGCGGGGCTCGAGATCCGGAGGAACGGCGTGCCGCTCCAGGCGGGGGCCTGGGACACGGAGCTGCCGATCGATCCGGGGACGAACGAGATCCTCGTGACGGCGCCGCTCTACAAGCCCGAGACGAAGACGGTCACGATCGACAAGAAGCAGCACCTCAGCGTGACGATCGACGCGCTCGAGCTCGCGCCGGTGTTCAAGCCGCCGCCGCCGTACTGGACGTCGGAGCGGAAGCTCGGGGCTGGATTGCTCGTGGGAGGGGCCGTCGTCGCGATCGTCGGGGGCGTCTTCGGCGGGCTGGCTCTCAGCGAGAAGAGCACGAGCGATCAGAACTGCCCCACCCAAGACGGCCAGCTCCGGTGCACGACCACGGGGGCGAATGCGATGTCGACCGCGCAGACCGACGCTTGGGTCGCCGATTTCGGGATCGGCATCGGGGCTGCGGCGATCGTCGTCGGAGGGGTGATGATCTTGACGGGTGGCGCGAAGGAGGAGGCGGGGCCGGCTCCCAAGGGGGCTCCGCCGAAAGAGGCATCGGCATGGGGCTTCCGCGTCGTCAGCGGAGCCCACGGAGGAGAGGCGTTTCTCACACGCTCGTTCTGACGAGATCACGACGCAACGAGACTCAGTTCCGCGCGCACTCGCACTCATCGGAGCTTTCTTCGCGCGCGAATTCATCGAGAGGTGCCAGTGAAACGTTCGACCTTGTTGTATACTTCCGGGGCGCTGTTCGTGATCGCGGTCGTGGGGTGCCAGGCGATCGCCGGTATCCAGTCGCGCACCGCCGACCCGCTGCTCACAGGGTGCAACCTGCCCGGGGTTGCCGGGACCGCGTCGACGGGGAACGGCAAGATACGGGTCGTGAACTTGGGGACGAACTCAGCGACGGGGAACGCCGATTTCTGCGTGCGTGCGTCCGGTACGACCAGCTGGGGGCGACCGATCTTCCGCGACGGCGGAAACGACTCGTTGTGCGCAGTCGGCTTGAAGTACCAGGAGTCCACGGTTCCCTTCTCGGTCCCGGCCGGGAAGATCGATGTGCGGGCGATACCGGCAGGACAGACGTGCTCCGCGACTCCGACGAGCGAGATCGACGGCGTCGCGATTGGGGACACGACTACAGCGCCAAACGGAGTCGCACCGCCGCCCGTGACTATCGTCCGCTGGGGAAACGCGAGCACCGAGAAGCTCTCCGCTCTCGCGGAGCATCCTGGCGAGCTGACCCCGAACAGCTCGGAGTTCCGTATCGTCAACGCGCTCGCTAGCTCGGTGCCGATCAACGTGGGCACCGCCGCGAGCGCGTTCGTCCCGACGACGCTCACCTCCGTGGGATACAGCACGCCGATCGCTCCTGGTGGCGTAGAGCCGGGGGGCGCCTACGAGCTCGGAACGGTTGATGCGGAGGGCTATCTCGGGATCATCCCGGGGAGCTTCTTGTTCGGTGCGTCCCTCGCGAGTGACACAGCAAACAACGCGATCGTCGTATTCAGCACGCCTGGTTCGCCCGACACGGCGACCCTGTACGTGGGCGGCGATCCCGCGGACCCGACCCATCCGGCCGAAGGACTGTACTGCGAGGACGCGGTGAGCCTGCAGACGGCGATCACCGCTGGGATCGTCGACGCGGGTGCGGGCGCCGGGACCGACGCGGGGGTTCCCCTCACGGCACAGGACAACACGCTCCTTGCGCAATGCACCCCGACGCGACCGCCGCTGATCTCGGTCGACACGTTCAACGTCGGCCTCTACGGCGCGAACGCACCGTTCGAGACCGACCGGCGCCCCGCGATCTACGCCGCGATCGCGGCGCGCACGTCCGACGTGATGTGCGTCGTGGAAGCAGACAATCAGACGGATCAAGCAGCCATCGCCTCTGCGGCAACCGCCTGGTACCCGTACACCTACTCCGTCGCGACGGACCTCGACACGCCGCCGACGCTCGCCTCGGACGTCCGCACGCCTCCCACCGTGGCGCCCTGCGATCCGTCGGTGGTCCCCGCGGCGACCATCACCAACATCTACAACTGCGTGAACACGAACTGCTCGACGAACCCGGGCGATCCGACGTTCTCGGGCACGCTCGACCAGAGCACGGATTGCCTCGAGAACAGCTGCGCGCAGCAATTTCTGCCGATCTACGAGAAGAGCAAGGCGGTCAACGGCTGCTTCGATTGCATCGTCCTCTACCTGACGTCGGAGCAGAAGATCAGTGCCGGACAAACGGCCTGCACTACCGATACGCACCAGCCGTTCGCGTTCATTGGCCAGACGCCGTCGATGATCCTGTCGCACTACCCGCTCTCGAACCAGCACGCGTACATCCTCCCCGCGACGGGCTTCCGGCGCGCCGTGCTTCAAGCAACGGTGACGCTCGAGAACAATCAGCAGTTCGACTTTTTCTGCGCGCAGCTCACCTCGCCGTTGATCGACCAGTCGTTGCCCTACGTTGGCTACTACGGACAGGACAATCCGAATGCGACCCCGCCCGAGAACGGCTGGGAGGACGAACAGGATCTCCAGGTCGGCGAGGTCATCGCGTTCATCCAATCGCAGAGCAAGACCGACGGCCTCCCCGCGATCCTCGCGGGCGACTGGCACGCGACGAACGGCCAGGGGGCGGACGCCGGAGTCGGCGCGCTCGGGAGCCTGAGCCCGGAGGTCATGAACGCCCTCGAGAGTCCGGACAGCGGGTTGGTCGAGGCTATCCCTCCTGGCTACGTCCCCACGTGCGACTACTGCCCCGATCCGCCGAACCCGCTCAACACGGGGACCGTGCCGCTGAAGTTCCTCACGCCGTTCCTCGCGGGCTTCCCCACCGGGTCGACGCAGACCAACGTGCTCTGGGGGACGGCCAACACCGTCACGATCGTGGGAAGCACGTATGAGCCTCCGCCGGCCGGCGGTGTGGGGCCGCTCGCGGAGACCTATCCGTCGAACATCACTGTGCTGCGGCCGCCGACGCATTAGACGATCGACTCGCCTGCGCGATCGACTCTACTCGTCGCTGCCGATCTCCGAGCTCGCAAAGAACCTCACCTTCCACCCGCCGTTCCACTCGTAGAACGGATCCTCCTCCAGCCCGAACGCCTCCTTCAGCTTCATGCGAAGGACGGACACCGCCTGCCTCGCCGCGCCGAACCCGCCGAGCGTGCTCCAGCGAAACGTGCCGTGCCCTTCGCAGATCGCGAGCAGGAGCTTCCACTTCCGCGTCGGCTCGCGCGAGCTCTTCGCGTAGAGCCCGAGGTCGCGGTACGTACGCCGGATCGCCGTCTTGCGGTGCCCGATGCGGAGCGTGTGACCGTCGACGACCGTGACGCGAAGATCGCCCCAGCACGTCGCGCCGAGTATCTGCGCGATCCCCCCTTCGCGCGGAACGAGCGCGCAAGGAGCCGGAGCGTCGCGGCTCGCGGGGGGCGCGATCGGCGCGAACGAGTGTGCCGGCGTCACGAGCCGCAGCGTCGTCACCCGCACGAGGCGCTCGCCGCGGGCCTCGGTCACATCGGAGACGACCTCGACCTGCGTGCCGGGTGATCCGAGCGGACCGTCCGAGGGGAGGAGGCGAGCGGGGACCGCGGAGAGCCGCGCGAACGAAGGAGCGACGCTGTTCATGCATCTCCCATCGGCACGTCGCGGGAGCGTGTTGCGTGATTTGTCGTCGCGAAGCGAATTTCGTTGGTGGCCTTCCGTCGTGGCTGGAAGACGAAGCTGCGCTGGGCCGACGTCCTGCGACCGAGGCGATGATCGATCGCGTCCACGCGATAGCCTATCCCTCCGACGGGATGGGACATCGCTCGGGCGGGAAGCAGTATCCCGTCCGAGGGATAGCGTAGGCCGTCTGCGGGATCTGCGATCCCGTGCGAGCGATGGGCCTTCCCGTGCACGGGATGGGCCGTCCCGTCGGAGCGATGGGTCATCCCGAGGACGGGATGCGCGATCCTGTCCGAGCCATAGGCATTCCCGTGGACGCGATCGTTCATCGGCCCGGTAAGGGTGACAGGGGGACGATCGGTCGTTCTGCAGCGCGGTCAGCGTACGCCCTGTCACGAGCGCCGAGGCGCGAAGCAGAAAAACGACGCGCCGTGCGTTTTCCTCTCGGCGCTCCGGAATCGTTCGCCTTTGTCTCTGCAAAGCGGCAGATGCGCCGCCCTCGCCGACCGCTCCCCCGTCACTCGTGACCAAGGAACCTTCGAAGGGCGTCGCCGCCCAGCCCGAACGACTCGGGACGCGGCAGGCGCTCAGGCTCGAAGGAGCTCTCCCATGAAACGCATCCACAAAAGCCCGGCGACTCACGCGACCGAGCACGGCGTCGACCCGGCCAAGGCGCACCCCCACCTGAAACCCCGCGCCTCGGCAGCGGTCATCGAGAGCGCCACCCTGCCCCCGGCCACAGCCACTCCTGCCACGGCCGCTCCCGTGGCGAGCGCGCCGGCGGCAATCGAGTTCATCGCGCTCCCCCCCGCGAGCGCGAACATCCCCGCGCCGCCGACCGGCTGGGTCCCGCGGCCCGGGGCGGACTACCGGGGCACGCAGCCGAAGGCCGGCGAGCTCACGAACATCGAGGGGGCGATCAGCGACCTTCAGCGCTTCACGAACTTCGCGCAGGTGCTCGGCAGCACCGTGCCTCCGGTCGACCAGATCATTCATCTCTTCCAGGCCGGCAGCCAGTGGTCGGCGATGCGCGTGGCGACGGCGAGCTGGGACGTCTTCGCTGGCGCGCAAGAGGGGCTCTCGTGGGGGGCGATTCGCGCGGTGATGGCGGCGCTCCGTCCTTCGTTCGACCTCGCTGTGCAGGTGAACAGCGGCCTCGCGACGATGTATCCGTCGCTCGCGAGCGTGCTCGCGGCGCAGCAGGTGATTGCTCGCAAGGGGGCTTCGACGCGCGCGGCGAACAAGGCGGACAAGGCGGCGGGGAGGGTCCCGTCGCACGGGAAGGTCGGCAAGGCGAATCAGAAGCGCGCGGCGAAGGCCGCGCTCGAGGCGACGACAGCGAGCGCGCCGACGCCCCCGCCGACACCGGCGCAGGCACCGACCCAGGCGCAGGCGCCGACGGTTGCGACGGGGACGGGCTCTGCGCAGACGAACGGGGTAACGGCGACGGCGGCGAACGGCACCGGAGGCAGCGCCACGAACGGCGCGACGACGTCGGGGCACTGAGACGAAGACGCCCGGGAAACGAGAAAGTGAACCTCGATTCCTCCTCCCCCCGATTCGGGGGGAGGTCGGGTGGGGGGCCGATCGCGGCCTCAGGGGAATGACGATGTGGAGGCGGCCTCGAGACTGCTGCTCCTTATCTCGCAAATTGTTGCGTTTACGTCCCGCTAAGTGTCGGTTTGTTGCGATTGACCCCAGAACGCGGCATCTATCGACCGGTTTTCCTTGTCCCGATCCGCCCCCCCGCTCCCCGAGGTCTTCGTCACGAGGCCGGTTCTCGCTCCTCGCATCAGTCGCGAGCTGAAGGCGGGCCGGCTCCGGAAGCTCGCTCCCGGAGTGTACACGACCGATCTCGCGCAGCCGCCCGAGCGCCTAGTTCGGCGTCTGCTCTGGCCGATCGCGTCGCTCGTCTTTCCGGGCGCAGTCGTCACCGACCGCACCGCGTTCGAGGCAGGGCCATCGACCGACGGCTCCGTCTTCCTCGCGGCGAGCGTCGCTCGGAACGTCGCCCTCCCTGGTGTCGTCCTGCGCGCCCGCAAAGGCGCAGGCCCGATCACCGGCGATACGCCCTTGATGGGACTCTACATGGCGAGCCGTGCGCGCGCGTACCTCGAGAACGTCCCCGCGACGCGCGCTCGCAGCGGCGTCGCACGGCGGCTCTCGCGGCGTGAGCTCGAAGAGCGGTTGGAGCGAGATCTCCGAGACAAGGGCGACGCCTACGTATTGGCGATCCGCGACGACGCCCGGAAGCTCGCCCGGAAGCTCGGGCTCATCGTCGAGCTGAGGGAGCTCGACGCGCTGATCGGATCCCTCATGGGGACGCGAAAGGCACCCTTGACGTCGGACGTCGCCCGGGCGCGCGCGGCGGGGCAGCCCTACGACGCCCGCAGGCTCGATCTGTTCTCGGCTCTCCAACGCGAGCTTCTCAAGGAGTCTCCGAGCCATCGCCTCGATCCGGCTCGCCCGAACGAGGACCGCTATCTCCCGTTCTTCGAGGCATACTTCTCCAACTTCATCGAGGGGACCGAGTTCGAAGTCGGCGAGGCAAAAGACATCGTGTTCGAGGGGCGCATCCCGCTTGAGCGCCCCGAAGATGCACACGATGTCCTAGGAACGTTCCGCGTGGTCTCCGACCGCAGGGAGATGGCGCGGACGCCGAGGACCTTCGAAGAGCTCGTCGCGATTCTCCGCGCCCGGCATGCGCACGTGATGGAGGGGCGGCCCGAGAAGCACCCCGGCGCATTCAAGTCCACGAACAATCGGGCGGGAAGCACGCTCTTCGTCGCGCCCGATCTCGTGCGCGGGACGCTTGCGCGCGGCTTTGAGGTCCATCGCTCGCTCCCCGACCCCTTTCAGCGCGCCGTGTTCATGATGTTCCTCATCAGCGAGGTCCATCCGTTCACCGACGGGAACGGGCGGGTCGCCCGGATCATGATGAACGCGGAGCTCGTCGCCGACGGCGAGCGGCGCATCATCGTTCCGACGATCTATCGCTCGAATTACCTGTCGGGGCTCAAGGCGCTCTCGCAGAGCGGTACGGCGCGAGCGCTCGTTCGGAGCTTGGACTTCTTGCAGCGCTACACCCTGGCGATCGACTTCTCGAGCTACGAAGGTGCCCGCGCGGAGCTCGAAGCGACGAACGCCTTCCACGATCCGGAGCAGGCGGACGCCGAGGGCCTTCGGTTGAAGCTCCCCTAGGTCCCCGCGGGGGCGTGCGTCACCGTTCATACAGTGGTATGACCAAGTCGATGGCGACGCGAAAAGTGACCATTAGCCTCGAAGCCGGTGAGCTCGCGTGGATCGAGGCGCGCGCGCGGCGTCTCAACTCCGGCAATCTGTCGGCCGCGTTCGTAGACGGCGTGCATGCGCTCCGGCGGCGCGAGGCCCTCGAGGATTTCCTGCGGATGTCGAAAGCCCCGAGGCTCACGTCGGACGAGGTGGCGGCGGTTCTGGCCGAGGTGCGCGGGACGGACACAGAGCCGAAGCGCGCGCGGCGCAAGGCCCGTGCGAGCTCCGCCGCGTGATCACGCTCGACACGGGCGCGCTCATCGCGCTCGAGCGCGGGGGGGCACGAATGCTCCGGATCGTGAGCGCCGCGGTGCAGTCCGACACACGGATCACCGTTCCCACCGTCGTCGTCGCCGAGTGGTGGCGAGGGCGGGCGAGCAAGCGCATGCAGAGGCTGCTCGACGGAATCGACATCGAGCCGCTCGACGCGCGTCTCGCCAAGATTGCCGGGGACGCGATCGGCGCCGTGCGCGGTGCGACGACCATCGACGCAATCGTCATGGCTTCTGCGGCTCAGCGCGGCGATACCGTCTTCACCTCCGACGTCGAAGACCTCGCGCACCTGGCGGCATTCTTCCGAGGTGTCCGCGTGCTGCACGTCTGAGAGGGTCTTCAACAGGGTTTCCCGCAGATCGAGAGGATTCACAGGAAGTCGGGAAGACGGGGAGCAGCGGATTTCCTGATCCCTCTCCGCTTCCCGTCTTCCCGACTTCCTGTCATCCCCCTCTCTTTGTGCGCCCCGCTCGACGCCCTCCCCGCACCGCGTTACACCCTCTCCGCAGCACCCTCCCGTGGACCTCCTCTACTTCATCCTCCTCGTCTCGGTCCTCATCTTCATCCATGAGAGCGGCCACTTCGCCTTCGCCAAGATCTTCGGCGTAAAGGTCATCACCTTCTCGATCGGCTTCGGCCCCAAGGTCCTGCGCATCCGCGGCAAGGAGACCGAGTACTGCCTCGCGCTCCTCCCGTTCGGCGGGTTCGTGAAAATGCTCGAGGAGAGCGGCCCCGAGCCCATCCTCCCCGAGGACCGCCGGCGCACGTTCGAGTCGATGGACCTCTGGAAGCGGATCGTCATCGTCCTCGCCGGGCCGGCGATGAACGTCCTCTTCCCGATCGCGCTCTACACCTCCGTCTTCCTCGAGGACCGCGCGTTCCTCCCGCCGATGGTCGGCGTGGTGCTCCCAGGCAGGCCCGCCGACGGGAAGCTCGTCGCGGGCGACCGGATCGTCTCGATCAACGGCAAGGAGGTCGACAGCTTCCCCGACGTGCAGTCGATCGTCGCGCGCAAAGCAGGCACGCCGCTGCGGGTCGTCGTGCTGCGTGACGGTCGCACCGTCGAGACGACGCTCACCCCCGCGGACGAGGTGGAGCAGCGCGAGCTCGACATCGTCGAGCACGTCGGGCGCGTCGGAATCGTGCCGACGTTCCCGGCGCCGGTGATCGGCGTGCCGCGAACCGATTCGCCCGCGTACCGCGCCGGGCTCCGCACGTTCGATCGCGTCGTCGCGATCAACGGGCGCAAGGTCGATCGCCTCTTCGACCTCCAGTCGACGCTCGCGGCGAACCGCGGCGACACCGTCGTCCTCACGTACCTGCGCCCCGTCGATGCGCCGGACGCGATGGGGGGGCTCTGCGATCTGGCGGTGATGACGCCCCAGGTGGCCACGCTCACGCCGCTCGCGAAGCCGGCCGACACGCCGGTCGCTCCGGGCGCGGGCGGGGACGCGAACGATCGCGCCGCGGACGTGCTCGCGCGCGCCGGGATCGAAGGGGCCGATCTCTACGCCTCGTTCGTCCCCGAGGCGTCGAGCGAATGGCTCGCGGGCCTGCGCACCGGAGATCGCCTCGTGTCGCTCGACGGCCGCCCCGCGCGCTCGTGGGAGTCCCTGAACACGGAGCTCGCCCACGCGCCGAGGCAGGTGCACGAGCTCGCGTGGACGCGCGAGGGGGTGCCGATGGCGGGGACCTTCCAGCTCCGGAGCGAGCAGTGGGACGACGAGCTCGGGCAACACTACGAGCGCTACGTCTTTCGCACGACGCACTGGGTCCCGGTCTCGCGCGGCGAGCTCGTGCCGAACCCGCACCCGCTGATCTACGCGATCGGCCGCGGCTTCCAGGAGACGGGGGCCGTCATCGAGTTCATCGGCGTCGGCTTCGTCCGGATCCTCCAGGGGCGGATCAGCCTGTCGAACGTGAGCGGGCCGATCACGCTCTACGACATCGCCGGGCAGGCGGGGGCGAAGGGGCCGGCGTACTTCGTCTGGGCGATGGCGCTCATCAGCGTGAACCTCGGCCTCCTCAACTTGCTGCCGATCCCGGTGCTCGACGGAGGGCACCTCGCGTTCTTCCTCGTCGAGTGGGTCCGGCGTAAACCGCTCCCCTTGCGCGTGCGGGAGGTGGCGAGCCTCGTCGGGATGACGATGCTCTTCGCGCTGATGCTGCTCGCGTTCAAGAACGACGTGGAGCGGCGGTGGGATGTGATCGTGGGAGAGCTGCGGGAGATCTTCACGTGAGGGGCTTAGAGGGTGTTCAACAGGATTTACCCGCCCCGGCGCCCACGGAACCCCTTCCCCCCGGCCCCCTTCCCCGCAGGCAGGGAAGGGGGAGCGTGAAGAGTGCCCACCTGTTCACGTTCCCCCCGCCCTGCCTGCGGGGCGGGGGGCCAGGGGGGTGGGGTTTTCGCGGGCGAGCGCTGTCGAACACGCTCTCAGCCCTGTGTGGCGTGCTCGCTGTCGCTCTCACCGCCGCCATCGCCTGCTCGCCCCCCCCGAACGCGATCACGAGCGGACCAGAGGACGCCGGCGAAGACACCTCCACACCAACCATCTTGGACGACGCATCCGGATTCACCGACACCTCCGCGAGTGACGACTCCGGCCCCTCACGCACCAACGACGACGCCACTCCCCCCCCCGTCTACCTCGCCCCCACCCCCACGCTCGCCGCGATCTCCCCCACGCAAGCCATCGTCGGTACCCCCGCCACGACGCTCGACTGCACCGGCACCGGCTTCGTCTCGCGCACGGTCGTGCAGGTGAACGGCGTGCCGCTCGCGACCACCTTCGTCTCGTCCACCGAGATCCGCGCGACCCTCCCGAGCATCGACATGTCCCCCGTGGGCTCGCTCGAGATCACCGCCGGTACGTCCCCCCCCGGCGGCGGAGGGAGCGCCGCGATCGCGTTTCAGCTCGTGAACCCGCCGCCATCGATCACGTCGCTCGCCCCCACGAGCGCAACGCTCGGCTCGCCGGCCACTCCGCTGACGGTCGTCGGTTCGTCGTTCGTCTCGGGGACGACGATCGCGTTCAACGGGGCGACGCTCCCGACCACCGTGACCAGCGCGACGACCGCGACGGCGACGATCCCCGCGTCGGCGCTCGCGAGCTCGGGGCTCTTCCCCGTCACGGTCATGAACCCCGCTCCCGGCGGAGGGACGTCGTCGTCGATCGCGTTCATCGTCTCGAACCCGACGGTCACCGTCACCAGCGTCACCCCACCGGCGCTCACCGTCGGCAGCGCCGCCACGCCGATCACCCTCGTCGGGACCGGGTTCGTCGCCGCGAGCGCCGTGTCGTTCAACGGCGCCGCGATCCCGACGACGTACGCGAGCGCCACGCAGCTCGGCGCCACCGTCCCCGCCAGCGCGCTCGTCGCGGCCGGATCGTTCCCCGTCGCTGTCACGAACCCCGCCCCCGGCGGAGGCGTGAGCGCGCCGTTCACAGTCACCGCGAACGATCCGGTCCCCGTGCTCACCTCGGTCTCGCCGACGACGATCGCCGCACTCTCCGCCGCCACGCCGATCACGCTCACGGGGAGCGGCTTCGTCGCCGCGTCGGTCGTCCAGGTGAACGGCGCGCCGATCGCGGTCACCACCGAGAGCGCGACGTCACTCACCGCGACCCTCCCCGCCGCGCTGCTCGCCACGCCAGGTGCGCTCTCGGTCACCGTCGTCAACGCCGCGCCCGGAGGGGGGACGAGCGCGCCGTCCACGATCAACGTCGTGTGCGATACATCGGCCGCGAGCGTCGTCCTCAGCGCTCTCTCGACGCCGACAACGCTCTCGCTGAGCTTCACGGGCGCGCCTACCGCGTACCGGATCACGCGGAGCCAGGTGAACGATGCGTGCCCGTCGACCGACGACACGTCGGGGACGGAGCCGTACCTCGGGTACGTCGTCGTGAACGACACGGCGCAGGCCGCGACGCTCTCCGCGTGGGCGGTATGCAACAAGACCGACGACGGCTTTCTCACGTTCTATGCCGCGTCGACCGTGCCGGCGACGCAGAGCGCACTCGAAGCGTGCACCGGCTACGTCTCCGAGGGGGCCAAAGGGGCGGGGGGATACGACAGCCCTTCCCCGGGGACGTCGGAGTACTGCCCCGGCCTCACGAAGGCGAACGGCGGCGGACTCCCTCTTGCCGCGTGCGCCACCGCGGTCGTCCTCGTGCAGCCGTACAGCACGACGGAGACGAGCTACACCCCGCCCACGAGCCTGAGCATCGAGCTGCAGTGAGCCCCCCCCGTTCGTATTCGGCGCGCGCGATCGCCGCGCAGGTCCTCGCGCGCGTCGACAAGGACGGAGCGTTCGCCGCCGCGTCGCTCGACACCGAGCTCACGCGCGCCGTACAGCTCGCGCCGCGCGACCGCGCGCTGGCGACGGAGCTCGCGTACGGCACGCTCCGGGTGCGACCGTGGCTCGACGCGCGGATCGAGAGGCACGCGAAGCGGGGGATCAAGGGGCTCGAGGCGCGCGCGCGGGCGCACCTCGAAGTGGCGGCGTACCAGCTGTTCTTCCTGACGCGCGTCCCGTCCTTCGCTGCGGTGAACGAGGCGGTGGATCTCGTGCGCGCGGTGAGCGGCGCGCGGGTCGCCGCATTCGCGAACGCGGTGCTGCGGGCGCTGTCCGCGGAGGCCGCGAAGGAAGAGCCTCGGCTCCAAGAGGCGATCGTGCACTCGACACCGGTATGGCTAAAGGACGCCCTCGCGCGCGCGATCGGCGCCGACGCCGTGGGCCCGTTCCTCGCGAGCGGCGCTGAGGCCCCTCCGCTCGGGATCCGCGTCGAGGATCTCGCCGAGCGCGACGCGTGGGTGACCCGCCTTCGCGCCGCGTCCCCTGACGCGATGTTCGAGCCAGGGCGCGTCTCCCCCGCGGCGATCCTCGGTCGCGGCGCGGGGAAGCCGCAGAGCCTCCCGGGCTGGGCCGAAGGGGAGTGGAGCATTCAAGAAGAAGGGTCGCAGCTCGTCTCGCTCGCGCTGGGGGCGCGCGCCGGGGAGACGGTGCTCGATGCGTGCGCCGGGCGAGGGAACAAGACAGGCGCGCTCGCCGCGGCGGTCGGCGCTACTGGGGCGGTCGACGCGGCCGACGTTCACCCTCCGAAGCTCGAGGCGCTCGTGCGCGACCTCGGGCGCACCAGGCGCGCTGTGCGGGCGTGCTACCCGGTGGACTGGTCGATCGGATCGGGCGACGTCCCCCGCGACTACGATCGCATCCTGGTCGACGCCCCTTGCTCGGGCGTCGGGACGTTGCGCCGCCGCCCTGATCTTCAGACCCGGCGCACCGAAGGGGACCTCGTCACGCTCCCGGCCCTCCAGCGCGCGATCCTCTCGCGCGTCGCGGACCACGTCCGCCCCGGAGGGCGCCTGGTCTACGCCGTGTGCAGCGTCCTTCGCGAAGAGGCAGAGGACGTCCTCGCGCCGTTCCTCGCGGACCGGGCAGACTTCGCGCTCGCGCCGTTCGATTCCCCCGCTGCGGTCGCGCTCGCGAGCGCCGGGCAAGATCCGTCAACCTTGCGCCTCTTGCCTCACGTGCACGGCACCGACGGCTACTTCGTCGCGAGCCTTGCCCGTCGCGGCTGACGCCCTATCTATACAGAACCATTCAGCCAGCGTAAAAAGGCCCCGATGTTAATCGACGTCACCATGCCCCAGCTCGGCGAGAGCGTCTCCGAGGGGACGATCACGAAGTGGCTCGTCCGCGAAGGGGACATCGTCAAGAAGGACCAACCGCTCCTCGAGATCGCGACCGACAAGGCCGACAGCGAGCTCCCGGCCCCCACGGGGGGGCGCGTGGCGAAGCTCCTGGCCAAGGAGGGGCAGGTGGTCACGGTCAAGGGGCTCCTCTGCCAAATTGAGGAAGGAGCCTTCGCGACGCCGACGCCTGCGGAAAGCTCCACGCGCGCCTCGAGCCCCGCTCCCGCTCCCGCTCCGCCCATCGTGACCGCGCTGGCTGGCGATGGCGGCGGACGAAACCCGACGGGGAACGCGGTCCTGGCGAGCCCGAGCGCGCGAAAAGCGGCGCTCGAGAACGACGTGAACCTCAACGACGTCCGCGGCTCCGGCGATCACGGGCGCATCGGACGCGACGACGTCCTGCGCGCGACCTCCCTCGCGTCGACCGGGAGCCCGCTCGTCGCGGTCCCGGCTCCCTCCAAGCAGGCCCCCCAGCAGCTCGCGCAGATGATCAACCTCGGCGGCGGCTTCACCCCGCCGATCCCTGGGCTCGGCTACGGGTCGTTCAAGGTCCCGCAGTACCGCCCGAACGAAGGGGACAAGGTCATCCCGTTCACGCGGCGCCGGCGCATCACCGCCGACCACATGACCTACTCGAAGTTCGCGTCGCCGCACGTGGTGACGGTCGCCGAGGTCGACCTCCACAAGGCGAGCCGCCTGCGCGAGGCGAACAAGGACCGCTACAAGAAAGAGGGGCTCTCCCTCACGATGCTTTCGTTCGCGGTCGTTGCCTCGGCGCGCGCGCTCCGCGAGACGCCGGATCTCAACGCGCGCGTGCTCGACGATGCGTACGTCATCTTCAAGGACGTCAACATCGGCGTCGCCGTCGATTCGCCGGACGGCCTCGTCGTCCCGGTGGTCCGTCGCGCCGACGAGCTCGGCGTGCGCGGCATCGTCCGCGCGGTCGACGACCTGGCGAAGCGGGCGCGCAACGGCAAGATCACGATCGACGATCTGAGCGGCGCGACGTTCTCGGTGACGAACCCCGGCATCAAGGGGAACCTCTTCGGCGGCGCGATCATCAACCAGCCGAACGTCGGAATCTTGCGGATGGGGGAGATCCAGAAGCGGGTCGTCGTCGTCGAGGGGGCGGACGGCGAGGACCAGATCGCGATCCACCCGGTGATGTACATGGCGCTCAGCTACGACCACCGCGTGGTCGACGGCGTGAACGCGAACTCGTTCTTGTGGCGGGTGACGGAGATCCTGGAGAAGGGCGACTTCGAGGTCTGACGGGGGGGAGCCGATGGACGTCGCCGACGTCGTGAAAGTCGTTTTCGCGCGCGTCGTCGCAGGCGACGCCCAGGGGCTCTTCGATCTGTTCTCCCCACGCGCGCGCGAGGCCCTCCCCCTCGAGAAGACCGCCGCGACCCTCGCGGGCATCGTCGCCGCGCGGGGCGCGTGGAAGTCCGTCGAGCGCACGGAAGGGGAGACCTCGCTAACGCGCGGCACGTGGCTCGTGAAGGCCGAGCGGGGCGAATGGAAGCTCCACGTCGGCCTCGACGAGGAGGGGCGCATCGCCGGGATCGCCATGACGGAACCGGGGCCCGACCTCAAAGGCATCCGCACCGCCGAGGCGCTCGTCGCGACGCTCGAGACGACGCTAGGCCCGCTCCCTCCGCGCGTGCGCGACGCGATCCTCTCGGTCGACCGCGCCCGCTTCGCGCGCGCCTGCGACCAGGAGCTCGCCTACGAGAACATCGCCCTCCCGCTCGACACGCCGCACGGCCCGCTCGTCCCCTCGATGCGCGCTCTTCTGGACGAGCACGGGACGTTGCTCGCGATCATGGCGAAGGGGATTCTCGGCGCGTCCGGCTCCACCATCAGCCAGCCGCTCATCTACGCGGGCGCCTTCAAGGCGCTGGGGCTCGCGGAACGGCACCGGTATCTCGATATCGGCTCGGGGACAGGCTACGGCGCGGCGCTCGCGTCGCACATCGTCGGGCCGAACGGACGGGTGACTTCGATGGATGTCGATCCGCACCTCGTCGCAGAGGCCGCCAGGCTCACGCGGGACTGCGGGAACGTCTCGGTCCTCCACGCCGACGGGCTCGCCGCTGCCGATCTCCTGCGCGACCACGATCGCGCCTGGATCACGTTCGCCGTGACCAAGGTACCCGACACGCTGACCGACGCTCTCGCCGAGGGGGCCGTGCTCCTCGCCCCCGTCGGACCCTCGGGCGGGATGCAGATGCTCACGCACCACACGAGGGCCAACGGAGAGCTCGTGGTGAAGCCCATCGCGCCTGTGCGCTTCATTCCGGCGCGGGGGCTCGTTCAGGGGGCGTGACGCTTCTTGCTCACGCTCCCCCCGCCCTGCCGGCGGGGCGGGGGCCGGGGGGTGGGGTGGGAGTTAGAGATCCTGCAGCGCATACAGCGCCGCCGTCGTCCCTAGCGGCTGCACCGCCCAGTGACCCCCGAGATCGACGCTCGTGAGCAGCGTCCCCGATTCCCCCGCGATGTAGTACCGCGACCCGGCGCTCGCGATGAGCGCCGCGTGCAGGTCCACCGTCGTCCCTGTCGCGAGCTGCGTCCACACTCCGGCAGAAGAGCGGCTCAGTGCCACCCCTCCGCTCCCGACGGCGAGCGCTCCGTCCCCTGCTTGCGTCGTGTTGACGCTGTCGAGCGATACGCTCACCCCCGCCTCGCGCGTGAACGTGATCCCCGCGTCGCCGCTCGACCAGATTCCTCCGAGCGAATCGACAGCCAGGACCAGCCCGGCCCACGCATCGCTCGCGACGCCGTGGAAGTCGCCCGCGCCGGGGATGGTCGTGCTCGTCCAGGTACCGCCGCCGTCGGCCGAGCGGAGGATCGTCCCACCGTCCCCGACCGCGAGCATCACGCTCACGTACGGAGCCACCGCGGCGCCGCGAAGTGTCGCCGTCGTGAGCGGCGTGATCGCAGTCCAGTGCGCGCCGCTGTCCGACGTGACCGCGAGCGCCCCCGCGTCGCCAGCGACGACGCCGGTGGTCGACCAGCCGAAGTTGATCGCCCGCAGGTTCCCGCCGAGCATCGACTGCTGCGTGGCCCAGCTCGCGCCGCCGTTCGCCGTGTACGCGACGAACCCGTTCGTTCCCGAGACCCACCCGTGAAGGTTGTCGGCGCAGGCGACCGAGAAGAGCGTGCCGCTCGCCACCGTTCGTCCGGTCCACGTGACGTTGTCGAACGTCTGGCCGAAGAACCCGCCGCCGCCGACGACGGAGCTCCACCCGGTGGGCGCTCCTCCTCCACTGCTTCCTCCTGCTCCTCCGGAGCTGGAGCCTCCTCCTGTTGGAGGAGGGGGGGTCGGTTGCGGGGTCCCGGTCGAGGTCGGCGCCGGCGTGGGAGTTGGCGTCGCGGTCGAGGAGCCTGCCGGCGTGGCAGTGCCCCCCCCATCCGACGCCCCACCCGAGCTCGAGCTCGACGTACCGCTTGGGGCAGGGCTCGACGACGAGCCAGATTGGCTCTGCGTCCCTGCGTCCGACTCGGCGCTGGGGCTCGGGCTAGGGTTCGAGCTCGAGCAGGCGGTCGCAGCGAGGAAACCGATCGCGTGGCACGTCCAGAGGGGGAGTTTTTTCATGGCGCCAGTCCTCATAGCAACGGTCGCGCCCGCACCGCGGCGGGTGCATGAGCGACGGAACGCCCCCTCCGTTTCCTCTGCGCGAGCATCATTCCAGCCGGACGGCTCAAATCGCCCGCGAGCGATCCAGAAACGAGGTTCTTTGTAACAACTCCGGCGCGTCACCCCGGAGACTCGTCGATCCGTGCGATCGGGAGCATCGCGGCCTGTTGATCCAGCGCGTGCGGTGGCCCGCCCGACCTGCGTGGAGGTGGTCAATGATGGTGATGGCCCGAGTCGGTGCCGGCGTCGTCCGCCCCACTGTCCCCGGCATCGTCCGCCGCGCCGTCGCTCGCGCCCGTTCCTGCGCCCGCGTCGTAGCCCGCATCGTCCCCCGCTTCGGTCGCGACACGATCGTCGAGCGGCACGCCGAAGAGATAATCGTCAGTGCTGCGCGGCACGTGGCACGAGTAGCACGTGGACAGGAGCCCGACCTCCGCGCCGCCGTCGCTCTCGAGGGGCGTCCCGCTCGGGTCGGTCACGCCGAACCACCAGTCGCCGAGGGCCGGGTTGTACCCCGCGGGCCCTTTGTACATCAACGTGAGCTTGTCCACGCCACCGTCCTCGCCGAGCACGGCGCGAACGATCGTCGCCCCGACCGGAGCGATCACGTTCGAGCCGCTCACACCCGGCGAGACGGCCTCGTACACGCCCAGGGCCGGCGTCGACACCCATTCACGAATCATCGATCCGGGCGCCGCGACGGACGGGTACGGAGCGCTGGTCACTTCCGTGAACGAAGGCGACGTCTGGTAGGCGCCCAGTGCGATTGAAGCGAGCACGGCGTCCGAATCGACGACGGGGCTCGACGGGGTGCTTGGCGGCGGTGGAGCCGCGGAGGCGCCGCCCCCTGCGTCGTCGAACGTCGCAGTCTCGGTAGGAGCCGGAGAGCCCGGCTCTTGCGCCGTCTCGCGGACGGGCGAGGGGACTTCAGGGCCGCATGCCGTGGCGGCGCCAATCAAGAGAAGGAGACCGAGTGTTTTTCCTTGCGTCACACCGATGCACGCAGAGCAAGACGCGTGCTTTCGAGACCAGCGCAACTTTCCCCGTGTGAACGGACTTCGGTCCCGTCCTTCTGCAACTTGCTCCTCTGCGCCGAAACCTCGCGCCGCTCGGAGGGAATGGCGATCCATCGAGGCGCAACGACCCCTTCATCGCACACTGCCTGGGCCTCCGACCCGCCGTGATCGCCCGAGTCTTGGCTTAATGATCCATCGATCCGAGTCTCTCCACCGCCGGCTCACCTGGAAATCGCGCTCTTTCTCGCGGGCCGAGCCCTCGGTACGGAGCGTGCCTGAGGGCCCGGAAGGAGAATCCAATGCGCCCCAATACGATCGCAGGTCTCGCACTCGGCTTCCTGGTCGCCATGGCCACGCTCACCCCGTCGCGTACCGCGCGCGCCGACGAAGAGTTCGACGTCAGCGTCGCCGCGGGAAAGGTGACCGTGACGACGAAGGGGCCATGGCACATCAACAAGGAGTACCCGTGGAAGGTCGTCGCCGGGGACGCCAAGCTCGACAAGAGCAAGTTCGCGCTCGACGAGAAGTCGGCGAGCGTCGCGGGCGTGCCCAAAGGAACGGCGAAGCTGAAGGGGGCGGTCTGCTCCGGCGCGACGTGCAAGCCGTTCGAGAAGGACGTCACGATCCAGTAACGCGAGCGTGCGAGCGCGCGCCCCGCTCTCTCGGTCAGAGCTGCGTCACGCGCCTCGCAGAACCTCGGCCCCCGCCTCGGTGCAGAGCACGTCGTCCTCGATGCGCACGCCGAAGCGGCCGGGGAGGTAGATCCCCGGCTCGACGGTGAAGACGCACCCGGCGACGAGCGGCGTCTGGTTCCCCTCGACCATGTAAATCGGCTCGTGCCCATCCATTCCCAGGCCGTGCCCGGTGCGGTGGGTGAAGTACGCCCCGTATCCCGCCTTCGCGATGACGCCGCGTGCGGCGCGATCGACCTCCTGGGCCTCGACTCCGACGCGTGCCCGCCCGATCCCCGCGCGCTGCGCCTCGGTCACGACGTCGACGACGCGACGGAACTCGGCCGGCGGTGAGCCGCCGAACCAGCGCGTGCGCGTGATGTCCGACCAGTACCCGTCGACCTCGCAGCCGCCGTCGATGAGCACGGCGGTCTCGTTCGCGAGAGGCTCGCCCGTCGGTTGTCCGTGAGGCAACGCCGAGAGCGCCCCGAACTGGACGAGCGCGTAGCCCTCGAACCCCGCCCGCTCGAAAGACCGTTCGATCGACGTCGACACGTCGCGGTCGCTCACGCCGGGGCGAAGCTCCGCGAACGCACGCGCGAAGACCTCCTCGGTCAGCGCGATCGCCCGGCGAACGCGCGCGAGCTCCTCGGCTTGCTTCACGACGCGGAGTGTCTCGAACGCGCGTGTGCCGTCGATCAGCTTGCTGTCGGGGAGGGCGCGCCCGAGCGCCATCGCCGAGTCGTACTCCGTGTGCGGCTCGACGAGGATGCCGCCGTGCACGCCGGAGAGGGCGTCGCGCAGGACGTCGAACGGGTTCTGAGACTCCTCCCACCCGCGAAGCGTCACGCGCGCGTGAACACTTCGCCGGATCCGCTCGAGCTCGAACGACGGCGCGACGAGGACGGGATCCCCCGCGGCCACGCTCGGGATCGCCAGCGCGATGAGGCGCTCGCTCCGGCCGAGTGAGCGGCCCGTCAGATAGGCGAAGCTCGTCGTGCCGCTCGTGACGAACGCCGCGCTCGCCCCTGCTTCGCGCGCGAGGGCGCGCACCCGGTCGACGCGCGCCGCGAAGACAGCCTCGGAGATCGGCGCGAGCGGAGCGCGCTTCTCGAGAGGCGCGTCGGCAGCGGTGGCGGACGCCGGGTTTGCGGCGGGCGAGCGCGAGACGCAGGCGCACGCGGCGGTGGATACGAGCGCTTCGAGGAAGTGTCGTCTGAGCACGGGGGCACTCTACTTCAGGCGCCGCGCCGTCGCCCCACGACGAGCGTCTCCGCCTCGCCGAGCGCCTCGCACTCCACGTCGAACCCCTCCGCGAACGCTTCCTGCCACTCCGCCTCGCTCGGGACGATCGCCTCGATGGCCATCCCCGCGGCGCGGTCTTCGTGCAAGAGCCGATCGTCCGCGATGCGAACGACGCGCGCGTCCCCCTCCTCGATCCCCGCCGCCGCGAGCCGTCGTACCCAGTCGCGCGCGGGGACCTCCGCCAGGAACACCCCGTCGGCCCGCAGCACCCGCGCCAGCTCGCCCGCGAGGCGCTTGTAGGCCGCGCGATCCGGCGGATGCACGAGCGTTCCGTGGAGCGAGATCACCGCGTCGAAGCTCGCGTCCGCGAACGGGAGAGGGGCCCACAGATCCGCGAGGACCAGCGGCGCCGGTCTCGCGCGGCGCCCGCACAGGACGAGCATCGCGGACGAGACGTCGAGCCCCGTCACGTCGTAGCCCGCGTCCTGGAGCGCTCCGAGCTCGCGCCCCGTACCGACCCCCAGATCGAGGACCCGCGCCGGCGGCGGAGGGAAGAGCGGCAGGAGGCGCTTCATTCGTGCGCGCGTCATCTCCGCATCGAGCGCGTACACGCGGTCGTAGCGCCGCGCGATCGTCTCGAAGAACTCGGCGGGGGAGACGGTCTTCACCGCTTCTTCTTGCCGGCGAGCTTGCACAGCGCGAGGTACGTCGCCTCGTGGATCCCGGCGATCGAGATCGCGCGATCGACGATGGCGGCGCACTCCCCCTCGCTCCACTCCTTGCGCGGGTGCTTCGTCCCACCGCGCGCGTGCGCCCGCCCCACCAGCGCCCCAAGGTACCGCGCGAGCGAGTCGAGGTCCTCGTCGCGGATCTTCGTGAGGTCGAGCTTGTCCTCCTGCGGTGAGAGCCTCCGCACGAAGAGCGACAGATCCCCGAGCGTCGTCGTCCCGAGCAGCCATGCCGGCCTCGCCACGCACGACCGATACGCCGTGACGACCCGCTGCGCCGGCGGGAGCCGCTTCTTCTTCGACGGCCTGCCGAAAAGGATCGTCGCCGACGGGAGCCCCTGCTCCTTCATGTCGAACACCCACGCCCCGTCGGGCCCCCCTTTGCCCCGAACGAGCACGCCCACGCGCACCCCCCCGAGGCTCCCGGTCCCCGCGATCCGCCACGCCGCGTCGATCACCTGGAGCGCCTTGGACTCCGGCCGAAAATCGTCGTCGAGCCCGCGCACGTACTTGGCGAACGCACCGTTCACCCGCTTGGCGATCCCCGCAGGAAGATCGGCGTAGCGCGCCCCCCGGACGAACCGCCGCTCTCCCTTCACGACCTTCGTCCGCCCGTCGAGGAGCTCTTTCCTCGTCCGCTCGGCCACCTGATCGATCAGGCGCGTGACGGGCGCAGGCTCCTTCGGGAGCTTCGCGTTCTCGTCGAACGCGGCGACGACGTACGCGCGCAAGAGCCCGTGCGCGAGATCGAGCACGCGCATCCCACCGGCGCCGAGCTCCCGTCCGGCGAGGATCAGGCTCGCGGTCAGGCGGAGCACGTCGATCCGCCACGGCCCGATGACGGCGTCGTCGAAGTCGTTCAGATCGAACGCGGCTTCGTCGCGGTCGTGCCTGTCGCCGCTCAGGGCGAGCGGGAGCGGGCGATACGCGCCGAAGTTCTCGAGATGGAGATCCCCCGTGAGCCACCCCTTGCCGCGCGGCCCTTCCGCGAGCGAAGGATGCGCCGCGAGGACTTCGTAGAAGAGCGGGGCCGCGCCGCGCAGGAACGCGAGCGGGGAGGCCGTCATGCGCTCGAGCTTGTGATCCAGGAGCGCGGGGAAGCGCGAGGTCTTCGCGCGATCGATGGCGATCTGGCGGCGGGCGAGGGCGAGGGGATCGACGGCGAGCATGGACGCGGAAGCATAGCGCCGTGGTAAGCACGGTCGGCGATGAACCTTGACGACCTCGGCGCTTCTCTCCGCCTACGGGTCTCCTGCGGGCTTGAAGGGGGAACGTGGGGGGGACCCGTCGCGCGAGCGCTCTCCCGCGTCTGGGGGGAAATCGGAGCGCGCTCGCTCGCGAGGCCGTTGCAATGGCGCGACGGGCTTCGCGTGATCGCGGTCGGTGGTGCCACGCTCGGTGGGTCGGGGAAGACGCCGCTCGCGATCGCGTGTGCGCGCGAGCTCGACGTGCGAGGGTCCCGGGTCGCGTTCGTGGCGCACGGGTACCGAGCGCGACCGGGTTGCGCCCGCGTCGTCCGGAGCGACGACGACCTCGCCGAAGTGGGGGACGAAGCGATCGTCGCGGCGCGCGCTCTCGCGGGGCGTGTCCCCGTCGTGGTCGCCCCCACCCGCCAGGCCGCCCTCGATCACGCTTCGACGCTCGCGGACATTGTCGTGCTCGATGGAGTGCTCCAGACATCGCCGCGAAGAGCGTCTCTCGCGCTTCTCGCGCTCGACGAAGGATCGCCGTGGGGGAGCGGTGAGCTCGTACCTCGAGGGGACTTGAGAGCGCCGCAGGAGGCTCTCCTGCAGGCGTGCGATCACGCCGTCGTCCTCCACGACGACCGCGTCCGCTCCCGGGGCGCGTTCGCGTCGGGGCGTCTCATCCCCTGGTCCGAGCTCTCCCACGTCCGTGTCGGTCTCTTCCTCGCGCTCGCCCGTCCCGCTCGCATCGTCTCGGCCCTCGCTCGTCGCGGAGTGGTCCCTTCCCGGATCGTCCGCGTGCCCGACCACGGCCTCCCCCCCAAAGCCATCCTCGCGCGCGTCGCCCCCACCCCTGCCCACCCCGTCGACCTCTGGCTCGCGACCCCCAAGTGCGCCCTTCACCTCGAAGCGGCGGGGATCCCGCACGCAGTCCTCGACCACGCGGTCGAGCCGGACCCAGCGTTGCGTCGCGCGCTCGACTCCGTTTGCGTCTCGAGCCGAGCTCTTACGCCTACATGCGCCGTAATTTCGCAAGGAATCTAGCAATCTCGCGCCTTGACCCCCCCGGTCGGCGGCCGGTACTCTGGTTTCGTCGTGTAAACGGCGTCCCCTGAAGGGGAAACTTCGTACTTTCGGATGATGGCTCCCTCGAGACCGCGAGCGAGATTTGCGTCCTCGGCCGACCACACCGTGGAGGCTTTTGCGTGAGCGAGCCCGACGAGAAAACGCGCGTCACAACCATCGTCCAGAAGCCGGCGGGCAAAGGTGAGGACAGCGGTCCAAGAGGCACGGACTGCCTGGTCGTGATCTACACGAAGGAGCCGACCCTCCTCGGCAAGCGCTTCGCGCTCGACACGAGCCCGATCCGGATCGGTCGCGGTGCCGATTGCCATGTCGTCCTCGAGGGGGACAGCGTCTCCCGGCGCCACGCGCACCTGGAGCAGCGGGGGACGCAATGGTGGGCCGTCGACGACGGCTCGACGAACGGCACGTACGTGAACGACGAGCAGATCGGCGGCGACTCGCTCCTGTCGAACGGAGACCGCATGAAGGTCGGACCGACGATCTTCAAGTACCTCACGGGCCAGGACGTCGAGGCGCAGTACCACGAAGAAATTTACCGGATGACGATCATCGACGGCCTCACGCAGGCGCACGTGAAGCGCTACCTGCTCGAGGCGCTCGAGAAGGAGATCATCCGCGCCCGCCGTCACGCGCGCGACCTGTCGTTCATCATGTTCGACATCGACCACTTCAAGAAGATCAACGACTTTCACGGTCACCTCGCGGGCGACTTCGTGCTGAAGGAGCTCGCGCGGATCGTGCAATCGCGCATCCGTCGCGACGAAGTGTTCGCGCGCTATGGCGGCGAGGAGTTCGCGATCGTTCTCCCGGAGACGAACCTCGAGGGGGCGAGGGCGCTCGCCGACGGGCTGCGCGAGCGCGTGGAGGCGAGCCGCTTCACGTTCCAGAACGAGATGATCAACGTGACGATCTCGATCGGCGTGGCCATGCTGGGCGAGCAGGATCGGACGAGCTTGGATCTCATCAAGCACGCCGACGCGAAGCTCTACGAAGCCAAGCGCGGCGGCCGCAACAAGGTCGTCTACTAGGCAGCATGAGCTCTCCGAAGGGCGATTAGGCCGTGCCTCTCTCCGAGCTCCCCCCGGCGCTGGATTCCAGCGGACAAGAGCCGCCGCGAATCGTCGTACCGCCGCCGGGGCCGATGTCGCGTGCGCTCTCGGCGAAGCTCGCGGCGGTGGAGTGCCCGGCGTTCGACGCGCGGCGGGAGTCGCGTGCGGAGGAGAGCGGCTCCGACCACGCGCCGATCGTGTACGCGAGCGCGCGCGGCGCGAACGTCATCGACGTCGACGGGAACCGCTACGTCGACGTTACGGCGGGGTTCGGCGCGCTCCTCCTCGGGCACTCGCCGAAGCGGGTCACGCGCGCGCTCGAGGCGCAGGGGGAGCGCTTGTGGCTCGCCCTCGGCGACGTCTATTCCGCGGACGTGAAGGTGGCGCTGTGCGAGCGCCTCTCCAAGCTGTTCCCCGAACCAGGGGCGCGCGTGATGCTCGGCTTGACGGGCGCCGACGCGGTGACAGCGGCGATGAAGACCGCGGTGCTCGCGACGGGGCGAGCGGGGATCGTCGCGTTTCAGGGGGGGTATCACGGCCTGTCGCACGGCCCGCTCGCCGCGTGCGGGCTCAGCGAAGACTTTCGCGCCCCCTTCGCCGGGCAGCTCGCGACGCGCGTAGAGATCCTCCCGTACCCGACGAACGACGCCCAGGTCGAGGCGTGCCGCATGCAGCTCGGCGGCGCGCTCGATCGCGGAGGCATCGGGTGCGTGCTCGTCGAGCCGGTCCTAGGGCGCGGCGGCTGCGTCGTGCCTCCGGCGGGTTTCCTCGCGATGCTCCGCGACGCGTGCGATCGCTCGGGGGCGCTCCTCGTCGCCGACGAAATCTGGACGGGCCTCGGGCGCTCCGGCGCGATGCTCGCCTCGGTGGAGGCCGGCACGGTCCCCGACCTGGTCTGCCTCGGCAAAGGGCTCGGCGGCGGCATCGCGATCTCGGCCTGCGTGGGGCGCGCGCGCGCCTTCGCGGCCTGGGGTGCTCACCGCGGTACGGCGATTCACACGGCGACGCATTTCGGCGCCCCCCTCGCGTGCGCGGCGGCGATCGCGACGCTCGACGGCATCGCCAGCGAGCGCCTCTGCCTGCGTGCGCGCGAGGTCGGGGAGCGCTGGGTCGACGCGCTCTGCGATCACACCCGGGGGAGGGGAGTCGTCGCGGTGCGAGGTCGGGGGCTCATGGTGGGCGTGGAGCTCGAAGGGGGGGCGGCGCGAGCGCTTCGCGTGGCGCGCGCGCTCCTCGGGCGCGGGTACATCGTCCTGACCGGCGGTGTCCGGGGCGACGTCCTGACGCTGACCCCGCCCCTGAATATCGACGAGCCTCTCCTCGGCGGCTTTGCAAGCACGCTCGCCGAGTGCTTGATGTAGCGAGAGATGTTCGAAGAGAGCGACGAGCTGCACCGGCGAGCACGCGCGTTCGTCCGCGCGTTCGAGGACGGGACGGCGCCCGAGCCGTTCGACGGCCTCGCCTGCGACCTCGCCCGCTTCCAGGGGGCGAACGTCGAGGGATACGCGCGCCTTTGCCGCGCACGCGGGGTGAGCCTGTCGTCGATCACCCGCGCCGGCGACGCGCCCGCCGTCCCCACCGATGCGTTCAAGCTCGCCCGCGTGGCCACGTTCCCGGAGCCCGATGCCCGCGTCTCCTTCCGAACGAGCGGTACGACGATCGGCGCGCGCGGTATGCACGCGATGCGCGACGTCGGCACGTACGACGCGGCCGCGCTCGCCTTCGGTCGTGCCGCGCTGGTCCACGATCTCCGCGCGCGCCCCCCGGTCCTCGTGCTCGGGCTCTCCCCCGAAGACGCTCCGGACTCGTCGCTAGGCCACATGCTCGATCTCTTCGCGCGCGAGCTCGGCGCCCCGGCGACGCGCGCCGAGACGTACTTCGTCGACCCGCAGGGGGTGATCGATCTCGAAGCCTTCGACCGCCGCGTCGCCCGTGCGCTCCTGGAAGACGCGCCGTCGCTCGTCCTTGGAACCTCGTTCGCCTTCGTTCACTTCCTAGAAGCGCTCGGTGACGACACCTTCCGCCTCCCGCGTGGAAGCCGCGTGATGCAGACGGGGGGATACAAAGGGAAGTCTCGCGAAGTCCCGGCGGCGGAGCTCCGGCGCGATCTCGCGCGGGTCTTCCACATCCCGGAGGCCGCCATCGTCGCCGAGTACGGGATGACCGAGCTCTCGAGCCAGTTTTACGAGTGGACGCTGCGGGACTCTGGCGCGCGTCACGGCGTGTACAGGGAGCCCCCGTGGGCGCGCGTCGTCCCTGTCGATCCCGAGACGCTCGCGGCGCTCCCCGAGGGGGAAGTGGGGATCGCGCGGATCGAGGACCTGATGAACGTCGACAGCGCGTTCGCGGTCCTCGCCTCGGACCGGGTGCGGCGGGTCGGCGACGGCTTCGAGCTCCTCGGGCGCGCAGCCGGCGCTCCGCCGCGAGGGTGCTCGATCGCGCTCGACGAGATCCTGGGGCGATGACGCGTGATCTGAAGGAGAGGCGAGACGACGTCTGGCGCGTCGTCGAGGGGGCTCGTGCAGTGGCGAGCGAGCGGGCGAGGCTCGTCGGCGATCTCGTGACGTCGACCGGGCTCTCACCGGAGGGGGTTGATCTCGCGTTCGAACGCCACCTCGAGCTCGATCCGACCGACGCGGAGGTCGAGGCGCTCATCGCGTCTGCGGGGAGCGCGAAGCACGTGGTCGTGATCCTCTCGGCGAACGTCTTCGTCGCCCCTCTCCGCGCGATCGCCATCGCCTGCGCGGCGTCGCCGAGCGTCGTCGTGCGCGCGTCGCGACGCGAGCCTCACTTCGCGCGCGCCCTCGTCGAGGCGATCGAGGCACCCGGGCTCACGCTCGCGGACGAGGTCGACCTCGCGCGCCTCTTCGGCGGCGAGGTGCACGTCTACGGCCGCGACGAAACGATCGCGTCGGTCCGCGCTCGCGTAGGAGAGCGGATGCGTGTGCGGGGGCACGGTGCGGGGCTCGGCGTGGCGTTGATCGGCCGAGCTGCCCAGCTCGAGGTCGCCGCAAAGGCGCTCGCGGACGACGTGATCGCCTTCGACCAGCGAGGTTGTCTGAGCCCACGCGTCGCCTTCGTCGAGGGGATCGACCGCGCGCCCCGCTTCGCGGACATGCTCGACGCGGCGCTCGGCGAGCGCGCGGTACGCGTCCCTCGCGGCGCGCTTCACGAGGACGAGCGCGCCGAAGCGACGCGGTACGAAGCGACGCTCTCGTTCGCGGGGCGTGTGATCTCGCGCGATAGTCACAAGGTCGGCATCGGCTCCGTCGGCGCCCCCCTCCTCGTTCCTCCGCCTGGCCGCCATCTCCACATCGCGCCGGTCCGCTCGCTCGAGGAGGCCGATGCCTTCGTTCGCGAGCTCGCCCCAGTCATCGTCGCGGTCGGTGCAGACGATCCCGCGCGGGCCTCGACGATCGCCCCCGCGCACGCGCGCCTCTCCCCCCTCGGCGCGATGCAGCGCCCCCCCTTGGACGGGCCCGTCGACCGTCGGTAGGCGAGCGGTTCACGCTCCCCCCGCCCTGCCAGCGGGGCGGGGGGCCGGGGGGGTGGGGTTCAGCGACCGCGTCTCCCCCACGTCGAAGATCCACAACCGCTCCGGATCGTGCTTCCGCTCCTTCCACCACGCCCTCAACCGAGCCGGCGGATCGGCCGGCGGCTCATCTGCGAGATCGAACGTCCCCCAGTGCATCGCGCAGAGGTTCTTGGCGCCGAGGATTTCCCACGCGCGCCCCGCTTCCTCCGGCCCCATGTGCTGCGGCTGCATGAACCACTCGGGCTCGTACGCGCCGATCGGCAGCATCGCCCAGTCGATCCCCGGAAAGCGTGCCCCGATCTCGCGGAACACGTCCTCGGAGAACGCGGTATCGCCTGCGTGGTAGCTCGTCCCTTCGGGCCCCTTGAACACGAAGCCCCCCCAGAGACGCTCGTTTCTGTCCCAGGGCGTCCGCATCGACCAGTGCTGCGCCGGGACCAGCGTGATCGTCAGGTGCTGGGCGCCGGGGACACGGAACGTGTCCCACCACTCGAGCTCCACGATCTGCGCGAACCGCTGCGACCGGAGAATGTCGCCGTTCCCCGCGGGAACGACGTACACGGTGTCGTTGCCAATTTGCCGGAGCGTCGGCAGGTCGAAGTGATCGTAGTGCGAGTGCGAGATCGTCACGACGTCGAGATCGGGGACCTGCCGGAACGGCACGCCGGGCGCCGTCCGACGGTGGACGAACGACTGGATGTCGTCGCTCCAGATCGGATCGGTCGCGATCAGCTTTCCGCCGAACCGGTGGACGAACGTCGCGTGGCCAATCCAGGTGAGGCTCGGATCCATCGATCCCAGCGCCGCGCCGTCGTTCTCGCGGCGCGGAGTCACGAAATCGCGCCCCTCGCGGTGCCGCCCCCCTCGCAGCCTCCCCATCCGCCAGCGCAGGATGTCGCCTAACCCCTTGTCGGGCGTCGTCCCGTCGAGGTTCGCGTACCGCGCCATCTCCGTCGCCCCCGCTTGCGCTCTCTAGAGAAGAGAGGAGAGGCTCAGCCGCCCGCGGCGCGCACGGGGATGATCTGCACGCGACGGTCGGGCCCTTCGCCGTTGCTCTCGGTCCGGACGCCGGCGATGTCCTTGAGCGCCATGTGCACGACGCGACGGTCGCGCGCGCTCATCGGATCGAACGTGATGATCTTCCCTTCGACCATCACACGTTGCGCGAGCTTCCGCGCCATCTGCGAGAGCTGGTCCTCGTGCCGAGCGCGGTACCCCTCGGCATCGACCGCGATGTGCTTTCGCTCCTCGCCGGGGCGGTGGGCGACGCGCGTGGTCAGGTACTGGATCGCCTCGAGCACCTGCCCGCGCTTTCCGATGATTCGTCCGGCGTCGGGCCCTTCGATCTCGAGGCGGATCTCGTTCTCGCCCCCCTCGCCGTCGTCCGGCGCGATGCTGACCTCGGCGTCCATCGACATCTTGCCGAGGAGCAGCCGAATGAAATCGATCGCGCGCTTGGACTGCGGGTCGAGCGAGGCTTCGTCGACTGCTCCAACCTGCTTTTGCGATCCCGCCACGTTCGTCCCCGAGGGACGGTCCGCCGAGCTCATATCAGACACGGGCTTTTCCCTTTCCGAATGCGGGCGCCTTTGCGTCCGCGCCATCGATAGCGGCAACTTGTTTCACGAGGATGTCCCCCTTCTTCGAGCCGGTCTTCGAGCTGGTCGACCCACCCAGCGAGGGCGGGGGGTTCCGCGGGGCGATCTTCTCCACCACGAGCTGTTGCGCGATGCCGAGCGCGCTGCTCGTCAACATGTATAGACCGAGGGCCGCCGGGAGGAAGAGGACGAGAACGGTGAACAGGCCCGGCATCATGTAGGTCATCATTTTCTGTTGCATCGGATCCATCCCCTGCTGAGGGACAATCCGCTGCTGGACCACGATGAAGACCCCGTACACGAGCGGCAGAATGAAGAACTTGTCCGGCGCCGAGAGGTCCTGAAGCCACAAGAACTTCTCGTGGTACATCTCGACCGCCGTCTGAAGCGTGGCCCACATGGCCCACCAGATCGGGAGCTGGACGAGCTGCGGCAGGCACCCCCCGAGCGGGTTCACGCCGTGCTTCCGGTACAGCTCCATCATCGCCATCTGCCGCGCCTGCGCGTCGTCGGCGAACCGCTTGTTCAGATCGTCGAGCTCGGGCTTCAGCTTGCGCATCGCGATCGTCGTCTGAATCTGCTTCCACGACAGCGGGAAGAGGACGATCCGGAGGCAGAGGGTGAGCGCGATGATCGCGACGCCCCAGTTTCCGAAGGCGATGTGCGCGTGGAAAAAGACTAGCGCTCCAACGAGGAACTTCGCGACGGGCGAGAAGAACCCCAGGTTGATCATGTCGCCGAGCCTCGGCTCTCCGCCGGCGGCTTGGGCGAGGACGTTCCGCTCCTTCGGTCCGAAGTACGCGATGAGATCGTACGTGGCCGCCTGCTTCGGCGCGAGGGTCACCGCGGGATAGTCGAGCTCCGCGTGGTACACGGCCCCGGAGTCATCCCCTTCGGCGTCCTGGCCCGACGCGAGCACGTCCTCGGCGAGGAGCGCGCACTCGGGCTTCAGGCTCCCTGTGATCGACCCGTTCGGGGCGTACCCAACGGAGGGGACGAGCGCCTGGGCGAAGTAGGAGTTGGTGACCGCGGCGTAGCGATCGTCGAGAGGCTCGCGGAACCAGCCGTCCTTGAAGTCGGTCTTCTGTTTGCGTGTGACCTCGTTGAGGCGCGCGCACTGGAGGTCCGTCGCGAAGGGGGAGACTCGGCCGAGCTTCCCCTTCACCTCCTTGTTCATGCGAAAGGCGTAGGTCGCGATCGCGAAGCGGTGCTTCTTCGCCGCGTCGGACAGGTTCGTCACCTGCGTCTGGACGTTCAGCTCGAATGGCCTCTCGCCGGCGGAGATCGTCTTCGCGATGGCCACTCCGTCGTCTTCGTAGGTGAACTTGCAGCCCGTGGTCCCGAGCTTCTCGAGCTTCCAGGGGAAGCGATCGTACTTGAGCTGATCGTCCCCCCCCTCGCCGCGAAACAGCGTCCGGAGCGAACGCCAGCGCTCGTGATCGGGCGTCGTCGAGAGGTCGTAGCCGTTTGTCCCCTCGGCGTACTGGGCATCGCGTAGCCAGAAGTGCGTCACGGCTGCGCCGCGCGACGAGAGCTCGGCGACGAAGCGGTTCCCTTTGACCGTGCAGAGCTCCTCGGCGGCAGGCGCGGGGGCCGGCGTTCCCGCGGGCTGACCGGGCGCCGGGGGATCGAACGTGTCGGGGGCGAAGCCTGGCGCGTTGGTGTACGTCTCGGCCGGCAGCTGCTGCGCGGGTCCGTCGTGCTTCCCCGTGATGAGGGGCATCCCCCATTTCATGAACGCGAAGGCCAGGATCGAGATGAAGGCCCAGCGCAGTACTGTGTTTCGATCCATGCGTCGGGGACTCTTTTTCGTTCGTTCGCTTCGCGTCCGCGCTTTCGCCCGTGAGGGCGCGCGCGACTAGCCGTGACCCGTAGGAGAGGAGTGGGCCCGCGCGGAGGGGAGGGGGGGGGGCATGATTGCGGAAATGCGGGGCGCGGGGGGCGGGTCGTAGCCGCCTGGATGAAACGGGTGGCACTTACACAGGCGAAGCATCGAAAGCAAGCTGCCCCTCCACGCGCCATGGGTCACAAGGCAGCTCGCCGCATACCGTGAGCACGATGGCTCGAATCGGCAATGGCCTCCGAGCAAGGGGGAGAGCAGGAGCTGGTAAGCCCTCACCAGGGCGAGGAGCGCGCGCGCGGCGAGGCCAGGGCTACCAGGGGTACCGGGGCCGCCGGGGCTAGAGGAGCTGCGCGGAGGGGGCTGAGTCATGGCGATCGTGGACGGCCGCCCGAAAGATGCGGCAGGTCGCCTCGTCGTGCCAGCGCTTCTTCGGCGCGGCGCCGGAGCAGCCGCGCCACTCCACCCCATTCGGCGCGAAGCTCAGCTAACCCAATGGTCTCGGCCCCTTGGCGTGCGATCACCACGAGATCGACGCCGCCAGGAAGCAGGCCGGGCCACGTTCGAAAGCACTCCCGGCAGACGCGGCGGATCCGGTTCCGGGCGACGGAGTTCCCCACCTTGCGCGTGACGATGAAGCCGATCCGCGCCGGCCCGGGCTCCTCGCCAGGCGCCCCCGTGGCAGGGCGGGCCGCGACCAGAAGGACGAAATGAGGCGTCGTCACGCGGCGCGAGCTCGCCTGGACGCTGGCGAACTCGCGGCTCTTGCGGACTCGCCGATCACGGCCGAACGAGAGCTGGCCCCAGTCGGGCCTGCCGGTCACTTCGCGTCACTTCTTGTAAACGGAGACCGCGAGACGACGGCGCCCCTTGCGACGGCGGTTTTGAAGCACTTTGCGACCGCCCGCGGTCGCCATGCGAGCGCGAAAGCCGTGCGTGCGAATGCGGCGAATGTTGTGGGGCTGGTAAGTACGCTTCATGGGGGGCGCGGCAAGAAAGCACCGAGGAGCCCGTTAGTCAAGCGAGTGGGCTGTCTTGGGCCGCATCTTCGCGCTTGAGTGGGGCTACGAGAGGCTCCTGGGGGTGGGCTGGTCGACCGCCGGTGAGGTCTCGAGGCCGCAGGCGCAAGCTCACCTCCAACCACCGAAAGTGAGGCTCTTTTTCAGCGACCGGGCTCGCTTTGATACCCTGGCGGAGGCCGTGCCGTTTTCAAGCTCGACTCGAAAGCCTCGCTGCCGTGTACCCTGGCCTACGGTACGCCGCTCGCATTCCCCCCTCGAGATTGAACCGTGCCGCGGTTCTCCTCACGTGGCTCCTCTGGTCCCCGCTGTTCCCCAAGGCGAACGAACGAATGACGCGCAAGAATACCCGCCGTAGCAGTTCATCCCGAACGTGCCTCGGCCGGTCTCGCGCCAGCCGATGTGCCCAGCCCCGCTCGTCCGGCCCTGGCGTCGCGCGGGCGGCGCGTGTCGCACTGCTCACCGGAGCTGCCACGCTGGTCGCCGCCGGCGCCGCCTCGACCGCGAGAGCGCAGCAGTCGACGTTCCACCTCGATCGCGTCGAGGTGGCCGGCTCGCCCGACGACGGTTTCGTCCTCTCGCGTCCGTACACGCGTCAGAACACGATCTTCTTCGCGCAAATGGCGCTCGGCTACTCGCTCAACCCTCTGCATACGAACGACATCGTCACCGGCCAGAGCGCGAACGACAAAGCCACTCTCGCCGCGTCGTCCTCCGCCGTCGTCTCGGATCAGTTCACGATGTACGCGAACGTCGGGTTCGAGTTCCTCGATCGGTTCATCGTCGGATTGGCGTTCCCGGTCACCTGGATTCAGGACGGGCAGAACCCGAACTACGCGGGCCAGTCGAACTTCTTCGGCTCGACGACGGGCGGCTCGACGTTCGACGAAAGCGGCCCGTCCGCCGGCGACACGCGCCTCGACCTTCGAGGCGTCATCTGGCGAAGCGAGGACCGCAAGATGGCCATCGGGGGGCAGGTCAGCGTCTTCTTCCCGACGGGGACGTACTACCAGTTCGGCGGCGACGGTTCGACGACCGCGCTCGTCATGGTGAACGCCGAGTACACGACGAAGATCGTCGTCCCGGTGACGTTCGTGGCGCAGACCGGCTTCGACTTCCGCCCCGAGACGCGCGTCAATCAGCCCACGCAGGGGGATGGGCTCGGCATCGGCGACGAGTGGCGCTGGGCGGTCGGCGCGTTCGTCCCGATCAAGCATGGCAAGTACCGCCTCGGCGCGACGATCTTCGGGCAGACGGGGATCCAAAGCGACAGCTTCATCGGGAACACAGCGTTCACCCGACAGAACACGCCGATCGAGTGGCAGGTCGAAGGGCGAATGAAGTTCGGTCCGAGGAACCACTGGTGGTGGGGGCTCGGCGGCGGGACGCTCATCGTCGAGGGGTACGGCGCGCCCGACTTCCGCGCGATCGGGATGCTCGGAGCGTACGTCCCTATCCTCGACACCTCGGCGGCCTCACCCGATCCGAAGGTGGCGTTGCGTGAGAAGTGGCGCTCGCAGGGGATGGTCGACACCGATCACGACGGGATCCCCGACGATCTCGACGCGTGCCCCAACGAGCCCGAAGACCACAAGGGGAACGATCCGAACGACGGTTGCCCCGAGCCCCCCGATCGTGACGGCGACGGCATCCCGGACATGTACGACAAGTGCCCGGACGTCCCCGAGGACAAGGACGGGATCGACGACACCGACGGCTGCCCGGAGGACGACGCCGATCAAGACGGGGTCCCGGACGTGAGCGACGCCTGCCCTCGCGAGCCTGGGCAGCCTTCGCCCGATCCGAAGAAGAACGGATGCCCGCAGTTCATCCATCTCGAAGGGTCGGTCGTTCGCGTCCTGCAGCAAGTGCACTTCGCCACGGCATCGGCCACGATCCTCCCCGACAGCTTCCCGATGCTCCAGGAGATCGCGAATCTGTTGAAGGCGAACCCGCAGATCAAGCGCATGACGATCGACGGGCACACCGACGATCGCGGCGAAGCCGACATGAACAAGCGGCTCTCCGACGCGCGCGCGAACTCCGTCATGACGTGGCTCGTCCAGCACGGCGTCGAAGCAGGTCGCCTCGAGGCGCACGGCTACGGCGAGGAGAAGCCCATCGCCGACAACACGACGAACGAAGGGAGAGCGGCGAACCGCCGCGTCGAGTTCAAGATCCTCGATGAGGACACCGGTCCGCCGAAGCCTCCTCCCCCGCACACGAAGCCCGACGCAGAGCCGCGCGACGAAGGGGACGTGGACAAATAGGCGACGGCGCCTGCGGGGGTCAGCGTCCAGGTGTAGACCGCGCCGCGCGGAGCGCGGACGCGCCGTCGTCTGCGAAGACCTCAGCGACCCACACGCTGCCGTCGGCGTCGTCGAGAACAGCGGCGCCGACGCGATCGAATTCGCCGCGCAGGAGGTTCTCTCGGTGCGACGGGCTCTCGTAGAGCGCCCGATGTGCCAGACGAATCGACGCGGCATGCGCGACGTTCTCCCCGACGAGTCGCGCGCGCACTCCGGTCGCCTCGACCCTGTCGGCCGGATCGCCGTCCCCCACGTCATGTCCAACGGTTCGCGCGGCGAGCATCAGCCGCGCGTGCGCGAGCGCGACGGCGTCGAGGGTCGGATCGCGCGTGAGCGGAGGTAAGCGCTCGACGTCACGCAAAGCGGAGACCATCGCAAGGAGACGATCGGCTTCGCTCCCCCGCGCCAGCGTCGCGTTCTCTCCCGGGGCGCTCGCCGGATCGAAACGTTCCGGCGGCTCGACGTCCGCGAAGAGGCGGGCCTCGAGGATCGGGCGCGGTCCGGTCGCGACGCCGGCGATGACCTGCACGGTGAACGCGCCTGGGCGGTCTGGGGCAAAGCGCGCGTGGACGTGCGTTGCCCCGTTCTCATCGGCCGTCCACGAGGGGATCGTCCGCGGATCCGATCCGGGCCCCTGGACGATGACGTGCGCCTCCGCGAAAGGGACGATGAGGCGCGCGTCGACCTCCAGCCACATGCCCACGTGCGCCTGCGTCGGGAGGGGGGCCAGGTCGGCGAGCGCGTCGACCGCGACCGCCGCGATGATCTCGCTCCCGTCCTTCGCGATGCCGGTCGCAACGCCGCATCGGCGGTCGCCTCCGTCGTCGAACGTGGCGCTCCAGGACTCGAGCTTCGCCGCAGTGCCGCTCCGCTCGAGCGGGTGTCCGGTGATCACCCAGGCGTGCGGCCAGACGTGCGGCTCGCCCGCGGCGCGAAGCGCGAACGTGAGCCCATCGAGATCGAGGTGAGATCCGCCCGCGAGGCGACTCGAGACGACCCGCTCCGCCACTTCGACGAGACCCGCTTCTCCTCGCCCGCATTTCGCGAGGAGCTCGGCGACGCGATCGCGTACGGCGCGGTCCCCCTCCGGGACGAACGGTCGCGGGGACGCCGTGCGACCCGCCCACGGGACCGCCGGCGTGAGCGGGGCGCCATGCGCGGAGCCGACGAGCGCCGACGTGAGCGCGAGGAAAGTGAAGAGGATCGCGCGGGGAAGTCTCAAGGCGCCGAGCATAAGTGCCCCGCGCCGGCGGGCCATCTTACGTGCCGTCGCGCCCTCGTGCCGCGGCCAGCAGGCGTGCCCTCGCCGCGTTGATCGATTCGAGCTCGGGAGGCCGGGCGCCCAGGGCCCCCGCGAGGTCGGCGAGCCATTTGCGCTCGGTCACGATCCGCCTCCCGCGCTCGGCGCGATAGCCGACCGAAAGCCCGACACGAACACCGAGGATGAACCCCGCGACGGCGATCAGGACGCCGAAGAGCACGTCACTCCATCACGAAGCTCTTGCCCACCGTGACCGCCGCTCCCGCGAACGCCGGGATATGCGCGCTGCGGAACTTGCCTGCCACGCACCCACCGACCGCCGTCCCCGCGAACGGAGGCTGGTCGACGACCGCCGACTGGACCGTGCCGCTCGGGGCGAAGGTCACCTTGATGTGTCCGGACCCTGTGGGTCCGTCGGACTTCTTGCAACCGCCGACACTGACCGAGCCCAGTGCCGCCGCAGCCGCGCCGCGATCGAACGGGGCGCTTGAACCTTGCGCTGCCGCAGGCGGCGGCGCGTCGCCACCACCGGGAACGGACTGGCGCATCATGTCCTGCAAGCTCTTGCCACCGCCGCCACCGCCGCCGGTCTGCGCTGGGGGTGAAGAGGCCGGGGGCACGAAAGGCGCGGGGCTGTTGTCTGCGCTCTTCCCGCCGCCACCGCCGCCACCCCCCCCGCCACCGCCGCCACCGTGGTGCTGCCTCCCCCCGCCCGTAACGGCAGCTGCTGCCCCCGCTCCCGGCGCCACAGCCCCCGGATCGACCGGAGCCGCCGCTGTGGCCGTCGCCGTCGCGGTGGCCGTCGCGGTCGGCGCGGCCGTCGGAGCGGCAGTGTCTGTCGCCGTTGCCGTTGGCGCAGGAAGCATTGCGACGGGCTCCGGCTTCTTGAGAAGCACGACGAGCACGATCAAGAGGGCGATGAGCACGCCACCGCCGAGAATCGCAATGAGCAGGAGCTTCGTGTTGTCTTTGCGCGGCTCGCCGTCGAGCCCGAGACCGCCGTCCATGCCCGTCGGGGGGGCGAGCACTGGCGCCGTGAGCGCTGCGCTGAACGCGCCGCCGCCGCCGAGGTTCATGATGTCGTCGACGTGCGTGGACTTCTTGCCGTCGTTGCTCCCCATCGACGCGCTGAGCGCGCGGATGTCGATGAGCCCGGAGCCCTCGCCCCCCGGAGCGACCGCGGGCGCGTCTTCCTTCGGAGCGTTCTGCGTGAGCGCGTTCAACGAGAAGAGCACGCTGTTCTCGTTGCGCTGCCCGGTGAGCTTTCCCGGATCGTTGGACGCCTGAGGCATCCCCACCGGGGCGCTCGTCATCACGTCGTCCTCGCCGCCCGCTTGCGCGACACCGCCGAAGAGGTCAGCTCCTCCGCCGCCTCGTCCACCCTGGCGCCTTGCGGCCGCTGGAGGGGGTGAAGAGCCGAAGAGGCCGTTCTGCGCGCCGTTGCCGTTCGTGCCCGCCGCGGCGACGGGCGCGTTGTAGCCGGAGTACCCAGCGTGGGTGGCTTCTTCATCGGCTTGCGGCGGAGGGGTGGGAAATGCACCCGGGCCGGGCTGCTCTTGTTGCGTCTGATCGGCGCCGTGCCCAGTGGCCGCCGCGTGAAGCTCCGGGACCTCGCGGACCGGGAGCCAGTCGGCCATCCCGTCCTTCCAGAGGTACGTGTCGTCAGTCACGACGCCGGATCGATACGCCGCGACGATCTCGTCCTGGGTCATCGTTCGCTGATCGCCGTCGGCGACGTTCACCGTCCATTGATCGGCAGCTCCGCCCCCCGCGTAGTCGAACGCTTGTGCCTCGGCTCCGGACGCGCCGGTCGACGCCTGAGCGCCGCTCTCGTTTCCGTTGATCACGATCGTCGCGCCGCATTTCTTGCAGCGGATCTTGACGATCTTGCCGAGGACCTTCTCGTCCGCGATCGTGTATTTCGCCTGACACGACTGGCACGAAATCTTCATCGCGGTTCCGTCCTTAGCATTAGGGAAATCCTAGCGCACGTGACGCGCGCCGTCCGCAGCACGAGTTTTCTCGCGCCGTGACGCGGGTTTCCGCCGACGTAAGCGAAGGTGAGCATGTGCGGCCTTTGCGAGCCTCGCGGCCAGGGGCCGGGGGAAAGTATAGCGGCGCGTGACGAGCACGATCAAGGAAGCGGGGAAACTGCTCGGTTGCCCCCCGAATCCTTCTACGAACGACCCCTCCCTTGGGGTCTGTCGGTTCCACAGCTCGTCCGCGGTCCGGGAGGGCTGTCCCGCCAGGCGCGGCTAGTTGATGAGGACCAGGGCGGTCCCATCCTTGCCGCAGAACGTGGCGTTTCCGTCGAATCGACCACCGCACGTTGGGCAGATCTTCCCCTTCGGCGGCACCGCGGGGGTCGCTCCCCCCGGCCCGCCAACGGCCGCGTGCATGGCGTACGGAACGAGCTCTTCGCCGTCCTGGGGGCACACTCGGGTGCCCGCCGGGAAGCCGCGCTTGCACGCGGGGCAGATGCTCCCCATCGCCGCCCCCCCGACGTCGCCACCCCCTCCTTGAAATGGGACCAGCTTCGTCGCGTCCTGCGGGCAGTACGCGCTCGTCAGCGGGTACTCCCGTCGGCACGTGGGACAGACCATTCGCTGGGGAGCTGGGACGGACGACCCGCGCTCCGCTTCGCGCTGCGCCGCCGCGCGTGCCGCCTCTTGCGCGCGGGTCAGGCTCTCTTGATGCGCGCGGACCGCGGCGTCGTGCGCCGAGCGCTTCGCCGCCCGCTCGTGCTCGGCCTGCTGAAGGCGGGCTTCGTACACCTCCTCGGCTTCCTTCTCGAGGGCCGTCGCCTTCTTCTGCCGCCGCGCGAAGACAACCGCTGCGGCGCCGAGAAGCGCGGCGAGCCCCCCTACGATCGTAATGAAGAGGAGTCGGCGCTGCTTCGACGTGTCCTCCGCTCGCGCATCGCCAGCTCCGAGCGATCCGGTCGCGAGCTCTGCGATCGACGCCGCGTCGTTCTCCCCTTGCGAGTTGAGCCCCGATCGCGCGAGGAGATCGTCGTAGTGCGCGGCGGACGTGACATCGACCGTGACGCGCGCGCTTCGACCGGCGGCGCTGACGACGACCTGCGCGCTCCCCTCGGGCGCGTCGATAGGCGCAGAGACGCGCCCCGAGGGATCCACGAGGACGGGGGTCCCGCCGCCTGGCGCGAGCGTCCACGTCGTTGACGTCCCCGTGGCACATCCGTTCGCATCCAGGACGAGCGCACGGAAGACGAACGACTCGCCCGTACGAAGCAGCTTCCGCGAGGGGCGGACTTCGAGGCGCGCCGGGGGACCTGGGGAGTCGCACGAGGCATGCACCACCGGCGGAGGGGCGACCGGCGCTACCGTGACGACCGGCGCCGGAGCGCTCGATGCAGCCGGAGGGGGCGCCTGGTCCAACGAGACGACATCGAACGTCCGGGAGCGACGAATGTCGGCGATGCAGTGGGCGTCCGCGATCGCGAACTCGTAGCGGCCGGTCTCGATGATGTCGATGTGCGAGTCGCTCGAGGCGATGACGAGGGTGTTCATCGTCGCCTTGCGCGGGTCTGCGGGGGGGGTCGAGCAGCGCGTGCGCCATGAGCGCCCGGAGGCGTCGCGCGAATGCGTCTCGCGTGCGAGGGTGGGGAGCTGGTCGTAGCACTGGTTGGTCCGGTAGACGCGCCCCGGCTCGGCGATGGCGAGCTCGTCCCCTTCCTGGTGGATCGTCACCACGTCGCCGCTCGGCTTCACCTCCGAGACCGGCGCTGGGCCGCACGACTTCGGTGTCCACTGCTGGACGGTGAAGTCCTCGCGGAGGGGCCCTTCGCGCCATTTCCCGTCGAACGGCGCATCGGCGCGTGCCGAGCGCGGCCAAAGGAAGAGCGCGAGCGAAGCGAGCGTGGCGAACACGGCAAGGAACGCGAGCGACGCCCGTGACCGTGACAAAGCTCGCGAGAAGTCGCCGCGCCTCTTGGCCCGCACGTCTCTAACGGTATCACCCTTGCCGCAAACTTCGCCTCATTGCTCGTTGTGTTAGCCTTGGCGCTTGATCGGAGTGATTCGCGCTATGTCGCGCAGTGTTTCGAGGTTTGCGGCCCTGAGGAGGGCCCTGTGATGAAGAGGACTTGCCGTCGGCTCGCGGCGCTGGTCGCCGGAGCGGCATTGTCGGTCTCCGCGGAGAGCGTCGCGCGCGCGCAACAGATCCCTCCGTCGAACGGGGGCGGGCTCGATACGCACTTGTTCCGTCCCGCGATGGACTCGAAGGGGCTCTTCACGACGAACGGCTCCGACATCCTCGGGGCGAACGACGTCTCCTTCGGCTTGATCATCGACTACGGCCGAGATCTCCTCCGAGTCGATACCCAGGGGACGAGCGAGAGCGGGCAGCTCATCGATCACTCGTTCCAGGGGACGCTCGCGTTCAACTACGGGCTGTTCAACCAGCTCGTCATTGGAATCGACGTCCCGGTGGACCTGATGACGGGCGAGGCGATCACCACTCAGCCCGACGCGACGCAGTGGACTCCGTCGCAGCTCAACCTGCAGACGCTGGGGTTCCTCGGGCTTCACGCGAAGTGGCGCATCACGCGCGTCGAGAAGGGGATCGGCCTGGCGATCGGCGCGCAGATCGGCGGCCCGGTCAACTCGAACGCCGCGTTGAGCGGGGGGGCCGATCCGTCGTTCTGGTACTGGCCCGAGGCGATCATCGAGAAACGCTTCGGCACGACCGGGCAGTTCAAGATCAAGCTCAACGCGGGTTATCGCGGCCACAACGCGAGCGGAACGACGCTCGCTCTGCAGGGGGGCAATACGTACGTCGACGGGAGCCTCTTCACCTTCAACGGCGGCGTCTCCTATCGCATCCTCGAGCCGCTCGACCTCGTCGCCGAGACCTACGGCACCTACCTCCTCGCGAGCGGCGCGACCAACGACGTCAAGACCTCCGCCGAAGCGGTTGGAGGGCTCAAGCTGTTCGTCGAAGCGAACTCGTTCCTGATGATCGGAGCTGGTGCGCGGTACACCGACGGCTTCGAGGCCGCCAACCTCCGAGGGTTCATCGGCTTCGTGTTCGAGCCTTCGATCGGCGATCGCGACGGCGACGGGATCAAGGACGACGTCGACAAGTGCCCCGACGAGCCGGAGGACTTCGACGGCTTCCAGGACGAGGACGGCTGCCCCGATCCGGACAACGACAACGACGGCATCCTCGACGTCGACGACCGCTGCCCCAACGAGCCCGAGGACCGCGACGGCGATCAGGACTGGGACGGCTGCCCCGAAGTGAGCGACGGCGATCGCGACGGCGACGGCATCCTCGACTCGAAAGACAAGTGCCCGGACCAGCCCGAGGATCGCGACGGCTTCCAGGACGAGGACGGCTGCCCCGATCCGGACAACGACCAGGACGGCATCCCCGACAAGCGCGACGCCTGCCCGAACGATCCCGAGGACAAGGACGGCTTCGAGGACGAGGACGGCTGCCCCGATCCGGACAACGACAAGGATCAGATCCCCGACGTGGTCGACAAGTGCCCCAACGAGCCGGAGACCTACAACGGCTTCGAGGACGAAGACGGCTGCCCGGACAAGGGGAGCGTCATCATCCAGGACAACAACATCGTCATCCTCGACAAGATCAAGTTCCGCACGAACAGCGCCGAGATTCTCCCCGAGTCGAACAAGATCGTCGATGCGGTCGCGACGACGATCAACCATCACCCGGAGTTCGAGCTCATGGAGATCGCGGGTCACGCCGACGAGCGTTCGAGCGATCAGTACAACCTGCGCCTCACGCAGGACCGTGTGAACTCGGTTCTCGCGGCGCTCGTGCAGCGCGGCGTGGCGCGCGACAAACTGCGGAGCAAGGGCTACGGCGAGTACTGCCCGGAGGACACGGGTCACAACGAGGCGGCGTGGGAGAAGAACCGCCGCGTCGAGTTCAAGATCGTGAAGACGAAGGACGGCCCCACGGGGGTCGAGCTCGGGTGCCCGAACGCAACGGCGCACGGGGTGCCGCCGGATCCGATCAAGTAGCGCACGATTCGAGTAGAATCGCGGGAGGATGGGAACGAGGAAGAAGAGCTCCCCCCCGAAGCCCGCCGTCACGCGCGTCCGCGGCGGGCCGTTGGGCTCCCCGGCGGAGCCGCGCCCCTTTGCCGCCCCGTTGGTCCGCACGCGCGCCCAGCCGCTCGCGTCGACCGCCCGCCGCGCGCCCGTCAGGATCCTGCTCAGACCGGGAGCGCTCGAGCGCCTGGATGGGAGTCTCGACGGTCAGCCAGTCATCCCGGTCGGCTCCGCTGCACGCGAGGCCTGGGGCGACGCCTGGCAGGCGGGCGATATCGAAGCGATTGTTTGGGTGCTCGCCGCGGACGTCAATCAGGTGATCGCGGAGCTTCGCCAGAACCCGGAGATCGTGGACGTCCTCGTGTCGATGCGCGACGTGAGGTGACGATGCGTGGCGCGCGAGGGGCATGTCCCCTCATGCCGCCACTCCTTCCCCGCCGATCACCCGCTGTAGAGAGAGCCGGTGCTCCACCTCTTCATGGAGCGCGCGATCTTCATCGTTCGTGAGCTCGAGCGGCGGGACGCGCACCGATGCCCCGTCCGTCGGGCAATACGTGATGAACGCTCTCACGGTCTCCGAGAGCGCCCCGCTCATCGGGTCCTCGGCGTGGACGTTCACGAGCACCGTCATCCCTTCGCTCGTGGCGTGCACGACCTCCGACCGAACGTGGACGAAGCAGTTCGCGGGGACGGGGCGTATGAAGCTCAGCCCCTGGAGCCCTGACATACGCACCGTGAGCCCGCCGACGTGAGCCCGGGCGGACAGGCTCGCCGTGTTCTCGAGCCAGCGCATCAACGTGCCGCCGTAGAGCGTTCCGTGGAAGTTCAGGTGACCGGTCCGCGCCAGCTCGATCGAATGCATGTACGACGCGTGCCGGCGTCGCGGCTTTATGTCCGGTTCCCATGGCAGCCGAAACGACATCGGGAGAACCTTCAGGAGCTCGCGGATCAAGAATGGGCGATCACGAGCGTCGATCGACGCCAGCGACGGGGCCGCGTGGAGCTCTCCCGCATCGAGCTTTCTCCGGAATTCGCGACGGAGCTGCCCTTCGCGGAAGCGCGCCACCTCGTTCGGCGTTTCCGGCGTCAGCTGCGGGACGAGGCTTGGCCTCCCTTCCGCGTCGAGCGCGACGAAGGTCATGTAGCCGTCGAAGCATCGCCGCTCACGCGCCCCCGTGAAGCCCGCGACCATCGATACGCTGACGCCGAGACTCTTCGCGCTCGTGAACCCTACCGTCGCGGTCATCGTGATTCGCTCCCCGACCTTGACCGACTCGCGAAAGTCCATGCCGTCCACTGACGCCGTAACGACGGGGCACCGCGAGTGGCGCGTAGCCGCGAGAACTCCGACGACGTCCATCCACTCGAGGATCCTCCCTGCTCGAAGCTCTCCGCGCTCATCGGCCATCGTCGGGTCGACCCACTGGTCGAGGTGCACCTCTCTCGTAACAGTCGCCCCGCCCGTCGCGACCCCGTCGCCTGCCGCCGCCGAAGTCGCTTCGCGACGCATTGCGTTAGCCATGGAGGAATGCTGGGTCGCGCGGCGCCATTCCGCAAGCGGGCTGAGGCTCAATGTTCGCGCAATGTCATCAGAGCGCCCCGCGGCGAAGTGCTTGAAACATCCACGAAACTTGGCTCCTCCGACGGCGGCCCCGACACCGGGGTCGACAGCGCCCAGCCGTTCGGGTCACGATGCCCGCCGTGCGCGCGGCGAAGGCCGCCGAACGTTCGCCGCCAACGGCGAGGCTTATTGAGAAGGAGTTCCCGTATGAAGGTCATCAAGCTCTCGCTCGCTACGCTCGCGTTTGGTTTCCCACTCGTCCTTGTCGGCTGTACCGACAGCGGCACGGTGGTGGAGGACGCGTCGACCCCTCTGGATGGGACCACCACGGCCGATAGCGGGTCCCCCCCCGGGGCCGATTCCGGCTCGGACGCGAACCCCACGGGCGACTCCTCTTCCCCTCAACCGGGGAACGACGCGGGGAGCGATGCGACCACGACCGACTCGGGCAACACCGTCACTGACTCGGGCGCCACCGTAAACGACGGCGGGGACGGAGGGGGTCTTTGCGCAGCGATCCAGGGGAGCTTCCAGGCCACGCAGGTCACGTGCAACGGGGCGGACGCCGGCTTCCCGACGTCGGGCGTCACCTGGGACTTCACCGTGTCCGGCACGTCGGGCACGTTCGACGAGACCATCGAAGGGTGCGGTCTCACTTCGTCGGGGACCGTCTCGTGCTCCAACGGCGTGTTCACGGTGCTCACCTCGAACGAGAACTCATGTAACCCGGCCGGCTGCGCCATCTGGGGCGCGCAGTGCACGCAGACGCCGAACGCCGCGCTCGTCTGGACGATCAGCAACGTCACGGCGACGACCTTCCTCGCGACGAGCCAGAACGAACCCGACGGCGGGCCGACGCCGCTGACGACGTGCACGTCACTTGGCGACTCGAACCCGATCCAAGTGACCTGGACGAAGCAGTAGACGCGCGGTCGTGGACACCGTTTTTGGGCGCTCACTGACCGAGCAGCGATTTGCACTTCTCCACGCAGATCTCGTCGTGCTGGCTCTTGCAGATCGTCTTGAGCATCCGAATCTCTTCTGCGGTCGCCCGGTTTCCGAAGACCTTCGGCTCGAGGATTGACCGCGCTGCCGCGATCGAGCTCGGCGTGTCCTGAAGGAGGAGCTGGTGCACGTCGGTGCCGCCGCTCTTCGGCGGAGGGGGCGGCGTCGGCGTGGCGTACGGGTTGCCGCCGGGGTCGCTCGCGACGACGACACGACGGGGACCGGCGTCATGCACAGGACGCTCGGCCGGGCCCGCGTCCTTCACGCTCGTAAGCTGGCTCGGCGTCGGCGCCGCCGAGTCAAGGAGCTGAAGCTTGTCGGCCGCGCGTTTGCGGTGCGCGGCGTCGACGGTCGGATCGCCCGCCACCTCGCCAAGAAGCGCGCGCTTTTTCGTCGGGTCGGGCTCCACGTCGGCGCGCTGCAAGAGTGCCTCGGCCCATCGGAGCTGGATCCCCTTGAAATCGGCGGACTCGCGCAACGGTGAGCCCGGGGGAATCTCGTTGATGATCTTCTCGTGGGCCGTATCGCAGTCCCCCGAATCGCAGAGCTTCTTGGCCTCTTCGAGCGACTGCTGCGCCGGATCGGACTGCGTGATCGGCCCCACGGGCATGATGATGACCGGCTCGGGCTTCGGCCGCGTGAACGCCCAGATTCCGACCGCCGCGACCGCGATGACCGCGCCGAAGACGACGTAGGGCAAAAGACCCGTTCCGCGCCGGCCCCCGCTGGAACGCTCCCCGATTGCTGAGAGCTGCTGACTGTCATTTACCCCGGGCAGGAAGATCTGCCCCGCGCCGACGAACTTGAACTTTACGTCCCCCAGCTCGATGACGTCCCCTGGCTCGATGATTCCGCGACGTAGCTCCGCGGTGTTCACGCGCACTCCGTTCGACGAGCCTTTGTCGACGATCTCGAAGCGACCGTCTCCAAGCGAATGGATCTCGCAATGGAGGCGGGAGACCGAGTTGTGGTTGATCGAGATCGAGGCGTCTTCTGCGCGTCCGACGGTGAGCCGCTCCCCGTCGAGCGGGAATTCGGCACCCGGGGTTGGCCCCGCGAGCATGACGAAGCGGTTGGGCCGCTCCATGAGAAGCGACGCCCGCTGTCCCGATGGGACCGTCGTCTTCGGATCGGGCTGCGACGGCGGAGGGGCTTCGATGACCGAGTCGTCCTGCAGGACGATCCGGTAGTCGCCGATCTGGACGAGGTCCCCGTGCCCGAGCTCCTGCGTCTGCGCGACACGGATCCCGTTCACATAGACGCCGTTGTAACTCTGCTGGTCCTCGAGCAGGTAATGGGTCCGCTCGCCCGTCGGGGGTGGCGTGGCGCCGTTCGTAAGCTTTCGGATCTTCGCGTGTGCTCGCGAGACGTTGCGCTCCGTGAGCCGGATCGTGTTCCCCTCTTTGCGGCCGATCGTATAGTCGTCGCGCGTAAGCGGCACGACGGTGCGCTTGCCTTCGTCGTCCTCGATGACCAGCTTCCACATGTTCGAGTGTCGGGCTCGCCTACTGGATCCGGGGAGAAGGTTCGTTCTCGCGTACGGCGCCCGCGTGAGGGCAAGGGTGGTCAGCGAGTGAAGTGTACCGAGCGGCGGAAACGGAGGGAAGCGTCCTCCTTTGTCGCGTCTTTGTTGGCAATCCTGGCGCTTCTGGGCGTGTCGCGAGGTTTTGTCACGTTTGGCGTCACGTTTGGCGTGCTCGCCGTGACGATCACGGGCTGTGCGGCAGGCACTGGCTCGGTCGGCGCCATGCTCGGCAAGGACAACCACACCGGGAAGTTGTTCGTGCGCGAGGTCCCTCCGGCCATGGCGGCCGCGAAGGCTGGCCTTCGGGACGGAGACGAGGTCATCGCGATCGATACGATACCCGTCGGCGAGATGTCGCCCCAGGAGGTCCACCAGCGGCTCTCGGGGAAGGTCGGCACCAAGGTCGTGCTGCTCATCGTCCGGGACGGGACGATGGAACGAATCGAGGTGGTCCGAGAGCCACTCGCGAGCGAATAGGGACCGTCCCCTTACGCGTTGCGCAGCATTCGTGTGACACGCGCGTCAATCCTGGCCCTCAGGCTGGAAAACGGGCGTCGGCTGAGCCGCCGAGCCCTTGACACGTGATACAGATGGCCGTAAGTATCACCACGTGACACAAGTCTCTGAAGAGCATCCGCGCGACTCCGGTCGCGGCCGTTCCTCCCCCGAAGAGCCGGAGACGTCCGGCAAGGAAGGGGCCAGCGCCTCCGCGGAGGAGGAGTCCGCCTCCGCGAAGAAGGAGCGCGTCCTTCACACACGAGTGCCGGCGGTCCTCGAACGCGAGCTGAAGAGGTTCGCGGACAACCTGCGCGTACCGGTGTCGAACCTCGTGCGAACGATCCTCGAGGACGCGCTCAGCGTCGCCGACGCCGCGACCGAGAACGTCGAGGAGCGGCTTAAGAAGGCCGCACATCAGCTCGAGGTAGAGCGCGAGAAGCTCAAAAAGAAGGTGATGCCGGACCCGCTGTCCGAAGTGTTTGCCTTCCAAGACGTGACGCTCGCGCAGTCCGCGCAGTGCGTGAAGTGCGGTCGCGATCTCCGCCCCGGAGAGAAGGCCCACCTAGGCCTTACCGACGGCCCCGCGCGCCCGGGCGCTCGCCGCATCTTCGCGTGCGACGCGTGCATTCCAAAGTGATCGAGAGACTGTCCACCGCAATCAAATGAGCGCAGGAGGAATCATCATGAGCGAATCGACCACGCAGGCCCCCGCGGAGACCGCGTCAACGCCCAGCCCCAGCGAGTCGGCGACCTCGCTCGTCGACACGATCTTCGACCTAGGCTTCGGCTGGGCGGCCACCGGGCTCAAGGTCGGCAAGACGGCGCTCGAGCAGGGCGCCAAGACGCTCGCCCAGACCGCGAAGGCGCTCGAGAACCTTGCGACCGAGCTCGAGAAGGACGCGGCACGCTCGAAGGCCCCCGCGGCGCCGGAGACCGAGCCGAAGATCTGAATCAGCCAATCGGCTGGGGCTCGCCAGCTGGCAAAGTGGCGATGAACGCATCGCGTGCGGCACGCGCGCGCGTCTCGTCGCGTCCATCGAACGTGAGCTTCGTCTTGTATGCCGGGTCCATCCACTTCGGGTACGAGCCGACTGCGACGTCGGGGAAGCGCGCGACGACGGCGTCTAGGAGAGGCTTCAGGTCTCCTTCATCCATCTTCGTGTAGACCGCCAGCGACACGAACGCTGGGCCGCGCCCCTCTTGGCTCAAGCGGTGGACGATGACCGGGATCTTCATTCGAAAGACCTCCGGGATTCCGGGCATGATCCACGTGTTTTTCATCCGGACCGTCGGCCAGCGGATCGCCTCCGTGGTCTCGAGAGACGCCCCGCTGGGGATGAGGGCCATCCGCAGGTGCCCTTCGGTGACGCGCTCTTTGTAATGATCGCGGAGCATCGTCTCCATGAGAGAGCTCGTGACGACCGGGACGCCGAACGCCCTCGCCACGGCTTCGATCGTGACGTCGTCGTGCGTTGGGCCGATGCCTCCGGACGTGAAGAGCCAGTCGTGCGTGGCCGCGAGGGCCTCGACCTCGCGGGCGATCGTCTCGATCTCGTCCTTCACCACGACGACGCGACGCAGCTCCACCCCGAGCTCGCGGAGTGCCCGCGCAAGCACGGCGACGTTTGCTTCGTCTACCTTGCCCGACAGGATCTCGTCGCCGATGACGAGCGCCGCCGCGGTCTTCGCCGGAGGATCGCTTTCGCTCATGCCGCTCACGCTTCGCCCATGCCCTGAACTTTACCAGGCCCCCTGTGTCGGAGGGCCAGCGCCGTGCTTACACCAGCCCCGCTGTCAGTTTCGAGCCAAGCGGTGAACCCTCGGTGTAAGCTTGAAGGATAAGCATGCGAAGGATCCTCGTGGTCGAAGACTCGGGATCGACACGCGCGTTCGTGCGCGCCGTCCTGGAGGACCCGAGCTTCTCCGACGCGTATCTCGGGGTCGAGGTGATCGAGGCGACCTGCGGATTCGAGGCGATGCGCCTCCTTCCGCGCGGGCACTTCGACCTGATCGTCACCGACCTCAACATGGCCGACATCAACGGCCTGGAGCTCATCCACTTCATCCGCAAGAGCGAGCATTACAAGGACGTTCCGCTCGTCATCATCTCGACGCAGACGACGAAGAGCGACGTGGATCGCGGGCTCGCGCTCGGCGCCAACGCGTACGTGCCGAAGCCCTTCACGCCTGACGCGCTACGCGAAACCTGCGCGAAGCTCCTCACGCGCGAGGGCGGCTGACGCGATGGCGGGCAACGAGACCGGGGGCGGCGGACGTGACGCGCTCGGCGAGAAGGCTCGCGAGGAGTTCTTCTCGGAGGCACAGGAGCTCGTCGACGGTCTGAGCCGCGATCTTCTGGCGCTCGACGAGCTCGCCAAGCGGAACGCCGCCGACCCGGATCTCATCAACGACGTCTTTCGCGCCGTCCATACCTTGAAGGGGCTCTCCGGGCTCTTCGGCGCCGCGATCATGAGCGGGCTCTCTCACGAGCTCGAGAACCTGCTCGACGACCTTCGGCTCGGGCGCATCGAGATCACCCCCCCTGTCCTCGACCTCCTGTTCCAGTCCGTGGAGCTCTATGGACGCATCCTCGCTTCGGTCAAAGGGGACGAGCCCGAGCCTCAAGAGGAGGTAAAGGCGCTGCTCGTCGCCATCGGACAGGCCACGCAGTCACGGGCCGGAGGAGGGATGAGCCTCGTCGCGCAGTACGAGCTCGACCCGGGGCTCCTCGGCGTGCTCACGGAGTACGAAGAGCATCGCCTCCGGACCAACATCCAGGCGGGGCTCGCGCTCTATCGGATCCGGGTGCAGTTCTCGCTCGCAACGATCGACAGCGCGCTCGACGACCTCAAGGCGAAGGCGAGGCCGCACGGCGAGATCATCACATACCTCCCGACCGGCGGGGCAGGTGACATCGACACGATCGAGCTCGAGATCCTCATCGCAAGCCGCGCCGACGTGCTGACGCTGCGGAGCGCGATCAGCGGGCCGAACGTGAGCATCGAGGAGGTCGCCAAGCGGGACACGACCGTCAAGCGCACCTCACTTCCGGCGCCGCCGTACACCGACGCCGAGCCGAAGGTCATCTACAAGCCGGAGCCCGGTCGCCTGCCTAGCGCGGAGCTCTCACCGCTCGCGCAAGACGACGACGAGTCGGACGTGGTCCGGACTCCGCTTCCACCCGGCGCCGGCTCCGCTCCCCCTCCACCCCCCGGTGGAGGCGGACCTGGGGGGCGCGAGCTCTCGCTCCGCTCGGTCAGCCAGACCGTCCGCGTCGATATCCGGAAGCTCGACTCGCTGATGACGATCGTGGGCGAGCTGGCGATCCTCCGCAGCGGCCTCCTTCGAATCGGCGAGCGCGTGCGAGGGCGACCCGATCTGCGCGAGCTGGGGATCGAGCTGCACCGGCTTCACCGCACTTTCGACCGGCACCTCTCGCAGATGCAGAACGGCATCCTCGAAGTGCGCATGGTGCCGCTCGGGCAGATCTTCGACAAGCTGTCCCGCATCGTGCGGCAAATCTCCCGCGAGCACGACAAGCAGGTGAACCTCGTCGTCACCGGCGCCGAGACGGAGATCGACAAGCTCATCGTGGAGGAGCTCTCCGACCCGATGATGCACATGATCCGAAATGCGATCGATCACGCGATCGAAGTGCGGGACGAGCGCCTCGCTGTCGGCAAGCCTCCCGTAGGGACGATCGCGCTCAACGCTTTTCAGAAGGGGAACCACGTCGTCATCGAGGTCGAGGACGACGGCCGAGGGATGGACCCGGAGATCCTCATACGGAGCGCCGTGCGGATCGGGCTCGTGACCGCCGAGGAAGCGAAGGATCTCTCGCCGCGGGAAGTGCTCGGGCTCGTGTTCATGCCGGGGTTCACCACGAAAGAAGAGGCGACCCAGCTGTCCGGGCGCGGCGTCGGGATGGACATCGTCAAGACGAACATCGGAAAGCTCGGCGGCATCGTCGACATCACGAGCGAGGTCGGCATCGGAACGAAGATGACGATCACGCTACCGATCACGCTGGCGATCATCAGCGTGCTCGTCGTGGAGATCGCGGAGCGCTCGTTCTGCATGCCGCTGGCGGTCGTCGAGGAAGCCATCGTGCTCGACGAGGCGATGGTGCGAACGTTCGAGGGGCGTGAGGTGATGACCCAGCGCGGCGCGACCCTCCCAATCTGCCGTCTGGCGCGCTTCTTCGGCATGGAGGCGGCGCCTGCCGCTGCGCACGACGCCCACGGGGCCGCGCGTACGAAGGCATTCGTGGTCATCGCTTCGGTGGGGAATCGCCGGCTCGGGTTCGTCGTAGACCGGCTCGTCGGACAGCAGGACATCGTTATCAAGCCTCTCGGGAAGTCGCTGAAGATGGTGCGGGGCTTCGCGGGGGCCACCGAGCTCGGGGATCAGCGCGTGGGGCTCGTGCTCGATCTCGCCGCGCTCATCGAGGAGGTGCTCGCGGGCGGCGAGGCGCGCTTCATGATGACCGCAGAGGGGAGGGGCTGATGGCCGAAGCGTTCGGTCCCGGAGGGCGTGGTCGCGGTCTCATGACGCGCGCGGAGTCGCGCGTGGCCTCGAGGCGCTCGGGCGACACCGGCAAGCGCACCGAGTACCTGGCGTTCGTCCTCGCGGGGGACACGTACGCGATCCAGATCGCGTTCATCGCGGAGATCTTGAAGCCGCCTCCTCTGACGACGGTACCGCGCGCGCCCAAGGAGGTGATCGGCGTGATGAGCGTGCGCGGGAGGTTAGTCACCGTCGTGGACCTCAGGCGCCGCTTCCGTCTCGCCGAGCAGCCCAGCGACAGAAAGACGCGCATCCTCTTGGTCGAAGCTGGGGACGAGCACATCGGCCTTCTCGTCGACGAAGTGCTTCAGGTGTATCGCCTGTCGGAGTCCGAGATCGAGCCGGCCCAGGTCCTCGGCGGAGACCAGCCGGCGCACATCGCCGGGATCGGGCGCCCGGAGGGGGCACTGTTGATCCTCGTCGACCTCAAACCGATCCTGAACCGTTGAGGGGGGGGCCATGCCGCAACGACAGCGCCACGATCCCTCGAAGAATCTCGTCGGCTTCATCGTCGGCGACGTCCATTACGCGGTGTCGATCCATCTCGTGCGCGAGATCGCAAACCCCCTTCAGCTCGTCACCCTCCCGAAGGCGCCGCGGGCGGTGACGGGCGTGGCCGACTATCGGGGCGAAGTGGTGCCGGTCATCGATCTTCGCGTTCGCTTCGGCCTGCCGGAGGCCGAGGTCACGCGACGGACGAAGTGGATCATCGTCGACGTCGACGCGCGGTTCGTTGCCCTCGTCGTGGATGCGGTCACCGAGGTGTTCGGCACCGGAGGTCAGGAGCTGCGCCCGGTCCCCTCTCTCGGTGGCGGAGACGACGTTCGCGGGATCTCCGGGGTCACGAGTCACCTGGGTACGCTCACGTTCGTGCTCGATACGCGCCGCTTCGGTGAGCTCACCGAGCCGCTGGTCGCGTCGGGTGCGCTGAAGTCGTCGATTCCGCCTCCGAACCCCCTTCCGGGGGCGCCGATCATCACCGGGCTTGGCCGGAAATCGGTGCTGCCATGACGGCGTTGACGGGGGGGCGGATCGCGAAGCTGCTGGGCGACGCCGAGCCGGAGACGCGAAGGCTCGCTGTACAGCAACTCGCGCAGCTTCGCGGGGCGGACGTGGCCCCTCTCCTAGCCAAGGCGCTTGGGGATCTCGACTGGCGCGTCCGGAAAGAGGCCGCGTCGGTCGCGTCGTCGATCGACCCGCGCGACTCGGTTCTGGCCGAGCTGCGTACCGCGCTGGCGGACAGGGTGAATCTCGGTCTTCGAAATGCGGCCGTCGAGGCGCTGGTCGGGATCGGGCCGGACGCGCTCCCCGTCGCGATCGAGGCGTACGACTCTCTCGACGAAGACGGGCGGAAGCTCGCCGTCGAAGTCCTAGCGGGAGTCCCCGACGTCCGCGGCACCGTGGCGCTGACGCAAGCGCTGCGAGACGAGGACCCGAACGTTCGTGTCGCGGCGGCAGAAGCGTTGGGGCGCTCCGGCGACGCGGGGGAGGAAGCGCGGCAGCTCGCGATCACGGCGCTGCTCCGCGTGCTCGCCTCCGAGGAGACCATGCTCAAGCTCGCCGCGCTCGACGCGCTCGCGCGGCTCGACGCGAAGCTCTCGTGGCGCACGGTCGAGGCTTTCGCCAAGGACCCCATTCTCAAGCGCTACGCGCTCGCGGCAGCAGCGGCGTCCCGCGAGGTGGACGCCATCCGCGCCCTCGCCGAGGCCGTGGGGGACTCGTCGTCGATCGTGGCGCGAGAGGCGGTAATCGCGCTCGGTGAGGCGGTCCTGGCAGATCCGGACGATGCGCACCTCGTGGAGACGGCGAGCGCGGAGCTACGCCCTATGACGCGCGCCCACACGACGGTGCGCATGATGGCCGAGGGCGACGAGAGCATTCACGCGCGTGGCATGGCGATCACAGCCCTCGGCCTGATGCGCGACCCGGCGGATGTCCCGGTATTGGTGGACGCGCTCAGCGATCCAGAGTTCTCGGATAACGCCGAAGTTGCCCTCAAGGTGTTCGGTGAGGATGCGCTCGAGCCACTCATGGAGGCCGGACGCAGCGCAGCGCCAAATGTTCGAGGGGCCTCTCTGTCGATGGTGCCGGCGCTGTCGCAGCCCGAGGACGAGACGGAGGTGCTCGCGGTAATGCGCGACGCGCTCCGCGACCCTTCCACCGACGTGATCCTCGCGGCCATGCGCGTCTTCGGGCGGGCCGGAACCGCGGCTGACGTACGCCCCGTAGCCCGCTTCGCGCTTCACCCGGACCCGCGGGTGGCGGACGCCGGGGACAGCGCGCTGCACGAGCTGGCGCCGCGTCATGAAGAGGAGGCACGCGCTCTGCTCGGAGAGGTGGACGCAAGCCGCGAAGAGGCGGTCATCGGGTGCATCATCGTCGACGCGCTCGCGCGAAAGGGGGGGGCGACCACGAGCGACGCTGCTTTCCTGCGGCGGGCGCTCTCGAACGGAGATCTCCGTGCGCGGAGACACGCCGTCGAAGCGCTCTCGTCGGTAGGCGACGTGCACGCCGCGGAGACCGTGGCGTTCGCACTGGCGGACGAGGAAGCGGAGGTCGTCCTGGCCGCGGTGCGTGCGCTCGGACGGTTAGGGCGCGCGGAGCCTCTCGTGGCGCTGCTGGGTGCGGCGCGGGATCCGACGACCGTCGCCGCGGCGCTGCGCGCCCTCGCAGAGGCCGATCGGGACCGCGCGCTCGAGGCGGCGCAGCCTCTCGTACGCAGCCCCGACGCGGGGATCGCGAGCGCCGCCGTGGAGGCGCTCGGGACCCTCCGTGGGGCCGCACGCGACGATGCTCTCTTCGCCGCCCTCGAGCACGGCGACACGGAGGTGGTGAAGCTCGCGCTCTCCGAGCTCGGCCGCGCCGTCGACGCCCGCGCGCTCAACCGCATCGGCATGGCGCTCGACCACATTGCGCGCGACGTCCGCCGTCTGGCCGCGGAGCTGCTCGGTCAAGACGGCAGCATTGCCGCGCATGGGCTCCTGCGCGCCCGCCTGGAGCGCGAGAAGGACGTCAGCGTCCGCGTCGCCATTGCGTCGGCGCTCTCCGCCCGGCGCAGCGGTACGGGCGGCGAGGAGGCTCGCTAGCCGGTGGCGCGCTACTCCCTACGGGACGACATCCCGCTCAAGCCCGAGGAGTACCGTCTCCTGCGCGACGTCTTCAGCTCGCGCATCGGGATCCAGTTCGGCCCGGAGTCGCGCTTCGCGATGGAGCGCCGCCTACGCGAGCGGCTCGCCGTCCTCAAGCTCTCGACGTTCGCGGAGTACTACCAGTACTTGCGCTTCCATCCGGGGGCATCGGCCGAGTGGGAGGAGGCGATCGAGCTTCTCACGACGAACGAAACGTACTTCTTTCGCGAGGACTACCAGCTCCGATCGTTCAAGAGTGAGGTACTGCCGCTCCTCATTTCACAGGCGAAAGGGCGCAAACGGATCTCGATCTGGAGCGCGGGGTGCTCGACGGGCGAGGAGGTGTACACGATCGCGATCCTGCTCATGGAGAACCCGCTGCTCGCCGGGTGGGAGCTGCGCGTCTATGGCTCCGACATCTCCAAGCGCTGCATCGCCGCCGCCCGCCGCGGCGTGTACGGTCAGGCATCTTTTCGCGCGATGCCCGAGGAGTACAAGCGACGTCATTTCGCCGAGAAATCTGACGGCTTCTACGTAAGCGAGCGCGTGCGTGCACTCTGTCACTTCGGCCAGATGAACCTCCTGGACGAAGAAAAGGCACGCCTCCTGGGCCGGGCTGATGCGGTCTTCTGCCGGAATGTCATGATCTATTTCGATGCCTACTCGCGAAAGCGGGTCATCGACATCTTCGCGGAGCGCCTCTACCCTGGTGGCGTTTTGTTCCTCGGACATAGCGAGTCGCTCTTGAACGTGTCGACGGCCTTCGAGCTGTTACATTTGAAGGAAGACCTCGTTTACAAGAAGCCGCTCGGCCCCGCCTTGCGCGACTCCGGCAAGCCGCAGCCCTGACCGACCCCAGCCTTCAACCCGCCGCAATCCCTCCTTGAGCTCCAACCGACCACCGCCGATACGCCTCATGGTCGTCGATGACTCGGCGTACAACCGCCGAAACATCGCCGACGTGTTCGCCGGGAACACCGACGTCGAGGTCGTAGGGAAGGCGGCTGACGGCGAGGAGGCTCTCCGGCTCGCGTCGCTCCTGAAGCCGGACGTCATCACGCTCGACCTCGAGATGCCCCGGATGGACGGTTTCACCTTCCTCCGCATCCTGATGGCAAAGCAGCCGACACCGGTGATCGTCGTGAGCTCGTACTCGCAGAAAGAGAACGTCTTCAAGGCGCTGGAGCTCGGTGCGCTCGACTTCGTGACGAAGCCGGACAGGCAGATCAGCCCCGACGCGACGGAGCTCCGTGAGCAGATCCTGCAGAAGGTGCTCCTCGTGCGGTCCCTTCGGCCGGCGTTCACCCCTCCCGTCTCGCGTCGCAACGTGAGCGGCGCCTGGGGGGCGGACGGCAAGCCGCTCGCGTTCGAAGGTGCGTCGGCGGCCGGCGTGTACGTCGCGCCGAAGCACGTCGTGTGCATCGCGAGCTCCACAGGGGGGCCGAGCGCCCTCATCGAGATCTTCGGCAAGCTCCCGGCGACGACCTCCGCAGCGTTCCTGGTCGCGCAGCACATGCCGGACAAGTTCACCCGAACGTTCGCCGAGCGGCTCGACAAGCGCGGTCCGGTTCGGATGAGCGAGGCACAGGACAACGACCCGGTCGCCCGCTTGACGGGCTTCGTCTGCCCCGGGCGGCAATGCATGGAGCTCGTCTCCGTGGGGAACGAGCTGCGTCTTCGCGTCGGGCCGGCTGGGCCGAGCGACCGCTACGTGCCGAGCGCGGATCGTCTCCTCAGGAGCGCGGCCGCGGCAGCCGGTGCGAAGTGCGTCGGCGTGATCCTCACCGGGATGGGGGACGACGGTGTCGAAGGGGCGCGAGCTATTCAGGACGCGGGCGGGACGCTCGTGGCCGAGTCGCAAGAGACCGCCGTGGTGTACGGGATGCCCGGCGCCGTCGTGCGCGCCGGGTTGAACGCGAAGGTGTTGCCCTTGCCGCAGATCGCCGAGCTCTTGGCTTCGCTCACCGTGTGACCCGATGGCGCGCGCGCGCGCGCGCCAGTGCTAGGCTGCGGCCATGTCGTCCTCGTCTTCTCCAGGTGTGGACCGCGCCGCGCAGAGCGCGGGCGCGCCGTCCGATAGTGGGCTCGACACTGGACTCGACGAGCTCCTCGTTCTCGGAGAGCGCGTCGTCAAAGAGGTCACCTCGCGGGGCGCCACCGTGGCCGAGTGCGTCCTGCGTTCCGGGGCCGAGCTCTCTGCGAAGGTGCGCTTGGGGGCGCCGGAGCTGGTCGAAGAGGCTGGCCATCGCTCCGCGGGGCTCCGCGTGATGAAAGGGAAGCAGGTCGCCTCCACGTCGACGAGCGACCTGTCGGAAGCTGGAATCGAGCGGTTCATCGCCGACGCGCTCGAGCTGGTCCAGTTGTCCCAGGAAGATCCGTTCGCGGGTCCCGCCGATCCGAAGCTCCTCTGCGACCCGACCACGCTCCCCGACCTCGAGCTCTACGACCCGGCCGGAGGGTCGCTGGACGCGGCGCAGGCGATCGCGCTCGCCACCAAGGGTGAAGCCGCCGCGCGCGCGTACGACGCGCGCATCACCAATAGCGAAGGGGCGACGTTCGGCCGTTCGGCGGGGGGCTCGGTCATCGTGCTCTCGAGCGGGTTTCGCGCGAAGAACAAAGGGTCTTCAGCGTCGCTCAATGTCGTCCCCGTCGCGGCGGACGAAGGGGGGAAAAATCGTCGCGGTTACTACTGGACTGCGAAGCGCTTCCTCGCGGAGCTCGAGGACGCCGAGGCCGTAGGGCGCGAGGCCGCGCGACGGACCGTGCGCAAGCTCGGCGCGAAGACCGGCCCGACAGGCGAGGTTCCGGTCGTCTTCGACCCGGACGCGGCGCGGTCGATCCTGGGGCTCCTCGCCGGGTGTGTCATGGGGAGCTCGATCTGGCGGAAGTCGAGCTACCTCGTCGGTCGCGAGGGGAGCCGTGTCGCGAGTGATCTCGTCAGCGTTACCGACGACCCCTTCCTGAAACGGGGCCCCGGCTCGCGCCCGTTCGACGGTGAAGGGCTGGCGTCGCGAAAGAACGTCGTCGTGGAGAAGGGGATTCTGCGGACCTATTTGTGCGACTCGTACTCCGCGAGGAAGCTGGGGCGCGAGAGCACCGCGAGCGCCTCGCGCGGAGGGGGAGCGGGAGTGGGACCGAGCACGTCGAACTTCATCCTGGCGCCTGGGGTCGATTCGAACGAAGCGATCGTGAAGGGGACCAAGCGCGGCCTTTACGTCACCGAGATGATGGGCTTCGGGTTCAACGCGGTCACGGGGGACTTCTCTCGTGGCGCGTCAGGCTTCTGGATCGAGGGTGGGCAGCTCGCGTACCCAGTGAGCGAGGTTACGATTTCGCTCAACGTGGATCAGCTCTGGCAGCGAATCGATGCTGTGGGGAGCGACCTCGATCTTCGCACCTCGACGGCGTCGCCGACGCTGCGGGTGGAGAAGATGATGGTGGCGGGGGGAGGCCGGTAGAGCCCGGTCCCCGAGCTCTCTCAACGTTGTCGCCCGCCCCCCTTGGACGCCAGTAGCTTCCGCACCCCTGCCGCCAGATCGCGCCGGATTACGGAGAGTGGCTTTGGGCGTCCGCCAGGCGACGCAGGACAGCGCCCCATCCCAAGTCCCGAGACCAGTCCGTCGAATTCCTTCATCGCGCGCTTCTCGTCGTCGCCGGAGACGCGCGCGAGCGTATAGATACGGGCCGCAGTGAGGATCGCTTCCCTCGGGCAAACGGAAGCAGCGCTTCTGAGCTCTCCCATCTCGGCGTGCAAGCGCGACGAGGCTTCGAGGTAGAGGTCCTTCTCGGTCCCGGAGATGCGAATTCCCGACCGTGATGCCTCCCACCGGGCGATCGCGCACCCGAGCGACTCGACGCACACGGCCTTCCGCCAGAACGTGAACGAACCGCTCTGGAGATTGGGAACGACCTCCGCGAAGTCGTCGGCTGGGTCGTGCCACTCGTCCGGCTTGAGCTCTACTGCGGCGACGTGCGTGGAGCGGCGTTCTTTCGTCCCGATGCTGACGAGGATCGCCCGAGTCGACGGGCCAACGGCCCAGGTTCCGTTGGGTCCAGGCCCACGCACGATGTCGAGCGAGTCTGCCCGCATTGCGACGACGGGGTGCCCAGACGTCGTGATCTCGATCCGCTTTCCGGAGTTGGTTGCGTCGCACGTGGGAGCGTAGATCGGAAGTCCCGCGTCGTTGCAGGCTCGGTAGTAGCCGTCAGAGGGGATGCAGCCCCCCGAGTACAGTCGGAGGGTCGTGTTGGGTGATAGATCGGTAGCAACGCTGAGCTGTTCAGGAGAAGGGGAGGTGCACCACGCGAGCCCGCCGTCGCCGGCGCGCAAGTTTGAGGTGTTGACGACCCCCTCTTGGCTTTGATCGAGGCCGAAGACGCTGTCGCTCACCGCTCCCGCGCCCGTGGGCTCGGACGGGATGGATCCGAACGTGACGGGCGCGGCTTCCGTCGCCCCGGGCGAGCAGGCCGCGAGCGCCAAGAGCGAACTGCACGAACTACAACAGAGGAGACGGAGAATCGCGCCGCCTCTTGTCAGACCGGCCACAACGTTCGAGGACGCAGGCACGCCGGCGAGGATCGCACCCCTCACGCGCATTCGCAAAGACTACGCCTGGTCGCTAAGGCCGTTTCGACTAGCATGTCGCTATCGTGACCCCCGACGATCTGAAGGCACTCCGCAAGGAGCTCGCGTGCACCGCGAAAGAGCTCGCCGCGGCGCTTGGGCTCGAGCAGGCCACTGTGCTCGCCTGGGAGAAGGGGGAGCTTTTCCCCACGAAGCAGTTCATCGACAAGATGGAAGCGTTCCGTGCCAAAGGACCGGGATCCGTCCCCAAGAAGGCCAAGGGGACCAACCCGATCACCCAGCTCGGCGACCCCATCGTATGGGAGCTCGTTCGCAAGCTTCTCGTGCACAAGAAGCTGCGCGACGATGTAGCGAAACTCGCAGCGGCCTACGCAGATCCCGCCGACGACTGACGCGCGCCGGGCTCACTCGCCCTTCTTGTCTCCCGCGTCGTCGTCCTCGTCGTCGTCGTCGTCGTCATCGTCGTCATCGTCATCGTCGAAGTCGTCGTCGTCGTCGTCCGGGAACTCCTCTTCCGGGTCGAGCTCCTTCTTCTCTGCCGCGCCCGCTGCGCTCGCATCCACGTCGCCCGACGTCGTCATCGCGGGCGGGATCTCCGTGTTCATCGGGCCCGTCCCCGCCTCATCGACCATGTCGGGTGGCAGCGTGTCGCTCGAGATCGCCGCGTCTTGCTCCCCGGTCGAGCTCAGCTCCCCGGCCTGCTGAGCGGTCGACTCCAGCGTCTCGCCCAGCTCTTTCTCGACGGTCCGCCGCGACTCCTCGTTCAGATCCGTGAACTCGCGGAGCGTCGGAAGATCGCGAAGAGACTTCAGCCCGAAGAACTCGAGAAACTGCGTCGTCGTCCCGTACAGGATCGGACGCCCCGGCTCGTCCTTCTTTCCGAGGATGCGAACCAGATCGCGCTCGAGGAGCAGCTTCAACACCGGCCCGCAGTCCACCCCGCGGACGTCGTCGAGCTCGGGGCGCGTGATCGGCTGCCGGTAGGCGAGGATCGCGAGGGTCTCGATCTGCGCCCGGGTGAGCTTCACGGGGCGCTGCTTCGTCAGGTCGCGCACGAACGGGGCGTACGAGGCGTTCGTGCGGAAGATCCACCCGCCGGCGACCTCCTCGAGCTGCATCCCGCGAGATCCGTACTCCCCCTTCAGCTCCTCCAGGAGCGCCTTCACCTCCTTTGCCGGCGCTGTCGCCGCCCTCGCAAGGTCGGCCGCCTTGATCGGCCTATCGCTCGCGAAGATGAGCGCCTCGAGGAGCCCCTTCAGGTGTCCGCGCGTGACCTCGTTGGCGACCGCGGCGTCTTCCGCGTCGTCTCGGCCGGGGATGTGCATCGTGTCGCCGACGAGGTTGACCGTTGCGTCGAGATCTCCCGTCATGTTGACGGTCATCTCCGGGTCCAGCCTGGAGGCGCCGCCGCCGATCGGGCTTGCGGCCTCGGCGCCAGGGTGAGGCAGGTTCATCTCCCCGGGGCGCTCGGTCAGCGGCTCCTCCTCGACGGAGTGCGGAGCCACGCCGTGGTCGGTGTCTTCGCGCTCGATAGGGTCCGTCACGGGTTCTCCTCGTCGCGCGTGCCGCGTGTCGTGACGGGCTGCGGCTCGTCCTCCAGGCTCGCCGCGAGCTCGACGTAGATGGGGGCGAGGGGCTCGGTCTGGAACAGGCGTGTCATGCGTAGCTTGGACATCTCGAGGAGCGCGAGGAACGTGATGACGAGGTCGAACCTCGTCGTGACCCCCTCGAAGAGCGAGTCGAACGTCACGCGCTTTCGTGCGTTCAAGACGTCGGACAGCTCGCCGATCCGATCGCTCAGGCTGATGCGGTCGGCGATGACGTCGTGCGACATCTTTACCTTGGCCCGCGCGAGCACAGCCTGGAACGCCTCGACGAGGGAATAGATCGGGACCTCGGCGAGAGGCGGAAGGCCGGTGTTCACGGCCTCCTCCAGGACGACCCCGCGCGTGAATACGTCGCGCCCGGTCACCCCTCGCGCCGCAAGATCGGCCCCTGCCTGCTTGTACTTTTGGTACTCGAGGAGTCGCTTGATGAGCGCCTCGCGGGGGTCCTCTTCGAGCTCGCTTGCCTCGTCCTCTTGGCCCGGCGGGGGAGCCGGAAGGAGCATCTTCGACTTGATGTGCGCGAGCGTAGCCGCCATCAAGAGATACTCGCTCGCGACGTCGAGCCCGAACTGCGTCGACGCCAGCTGCATGACCGCGAGGTACTCGAGATACTTTTCGGTCACGAACCCGATGGGGATATCGAGGATGTCGAGCTCGTGCTTCTGGCAGAGGTGCAGGAGGAGGTCGAGCGGCCCTTCGAACGAGGGGAGAGTGACGGAATAGGTCGCTTTCCCCGCGTCCAGTGTCTCGGATTCAGGCAGTTCAGGCACAGCAGGGGGAACGCTACCGCGATACGCGGGGACGGGATAGCGTGTGATGTCATGAATGGAACGTCGGTTCGGGGGGGACGGGGGCGGGAGGCGGGGCTTGGGTTCGCGACGATCGGAGCGCTTCTCGCGCTCGTCGCGTGCGGCGGCGGAAGCCCCCCACCGTCCAGCCCCGCGCCGGCGCCTTCGGCGTCGGATGCGCCCGCGGCGCCCCCGACGACCACGGCCGGCGCGCCCGCTCCCGCTCCGTCGGCGAGCACGGCCGCGGTCGATCCCGACCCGCCGCTCGACGATCCGAACGAGAGACCGGGCCCGATTCCGATGGTCCCGGAGTTCGACAAGAAGAAGGCCAAGTCGAGCTTCCCCAAGAAGACCGTCCCCGATGCGCAGTGCTGGGCGCAGGTCTCCGCGACGGGCGATCACACGAAGGATTTCGCGGCGATCGTCGCGGCGTGCGGAACCCCGACGGGCCTCGTCGAGTACGTGAAGCCGGCCGAAGGGAAGCTCCACCACAAGTACGACCCGGACGACGTCTTCACGATGCCCGTGCTCGCCGGCTACTGCTACCGCTACTTCGCCGTCGCCGACTCGACGATCGCGGACCTCGATCTCCTCATCGAGAAAAAAGGGGGTGCGCTGGTCGGCGACGACAAGACCAACAGCCCCATCGCGATCATCGATACGGATCAGCCGTGGTGCCAAGACGAGGACCAGAACCTCGAGTTCCACGTGAAGGTCGATGGGCCGGGCAAGGGGGGGTACACGTTCGGGGTCTGGGCGCGTCCGAAGAAGTAAGCGGGCGGGAGGGGGTATGCTGCTGGGCGCGCTCATGGAGACGCGGCTTCAGCGCGCGGGGGGGCGGCGCAAGGCGCTCATCTGCGTCGTGGTCTCGCTCGTCGCGGCTGCGGCGGGGGTCTGCGGTTGCGAGGCGATCCTCGGCATGGACGGCGACGACGCGCACCTCGCGGCGAGTGGGTCGTCGACCGACGCGGAGACGCGCGAGGAGGCGGCGGTGTCCGCGAGCCCCTGCGTCTTCTCGTCCACTGGCGACGCAACGCTACGCGTGGGCAACCTCGTCCCGTCCACCACCCGCGTGGACGTATGCCTCCACCGCTCGGGCGCTGCTTCCCCCATCGACGGCAAACCGATCGTCGCTTCGGCGCGCGGCTCGTGTCCTGCGGGCCTCGGCTACAAGGACGTTACGATCCCGTTCGAGCTCCCGTCGGGGACCTACCGCGTCTCCTTCGTTCCGTTCGGTAGCTCGTGCAACGCGGCGCCTCTCGGGACGAGCCAGATCACGACCGCGACGACGAGCGGCGCGGGTGCGTACCTGCTTGGCGGCGGACCGACCGCCCCGACGACGGGTTTGGGACTCGGACTGGGAGAGGAGACTCCGCCGGTTCAGGAGTCGATGCTCCGGTTCGTCAACGCAATCCCGGGTGGGGGACCGCTCGACTTCGACCTAGCGCTCGGCCCGACGCTCCCGACGACAGCGAAGGCGGTCATCAGCTCCGGGGTAACGTTCGGCTCCTTCGGAGCGAGCACGAATGCGGAGTTTCCAACCGACTCGGATGGCTACACGCAGATCTCCCTCCTCGGTGGCGCACTCCCGGTCGGGGCCGCGCCAGCGGGGTCTTCGACCATCGCGCTCGTCGCCGATCCCGCTCTCGCGGGGGGCGACAGCTACACTGCCTTTGCCATCGGATTGCCGAGTAACCCGAGCTATCCGGAGGAGCTCTACGTCTGCGACGAGATGAAGGCAGACGGCATCCTCACCCAATGCGCCGGCGGCTCCGTCGACGTGACCGTGGACGTCTTCGACCCCTATCTGTGGGGCCCTTTCGCGCCGCTCGAGCCCCTCCGGGAGCAGGCGGTCGTTTCCGCCATCGCGACGCTCCCTTCCGACGTCGTGTGCATCCCCGACGCGTTCCCCGACGCGCTCGATCAGGAGATCATCGCGCAGGCCAAGACGAACTTCCCTTACGCGGTTCATTTTGCCGACACCCTCGCAACCCCCGTCGACGATCCGACGCTGGAGGACGGAGGCGTCCCCGCCGCGCCGACGATCCCACCGTGCGGCGGTGGCCTCGACGGGCAGCTGGAGCCCTTTCTCGCGTGCGTGAGCGCTTATTGCACCAGCCCGCTCGACGCCGACGACGCCTCGGTCTTCCAAGAACCCGCGGCGTGTCTCTCGAACAACTGCGCGTCGGAGGCCGAGGCACTCCTCTTGAGCTCGGACCCGCAAGACCTCAAGTGTTGGACCTGTGCGCTCTACAATCTTCAGGGAGCGGCGACGATCGCCCAGACCCGGAGCGCGTGCACGACCGATGTGAACGCGGGGTACGCCTTCAGCGGTCAGAGCGGCGTCCTCCTCCTTTCGCGCTATCCGATCGGCGGCGCTGAGCAGTGGGTCCTTCCCTCGACGGATTGGCGCACGTCGATCGTCCGCGCGCCGCTGACGATCGGCGCGCAGCGGCTCGACGCGTATTGCATGATTCTCTCGGATCCCGTCTCGAGCATCACCGTTCCGTACACGGGCTCCTACGGGAATGGAGGGACGGGAGTCGCCGGCTGGGACGCGGAGCTCGCGCTCCAGGTCCAGAAGGTCGTTGCCTATGTTCAGGCGAAGAGCTCGGGGACCCCCGCCGTGATCAGCGGCGAGCTTTACACGGGGCCTGCCGCGGCCGACGGAACTCCCTCGTTCAACCCGGCCATGTACCAGGTCCTCGCCTCGGCATTCGCGCTCGCCGCGACGCCGAGCGGCCCCCCGGGTTGCACGTTCTGCGCGACGAACCCGATCATCTCGCCCCCCGGCTCGACCCCAGCCGGGGAGAACGAGCTGACCAATTACGCCCTGTTGGCCAACGTTCCCGTCACGGATGTGCTCTCCACGTCGATCGAGCTCCAGACCCCTTTCTTGGACGCCGGGCCGACGGACGCAGGAGCCTGGGTAGTGCCCCTGTCCACCTACTACGACTACCGAGCGACCGTGAGAATCCGCCCGTAAGGCCGTTCCCGGTGCAGCTTGTGACAGCGGGGGGTGGCGGTTAACGTGTACTCGAGGAGGTTTGCCGCCTTGGCTGAGAGCGCCACCCCGCTCGCGAAGGGCGACATCGTCGCCGGAAAGTACCGCGTGCTCTTCGTCATGGGCGAGGGGGGCATGGGGCACGTCTATGCCGCGGAGCATGTCCAGCTTGGGCACAAGGTGGCACTCAAGGTGCTTCGGTCGATCGCGCTCGCGAGCGAGGAGTCGGTCGAGCGGTTCCTCCGCGAAGGGAAGGCGGCGGCGCGGCTGCAGAGCGAGCACGTCGCGCGCGTGTCCGACGTCGGGACGCTCGATTCCGGTCTCCCCTACATGGTGATGGAGTTTCTGGAGGGGCGCGATCTGGCGCACCTCCTCGTAGAGCAGCCGAAGCTCCCGATCGACGAGGCGGTCGCGTACATCATCCAGGCGGGCGAGGCGATCGCCGAGGCCCATCGCAATGGCATCGTTCATCGCGATCTGAAGCCAGCCAACCTCTTCGTCACGACGAACCTCGACGGCGCCCCGCGGATCAAGGTGCTCGACTTCGGGATCTCCAAGGCTTCGAGTCTCGTGGGCGCCGAGGCCCCCCAGATCACGTCCACCGCGGCGATGATCGGCTCCCCGAAGTACATGTCCCCCGAGCAGATGCACGACAGCCGCACGGTCGACGAGCGGGCCGACATTTGGGCGCTCGGGGCGATCTTGTACGAGATGCTGGCCGGTCGGCGAGCGTTCGACGCGACGACGCTCGCAGTGACGTGCGTGCAGATCCTGCAAGAGGATCCTCCGCCGGTTCGCGTGAGCCGCCCAGACGTTCCGCCGGAGCTCGACGCGGTCGTCATGCGCTGTCTCAAGAAAGACCCGGACGACCGTTTCTCGTGCGTCGCCGATCTCGTGGAAGCGCTCGCGCCGTTCTCTCCCGAGTCGCAGGCGCTGGTCGCGCGGATCGCGCGGCTTACGATCTCGCGCCCGACTCATGCCACGCCGACCGGGCGGCGGAGCGGGCCGTCGTTGAGCGACGTGGCGTCGAGCATGGCGGCGGTCGCGGCGGGGCGGCGATTTCGGGAAGACGCTCCTCTTGGTGGAAGTGCGCTCGAGAGGGCAAGGAAGCGAAGCGGCCGAGCGTTCGCGATCGCCGGAGTCGCGGCGCTGTTTCTCGTTCTCGCCTTGGCCGGCCTCAACGGCGACGGTCCCCCACGCACGACCCCCCAGGCTGCAGCCAACGCGCCGATTCCTCCGCCCAAGGCGCTCGCCACCGCGACCGACATTCTGGTAGCCCCTCCCCCCGAGTCGCCCGTGGTGCCCGCGGGCGACGCCGGTGTCGCACCCGTCACCGCTGCCCCCGCTGTCCCACCGTCGCAGCGTCGCGCGCCTCGTGCGCGTCCGTCAGCGAACCCCTCGGGAGTGACCGACAGTGTCCTCGAGGATCGCCGCTGAGCAGGCCGTCGTGCGCTGGCTGATCGTTGCGACGCTCGTGGCGTGGTGCTCGGCCGCGAGCGCGGAGCCGACGGTCCCCGCGCCCCCGCAGGACGCGGCGCTCGCACAGTCGCTCTTCGACGAGGCGCGCCAACTCATGATCGCGAACCGCTTCGACGAAGCGTGCCCCAAGCTCGCGGAGAGTCATCGCCTCGATCCGGCGCTCGGGACGCTCTTGAACCTCGCCGTGTGCAACGAGCAGCTCGGCAAGACCGCGAGCGCGTGGGCCGAGTACCGCGACGCGGAGTCGGTCGCGAAGCGCGAAGGGCGAAGCGAGCGCGCGAGCTACGCCCACGGGCACGCAGCAGCGCTCGAGCCGCGCTTGTCCCACCTCGTCATTCGGCGCGCTTCGGTCGGAAGTGGAGACATCGAGGTTCGCTTGGACGGCGACCTCGTCGGGGAGGCGGCGTTTGGGAGCGCGGTCGCAGTCGATCCGGGGGTTCATCGCATCGAGGCGCGAGCGAACGGGAAGAAGGCCTGGATCGTGTCGGTGACGATCGGTGACCATGCGGACAAGAAGACCGCCGAGATCCCCCCGCTCGAAGATGCACCTCCGCCGCCCGAGCTGCGCGTCGCGGTGGCGCCGGTCCCTGGAGAACCGGGAGGCCAATCGCCGGCGCTCGCGTTCCCGACCGCGCCATCCGCGGAGGTCGCCCCCCCCGTCAACGTCGGGGCGAGGAGAACGGCTGCCTACGTCACTGGTGGAGTCGGCCTCGCGGCGCTCGCGTTCGGCGCCGTCGCCGGTATGCAGGCCATCGTGCGCTGGAACGATCGGACGAAGCTCTGCGCGGGGGACGCCTGCTCTCAAGCCGGGCTCGACGCCGACGCCGACGCGCGGAGCTGGGCGCTCGGCTCGGACATAGGCTTCGGCGCGGGGGTCCTCGCGCTGGGCGCGGCGACGTATCTGTTTCTCACGTCGAAGGGGCGGAACCCTCCCCGTGTGGGAGGCCTGAGCCTCGTGCGCATCGTGCCGATCGCGTCCGCGCACACCGCGGGGCTCGGGCTCGTGCTGACCTCGCGCTAAGCTTCGACGCCATGGCGCCGCGCTCGGTCGTTCTCGCGATACTCGCGCTCCTGCTCGCGAGCGCCATCGGAGGGTTCGCCGCCGATCGCTGGGCGCGCGCTCGAGAGACCGCCGACGCGCGCGCCGGGGAGCTCGCGCGCGCCGGGAAGCTCGAAGGGGCCGAGCAGCGGTACTGGGCGCTCCTGCAGGCGGGGCCTGCCACGGTCCCGCTCGTCGTGTCGTTCCTCGAGTCGCACCAGAATGCCGTCGAGTCGACGCTCTCGCCCGACGCCGAGCTCGCTTCGGGCGGCAGGTTGCGCCTGAGGCTCGCTCCGCTTGCCCCCACGGTCGACGAGGGGGCGATTGACGCGTTCCTCGCAAGGACTGATCTCCCGGCGGGCGTTGCCCTCCTCGGCAGCTACTGGCGCGGCGTCCTACGCGACCGGATCGACCCGGGGATCGAGCACGACGTGGTCCGCGCCGCCGATGCAGAGCCCCCCGCCCCCTACGCCAACGAGCTCCTCGGACACGAAGCTCGCGCGCGAGGGCGCCTGGACGACGCCGCCGAGCGTCTCCTGCGGGAAGGGCTCTATTTCCGCGAGCGGGCCGTCGATGCGCAGATCGCGCTCGATCACTGGGTCGACGAAGAGGCCTGGGACCGCCTAGACCAGGCGCTCGCCGACCCGCGTATCGCCGCGATCGCTCCCCCGTGGCTCCAGCTCCGCTCCGCTATCCGGATGCACAACTGGAAGGGGGCTGTCCGCGCGTTTCCCCGCGCACTGCGCCCCCCCCTCTCGCTCGGCTCCACCGCGCTCGCGGCGATCGCGGCCCTCGTGTGGGGGACGTTTTGCGCACGCCTGGGCGGCGTCTCGATGCGCCCGCGGCTCCGGATCCCCCTCTACGTCGTCGCGTTCGCGCTGGGAGTGGCGAGCGTCTCGCTCACGCTGATCATTGTCTCGCTCGAGGAGGTGTTCCTCAAGATGAACGAGACCGGGGATCCGCTCCGCGATTTCCTCTTCTTCACGTTCGGAGTCGGGCTGCGCGAAGAGGTGTCGAAGCTCGTCTTCTTCGCCCCCCTTCTGGTCTTTCTCCGCAGAAAGGGGACGCGCCTCGACGTCCTGGTCTGCGGCGCCCTGGTCGGGCTCGGCTTCGCCGCCGAAGAAAACCTCGGCTACCTGCACGAGGGGGATCTGTCGACGGCGATGGCGCGTTTCCTCACGGCAAACTTCTTCCATATGTCGATGACGGCGATCCTCGCGGGGGCTCTCGACGACATGATCAGGGGGGGAGATCGAGACGACGAGGGGTCGCTGAAATTCTCGCGCGCGCTCATCACTGTGGCGGCGATGCACGGGATTTACGACTTCTGCCTCTCCGAGCGCGCTCTCGGGAACCTCTCGTGGTTCTCGATGGGGGTCTTCCTCCTCCTCACGCGGCAGTTCCTCGGGCTCGTGAGCGTCGCGCGGACGAAGGAGCGGACGGCCCATCCGAGGGTCCTGGAGACGTTCGCGGTCGGGATGGCGATCGTCGTCGGGACGAGCTTCGTCTACGCTAGCGCCCTGGTAGGGCCGGGACCGGCTGCCGCGGCGCTTGCGGAAGGGCTCCTCGGGCTCGCCATTATCGTCTTCATTTTCGTGCAAGAGCTACGGCGCGTCTAGCGGACCATCGGGACGCTGTGCCGCGTGATACACATCACGCGGCCTAGTCGCCTCCAACTCGATCCCCGCCCGGCCAAAGGCCCGCTACGATGAGGGCGTGGCCAGCGCGGCATCCGCTCCCAAGCTTTGCACGACGTGCGGGGCCCGCTATCCGGCGGATGCGCTCTTCTGCCCCAACGACGGCGCGCCGCTTCAACACGCCGCGACGGCGCAGGCCGTCCAAAGAGCGAGCGATTCCGGCGGGAGCGATCCGTACGTCGGGCGTGAGCTCGCCGGGCACATCGAAGTGCGGCAGCTCGCCGGGGTCGGCGCGATGGGGAGGGTGTACCGCGCGTTCCAGAAGGGGATCGATCGCGACGTCGCGGTGAAGATCCTCCACCGCGAGCTCAGCGCCAACACGCAGCTCGTCGCGCGCTTTCACCGCGAGGCCAAGGTCGCGTCGCGACTCCTTCACCCCAACGTCGTCCAGATCCATCTTGCCGGCCAGCTCCCCGACGGCGCGCTCTACATCGTCATGGAGTACCTCGACGGCCTGTCACTCCAGAGCGCCTTCGCGGCGGCCGGCGGCGCGGTGCCTCTGCCGCGGGCGCTCCACATTGCGCTCCAGATCTGCGACGCCGTCGGCGAGGCGCACGCGCAAGGGATCGTGCACCGCGATCTCAAGCCCGAGACCGTGATGCTCGTCCATCGCGGCGAGGACGCCGACTTCGTGAAGGTGCTCGACTTCGGCATCGCGCGCCTCGACTGGGGCGACCAGTCGATGGCGACGGCGGCGGGCCTCATCTTCGGGACGGCGCGCTACATCTCGCCTGAAGGGGCGCAGGGGGAGCAGGTCGGGCCGGAAGGGGACGTCTACGCGATCGCGACGCTCGTCTATCAAATGCTCGCCGGGCGGACGCCGTTCGAGGGGGATCAGGCCGTGGGGCTCCTCGTTCAGCAGATTCACGACGCGCCGCCGCCGCTGCGGTCGATCCCGCGCTCGTCGTACGTCCCCGAAGCGATCGCGAATGTCCTCATGGTGAATCTCTCCAAGGAGAAGGCGAAGCGAGCTCCCGACGCGCGCACGCTCGGGCGCTCGCTGCTCGAGGCCGCGAAGAAGGCGGGGCTCTCGCCGGAGGACCTTGTCCCACGAAGCATGCTCCTCGGCGCGCGGGGGGGGGTCGTTCAGCTCGCGTCGATGCAACGGACACGGCAGCTCCAGCTCGATCAACACACCACCGAGATGCTCGAGGCCGCCTCGCCGCCGGGCGCGGCGCGCGCGTCGGACCCTCCGAAGCGGACATCCTACGAGCCCCCCGACGACGCGTTCTCCAAGGCGCCGCAGGCGGTGACGATGGGATTGCCGAACGCGCCGCCTCTCGCGGGAATGCCTCTCGCGGGTATCGCCGCGGCCACCCAGAAGTGGGTCCCCCCGGCTTCGGTGCAGGCGCAGATGGCTGGAGCTCCGACCCCCCCCACGTCGAACGTCGACGTGACGATGGACGACGCGAGCGCGCAGCCCCCTCCCGCTGCTCTTCACCCGCCGTCGCAGCCCGTGCGCACGCACATCGCGACCCCTCCGCCGCGGGCGTTCGAGAGCTCGCCCCACCTTCCGCTGGCGGGCCGCGTTGGCCCCACCGCGTTCGACGAGAGCGTCGATGAGCCCCCCCCGTCTGCGCGGGGCTCGCGCTGGCGGACGGTGGCGATCGTCCTCCTCTGCTTTCTTCTGAGCGTCGCCGCGACGAGCGCGGTGGCGTACCGCATGAAGCTCATCGGATCGAGCGCATCGCAAGGTCCGCTCGATGCCGTGGTGGCGCACGCGGAGGATGCGCTCAAGCGGCAGCGCTTCGACAATCCTCCTGGCGACAACGTTCGTGACATCACGAGCGAGGCACTGGCGAGGTGGCCGCAGGATGCCCGTCTCCTCGACGTCCGCGTGCGCGCGTGCGACGCGCTCGTGAGGGATGCCACGTCCCGCCAGCTCCAGGGTGATCTCCTCGGCGCACAGAAGCTCGTGCAGCTCGCGCGGGAGCTCGATCCGAGCAACGCGACGGCGCAGCAGCTCGCGGCCTCTTATGAGACACTCGCGCAAGGCACCCTTGCCAAGCCTCTCCCTTCGGCGCTCGTCCTCGCGATCCCCGACGCCGGGCACGCCATGCCGAGCGCCAAGGCTCCCGTGACGTCCACGGGGCCGTTCCGCATGGCGCTCGACGTGAGCCCGGGGAAGCCGCACGCGGGGCAGCCGGTGGATCTCGTGGTGAAGGTGACGACGCTCGCCGGAGGGGCGCCGACGAAGCCGCTGCAAGATCCCCATTTCTCCATCTTCGGCGGTCCGATCGGGGCGAAGGGGGTGCAGCTCCCCGCGTCGGGTGAGGACGACGGGATCTTCCGCGCGACGTTCTCTTTCCCTTCGCAGGGGAAGTACGAGGTCACGTTCCAGGCGACGAGCGAAAGCTACGCGCTCAAGGCGACGCGCAACCTCGTGACGCTGGACGCCCCCGCGGCCCCCCCTACGAGTACGACGCCGCCCGCTTCCACCGCCGCCTCGGCGCCGTCTAGCACCGCGTCGCCTGCGCCAAGCGCGAGCGTGAAGTGGCTCTAGCCGATGCGCCGTCCCTTCCTCTTCCTCACTTCCGCGTTCGTCGCTCTCGCGGCGGGTGACGCACGCGGCGACGATGCTCCGGCAAACGCCGCCAGCGGCGTGACGGCGACCGCGACGAGCGATACCCAGGATTCGACCGAGTGGTTCCTGCGGCGCAAGCACACGATCGCGGAGCTCGAGCTGGGCTTCATCGCCCTACCGACAGCCCCCATCTCCCAAGGCCAGAGCGGCGGCAACGTCCCCCTCGTCACGATCGGGCACGGTGACGCGACGGTCAGCCTCGGCTTTCACCTCCTCTATCGCGGCGGTGCCGACTGGGCGATCGGCGCAGGCGCCCTCTTCGCTCCGCACCCCACGGCCGACCCGACTTACGGCGGTGCGAGCGGCCTGCAGGTCACCCACTCGCGCGACTACCTCTGGATGGGGGCTGAGGGGCGCTACATCCCCGTCCACCTGAAGACGGTCGAAGCGTGGATAGGGCTCACCGCGGGGGGGGTCGTCGTGGCCGACCGCTACGACACCGCAGCGCCCCCGGTGCCGAGCGATCTGGGCACGAGCGAGGTCACGATAAGGACGGAGGGGCTCTCGATCGGGCTTCAGCTGGGGGGGGAGTGGGCGATCTCCGAGACCGTGATCCTCGGCCTCGCGCTGAGATTCAACAACTGGATCCTCCCCGCTTCCGAGCAGTGCGACGCCATCGGAGAGTGCTCGACGCTCACGGGGCCCGTGACGGAGATCGAGTTCGGGCTTCGGGTCGGGTATCGGATACCGCTCTAGCCGACCTTATCTAACGAATCGCGAGCGCGAGCCCCGCGGCGATCCGGTCGATGCTCACGGCGAGCACGACGAGCACGACGAGCGCGCGGAGCGGCGCGAGGACGGTCTGGATCTGGGCGGGCGACGCCGTTCTCGCGATGAGGGCGGAGCCGACCTCGACGACGATCGATGCGACGAGCACCGGCGCGCCGAGCGCCACGGCGAGCGAGATCCCCGCGACCAGATCGTGCGCCGCGAGGAGGACCGGGCTCGACGCGGTCTCCGGCCGGGCGACCGCCGCGACCGCGCGCGACGCGCCGCCCCCCGCGAGAAAAATCGCCGACGCGAGCACCGAGAGGAGCGCTCCGAGCTGCGTCGATCGCCCTTCGACCGTCGGCGAGCTCATGAGCTCCGGAGCCCCCGAGGTGCGAAGCGCGTCGATGACTCCGCCGGTCATCGTCGCGGCCCACAGCGGGACCGCCGCCGCGATCGCCACGGAGAGACCGCGCGTCAGCTCGTCCGCGAGCGCGGAGACATGCTCGCCGTGGTGGGTCCCGACGAGCGCGATCCCCGGCGCGATCGCCGCTGCCAGCGCCAGTCCGATGACCGCCCTCGCGGAGAGCGGGAGCGCGCGCAGGCCGAACGCCGGGACCAGCACGACGATCGGGAGCACGCGCCCCCACGCGAGCCCCAGCTCGGCCAGGTCGATCCCTGCCGACTGGAACGCGCTCGCAACGGCTTCGAGGACCGACGCCGGCATGGTCGCGGCCGAAGCCTAGTCGATCTTCGGGAGACTGTGGCGCGTGATACTCATCACGCGCCTAGCACCGTGGTAAGCAGGCCCCCATGCCCTTCGACACATCCATCGTCGGCAAGCAGAGCGAGCCGCAGTCTCACACCTACGGCTGGAAAGACACCGCGCTCTACGCGCTCGGCATCGGCGCGAAGGTCGATGAGCTCGACTATCTCTACGAAGGGCGAGGGCCCGACGGCACGTCCGCCGCTTCGGCGCTGCGTGGTCCACACCAGAAGGTATTTCCGAGCTTCGCCGTCGTGCCGACGTTCAAGCCGATGTTCGATCTCCTCTCGAAGACGGGGGGGAGCTTCGCGAACGTCGTGCACGGGGGGCAGAGGGTCATCCTGCGAAAGCCGCTCGCCCCCACCGGGGTCCTCTCTACCGTCGCGCGCGTGAAGGGGCTCTACGATCTTCGGAAGTTCACCATCGCCCACGTCGAGACCGAGACCAACGACGCCGGGGGAGAGCGGGTCTTCGACACGCTCTGGACGATCATCTTCCGCGGCGAAGGGGGCTTCGGCGGGCAGCCCCCACCGCGCGAGCCGTCGGGGATCGACATCCCGAAGGATCGCGCGGCCGACTTCCGCGTCGAGGAAGCGACGACGCGCGAGCAAGCGCTCTTGTATCGCCTCTCGGGGGACCTCAACCCGCTCCACGCCGATCCGGAGTTCGCCAAGAGCGTCGGGTTCGAGCAGGGGCCGATCCTGCACGGGCTCTGCACGTACGGCCACATGGTCCGGCACGTCGCGCGCGGGGCGCTCGGGGGGGACGCCACGAAGCTGACGGGGTTCGAGGGGTCGTTCAAGAAGCCGGTCTGGCCCGGCGACACGCTCGTGACGGAGGGGTGGATCGTGGCGCCCGGGAAAATCGCGCTTACCGTGAGCGTCAAGGAGCGCGCCGAGGTGGTCATCGGGGGTGCCTGGGCAACGTCGAGCGTCTGAACTAAGTTTCCCGAAAACCGGAACCGAGGAATCCCATGGCAAAGCTTTCCCAATCGATCGTCATCGTCGCCGCAAAGCGAACCGCCTTCGGCACCATGCAAGGGGCGCTCAAGTCGCTCAGCGCCACGGACCTCGGCGTCCACGCTGCCAAGGCGGCCCTCGCCCAGTCGAAGGTGGCGCCCGAGAAGATCGCCCACGTCGTCATCGGCAACGTCATCCAGTCGAGCGCCGACGCGATCTACTGCGCGCGCCACATCGGCCTGAAGGCGGGCCTGCCGATCACGACGCCCGCGGTGACCGTGAACCGCCTCTGCGGCTCCGGCTTCGAGGCGATCGTCCAGGGGGCGTCGCAGCTCCTGCTCGGCGAGGGGGAGGCGGTGCTCGTCGGCGGGACCGAGAACATGACGCAGTCGCCGCACATCCTTCGTGGCGCGCGCGACGGCTGGGTCTTCGGAAAGGCTCCTGCCGTCGAAGACTCGCTCTGGTCCGCGCTCACCGATACGTACACGGGGACGCCGATGGCCATCACGGCGGAGAACCTCGCGCAGAAGTACGGCATCACCCGCCAGCAGTGCGACGAGCTCGCGCTCTCGTCGCAGCAGCGGTGGGCCGCGGCGAACGAGAAGGGGGTCTTCAAGGACGAGATCGCGCCCCTCGAGATCGCGTCGAAGAAGGGGACCGTGACGTTCGCGGTGGACGAGCACCCGCGCCCGCAGTCGACGCTCGAGACGCTCGGGAAGCTCGCCCCGGTCTTCAAGAAGGACGGCGTGGTCACGGCGGGGAACGCGTCGGGGATCTGCGACGGCGCGGCGTGCCTCGTCCTCACGACGGAGGACTTCGCCAAGCGGAGCGGGCTCACGCCGCTCGCGCGGATCGTGCAGTGGGGCGTGGCGGGGGTGGAGCCGTCGATCATGGGCATCGGGCCCGCGCCGGCGATCAAGTCGGCGCTCGAGCGCGCGTCGCTGAAGCTGTCGGACATGGATCTCGTCGAGGTGAACGAGGCGTTCGCGCCGCAGTATCTCGCCGTGGAGAAGGAGCTCGGGCTCGACCGCGCGAAGACGAACGTGAACGGTGGGGCGATCGCGCTGGGACATCCGCTCGGCACGAGCGGGGCGCGGATCACGGGGCACCTGGTCTATGAGCTTGCCCGCCGCAAGGGGCGCTACGCCATCGGGAGCGCGTGCATCGGCGGAGGGCAGGGGATCGCGGTGCTGATCGAGAGGGTGTAGCGATCGGGAGCCCCCCACCCGGCCTCCCCCCGAATCGGGGGGAGGAGGGGAGGCGTCACTGCGTGCACTGCGTGACGTTGAACCCGTTGATGCTCGGCGCCGTGCCGGTGGGGTTCTCGAGACCGAGGTCGCACACCCCGGTGGAGCAGGCGAGCACGGAGTTCGCGCAGGTCGCCTTGTTCAGGAAGAGCGTCCCGGCCGTGGTCGCGCAGTTCGTCGCTTGGAACTGATTGCCGACGGCGAGGAGGGTCTGCACCGTGACGCCGTTCGCGACGTCCAGGCAGATCCCGACGCCCGTGTTGTTCGCCGAGCCGAGCGGCGCCTGGAAGGTGTTCAACCCGTTCGTCGTCGCGTCGCCGAGGTCGATCCCGTCCACAGAGCCCGTCGCGGTCGCGCCAGTGCCCTGGCTGACGAGGACGCCGTTCCCCTTGTTGCCGAGGAACGCGCTGCTCCGCACGGTGACGCTCGAGCCCGCGAACACGTGGAGGCCGTTCCCCCCCGTGTTGCCGAAGGAGACGAGCCCCGTGATCGAGCTCGAATGGTGCCCCACGGTGACCGTGTTCTCGATCCAGACGCCCGCGAGGACGTTGCCGTTCGTCTCCACGGTCCCGACGCCGGTGCTCGCGCTCGTGACGGACCCGACGATCGTCACGTTGCCTGATCCTTCTACGAGGATGCCGTGCGCGGTGTTTCCATTGAACGTGGTCGCCGTCGTGCTGTTCGGGACGACGAACGCTTCGCCCGCGGTGATCTCGAGGCCGTGACCTGGGCTCGTGGTCGTGCCGTTGTCGTTCGCGAGGACCCCGGCGCCGATCTGGCACGCGCCTGCGTTCACCAGGATCCCGCTCGACCCCATGCCGGTGATCGTCAGGTCGGCGATGCTCGTCGTGCCGGTGCTCCCCGCCGTCCCCCCGACGACGATCCCGTTCGTCGCGCCGTTCGCCGTCGAGGTGATCGTGAGCGAGGAGCCCGTGTTGCCCTGAATGGCCGACGAGGGAGCGTTCATCGTGAAGCCGGACGTCCCCGCGGGGACCGTGACCGTGACGGGGCCCGAGCTCGGCTGGGTCGTGATCGTGACGTTCGCGGGGATGCTGATCGGGAAGACCTCGCCCGAGGCGGCGCTAGGTCCGGTCGTCCCACCTACGACCTCGATCGTCGTCGCGGCCGAGGCGGTCCCGATCACCTGGAGCGCACGCGTGATCGTCTTGAACGCGCAGCTCTCGACCGGCGGAGTGCCCGGGTTCCCGGTCCCCTGAGCGTCGCTCCCGTTCGTCGGGTCGACGATGTACGTCGTGCCGCTGACCGCGGGGCACGTCGTGCAGACGTAGCCGTTCGGGTTGCAGACAGAGTTGTTCGTCCCCCCCGGGAGGCCGGCGCAGTACGTGTTGCCCGCCGAGCCTGGGCAGCACGCCTCCGCCCCCGTGCCCGCGATGCACGGCTGCGCGTTGCAGCACATGTCTGCGGCGTTCACCGTGCAGGTGCCGGGCTGGCCCCCCGTCGCGCCCGGCGTGCCGGAGCAGTCGGCGGTGTTCGTCTGGCACTGGCCCGTCCCCGTGTTGCAGACGTCGCCGGCCGGACATTGCGAGTCGAGCGTGCATTTGCCGCACACGTTCGGCCCCCCGGCGCCGCAGATGCCGCCGCTCGGGTTCGCGCTGCAGTCGCTGTTCTGGCAGCAGTTGCCCGGGACGCAGCTGCAGCCCGTTCCTGCGCAGTCGATCGCCCCCCCCGCGCCGCAGCAGAAGTCCGCGGGGTTGTTGCAGGTCGCGCCGGCGCTCGTGCATGTCGCGGGCACGCAGGCGCCCGTGGTCGTGTCGCAGATCGTGCTCGGGCCGTACGTCGGGTCCGACTGGCACTGGGAGTCCGTCGTGCACTTGCCGCAGAAGTTCGGCGTCGCGAGCCCGCAGATCTCGCCGGCGTTCGCCCCCGTGCAGTCCGCGTCGGTGTTGCAGTTGCCGGGGACGCAGCTCCCCGCGGTGTCGCAGACCCACGACGGGTTCCCCGAGGAGCCGTACGCGGTCGTGCAGTTGCCGTTGTCAGCGGGGCTGTTGCACGGCAAGCACTGGGTGCTCACGCAGAGCCCCGCGGGAACGCCCGTCGTCGTGCACGCCGTCTCGGTCCCGGTGCACTCCGGCGCTGCGGAGTCCTGGCCGGAGTCGGTCGTCGACGAGTCGTGTCCCGAATCCGTGGGCGAGGCGGAGTCCTGGCCGGAGTCCGCGGGGAGCGAAGAGTCCTCACCCGAGTCGACGGGGGCGCTCGAGTCTTGACCCGAGTCGGCGGGCGTGGACGAATCCTCTCCCGAGTCTTCGCTGGGCGAAGACGAGTCTGTCGCGTCCGGGGTCGACGTCGACGAGTCTTCCGTTGTGGAGGAGTCTTCGTCCGGCGGTGTGGAAGAGTCGCCGGTCGGCGTGGAAGAGTCTTCGCTCGGCGTCGTCGCGTCGTGCGCTGCTTCGGCTCCGGCGTCCTCGGGAGGCCCCGTCAGGTCCGAGCCCGTTCCCCCGCAGCCCGGTGCGACGATGCTGGCGCAGCCGATCGTGAGGGCGCAGAGGATCGCGAACGACCTCGTGGACCATCCGCTGCTCGGCGGCTTCCGATGAATACGCATGAGGCCTCCCCAGGTTCGCGCGTCAGAACCCATCGTAAGCGAAGCGAAGGATCCCGATGGGGGATCCTTCGCTCGCTAGCCGCCTGCGATGTGGTGCGAGAACGTAAGACGAGCGGGCAGCCCGCCCCTGCCCTCACTGCGTGCACGTCGACACGTTGAACGAGTTCGGCACAACTGTGCCGGCGGGGCCGCTCGTGCCGTTTGCCTGCAGCCCGAGGTCGCACACCCCGGTCGAGCACTGCAGGGCGGAGTTCGTGCAGTTGTTCTTGTTCAAGGTCAACGTCGCCGTCGTCGCCCCCGTGCAGAGCGCCGCCGAGAACTGATTCCCAACGGCGCTGAGCGTCTGTGCGGCCACGGGGGGGGTCGCCGACGAATTGCCCGGGGCGATGGCGAGGCAGATGCCCGCCTGTCCGTTGTGGGCTCCGCTGAGCGGTGCCTGGAAAGTGTTCCCGCCGTTCGTGTTGGAGGGGACGCCGAGGTCGATGTTCGCGATGTCGTTGTTGGCGGCGGCGGTGGCGCCGGCCCCGCTCGTGCTGATGATCACGCCGTTCGCCGAGTTGTTCAGGAAGACGCTGTTTCTCACCTGCACGTTCGAGCCGGCGACGATGCGCATGCCGTTGCCGCCCGCGTTCAGGTAGGAGACGAGGCCGTTGATGATGTTCTGCCTCGACGTTCCGGGCGTCTGCGCGATCCACACCCCCGCCGCCGAGTTCCCGTTCGTCACCACCGTCCCCGTCGGAGTCGCCGAGCCTGCCGTGACGGAGCCCGTCAAGTTGATGAGCCCGGTCGTGTCGATGAGGATGCCGTGGGCCGAGTTGGTGTCGAAGGCGGTCTGCGTGCTCCCCGCCGGCAGGTTGATCGTCGCCGAGCCGTTCCCCGTGAGGTGGAGCCCATCGGTGTTCTTCTGCGAGACGACCCCCCCACCGATCGTGACGGAGCCCCCTTCGACGACGATGCCCGCGTTGAGCATCCCGGTGATCGTGAGGTTCGAGATCGACGTCGTCGCCGCGTCCGCGCCGTCCGACACCTCGATGCCGTAGGTGCCGACCGGCTTCGTCCCGCTGCCGTTCGTGGTCGTGATGGTGAGCGGAGCACCTGATGCGCCCGTGATGCTCGAGTTGAGGGTCCTCATCTCGAAGCCTGGGTTGGCGCTCGTCACCTGAACGGTGACGGGCCCGGTCTGCGTGGTCACCGTGGTGTTCGCCGGGATGACGAGCGGGAAGGTCTCGCCCGTGGTGGTCACTCCGCCGCTCGCGCCTAGGACGACGATCTTGGTCGGCAGCGTCGTGCCGGCGACGGAGATGAGCTTGAGGGCGCGCGTGATGGTCTTGAGCGCACAGCTCGCAGACGTGCCGCCGTCGGCCCCCTGGGCGCTCCCCGTCGCGCCGTCGCTCCCGTTGACCGGATCGACGTAATAGATGGGCGCGCTCGTGCTGACGGGGTCGCATGTCGTGCACGTGTTGCCTGTCGTGCACGTGGCGCTCGTGTTGGAGAGCGCCGCCACGCAGTAGGTGTTGCCCGCGGTGCCGGGGCAGCACGTGACGACGCCGGTACCCGAGGCCGGGGTGAAGCACGTCCCCGGGGTGGGGCAGCACTCGTCAGTCCCGATGCCGGTGCACGTCCCCGGCTCGCCGGCCGTGCCCGACGCCGTGCAGAGGCTCGTCGTGTTCAGGACGCAAGCCCCGGTCGCCGTGTCGCACACGTCGCCCGTGGGGCACTGCGCGTCGAGCGTGCAGGGGCCGCACGTGTTCGGCGCTTGAGACCCGCAGATCGGGAGCGTCGCGGTCGTGCAGTTCACGTTCGAGCAACAGTTCCCCGGGATGCACGAGTCTCCGCCGCCGTTCGCGCAGCAGTAGTCGGCCGGGTTGACGCAGGCCGCGTTCGGAGCCGTGCACGAGGCCGGGACGCAGAGGTTCGTGGTCGTGTTGCAGATGTCGGTCGGGCCGTAGGTCGGATCCGACTGGCACTGCGCGTCGGTCGTGCACCCTCCGCACTGGTTCGGAGTCGTGATCCCGCAGATCTGCCCCGCCGTGCACTGCGCGTCGGTGACGCAGTTGCCCGGCACGCAGCTCCCCGAGGCGTTGCACACGAACGTCCCGCTCCCCCCGTCGCCGTAGGCGGTCGTGCAGTTGCCGTCGTCCCCTGGGCTGTTGCACGGCAAGCACTGGTTGCTCACGCAGAGCCCCTGGAGAGACCCGCTCGTCGTGCACGCCGTCTCGGTGCCGGTGCACGCCGGCGGCGCCGCGTCCTGACCGGAGTCGGTGGTCGAGGAGTCGCCTGCCGTCGAGGAGTCTTCTCCCGAGTCGTTCGTCGTCGACGAGTCCTCGTTCGTGGTCGACGAGTCTTCGTTCGTGGTCGACGAGTCTTCGTTCGTCGGTGTCGACGAGTCCTCACCCGACGTCGTCGTCGAGTCCGTCCCGGCGTCCTCCGGCGGGTTCGTCAGCGACGAGACCGCGCCGTTTCCGCCGCAGCCCGGCTCGAGCACTCCGACACATCCCACCGCGAAGGCGGTGAGGATCGCGAACGACCTGAGCGACCGACGGTTGCTCGGTATCTTCTCATCGCTATTCATGGGGTCCCTCCTCCCTAGAAAAAGGCGATCAGGAAGCGTCGCCAGCGAAGCCGACACTTCTGACCGTTCCCATGATCAAAGCACCTTCCGCAGCGGGCGAAAGTGGACGTTATTCGTCCAGGTGGACGCGCGCGCGTCCAGCGGCTTCGTACGCTCGAGGTGCGGACCGGCGCCCGGCGACTACCCGGCTTGCTCGATCAGCACCGAGCCGTTCGCCCGAGCCTCGTCGAGCGCGTCGTCTTGTGTGCTGCGGCCGTCCACGCTCGCACCCTCGTCGGAGTCGTTCTCGCGACGCCCCGCGACAATGGCCCAGCGAACGGCGTTCTTCATCGCGCGCGCCGCGGAGACGGCGGCGGTGACGCTCGGAAACACCCACGAGAGGGTGCCCGGCTCGACGCTCTTCCATCCGTAGACGACGAGCGTGACCTGGTCCAAGAGCGGGTTCATCGCCTTCCTCGCTTTCTTCTGCGCGCTCGCGCCGCGCGACCGGAGCACCTCGGGGAGAGGCGCCGACTCGCGCTCGACGATGTAGACGCCAGAGCTGCCGCCGCTCTCGTCGCTCTCCTGGGAGCCGAGCGACTGCACACTGGTCAGCTTTCCTACGTCGTCTCTTGCCACCACGTTTCCTTCCGATGCCGGGTCGCTAGTGGAACGCGCAGGAGCCTTCCGCATTCCCTTCGCAGCTCCGATGCCGACGCCCGTGCTCGCGACGGGACGGGGAGCGTGAGGATGCTCTCCTCTCGCAACGCGCTCGCGGCGCTCGAGTGAGAAGCGCGTGCCCCTCTGTCTGAGCCAGTCGGTGAACCTTCGCATCGTCGAAGCGTGGTTATCGAACGTCTTGGGCGCTTACGTAAAGAGAAGACGACATCGATTTCGGCTCGCAGTGCGTCAAAATGGGCGTCAAAAGGGGCGTCAAACCGCCGCAACGGAAGCGGCGTCGCCAAGGTAGGGGTTGGTAGGTCATGGCGTCCTCGCGAGGCAGAGTAGTATCCGCAGGGTGACGGTGCCCGGCGGCTCCCCCGCAAGCTCCAGCGGCTCTGCCGGCTCCGATCGGCCGGCCGTCGCCACGCCGGCGCCCTTGCCCGCGCACACGGCGCTGGCTACGCCGCTGTCGCAGAGCGCGACGATCAACTCGCTCCCGATCAATCCGGGGGCGACCGCGACGATCCGCCTCGCCAAGTACCGGGCACGCAACGCGCTCCCGCTGCTGATCTTACCGCCGCTGATCGTGCTCGTCGTCGGGCTCGCGGTCGCCGTCGGGATCGGCATTGTCGGGCTCGACGCGCTCGCGCGAGCCAGCGACGAGCGCGCGGCGACCGACGCCGACACGCTCGCGGCGACGATGGCGATGCGCCTCTCGCGTCTTCCGCCGACCGGCGCCGTCCCCGGGGGGACCGAGCGCTTCGACGCGCTCCAGCTCGCGGCGCGACGCACGGGGTCGGAGCTCTTGCTCGTGGGGTACGACAGCGAAGTGCTCCTCGACGCGAGCCTCGGCGCTCCCGACCGAGGGGCGCTCCTCCGGATGACGAAGCTCGGCCACGGCGAGGCGTTCACGTCGCTCGGACGGACGCGCTTCGCCGTCCACGCGCTCCTCCCTCCGTACCAGCTCCAGCGTGTCGTCACGTTCGTGCGCGAGCCGGCGGCACCGGAAGGGGGGCCTGCGTTCGTCACGGCGCTCGTCGCGCTGACGACGCTCCTCGTCGGCGTCGCGGCGAGCGTCGCGTACGCCGTGGCGCGCGACGCGAACGAGGAGGTCGTCTTCCTCACGCAGCGCGTCCGCGGGATGGTGCGGGCGCGGACGGAGCCGACCGGCGAGGCCGTGCCGATACGGACGCTCGACGAGGTCGGCGTGCTCGCCGGGGGCTTCAACGCGCTCGTCGGGCGGTTCGGCGTGGCCGAGCGGACCTACCGCGACAACCTCGCGCGCGCGTCGGCCGCGGATCGCGAGCGCGCCGCGTTCCTGGCCGCCGTGAGCCATGAGCTCCGGAGCCCGCTCAACGCCATCCTCGGCTTCGCCGACATCCTGGTCACCGAGGTCGACGGCCCACTCACGCCGAACGCGCGCGAGGAGGTCGAGCAGATCCGCGGCTCCGGCGCGCACCTCCTCGAGCTCATCAACGACATCCTCGAGTTCAGCGCGATCGAGAGCGGACAGCTCAAGCTCTCGCGCACGCAGGTCGACCTCGCCGTCCTCGCGAACGAGGTGGTCCGCGAGTCGCAGGTGCTTCTCGGCGGCAAGGCGGTCACGCTCCGCATGCAGGGGGAGACCGGCGTGATCGCCGACGCCGACGCCCGGCGCGTGCGGCAGATCCTGACCAACCTCGTCGGCAACGCGATCAAGTTCACGAACCAGGGGCAGGTCATCGTCGTCGTGGGCAAGCAAGGGAGCTACGCGACGATCTCGGTGAGCGACACGGGGCCCGGGATCTCCCCCGCCGAGCGCGCGATGATCTTCGAGGAGTACAAGCAGGCCGGCGAGGAGCGGGCGAAGCGCCGGGGGACGGGCCTTGGCCTGGCGATCGCGCGGCGCCTCGTGCTCATGCACGGCGGCACGATCCACGTCGAGAGCGAGCTAGGGCGCGGCTCGACGTTCCGCGTCCTTCTCCCGCTTTGGTACGACAAACAGCAGACGAGGAACTCCGCCAGCATGCGCGCCGCGCGCAGGAGGAGCATCCCGTGAGAAGCGCGGGGCGCCTCGTCGCGAGGCTGATCTTGATCCAGCTCGCCGTCGGCGCGGCGACCGAGGCGTTCGTGATCGCCTTCGCCCCGAAGCTCCTGCTCCTCGACTCGAGCGTCCTTCTGGGGAGCCTCCCGATCGCGATCTGGATCTCCGTCATCATGATCGTGTGGGACGTCGTCGCGACGCTCCTCGCGACACGCGAGCTCCGCCCCGCCCTGCGCGCCATCGCGAGCGCGAGCCCGGACGCCGCGGCCGTCAAGCCGGGCGACCTCGTCGCTCTCTACGCGCTCCCCGCGCGCCTCACGACCCTCGATCTGGTCGCCGCGGCGGTCGTTTGCTGCGCGACGCTCGTGAGCGGCGTGCGCCCGGCCACCAACGATCCGTACACGCAGCTCGCGCTCGTCCTCCTCACGATGACGATGGTGAGCGCCGCGGCTCTCCCGCTGTACATCATGCTCCGTACGTCGGTGACGCGCGTGCTCGAGGCCGCGCCGCAGCCCGCGGCCGGCGCGGCGCTCGAGATGATCGACATGAAGCGGGCGTCGCGCGTCCGGAGCCGTCTCCTCGCGTCGGTCGCGGGGCCCGTCGCGTTCGTGGCGCTCGGCGCGTCGCTCCTCGTCTACGCGCACGCGCGCGCGTTCGACGTCTCGGCGCGCGAGAGCGACGCCTCGGAGCTCGTGCGCGGCGTCTTCGATCTCGTCGGGGGGGACGGGGAGGGGCGCAAGGAGGCGATCGAGGAGGCGCGCGCGCACGGGATCCAGATCGCGCTCGACCGCGACCCGGCGGGCTTCGCCGCGCAGCACACGGAGGACGGAGAGACGCTGCTCACGGTCCCCCTCGACTCGGGCCACGCGATCGTCCGCTTCGCGACCACCCGTCTCAGCCCGGTGACCGGCGTCTCGATGTTCCTCGCGCTCGTCGCCGTCGCCCTCGCGAGCATCCTCGGCGCGCGCCTCGGCAGCTCGTTCACGTGGGATCTCTCGCTCGCGACGCGCGAAATCCGGGCCACGGGCGTCGAGGACGTCATCCGCGGCACGCGCGTCACGCGCGAGCCGAGGTTCCAGTCGGTCGCCTCGCTCCTCGAGTCGATCAGCGAGCTCGGGGGGGTCTTCCGCGAGTTCGCTGCGGCGCAGGAGAAGTCGATCGTCGCGCGCGCGGCGGCGGAGCGGATGCGCGGCCTCTTCCTCGCGTCGATCAGCCACGACCTGAAGGGGCCGCTCAACTCGATCCTCGGCTTCACCGAGCTCGTTCGCCGCAACGAGCTGACCGAGGGGCAGCAGGAGAGCCTCGCGATCATCGAGCAGCGCGGCCGCGAGCTCCTGATCCTCATCCAGACGATCCTCGACTCGGCCCGCGCCGAAGCTTCGGAGCTCCAGCTCGCCAACGAGCTCACGATGGTGGGGGACGTGGTCATGAGCGCCGTCCTCGACGCGAAGGAGCTCGCCGTCGGCACGGGGGTGGACATCGTCGCGGAGATCCAGCCGGGGGTCCCGCGCCTCTTCGTGGACCCGACGCGGATCATCCAGGCGATCACCGCCGTCATCATGAGCGCCGTCCGCTTCAGCGAGAAAGGGCAGATCCACGTGAGGGCGGCCATCCCGCAGGGGGTGGCGAACAAGCTCCGGATCGACGTCGAGAGCTCGGGTCGGGGCGTCCCCCACGAGGAGCTCGAGAAGGTCTTCGAGGCATTCAAGTACGCCGACCGCGCGCGGAGGATGGGGAGCCTCGGGCTGGGGCTGTCCCTCGCGCGGTCGATCGTCGAGCTTCACGGTGGGACCATCGAAGTCGAGGAGATGACGGGGGGAGGGGCGGGATTTCACGTCTGGTTGCCGACGGCGGAGACGGGGACTGCCTGGAAGAAGTGAGGGGAGATCGGAGGACACGCGTGTCCTGCGATCTTGGAGGGGTCCTCTCGCCGTGTGGAGGGGTTGGAGATCGTAGGACACGCGTGTCCTTCGATCTTGAAGGTGTTCTCTCGCCGTGTGGAG
>JBKQKP010000077.1:0-17882 GCA_052147435.1 Polyangiaceae bacterium | reverse complement strand
AAGGGGCCGGGGGATGGGTTTCCCTGCTTGCAGGGAAGGGGCCGGGGGATGGGTTGATCGCGCACAGCCGAACTTTCTCGTCGCCACAAATTGGCCTCTTCAGGATCGCGCGTTCTACCGTTCGTCTCGCACGGCTCTCGTTCACTTGATTCACGAGCCGTTCGCACCCTGCCGAGGAGCCACGCATGCGCGGGTCCAAGAAGATGCGCACGAAAAGAGTTGGAGCGCTGACGGCGCTGGCCGTCCTACTGTCTGCGACCATCGGTTGGGCCGACGGAGCACCGAACCACGTGCGCGACGTGAGGGTTCACGCAGCCGAAGGGATCGCGGGAGGCACGGAGATCGAGGTGATCGGTACGGTCACCCCCACCTTCAACATGCGGGTCGCCGATGGCGGCCGAAAGCTCGTCCTCGAGCTGACCGACGCCGACGTCATTGGAGCCCCCGAGGCGATCACGAAGCCCGAAGGCTCTGTCGCGGGAATCCTCACGCAAGGCTTCAAGACTGACGCAGGGCAGACCGCCCGTCTCACCGTGAGCCTCGCGAATCAGGCCACCTACCAGGTGAAAGCCGACGGCACCTCGCTCCGGATCCTCCTCGCGCCGGGAGCGACGACGACCGCCGGGACGTTGGAAGATGCCTCCGGGGCTTCTACTGCGGGCGTCGCGGTCGAAGACGTCCGCTTCGAGCGCAAGGGGGACAAGGATCGCGTCGTCGTCTCGCTGAGCGGGATCCCGACCTACGAGACCGAGCCTGGACCGAGCGGTCGCGTGCGCCTCGAGCTGCGGGGGACGAAGCTCGCCGCCGCCTCGCTCGCGCGCCAGCTCGACGTCAGCGCGTTCAACGGATCGCTCCGGAGCGTGTCTACGTTCGCGGATGCGGCGAGCGGCGTCTCGATCGTCGAAATCGATCGCCAGGGGGACAGCCACGGCGCCGTCGCCGTCGAGGGGAACAACCTGGTCTGGTCGTTCGACCGGCCCGCCGCGCCGGCGGCGAAGGGGAAGCCGTCGAGCGTCGGACACGGCGTGACCATCGCGGGCGAGGAGCCCATGACCCCCCAGCCGAGGATCGAGACGTCGATCCGCGGAGAGGACGGGAGGGTCGAGACCACAGGGGGCGGAGCCGCGGGGTTCGTTTCCGGGATCCGCGCGCAGGAAGGTGGCGGGCGGTACAGCGGCCGGCACATCGAGCTCGATCTCAAGGACATCGACATCCACAACATCCTGCGGCTCCTCGCGGACGTCGGGCACGTGAACATCGTCACGGCCGACGACGTCGGAGGGAACGTCACGATCCGGATGAACGACGTCCCGTGGGATCAGGCGCTCGACGTCGTCCTCTCGGCCAAGAGCCTCGGGATGGTCAGGACCGGAAATCTCATCCGCGTCGCGCCGCTCGCGCAGCTCCAGAAAGAGCGCGAGCTGCGGGTCGCGCAGCAGAGGTCCGATCTCGACCTTCAGCCGATCGAGATGCGCCTCATTCCGATCAGCTACGCGACGGCGCAGGAGCTCTCGCAGCGCTCGAAGGAGCTCCTCTCGCCGCGCGGTTCGATCACGGTCGACGAGCGCACGAACATGCTCATCGTCCGCGACATCGCCGGGAACGTCGGTCGAATCGAGGAGCTCGTTCGCTTGCTCGACACGCAGACCCCCGAGGTGCTCATCGAGGCGCGTATCGTCGAGGCGACGAGCAACTACCTGCGCCAGGTCGGCATCCAGTGGGGCGGCGACTCGACCTTCAGCGAAGCGACGGGCAACCCGACCGGGCTCTCGTTCCCCTCGCGCGTATCCGCGGCGGGCGGCGCCTCGGACGGCCAGACTCCGACGGCTGGTCTCTCGCCGTTCTCGAACGCGGTCTCGAACCCGAACTTCGCGGTCAACTTGCCGGCCGCCGTCGGTACGGGACAAGGCGGTGCGCTCGGCATCGCGCTCGGCTCGATCGACAACAACTTCAACCTGAACTTGCGACTCTCCGCGGCCGAGACCAGCGGCCTGGTTCGTATCGTCTCGAGCCCGCGCATCCTCACGTTGAACAACAAGGTCGCCCGAATCAACCAGGGGACGTTGATCCCGTTCTCGCAGGTCAGCGCGCAGGGCGTTCAGACGACCTTCCAGGAAGCGAAGCTCCAGCTCCTCGTCACGCCGCACGTCACGGCCGACGGCTCGATCTCGATGCACATGAAGGTGAACCGCGACGAGCCGAACTTCAACCAGACGGCGGCGAACGGCGCCCCGACGATCCTGAAGCGCGAGGCGGAGACCGATCTCCTCGTGATGGACGGCCACACGGCGGTCATCGGCGGTATCTACACGCGGAACACGGGGCGAAGCGTCGCGCAGGTGCCGTTCTTCGGTGACATCCCGATCATCGGCGTCCTCTTCCAGAGCCGGACGGCGAACGACACGCGGAACGAGCTCGTGATCTTCATCACCCCGCGCATCGTCAACCGGGCCGAGACGCCGATCGGTCGGTGAACCGGTCCCGCGCGGTCGCTGCGGCGGCGCTCGCCGCAGGTGCGGCGTGCGTGGCGCTCGTGGCTCGCGCGGGGGCGGACGAGCCGCGCGTCGCGCTCACGTGGAGTGCGCCGAGCGGGTGTCCCGACGAGGCGGCGGTGCGAGCGAGCGTTGCGCAGCTGCTCGCGGGCTCTTCGGCGGCGGTCGAGGGGAGAGCGGACGTGCGGCGCGCGGGGGAGCGCTGGCAGGTCGTCGTGACGATGAACGGCGGGGAGCGGAGTCTCGAGGCGGACTCGTGCCGCGCTCTGGCCGATGCCACGGCGCTCATCGTGGCGATGGCCGTCGACCCGGCGCGCGTGGCGGCGAATCGGATCGCGCGCGACGCGGAGGCGGCGAGCCAGCCGACAAATCCCCAAAGCCCGGACGCCTCCACTGACGCCGCGTCCCCCCCAACCTCGACCCCGACCCCGACCTCGACCCCGACCCCGACCTCGAACTCGACCCCGACCCCGACCTCGAACTCGACCCCCTCCCGCCTCCCCGCCGTCCTCTCCACCGCCGGCGCCGTCATCCTCGTCGGCGGCGGCGTCGCCGCCTACTTCCTCGCCGGCTCCGCCCAAAGCACCGGAGAAGCCGAGTGCCTCACGCGCACGAACTGCGACAGCCTCAAGACCCCCGTCCGCACCTGGGACGCCATCGCCCTCGGCGCGTGGGTCGCTGGCGCCGCCCTCGCGACGACTGCCGTTGTCCTCTGGACCACCCAAAAACCGACGTCCAGAGAGCCCTCCGCGCGCCTCACCGTAGCCCCCGCACAGATCCGCCTCGAAGGGAGCTTCTGAGTGCGTCGCCGGAGCTACGGCGTCCCCTACGCGCTCGCCCTCGCCGCGAGCCTCGCCGCCGCCCCGGTCGCGTGCGTCGATCTCTTCCACTCGACGAACTTCGAAACGGCGTGCGACGTCGACGCCGCAGCGTGCGCTCCGGGCGACGGCTCATCCTCCGCCGCCGACGCGGGCCCCCTCCCCTTCCCGGCCAACTTCTGCGCCTGGGACCCTACGACCGCGCGAGCCAACGCACTCCACGCGTGCGCCTGGCTCGGCGCCTGCGCCGGCCCTGTCGGCGACAACGCGTTCGGCCCCTGCTTCGTGCAGGCGATGCTGGCCTATGACTGCGCCGCCAACCCGAACCGGCAGCTCAGGCCCGGTCCCGCGCACGACCTTTGGGATCATCTCCGACTCGCCACGAGCTGCGCCGACGTTCTCGCAGCTCTCCTCCCTTCCTCGTCGAAGGTGCCGGCCTGCGGCGCGTCGCCCTCCCCTTTCGAAGCCTGCTACACCAACGCCCTCCTCTCGTGCGGAGGAGAAGATAGCGGTCCACCTATCACCGAAGGCTTCGCGAGCTGCGGTGCGCTCGGACAAATCTGCGCGTCGTCCGGTGCGGTCGCAGCGTGCGCCGGATCGTCCTCGGCGTGCACCGGGAACACTGCGGAGGACGCCGGATGCGCGGGCACGCAGCTCCATGACTGCGATCCGGACGCGAGCCCGTTCGATCAGGGGGTCGACTGCGCGAGCTTCGGAGCGGGTCAGTGCGTCTCCGGATCGCCTGCCGCGTGCCTCGCCGAGAGCGACGCGAGCTGCACGCCGACCTCCGCGATCACGTGCAACAGCACGGACGTCGTGTCCGGCTGCCCCTCGGGGTTCACCGAACAGGTCGATTGCAGGGCGCTCCTCGGCATGGGCGGCTGCAACAGCGCGGGCGCGGGGCGGCCGTGGGACGTCTCCCGAGCGTGCACGTTCGGGACGGGTTGCAGCGACTCGTGCACCGAGAGCGCGGGAGGCGCGTCGAGCCTCTTGAACGGCTGCGTACGCGGGGCGTTCGTGAGCGTGGACTGCGCCGCGGTCGGATTCTCGACGTGCGCGATCCTGCAGGACGACCCCGCCCACCACGCCGTGTGCGTGCAGGCCGCGCCCGAAGACGCCGGCGCGAACTAGTCGAGGCGCTGCGCTACCGGAGAGAAGCCTCGAGCTGAGCCTTCGCCAGTGCGTCGGCCGCCGACGCGCTCTCGACGTCGTCTTCGCTCGCACGAGCCGTCCTCGACGCGGGCGCCGCCTTCGGGGCAGGCGCTGCCTTCGGCGCCTCCTTCTCCTTGGCCGCGACGCGCTCCTCGTGAACGACCGCCGGACGCGCCGGCGCGGGGTGCCACACAGCGTGGTGAACCGCCGGCGCGGCATAAGCGACCGGCGAGGGACGCGGGGGGAGAGGCACGCCTGCGGCGCTCTCGGTCGAGGCGACGCGCGCGTCGGTCGGCTCCGGGAGGAGCGTGTCCACGGTGTTCAGGAGCGCCGTGCGGCGCTCTTCCGCCTTCGTCTGCACGCTCGAGACTTCGATCCCGGCCGCGGCCGCGTGGGCACCCGACGGATCGACGAACGACGCCGTCGCGTCGATGAGCGTGTCCGCGTCGCCGCGCGCGACGACCGCCGTGACGAGCCCGACGAAGACCCCCATCGCGACGAGCGCCGCCGCCCAGGACATCGTCGGCCGCGCGGCCACGATGCGCGTACGCGCCGTGATCACGGTCGCCGGCGGATCGAGCCGCGGATCGCTCTTCAGGTTCTCCTTGATGACGGGGACCTGCTGCGGCTTGAGCGCGCCACGATCGAGCTGCGGCGCGAGGCGCGCGGCCGGGCGGTTCGACGAGCGCGGCGGCCCGGCGAGGGGCGACACCGACGGGGGGGGAGCGCTCGGACGAACGAACTGGCGAGTCGGCGGCTCTTCGAGCGTGGCGCGCGGGGGGCGCGACGACGCGAGCTTCGGCATCGGCACGGGGGTCACGGGGGCCGGCGGGCGAGAGCTGAAGGTCATCCCCTTGCGCGGGAGAAGCGTCGTCATCTCCTCGTCAGAGGCCGAGCGCGCGAAGACGCGCGGGCGGGGCGCCCGGGAGGAGGGGGGGGGAAACGAGCTCGTGCCTGCCTTGGCGGCGGGGGGGACGACCTGATAGTCGCCCGTGTTGATGAGCTCCGGGGATTCCTCGGAACGGGCGGAGCGCTTGGTGAAGGGGAGCACGATTGCCTCCTGCAGATGGGGTTCGGCAGGTCCTCAATGCACCTGCCGAGCCAGCCTGCGCTCGATCCGCTCCCCGTGGAAAACGGCTGAATTCAACGCCGTTTCTCCCCGCGGGTGCAAAAGAGAAGGGAGCGCGTTCGAGCTGCCCCAAACCCTGGGGGTCAGACGATCCAGGAACGTCGATGTAGGCCTCGCGGCCGGCCGGCCCCCCTCAGTGACCGAGGACGGCGAAGAGGGCGATGCCCCCCCCCAGGATCAGCGCCGCGACTCCGACGATGACCGGGATCAACCACGGTGGCCGCCCGGCCGGCAGCCCGGCACCGGTTGCCTGCTCGTAGTCGGCTTCGCGCGACGCCTGGAAGGCTGCGTCCATCCCGCGCGGAGGAGCCGCGGGCGCCATCGCCACACCCGCGGGCGCCGGCCCCGCGAACGGATCAGGAGCCGCGAACGGATCGGCCGCCACGTCGATCGCGCGAGGGCGCGGCGCGGTCGCGATCTTGTGCGCGAGCTCGGCTTGCGACGTCGTCGCCCACTGCTTGTGATCTCCGGTGAGCCCGTACGCCTTCCCGACGGCGTCGGCCAACGCGCCGACAGTCTTCGTGCGGATGTTCGGGTTCTTCGCGAGCGCCTCTTCGAGGACGTCGTCGAGCGCTGGAGGGGGGGGCGACTTCTGCTTGGCCCCCGCGATGCTCGGCGGCTCCGGATCCTTCGTCATGATCGCGAGAAGGATCGACGGACCGTTCGTCCCCGCGAAAGGGACCGTGCCGCAGACGCACTCGTAGGCGATCGCGCCGAGGGCGAAGACGTCGGCGCGAGCGTCGAGCGTGTCGAGCCCCTGCGCCTGCTCGGGAGCCATGTAGTACGGCGTCCCGATCGTCGTCCCGAGCACGGTGAGCTTCTTCGCGTCCTTCGTCTTGTCCTTCACGGACCCGAAGTCGAGGAGCTTGGTCACGTCCCCCTCGCGCGTCCCGCACATGAACAGATTGTCGGGCTTGAGATCGCGGTGGACGATCGGAATCTGGTGCGCCGAGTCGAGCCCGATTGCGGCCTGCGACAGCATGCGAATGAGGCGCTCCGGCGCGATCGTCTTCTCGCGCTTCAGGATCACGCGCAGCTCTTCGCCGTCGAGGAACTCCATGACGAGCAGCCAGACGCCGCTCTTCGGATCCTTCTGGAAGTCGTGGACGTCGACGATGTAGTCGTGCGGCAGCCGCTTCGACATCTCGTACTCGCGCTTGAAGCGCTCGAGGGCGACGTCGTCGGTGGCCACGTCGCTGTGAAGGACCTTCACGGCGATGCGCGAGTTGTTCTGCTTGTCGATCCCCTCGTAGACGCGCCCCATGCCCCCGTCGGCGACGACGCGGCGGATCTCGTAGCGGTCACAGAGCCGCGTCCCGACGCGCGGGTCGTCCGACTGGCCGACCGGGACCATGCTTGCAAACTGAAGCGCGACCCCGTCCACCGGGCAGAAGCCGGCGTCGTCGGGGTACACGCGCTTGCACTGCGGGCAGCTCTTCAACGGGCGGGTCCTCCAACCATGGTGCCCAGCTTACGCGGGCGCTTACGCAGGCGCCTACTTTCGATCCTCTTCGACGGCGGCCGAAGGCGGCGGAGCGTAATAAATGATGCGATTGCACGACGGGCACTGCTCGAGCAGCGGCTCCCGGCGTAGGCGGTGAAAGAGCTGCGGCGGGAGCGACATGTTGCAGGCCTTGCAGGTCCCGTCCGTCGTCTGGGCGATCCCCGAGCCGCGCCGCGCGCGGACGGCGTCGTAGCGGCGGTAGAGCACCGGCGGGAGCCGCTTGACGACCTCGTCGCGCGAGGCCTGCTTCGTGGCGCGCTGCTTCTCGAGCGACGCGAGCGTCGAGTTGATGTCCCCCTCGCGCGCGTTGAGCTCGTCCTGAATCTTCTTCGCCTCCGCCTCGGTCGCCTCGAGCGTGAGGCGCTGCGCGTCGCTGTCGGTCGTGAGCTTGCCGATCTCGTCCTCGCGATCGCGGATCAACTTCCGCAGCTCCTCGAGCTCGCGCTGGACGGCGTTCGTCTCGCGCTCGGTGCGCGCCCGGTTCATCTTTTCGCGCGAGTGATCGAGCTGAGTCATCATCTGCCTCACGTCGGCGATGAGCTCGTTGCGCTGCTTCTCCATCGCGCCGACGGTGACGCGGTCCGCGGCGATCTTGTCCTCGAGCCTCTTCAGGCTCCCTTTGAGGCCGTTCAGCGTGGAGCGCTCGTTCGCGAGCTGCTCGTCCATGACCTTGATGTCCGCGTCGAACGCGGCCAACTCTTCGAGGGCGCGAATCTGATTCGGGATGCTCACACGTTACTCCTGTACTGATGTTGACCGCCGCGCGCGAGTGCGCGCCGCGAACAAGTGAAGCGTGGGCCCACCTGGGTTCGAACCAGGAACAGCCCGGTTATGAGCCGGGGGCTCTGACCGATTGAGCTATGGGCCCGTGTTCGTCCCGGACGGCGGCGGGCAGATCGTCGATTCACGTAGCGGGGGCCCCACGAACGTGGGCAGCGTCGGGACACGGGGGGAACGTAGTCGAGAGCCACGTGCGATGGACGGGGGGCCGGGTTCTTGCACGGGGGTCGCCCCGGGAGGGGGCGCGCGGAGTCGGCTAAGGGGCGCACGTAACCTCCCTAAAGAGGGCGCCGCCTTCGGAGGAGGCTGGAAAGACCGCGACGAGCTGAGCAGGAGGGCCGGCGTTCGCGAGCGTGAGCAAGCGGCCGCTCTCGAGGGCGTCTTCGACGCTCGGGAGACCGAGCGGGGCGCGCGTCGAGCCGAGGGGGACGGCGAGCGTTCGATCTTGGGCGTCGGGAAACGTGAGCCAGGCGTGCCCCGATTCGCCCGTGACGAGATCGACCGACCCGCGACCGACGCCGGCCGACACCATGACGGTGGGCTCGTCCGCACCGCCGTCGGGGCGCACGACGACGTGGAGGACGCGTCCCCCTTCCCCTTCGCGCGCTTGGGTCTCGTCGCGGGCGACGACGTCGAGCAGTCCGTCCGGCCGCGGCGCGAAGTCGAAGGAGGAGGCGTGCCCGATCGGCGACGTGATTCGTCGAGGGGCGCCGCTCGGGGTCCCGTCGTCGCCGAGCGAGACGATCTCGACCCACGAGTACGACCGCTCCTCCCCAGGCGCTTCGATCGTCGGCCCGGCTTCGCGAACGCTCGCGTCCGGGGGCGCCTCCGGTCGGTGCGCGAGCCACGCGACCCACCAGCCGCCGGCTGCGCGCGGAGCCACCCGCGGCCCGTCCGGATCCGCGGTGTCCCCGGACACGACCCTCGGGTCGAGCGGCCGCGCGCCGCCGAGAGGAACAACGGCGACGGTGATCCCGCCATGGACGACCGCGTCCGCGTCCCACACGATCGCCGCGCGGTTGCCGTCTGCCGAAAGCGCGGCGTCGAACGAGAGCGACTCGTCCGATCGCTCGGGGTACACCGCTAGAGGCGCCGCGACGCCTGACTTCTTGAGCACGATCCGGCGCGAGCTCCCTTCCGTTTCGCGCGCGCCGCCGCGCTCGACGTACGCGGCGTAGAGACCGCTTGCGCCGACGAGCGGCCGGGGCGGAGGGGCGTCGGGGACGAGCTCGGACCCTTTGGCGACGACCCACTCTTCGGCGACCTGATGGCCGGCGACGCGCGCGACGATCGCCTCGGCCCCGGTCGCGGGGGTGTGGAGGAGGCCGACGACGAAGCCGTCGGTCGTCGCGATCCCCTCTCCGACTACGAGCGATCGCCGGTCGCCGACGTCGTGGAGCGTCGCCGCCCCTTCCGACTCGAGCTTGCAGCGCGCGGGCGCGATGCCGGCGTCCGAGACGAGCGCCGCGGTGGCGACAGGCGCGGCAACAGCGGCGGCATCGACGTCCGGCGTGGCCGGCGTGCGCTTGCACGCCTGGGAGAGGAGAGGGATCAACAGGAAGATCGGAAGGACCCCCCTCATTCGAGGAACCCGTCGACGACCTCGAGAGCCAGCTCGTAGCGCTCGAGCGGCGGCATGATGTACGCGCCCTGCACGCGCGAGCGGACGGCCGAGAGCATCTCGCGCGCGATGCTCACCCCCTCTTTGCGCCCCGCCGCGCCACCGCCCGCCTTGCGCATCCGCTCGCGGACCGCTTCGGGGACCTGCATGCCGGGGACCTCGTTGTGGAGGAACTCGGCGTTGCGGTAGGAGGCGAGCGGAAGGACGCCGACGAGGACCGGGATGTCGAGCGGCGCGATGTCGTCGAGGAAGCGATCGAGCGCCTTCGGGTCGTACACCGGTTGCGTCATCACGAGCTCCGCCCCCGCCGCTTTCTTCTCGCGGAGGCGCGCGATCTCGCGCTCGTAGTTGAGCGCCGCCGGCTCGGCGCCCGTCGCGAGGACGAACGACGTTCCTCCGCCGAGCGATTTGCCGCCCGGGTCGACGCCCACGTTGAGGCGCGAGGCGAGCTTGAGGATGCCGATCGAGTCGAGGTCGTAGACGGCGGTGGCGTCGGGGAAATCGCCCATCTTCGGCGGATCGCCCGTGATGATGACCAGGTTGCGCAGGCCGAGGTCGTGCGCTCCGAGGAGGTGCGCGAGCGTGGCGAGGAGGTTTCGGTCGCGCCCGCAGACGTGGAGGATCGTCTCGCAGCCGACCTCGCGCTGGACGCGCACGGCCATCGCGATGTTCGACATGCGCGCCTGCGCGCGGGCGCCGTCGGCGATGTTGATGACGTCGATCCCTCCGGCGATCAGCATCTTCGCGGCAGCGACGGCCTTCGACGGATCGAGGCCGATGGGCGGGTTCACTTCGACCGACGTCGCGAACTTCTTCTGCGCGAGCTTCGCCGCGAGCTTGCTCTTCTTCGCGAACGGCGTCGGCTCCGCGAACGGCGCCACGGCCCCGGGCGCCGCGGACCACGTGACGCTCACCCCTTCGCCGAGGTCGTCTTTGGTCGGCGCGTCCACTTCGTGCGCCGCGCCCGCCATTCGCGCGGCGGCGGCGATACGCTTCACGTGATCGGGAGTCGTCCCGCAGCACCCGCCGACGAGCTTCACGCCGAGCTTGAACAGGCGCCGCGCGTAGACGCCGAAGTACTCGGGGGTGGTCACGTAGACCATCCGCTCGTCGACCCGCCGCGGCAGACCGGCGTTCGGCATCGCGAGGAGCGGCAGCCCCGCGTCCTTCATCCGCTCCATCGACGCGAGCACGCTCATCGGCCCGTCGGAGCAGTTCGCGCCGATGACGCTGGCGCCCCACTCTTTCATCAGGCGAGCGATCTCTTCGGCGGGGGTCCCGTCGGCCATGCGCTGCGCCTCGTCGAGCGACACGGACGCGATGACCGGGATCCGCCCCGCGGTCGCGGCTACGGCCGCTTCGATGGCGACGCGGACCTCTCCCGTCTGCCGCATCGTCTCGACGATCAGCCCGTCGACCCCCGCGTGCACGAGCGCGCGCGCCTGCTCGCCGAGCGCCCCCTTCACCTTCGCGAGGTCCGCCGCGCTCGCTTCGCCGAGGAAGTACCCGCTCGGCCCGATCGCCCCGAGCACGTACGCGCGCCCCTGCGCGGCGCCGCGAGCCACGGCCACTCCCGCCTCGCAGATCTCCTGCACGCGCGACTGCAGCCCGTACTTCTCGAGGCGCATCGCGTTCGCGCCGAACGTGTTCGTCTCGATGACCTGCGCGCCCGCACGCAGGTAGTCCTCGTGCACCTTGGCGACGAGCTCCGGACGCGAGACGTTCAGCTCCTCGAAGCAGGCACTGTAGAGGACGCCCCGCTCGTAGAGCTGCGTCCCCATCGCGCCGTCCATGACGAGAGGGCCCGCGGCGATGGCGTCGAGGAGGGGGCGTTCAGGCTTTGCGGAGGACATTCAGCGGCCTTTCTGCTACGGCCTAACCCGCGTGTCGTCAATCCGAGCGCACATCGTCCGGGCGCTCCCTGACCTGCAGGCGAGCGACGATCCAGCCGATCGAGTGATGTACGCGCGCGACCTCTGGCCGCGCCACCACCTCGCCGTTCGCGCAGGGAACGTCGCGGAGCATCGCCCGGGGGCGATCGTATGGCCGCGATCGACGCGCGACGTGAGCGCGCTCGTGAAGTGGGCGGCCGCAACGAAGACTCCGCTTGTGCCGTTCGGCGCGGGGAGCGGGGTGTGCGCCGGTGTGCTCCCGCGGGAGGACGTCGTCGTCGTCGATCTGAAGCGGATGGCCCGGTGGCGGACGCTGGACGCCACCGCGCCGTCTCTCGACGTCGAGGCGGGGCACATGGGGATGCCCCTCGAGGAGGAGCTCGATCGACGCGGGTTCACGCTCGGGCATTTCCCGTCGTCGATCCTGTGCAGCACGGTGGGGGGGTGGGTCGCCGCCCGGAGCGCGGGGCAGGCGTCGGGGTACTACGGGAAGATCGAGGACATGGTGCTCGCGCTCGAGTGCGTGACCGGCACGGGGGACGTCGTGCGCCTCCACCACCGGACGAACGGGCCGAGCTTGATACCGCTGGTCGTCGGGAGCGAGGGGACGCTCGGCATCGTGACGTCGGCGACTCTCCGTCTCCACCCGCGCCCGACGGCGCGCGCGTTCGCGTCGTGGGCGCTCCCGTCGACCGAGCGCGGGTGGGAAGCGATGCGGGCGATGTTCCAGGAGGGGCTCCGCCCGGCAATCGCGCGCCTTTACGATCCGTTCGACGCGATGCTCGCCCGCCAGGGGGCCGTGAAGCGCCCGCGCGCGGAGCACGCATCCGCACCGAAGGCTCCGGGGCGAGCGCCAGGAATGGGACAAGCGGCCCTGCGCCGCGTGCTTCGCAGGCCGGGGGCGATGAACGAGCTCGTCGAGCTCGCAGGGACGCGCGTGCTCGGGGGCGCGCTGCTCATCACGATCTTCGAGGGGACCGGAGAGGGGCCGTCGCGCGAGCAGGAGCGGGCGCGCGCGATCGTCGAGGCGGAGGGGGGGAAGTACGAAGGCGAAGGGGCCGCGCGGCGATGGCTCCAGCACCGCTACTCGGTGAGCTACCGGCAGGCGCCGGTCTTTGCTTCGGGGGCGTTCGTCGACACGATGGAAGTGGCGGCGAGCTGGTCGAAGCTCGGCGCGCTGTACGACGGGGTCAGGAAGGCGATGGGCGAGCACGTGTTCGTGATGGCCCACTTCAGTCATGCGTACCCCGACGGGTGCTGCATCTACTTCTCGTTCGCGGGGAGCGCGGCGCGCGGTGCGAGAAAGAAGAGCGGGACGAACGACGGATGGGACGCGGCGTGCGAGGAGACGTACGACCGGACGTGGCGCGCGGCGCAGGAGGCGGCGATCGCAGCGGGAGGGACGCTCGCGCACCACCATGGCGTCGGTCGATCGAAGGCGCCGCGGCTCGGCGCCGAGCTGGGTATCGGAGTCGACGTCGTTCGCGCGCTTCAGAGAGCGTTCGACCCGCACGGGATCATGAACCCCGGGAACCTCACGCCGCGCCCGGAGCCGGAGCCGTACGTCGCCGACACGGCGGCGCGGGAGGTGGTGTCGTGAAGGGGTCGTGGAGAGTCGACCGCGCGAGCCTCCTCGTCGAGGTGGATGCGAAGGCGACGCTCGGCGCGTGCGAGGACGCGATGCGCGCCGACGGGCTCACGCTCGGGCTCGAGGTGATCGATCGCGACGTAGAAGTGGGCGCGTGGCTCGCGGCGGGGGCGAAGGGGGCGCGCGATCCGTGGAGCGATCCGGCGGACCACCTCGTCGCCGGGCTGACGGCGACGCTCCGCGACGGTCGCACGCTCACGATCCGGCCCACGCCGCGTCGCGCGGTGGGGCCTGATCTCATCGCGCTCGTCGTGGGGATGAACGGACGGTTTGCGCGGGTCGAGCGGGCTTGGCTTCGCGTCCACAAGCAGAGCGCGCCGCGTCCGATGGCGCACCCGCTCGTCGCGGAGCGCAATCCTCCGCTGTCGGACGACGAGAGCAAGCTCCTCGAGGCGATCGAGAGGGCGCTCTCCTAGTCACGTCACGTGGTCAGCCGGGCGGCCATGCCATCGGCCTTCCGCCGAGCACGTGCACGTGCAGGTGGAACACGCTCTGCCCCGCGTCCGCCCCGTTGTTCGCGACGACCCGATAGCCCGTCGTGTGCAACCCGAGCTTCTCGGCGACGTCGCGCGCGGCGAGGTACACCTCGCCGATCGTGGCAACGTCGTCGCGCGTCGCTTCGTGCATGCCGACGATGTGCTTCTTCGGGATGACGAGCACGTGCGTCGGAGCGACCGGCCGCAAGTCGCGGAAAGCCACAACGTGGTCGTTCTCGTAGACGATCTGGGAGGGGATCTCTTTGTTGACGATCTTGCAGAAGAGGCAGCCGCTCATTGGCCGGAGGCTAGCCGGGGTGAGAGCGAGGGGCTAGGGAGGCAGGAACTGCCCGCCCCGCGACGTGGCTACCTCTCCTCCTCCGCCCCCTGCGCCGCCCTCCACAGCTCGCGATACTTTTCGCGCACCGACGCATCCAGCTCCTCCGCCAGCTCCTCCGGCAGCCCGACCGCGCGCACAAGCTCAAGCACGTCCGCCAGGTCCTTCAATCGGCTCGGCGCCGACATTCCGGACGCGAGCTTCAGCTCGATGAGCCTGGGGAGGGGAAGCAGCGCCACCCGCTCCCCACGAAGCGCGACCTCGGCGGGATCAGGAAACCGCACCGGCTTCGGTTTTCCGTCGCCCGGATAGTCGCCCGCGAGCACGAAATCGATCGCGACGCCGGTCTCCGTGTCACGGAGCCCCCGACTTCCAGCGAACCGCTCGACGTAGCCGCGCCCGAGGCGGTGCGCCTTGAACGAGGCGAGACCCTCGTGCGTGAGCAGCACGTCGACGTCGACAGTCGCGCGACGATACCCGTACGCGTTCAGCGCCATCGCGCCAACGATGGCGTACGGGATGCCGTCCTCGTCGAGATCGCGGGTCAGCTTTGCGAGCGTGCGCTGGACGTCGGCGTCTCCCATGAAGAACTCGCCTGCATGCTTCGCGCCCGCAAGGAAGAGTGCCTCACGCGAGGAATCGAGTTTCTTCGCCGGTAAACGAGCCATGAACAGAGAGGAGTGTAGCGCGATCGCGTAAGGTCGCTTGGGGCGGCTAGCCCCCGGCGACCCTCGCATCCCGCACCTCGACGTCGAGATCCAGATCGCGACCTTCTCATCCAGCACCTCGACGTCGAGATCCAGATCGCGACCCTCGCATCCCGCATCTCGACGTCGAGATCCAGATCGCGACCCTCGCGTCCCGCACCTCGACGTCGTGTCGGATTATGCGACGTTCACGTCCGGAATCTCGACATCGAGCCGGCCTCGTGACGGTCGCGTCCCGCACTCCGACGTCAAAGCTCGCGGGATCGGGCGCTGGCCCGCCGATTGCTCTAGCGGCGGTAAGCAATTCAACACGTTCACGAGGTCCACCATGTCCACGTCCAAGAAGCCCGCATCGACGAAGCATGCGTCCACGAAGTCGCACGCCGCCCGGGCCACCGCCCCCATCGTCGCCCCCTCCGCTTCCCCCGAGCCTGCCGCTCCTGCACCCGCCGCAGCGGACGCTTTGTCCGCCTCGCTCGTTTCCTTCCCGGCGCCGCCGCCGATCTCCGTCATCCCGACGGCTCCGGCTGGCTTCATCGCCGCAGCGACGGGCCAATTCCGCGGGATCGTCCCGTTGCAAGCGGAACAGAACGCCCTGCCGGCTGCCCTCAAGGACCTTGGGCGCATCCCCAACTACGCCCTCTTCGTCGGCGCCCCGCCCCTCGCGGTCTTCACCGAGATGCTCACGCTCGCCGGCCAGTGGACCGACATGCGAAACGCCAGCTTCAACTGGGACCAGTATTCCGCCACGCAGGAGGGGAACGTGTGGATGAAGGCGCGACCCTTGATGGAGGAGTTCGACAATGCGTTCACGCAAGCCCAGAAGGCCGATCCGACGCTCGCAGCGCAGCTCCCCGGGTTGACGACGTTCCTCGGCGTGCGGAGCGCAGTGGCGTTGAAGGCGGCATCGACCAAGCGCGCGAACAGGAAAGCGGAGGCCGCGGGCCTTCGCCCGGATCACGGTCAGGTCGGCAAGAAGCGCAAGCGGGCCGCCGCGAACGCGGCGCTGGAGGCTGCGGATGCGAACGGTGCGACCGCACCGAGCACGCCGGCCCCCGCCGCCGAAGCTCCCGCTGCGCCGGCTCCAGCGACGGCATCGGCAGGAGCAACGACGACGAACGGCGCGGCGCACTCGTAGGCGAGACATCGTCGCCAGCGAGGTCTCCATCCCCCCCGAGGATTTTTCGGGGAAGCGATCGACGCGGCGTACGATGGTCCGGATGGCGGCGACGACACGCGCTGCGCTCCGAGCAACCCGCGCCGCGGTGCTGCTTGGCGCTGTTGTATGGACCCACGAAGCTCGCGCGCTCGATCCGCTGAAGACCCCCTCGCAGTACGTCCAGCACCTGTGGCAGCAGTCCGAGCACGGGCTCCCGCAGAACTACGTTCCGGCGGTCGTCCAGACCCGCGACGGCTACCTGTGGCTGACGACGCAGGAAGGGCTGACGCGCTTCGACGGCGTCCGCTTCGTCGTCTTCTCCACGACAACCGTGCCCCAGCTGGGGACGAACGACCTCGACGCGCTCCACGAGGACCGGAGCGGCGCGCTGTGGATCGGCGCGCTCGGCGGCGGGCTCGTGCGCTACGCCGGCGGGAAGTTCACGGCGTTCAAGCGCGCGGACGGGCTCGTCAACGACTACGTGCTCGCCATCCACGAGGCGCGCGACGGCGCGCTCTGGATCGGCACGCGCGGCGGCGTGAGCAAGCTCCAGGGGGGCCACTTCACGTCGTTCACGACGGCGCAGGGGCTCGCCAACGACACAGTCTCCGCCATCGCCGAAGAGCGCGATGGGACGATGTGGTTCGGCACCGACGGGGGCGTCTCTCGCTTCGCGGGGGGGAGCTTCACGACCGTGAAGGAGGGGCTCGCCGATCCGTCGGTGGGCGCGCTCGCGGCCGACTCGGACGGCACGCTCTGGATCGGCTCGGTCGGCGGCCTCGACCGCCTCCAGAACGGCGTCCTTCACACGCTGCGGAGCTTCGGCGCCGTGCACTCGCTCCTACGCGACCGACACGGGAATCTGTGGATCGGTGCCGAAGGGGGGCTGGCTCGCTTGTCGTCGGGCCCGAGCGCCGACGGGAAGGCGACGCCCGTCGGGGTCCTGACGATGCTCGAGGGGACGGACGCGCACCCGTTCGACGCGGCGAGCCTCATCGAAGATCGCGAGGGGAACCTCTGGGCCGGCCTGGAAGTGAACGGTCTGCTCGAGCTCCAGGACGGGAAGGTGACGACGTTCGGGACGTCGTACTTCTGGTCGACGTTCCTCGACGCGAGCGGCAAGCTCTGGCTCGGAGCGGCCCCGGGGCTCTACTCGCTCGAGGGGGACCGCGTCGTCGAGGCGCCCGGGGTCGGGAGCTTCGACGTCGAGGGCTTCGCGCAGAACGGCGCGGACGGGCTATGGCTGAGGACCTCGAGCGGCGGGCTCCTCGGGTATCGGAACGGCGCGATCGATCACGCGCCCGTAGCCGGCGACCTCGGCGCCGGGACACTCTCCTCCCCCTTCGCCGACTCGCACGGCGCCCTCTGGATGGAGACGCGCGACGGCGTCGCGCGCGTCGAGAACGGGAAGGTGACGCACTTCGGCCTGAAAGACGGCGTGCCTGACACGACTGTCCGCGTCTTTGGCGAGGCGCCTGACGGCACGCTCTGGGTCGCATCCGAAGCGGGGCTCCTTCGCTTCGAGGAGGGGCACTTCACCCGCTTGACCGTCAAGGACGGCCTCTCGAACGACTCGGTCCTCGCGCTCTATCCCGACGGCGACGATCTCTGGGTGGGGACGTCCGGCGGGGGCCTCGACTTGATCCGCGGCAAGAAGATCGTGGGGCGCGTGACGACGAAGAACGGCCTCTTCAACGATCTCGTCTTCACGATCATGGACGACCAGCGAGGGAGCCTCTGGATGACCTGCAACCGGGGGATCTTCCACGCCAAGAAGTCGGACCTGATCGACGTCGCCACGGGTGCGCGAGAGACCCTCGAGTCACCGTTCTTGGGCACGAGCGACGGGATGCGCTCCGCCGAGTGCAACAACGGGACTCCGGGGGGAGTGCGAACACGCGACGGAAAGCTCTGGTTCCCCACGGCCGCAGGCGTCGTGCGTGTAGATCCGGGACACATGCCGCGGAACGACGTCGTTCCGCCCGTCGTCATCGAGGAGGTGCGCGTCGACCGCGCGCTCGTCGAGAAGCCGACCCTCCGCGGGCTCCCCGCCGGGAGCCGCGACTTCCAGATCATCTACACGGCGCTCAGCCTCACCGCGCCGAAGCGCGTCCGCTTCAAGTACGAGCTCGAAGGGTTCGACAAGGAGTGGATCGACGCCGGCGAT
>JBKQKP010000076.1:0-93886 GCA_052147435.1 Polyangiaceae bacterium | reverse complement strand
CTGCTCGTCGTCGATGTTGCGCCAGTGCTCGAACGCACCAAGGACCCCCGTGTGGCTCACGATGGGGGGCTTCGTGGCCATCGCGCAGACGTCGAGGAAGCCGCGCTTGTTGATGTGCGCAAGGTCGACGATTACGCCGTTCGCCTCGCACCGCTCGACGACCTCGCGGCCAAAAGGGGTGAGCCCCTCGGTCGGACGCTCACCCCGCCCGTGCGCCGGGAATCCCACTTCGTTCGCTGAAAAATGGAGGAGGCCTAGGTACCGCACGCCGCGCCGCGCGAAGACGTCCACGTTGGCGATGTTCCCTTCGAGCGCGTGAGCCCCTTCGATGCCGAGGAGCGCACCGATCGCACCGGCCGCGCGCGCGGCCTCGATGTCGGCGGCGGTTCGCACGAGGCGGATCGCGTCGGGGCTGCGCGCGATCGTCGCGTCGAGCACGTCGATCTGCTCGTGGGTCGCCTGCGCGAGCCCGCGCGTCTTCTCGCGGATCGGGAGGCTGACGAGGCCGAAGAACTGCGCCCCCATCCCGCCGTCGATCATTCGCGGAAGGTCCACGTGGCCGCCGAGCGCCGCCATTGGGAGGGGGGGCTCGTGCCGGACGAGCAGGTCGTAGCCCATCCAGCGGCTCCACATGAGCGTGTCGGCGTGGAGGTCGATGGCCGGATGCGCCGCGTGGATGGCGCGCGCCTCGGGAGAACCCTGCAATGCGGACACCTCACCAAGCCTAACGCCCTCGAGAGACGCTTGCACGCACCGCATCATCGGCTTAGGTCAGGGGGACCGGAGATGTCCGCCGCGCGTTCGCCCCCCGCCGCATCTGCCCCCTTGGTCGTCGAGGACGTGCTCGCGCTCGTCGGAGGTACCCCGCTCGTCCGTATTCGCAGGCTGGGGGACTCTGCTCGCGCCGACGTGTGGGCGAAGATGGAGGAAGCGAACCCGGGCGGCTCGGTCAAGGACCGGATCGCGGTCGCGATGATCGACGAAGCCGAGCGGAGCGGCCGCCTCACCCGCGGGGGGACCGTCGTCGAGCCGACGAGCGGGAACACCGGGATCGCCCTGGCGATGGCGTGCTCGGTGAAGGGCTACCGGTGCGTCCTGACGATGCCCGAGTCGATGAGCCTCGAGCGCCGCCAGCTCTTCGAGGCGTTCGGCGCCGAGTGCGTCCTCACACCCGAGCAGCGGCAGATGGAAGGGGCGATCGAGCGCGCGAAGGAGATCGCGGCAGAGACCCCCGGGGCGTTCGTGCCCGGGCAGTTCGAGAACCCGGCGAACCCCCTCGTCCATGCGGAGACGACCGCGAAGGAGGTGCTCGAAGCGATGCGCGGTCTCACGATCGACGCGTTCGTCGCCGGGGTCGGGACCGGTGGAACAATCAGCGGCGTGGGGCGAGCCCTGAAGCGTGAGCTCCGACCGCCGCCGAGGGTCATCGGCGTCGAGCCCGCTTCGTGTGCGACGATATCGCGAGGGGAGCGCGGACCGACGAAGATCCAGGGGCTCGCTGCCGGATTCGTCCCCGAGAACTATCAGGCGGACGTCGTCGACGAGATGCGCATCGTGACGGACGACGCCGCTTGGGCGACGAAGGAGGCGCTCGCCAGGAAGGAAGGGCTGCTCGTCGGGGTGAGCGCCGGCGCGGCGGTGTTCGTCGCCCTTGAAGTGGCGCGGGAGCTCGGGGCCGGCAAGAACGTCGTGACGGTGTTGCCGGATACGGGGGAGCGGTACTTCAGCCTCGCGCAGTTCTTCCCGGGGGAGGCGGCGCGATGAGCGCGATCAGAAAGGTTCGGCGCGCGAAGGCCCGCGTCCTCGTCGTGGGGGCGGGGGGGCTCGGCTGCCCCGCATCGCTCGCGCTCGCGTGCGCGGGGGTCGGGTCTCTGACGATCGCGGACGACGACGTCGTCGAGGAGTCGAACCTCCACAGGCAGATTCTCTTCGACGAGGTGGACGTCGGCGCAGACAAAGCGAACGCGGCGGCGCACGCGCTCGCCGGGCTCGTGCCCGGGGTCGCGACGTCGGTCGTCGGCGCGCGCATGCTCCCGCACAACGCGATGCAGCTCGTGCAGAAGGCCGACGTCGTCATCGAGGGGAGCGACAACTTCGCGACGAAGTTCCTCGTCGCGGACGCATGCGCGCTCGCGCGCGTCCCCGTCGTTCACGCGGCGGCCGTGCGCTGGCACGGCACGGTGCTCGCGGTGGGACCGGGCGGAGCCCCCTGCTACCGGTGCCTCTTCGAGGACCTCCCTCGCGACGACGCGCCGACGTGCGCCGACGCGGGGGTCGTCGGACCGCTCGTCGGCGTGCTCGGGGCGATCCAGGCGGACCTCGCGCTGTCGCTGCTCGACGGAGAACCGGTCGAGGGGACGTTGGTGACGTTCGACGGCCGGACCGACGAGCTCCGCCGCCGCGTCATTCCGTCGCGCGAGGACTGCCCCCTCTGCGGTCGCGGCAGCGGAAGCGAAGCGCGCATCGACCGCATCGACCCTTCGCGCTACATCCCCGACGCCTGGCGCGACGACGCGACCCCCTCTTCCCAGATCATCATCGAAGGCTAGACACGAGAGCTTGTCAGAACGGAGACCCATGGAAACGATCGTTCGCATTCCCGCCCCTCTGCGCCCGCTGACCGGCGGCAAGGACGAAGTGAGCGCCGCCGGCTCGACGGTCGGCGAGATCATCGAGGATCTCGAGCGCCGCCACCCAGGAGTCCGCGACCGCCTCCTCGACGAGAAGGGGGTCAGGCGGTTCATCAACATCTACGTTGGGGAAGAGGACGTGCGCTTCCTCGATGGGCTCAAGACCGCCGTAAAAGCGGGCGATGCGATCAGCATCGTGCCGGCGATCGCAGGCGGGCGGGGTTGACCGGGGGCGCGACGGCACGAAGACGATGAGTAAGCCGCGTCACACGCGTCAGGTTCGTCTCGCCGAGATCGGCGACGAGGGGCAGGCCCGGATCGTCGCGACGACGGCGGTCGTCGATGGCGACGGGCTCGCGGGGACGATCGAGGCGCGTTACCTCGCCGGGGCCGGCGTCGGGAAGATCGCGACCGCGAACCAGAGCATCGCCGAGGCCGCGCGAGCGGTCGATTCGACGGTGCAGATCGTCTCGCCGTCGCCGAGTCGTCTCGGGCTCGGCGCGGTGCCCCCCTTCGGCGTGCGCGATCCGACGGCGCTCGAGGTCGCGACCGGGGCGTGGCGAGCGCTGGCTCATATCCGGCGTGCGGTGCGCGCCGTCTCGGCGACCGACGGCGAGGCATGACGGCGTGACGGCGATCCGAACCGCGCGCCGGCTCGACTCGGTGATCGAGGCCGTAGGAAACACGCCGCTCGTTCGCCTGCGGCGCGTGGCCGCGAGCGCGCCCGACGTCGCCGTCTACGCGAAGCTCGAGCTCGCCAACCCCGGCGGCAGCGTCAAGGATCGCCCCGCTCTTCGGATGATTCAGGACGCGTTCGCCGACGGGCGACTCACGGAGGACAAGATTCTCATCGACGCGACGAGCGGGAACACCGGCGTCGCCTACTCCCTGTACGGGGCCGCCTTCGGCGTTCGCGTTCGGCTCGTCATGCCGCTCAACGTGTCCAAGCCGCGGAAGGACATCGCGCGAGCCTTCGGCACGGAGATCATCTTCTCGGATCCAATGGAGGGCTCCGACGGCGCGATACGGCAGGTGCGCTCCATCGTCGCCCAGGACCCGGACAAGTATTTCTATCCGGACCAGTACGCGAACCCGTCGAACCCGCTGTCCCATTACCTGGGGACGGGGGGGGAGATCCTCGACGCGGTCGGCGATCGGATCACTCACTTCGTAGCCGGCCTCGGGACCACCGGGACGATGATGGGGACCACGCGCCGCCTGAAGGAGCACGCGCGCCCCATTCGCTGCGTCGCCGTCGAGCCGAGCGAGGCGCTCCACGGGCTCGAGGGGCTGAAGCACCTCGCGACGAGCCTCGTACCGCCGATCTACGACGCGACCGTTCCGGACGAGATCATGAGCGTCGCCACCGAGGACGGCTGGAACATGGCCGATCGACTCGCGCGGGAAGAAGGGCTCAGCGTGGGGCACTCGTCGGGCGCGAACGTGCACGCCGCGGTGAAGATCGCCGAGCGGATTCAGCGCGACGACGCGGGAGGCTGCGTCGTGGTCATCGTGTGCGATCGCGGCGACCGCTATTTCGCCCCCATGAAGTGGGAGCGGCGCTACGTTTGGTGACCTCAGACAAGGGATGTTCGATGCGAGACGAGGCGAAGCACCCGTGGATCAAGGACGGGGTCGTCATCACGCGTGGCGTGCTGGAGCGTGTGCTCGGCGAGGCGCGCGCGGCGTACGGGCGTGACGAAGAGGCTTGCGGCTTCCTCGTAGGGCCGGCGAGCGAGCCGCTCGCCGTCACGGGGGCCGTGGCGATGGAGAACCGCGCGAACAAGCTCCACGCGCTCGATCCGGAGACGTACCCCCGCACCGGCCGCATGTACTTCGACATCGACCCGCTCAAGTTCGCGCGCGCCATCGAGCAGGGGGAGGCGAAGGGGGAGCCGGTGAAGGTCCTCTACCATTCTCATCTCGACGTCGGCGCGTACTTCTCGGACACGGACGCCGCGGCGACGAAGATGGGGGGAGACGAGCCCGCTTACGATCTCGCGTACCTCGTGGTGAGCGTTCGCGGCGGGGGGGCCGGCGGCAAGCCCGAGGTGGACGCGCACAAGCTCTTCGTGTGGGACGCCGCGACGCGCCAGTTCGTCGAGGGGCGCCTGGTGCTCGAGGAGTGAGAACCGCCTGCATCGGCGCGCCGGCGCTCGCGCTCGTTCATGTGCTCGCGCCCGCGGTCGCCCGCGCGCAGACGGAGAGCCTTCGCCAGGAGGCCGACCGTGTGGCGGAAGAGTGGCGCAAAGGGGGGGCGCTCATCGGGCGGGGCCCGAGCCGCTTCCTCTACGACAACGACACGATGACCATCACGCTCCCCCCCGCGGAGAGCTCGGCGCAACCGTGCACCACCGTGGCGATCCTCGGTGGGCGCGGCGTGAGCTTTCACGCGAAGGTCGCCGGGGTCGAGGACGATCCGATCGCCGACGACCCGTCTGCGCGCGCAGCGAGCGTGGCGGGAGTGCTCGAGATCGGCGGGTGCGGCGACGCTGCCGGACCGCTCGAGCGGCTTCGCGTGACGAGCGACGCCGGACGAGGAGCGATCGAGACGATCGTCGCTCGCTCCGCGCGCCCCCCCGCGGCGATCCGCACCGTGCTCCCCGAGCGCACCGGTGGGATGCTCCCGCCGCCACCCGACGCCGGATTCCCGCCGCCGCTCTCTCCGCCCGAGAAGCGCGCGGACCTCGCCGAGCTTCGTGCGGTGCGGGACGGCGCCGGGAGACTGCCGCGCGCGTCGTGGACGGCGGCGGGGGACGGGAGCGGTGACGTCAAGCTCTCGCTCGAGGGGGGATGCCATCGCATCGAGATCTTCGCCGCGGACACGCGCGCCGCGAGGCTGTCGCGCCGGCGCCGGCTCGACGTGGACGCCGAGATACGCGACAGCGACGAAGATCTGCTCGCGCGCGACAGGACGGACAACGCCGACGCGCGACTCGAGCTCTGCGTCGGGGAGACGACGAACGCGACGGTCATCTTCGCGGGGGCGCCCGCCGATAACACGGTCACGGTGACCCACGCATGGTGGCCGATCCCACCGCACCTCCCGTTGCTCTGGGGGCCGGAGCCGCGCGCCCGCATGGCGCACGCTCTGCTCGCGCGAAAAGCCGACGCGCCCACGGAGGAGGCCGTCGCGCTCTACGGGGGGCTCGCCGGAGCGACGGCGGTGCCGGTGCCGCTCGAGCCAGGCGCTTGCTATCTCGCGGTCGCGGCGGTCACGAACGGGCACGCCCGAGGGCTCGGATTGCGCGCGACCGTGGGGGCGCAGGAAGCGCGCGACGAGCGGACGAGCGACGACGACGCCGGGGTCGTGGCGTTCTGCGCGCGCGATCATCGTCTCGCGCGGCTCGAGGTGGAGGCGCGCGGAGCGTCGATTACCTGGGGGCTTGCGCTCTACCGCCTCGAGGGGCGCGCGTGGGAGGGGCGATGACGCTCGCTCTCCGGAGGCTCCTCGCATTCGCGCTCCCCCTGCTCGCGCTCGGGGCGTGCGCACCGCGGGCGGCCCCCCCTCCGCCCGCGCGCCCTGGTCCACCTCCGCCGCCGCGAGTCGTCCAAGGAGATCTCGACGCGAGCAGGCTTCTCGGGGACATCCCCGCGCGCGCGTCACGGCTCGGCGCGGGGCCGTACACGATGGTCGCCTCCGGTGAGGCGGTGGACGGAGAACGACTCGGCGCGTTCGTCGAGCTCCCGCACGATGCGTGCGTGCTCACCTACGCGCGCGCGTCGTCGTCGGTCGACGATATCGACCTCGCCGCGTTCGACGACGAAGGGGCCCTCGTCGCGGTCGACGAGGGGCGCGACCCGAAGCCGACGCTGCTCCTCTGCCCGCCGGAGCCCCCGCGCGTTTACGTCGGGGCGCGGGTCGCGAGCGGGGAGGGGCTCGTCGCCGTGGCGGCACAGACCGTTCCGCGCGATCGAGCAGACGAGATAGGACGCGCGTTCGGTGCCCACGGAGTGCTCGGCGGCGGCTCGCGCCCCGCGGATGCCTGGCCCGGGTTGGACGACCACCTGCGCACGCATCGCCGGGCGCTGGGGGGAACGTGGGAGGAGTTCTATCGGCGGGCGCTCCTGCTCGATTCACGCTTGCCGACCGTCGTGAGCTTCCCGATCGAAGCGGATCAGTGCGTCGATGCCGTCCTCGTGCCGGGCGACGAGGTCGCGCTCGTCGAGATCGAGGCCGTCGACGACGAAGGGCGGGTGGTCGCGCGCGCGAGGGAAGGGGGGAGCGATCGCACGCTGACGGTGTGCTCGCCGATCACGTTCCGGGGATCGCTCCTCGTGAGGCCGCACGTCGGTAGCGGGCTCGCGGCGATCGTCCTCGCCAAGACGCAGGCCTCCGCCGCGCGCGACTTCACCCTGAAGCCCGAGGCGATCTGGGAGCCGGCGACGATCCCGCTCGAGGCGGCGAAGTCCGAGCGCGGCGATGCTCTCGTCCACGCGGGGTACGGACCGGCGATGATCACGAAGACGGGATCGCTCACGCTCGGGCGGCGGGCGTCGATCCCGCTCGACATCGGCGGCCCCGCGGGGGTCTGCACGCGGCTCGATCTCGTCGCGGGGGCCCCGCTCGCGCTCGTCGTCGCCCAGGCCTGGAGCGACAAGGGAAACCTGATGAGCGAGGGCGAAGGGGTGTGGGGGACCACCCTGTTCGCGTGCGCGCCCGGCAAAGGGCAGATCGACATCGAAGCGCACGGCCGGTCGGGCCCTTTCGCGTTCACCTCGCGCGCAGAGCGCTGGCGAGACCCCGCGTTCGGCGCGCACCCGCTGGCGGCGTCGCGAATGCTCGCGCGGGCCGCCGCCGGGCCCACGATGATTCACGAAGGGGTCGCGGTCAGCGTGCGGGGAGCCACGCTCGAGGAGGGGAAGCTCCTGTCGTGGGCCGAGACGGTCCCGCCGTGGGGGTGCCTGCAAGCGACGGTCGGTGCGGAAGGGGAGGGGACCGGCCTCGAGCTGCGCGCGTTCGACTCGGTGACGGGAGAGGAGCTCGATCGATCGCACGCGGAGCGCGCGGTCAGCGTGAGAGCGTGTGCACCCGAGAAGAGAGTGCCCGACGTGAGATTCGAGCTGAGGGTGACGAGCGGGAAGTTGGACGTCGTGATCGGGGAGCGGGTCCGGTAAGCGTCAGCGCTTCGACAGCAGCCCGAGCGCGGTATCGGCCTTCTTCGGATCGAGGTGCGTGACGCACAGGGAGCGCCCCCTCGCGGGCAGGAGCACGACGCGGCACTGCCCCAGCGCTCCCGGTTGCACGCTTCCGAGGACCATCTCGAGAAGCACCCCTGCGGCGACGATGAGCAACCCGGTCAGGAGCAGCGAGGGGGACGCCGCGCGCGCGCCGTCGATCAGCGTCGCGACGCCGACGTAGCTTCCGATCGCAAGGGCGAGGAGCCCCGCGTAGAACGGGAGATGAGGAAAGCGCACTTCCCGCGTCGCGCGCGTGAGGGCGGAGCGGAGGATCACGTGATCGCGCTCGCGGACGGTGCGCCCGAGGAGCTCCGTGCGCGCGTGGATGTGCACACCCGAGGCGGACACGGTCAGCTCCGCGGGGCGCTTGTACGCGAGCGCGAGCCGGGCGACGAGGCGCGTTGCGTGGAGCACGAAGAGGATCCCCGTCAGGGCGAGCGCCGTCGTCGCCACCGGCCCCCTCGGCGTCATCCCCAGCTCGCCGTCGAGCGTCTCCTCGGGCGGCGGATTGCGTGCCGCGAGGATGCGCCCCATCGCCTGATCCTTGAGCTCCGCCGCGAGCTTCACGGCGTGCTTGTTGGCGACGGGGGAGGACGACTCTGCGAGCGCCGCGCACGCCACGAGGGCCTCGCCCCGTCCGAGCGTCGGGAGCTTCCCCTGATCCACCCGGCGGATGCGATCAGCGATCGCGTTCCACATCTCGGCCGAGGCGTCGCCGAGCGCGCGATCGAGGAGCGGCATGGCGTCGAACGGGGTGTGCGTGGCGAGCCACAGGATGTCCGTCGCGACCCGGTCCTCTTCGTCGGGCCCCTTCGGCGGCGCCTCGGCGATCGCGTGCGCCCAGAGGGCCTTCGCGAGGGCGCGCTCGGCGTCGTCCTCGGGGCCGCGCTCGAGGACGGCGAGCGCGTTGCCGAACGGCGTCGTCGCCTCTTCTTGCGTGAGCTTCGCCTCTTCCGCGATCGCGCGGACCTTCGCCGCGTTCGTCCAGGGGCTCGTCCGCCCTTCGGCGGCCGTCGTCGCGATCGCGCGGACGATGGCGACGAGGTCGCTCAGGCGACCATGCGCCGCGAGCGCGTCGAACGCGCGAAGCTCCGGATCAGGCATCGAACTTGGCCTCGAATACCGTAACGCTGCAGAAAGCACCACATTAGGGTGTGGGGCCCCTCGCGCAAAGCACTACGCCGCTTTCCTCGTGCTCGGCGGCGGCGCCGGCCCCGAAAGTTGGCCCGCCCCGACCGTCCCAGTTACGAGGGAACGCGACCCACCCACGAAAGGCGAGCCGGCGATGCGCACCAAGGCTGAGATTGTGAACGAGGTCCGGTCGATGCTTCGAGACGTCTTCGTGGCCAAATCGGGGGGCGAGACGTATGCCCGCCTCGCGCGCGCACACGGCTACGTCGACGGCTACATGCGAGCGCTCCTCGAGACCGGCGTTGTCTCGAAAGAAGAGCTCCTCGCCATCGTCGCCGCAGAGCGCGAGCAGGTCTCGGGCCCCGCGATGCGCGCCATCGAGACGGTCGAGAGCGACTCGGACGTCTGCGCGGCCTGATTCAGGTCACGGAGAGACGATCGACACGTTCCCGTAGATGACGCCCCCGTCCTGATCGGCCCACCGCCACCAGTTCTCGATCGACGTGCTCGTCGGCACGAAGTGCGGGAAGAAGCCGCCAAACTCGCTCGGCTGCGAGATCGCGTGGAGCGTCCACGGCGACCCCGCGTCGGCCTCGCTGGCGTCTTCAGAGGCGGGGCCCGTCGGGTTGGTCGCCAGGCGAAGCGCTCCCGAGGTCGCGTCCATGTACGTGATCGTGATCGAGCCGTCCGAGTTCAAGCGGACGTTCGAGTCGTCGCCGATGATGTGCAGGCCGTCGCTGAACACGGCTCCATCCACGGTGTATCCGGTGTCGACGATCTCGGGGACATAGCTGTTCAGCAGCGCGCCCCCAGGGATGTACAGGTACTTGAGCGTCTCGGTGATCCCGTCCACGTAGCTCACGTGCCAGTCGCCGTTCGGCGCGACGAAGAGCGAAGAGCCGACGCCGTCGTCTCCGGTGTCCACGGCAGTGCCGTTCGCGCGCGATCCGGTCTCTCCGTCGAGGATCGTGACCGCCCACGATCCGGTCACGTTCGTGAGGCCCAGGAGATTCCCGTGGATGCGGTCGTAGACGACGAGCCCGAGCCCGTTCGTCAGCGCCGCCAGGTTGATGTAATCGCCCACCGCCTGAGGATACGGGTGGATGTCGCTCGACTGCGCGATCGGCACGCACGTCGGGACGTCGGAGACGGAGATGCAGCCGTCGCCTGTCGCGCACGCCGCGTCGCACCCTGTCGAGAGGGCGGTGCACTGACCTGTCGAGGTCACGCAAGCCTGGCCGGCCACGCAGTCGACCGCGCGGCACGGGCTCTCGGGGTCGACGAGCACGTCCTCGACGGTCCAGTCGGAGGCCTGGTTCGGGAGCGGCACGGTCGACTGGGCGACGCTCACGCGGGTCCGCGAGTACCCGTCGGTCCCCGTTTCGATGACGAGGTAGGCGACCACGGGGTTGCCGTTCACGACGATCATCTTCGAGTAGCGGCCCGCGTCGGAGCCCGGGTTCGAATAGATGACGTGGGTCGCCCAGGTGACGCCGTCCTGCGACGACGCGAACTTCACCTGCGCGTTCGTCGCGTCGTAGTAGCTCACCATCGGGTGGCCGTTCGAATCGAGGACGATGTCGGTCCACAGACCCACGTCCGGCCCCGAGTCGACGACGCCGCCGCGCCAGCCAGTCGGGTCGTTGGGGGGGCAGACGTCGTCGGGCAGCGGCGGGGGGAGGCCGTCGACGGTCACCCAGTCGACCGCCTGGCTCGTCGTGTTGTACTTGCCGACGACGAGGTCCCCGTACACGGCTTCGATGCCGTTGTTGGGATCGACCGCGGAGTCGTTGTAGCCGGCGACCCAGATCGTTCCGTCGGCGGCCTGTGCGATCGACGTGTAGGCCCCGATGAGCCCTTGCGGGAGCGCGATGCCGCACGGCTGGTTGCACCCCATGCCGCACAATGGCTGCCCGGTCTCGTTGTTCGCGTCGGGCCCGCCGTCCGCGAGCGACGCATCGCCGAGCTCACCGCCGCCGGCCCCGGGCGAGCTGCCACACGTGCATCCCTGGCTCGTCGCGGCGACCGTGACCATCGATCCGAGCGCGAGCATCGCCCCGCTCGGACCTGACCACGCCGCCCCTCCGACTTGCATGCGACGCCGGCGGACGACGAGCGCGAAGAGCCCCGCGAGCCCGAGCGCGATCGCGGGCCAGCCGCTCGAGGAGTGGGCGCCGGTCGTGCAACCCGAGCTGCATCCGCCCGTCGGGGGGAGCGTCGGATCGGGCCCGCCCCGGATGAGCGTCGTGCTCACGTTGCCGATGTTCCCCTCTTCGTCGCGCACCTGCACTTCGAAGCCCTCGATCGAACCGGGGACCGACACCTGCGCCAGCGGCTCCCACTCGGTCCACGGACCGGCCGCGCCGGTCTTGTCGGTCGTGCGGGTCCGCGCCACGAGCGCGTCGGTGGGGCTCACCACGTCCCAGGCGTTGATTGCCCAGCCGACATCCTGTTGTTGGAGCTGCACGAACGGCGGGAGCACGTCGATCGTGAAGGGGATGACGGCGGGCGACGGGTCCTGGCTCTCGGGCACGCCGGCGATTCGCGCGACGACCTGCAGCGTGTGCTTGGCCTGCATCCAGAGCATCGGGTCCTGAATGACCACGTCGCTCGCCTGGGACCAGGCGCTGAATGTCCCCTGGTCGATCTGCCAGGAGTACTCCACGGGGGAGCTTGCCGCCGCCGGCGAGCTGAACTGCACGTGAAGCGACGGAGCGAGCTCCGGCTTCATCGTCGTCATCGTCATCGCCTCGGGGTGCACGGTCTTCTCGACCAGCTGCGCGCCCGTCTGGATCTGCGGGATCGGGCTGCCGGGGAGGCCGAGGTTTCCGAAGAGGCCCAGGTAGCTCTCCGTCCCGGCGTCGTCAGGCTGCGATTGCGTGATCGTCTGGATGCCGCCCGGGGGGATGGTGAAGGTCAGCCCGAGCGAGCTCAGCGCGCTGCCGATGTTGATCGCGGGGATCCCCGAGCCGAGGAGCTGTCCGACGATCGACCCGAGCACGCCGGTGAGCGCCGTCGCCACGGCGGTGGGGCTGTCGGTGATGAGGAGGTTGTTCGTGACCGTTCCGTTCACGATGACGAGCGTCCCGAGCACCAGCTGCAGGCCCGCCGAGCCGCTCTGGATATTCATCGGGATCGTGAGATCGGCGGTGTACGTGAAGGCCCGGATGTAGCGGTCCTCGCTCCACACGTAGAAGTCGAGCGCGAACGATTTCAGCCCGATGCTCAGGAGCGGATCTGTGTTGACGTTCGTTCCGCCGCCGAGCGTGACCAGCGGCGGGAGCTGCGGGCGGGTCGTGATCGCGATCGCCGCCGCCTTCTGCTCGAACGTCAGCGTCTTGATCGACGGGATCAGGAAGCTCACGAGCCCCGTGTTGAGCTGCTGGTACTTCTCGGTCGTGACGCCGAGGCACAGAAGGCCGCTGTTGTACGCGCTCCCGAAGAAGTAGTTCAGGAACTGCCCGTCGATCGCCACGCCGATGTCCGGCCCCGCGTCCGAGCCGTAGCCCGTGACGGAGTCGGTCAGCATCTGGTTGGGGATCACGAGCCCCGTCGGAGCGGGGTTTGCGGCCATCGGCACGCAGAGCGACTGCGGCGTGGGGAGCGCGCCGCCGAGCATCCCGAGCGTCATCCCGTTCACTGCGGGTGAGGTCCCTGGCGCCGGGATCATGTTCCCGTTCGCGGCGAGCGCGAAGTCCACGGCGCCGACCGCCCCCGGAGAGATGCTCTGGAGGAGCGCGCCGAGGTTCATGTTCCCCTCGAGGCCGAGCTCCGTCGGGACGCAGATCGTCCCGCCGTCCGGCGTGGAGTCGTACACGCAGGTGGGCTCCGTGGGGCTGCCGCCGTCCGGGAGGAGGGGAGGGGCGCCGCCGTCTTCCGTGTCCGGGTGGCTACCGATCGGGCACGCGGGGTTGAGGGCCGAGTCCGCCTTCGTGCAAAGGGTCGACGCGAGGATGCCCTGTACTTGCGTCTCGAGCGGACCCTCGAGGGCGCTCGCGATGGTCCCCGGCAGGAGGCTGAGGATCGCGTTGCAGAGGAACCCGAGGATCCCGCAGTCCGCGGCGCAGAGCGTGAGATCGCTGCCGGTGATCGAGATGTTCACCGTCGCGTTCGCGGTATCGATCTTCGTGTAGTTGGTTCGCGGCGCGATCGTCTCCGCGACGAGCGGCAACGTGACCGTGATCGGGATGTTCGCGGGGGTGGTTGCGTTGGAGCCGCTGCTCGGACACGTCCCGTTCGCCCCAAGCGCGATGTCGACCCCGTTGATGATCGGGATGCCGGTGACCTGGATGTCGGGGATGAGGATCGGGATCGTCCCGGTCAACGTGAGGTAATCGGGGGTAGCGGCCGAGAGCGTCAGCGTCGCGTTGCCGATGTAGATCTCGGCGAGGCAGGTTGGCGGCGAGCCCCCCGCGTTCGAGCCGTTCGGACAGATGGAGACGCTGATGCCGTCGAGGGACTCGTTGAGGGTCGGGATCGGGTAGTCGATGACCCCCGCCGTCCCGCTCCGCCCGAGGAGCTTCGTGATGAGCGCGGGGAGGTTCTCGCTCAGGAAGTTCAGCCCCGCGTTGGTCACGCGCACCGACGCCGCGTTCGTGATCGTCGAGGACGGAGGGAACCCTCCGGCGATCGGCGTGATCCCGCAGCTCGAACAGCCGCTCGAGCATCCGCCGCCGCTACAGGACGCGATCAGAAGAAAGAGGACGACGACCAGCGCCTGCCGCCACAAAGAACGGAGCATTTGACTTGGACCTCGCTAGGAACGCACGAGACCTACGAGCCGACGCGCGAGGAAATTTCGCGCGTGGCGGGACAACCCCCCGGAATGTGGCGCGCCCGGCCTCGGGGGCGCCAGTGTCATCGGCGTCTCCGAGGCGGGCGGTTTTGCAGGAATTGGCAATCGGACGCCCCGGCACGAGGCGAAGACCCGTCCCTCGGACGAACGGGACCCCCCCAACCTTCGGCAACCCCACCCCCCTGGCCCCCCGCCCCGCGGGCAGGGCGGGGGGAACGTGAAGCGCTGGGGGCCGCGAGTAGGCGAATGTGCGTTTTCAGTCACCGCCGGAGTCGACCGGAGCGCCGGAGTCGTCGCTCCCGCCGCCGCTGCAATCCGCGACCCCTGAGCCGTCATTGATGTTGACCGCGGACGCCGCGAACGTCGCTGCGAGCCAGTAGGAATCCTGGCAGCCGTTGGGCCCCACGGGGCTCGAGCAGTAGTTCCCCTTGTCGGTGACGTTCCCGTTCGCGTCGACCGGGCAGCTCCCGTTCGGACCCGACGAGTCCCCGGTGAGCAGCGCGCAGAGGGTCTTGTTGAGGAGCGAGACCTCGACCTTGTTCGCGGCGTTGAGCGTGATGTAGCCGGTGAGCGACCCTGAGGTGAGCCACTTCGAGCAGTTGACGTAGTTGTCAGAGCAATCGGCCCCGAGAGCATTCACGTTGATGCTGCCGATGCAGTTCCCGCTGTCCGTGATGGTCATCCCCGAGATCTGTCCGTTGCTGATGGGGAGGACGATGATCGAGCCGTTGTAATAGATGGGGATGTTCAGCGTCTCGGACACGATGGCCGTCTCGAGCGTCCCGTCGGCGGGGTTCGTGTTCGTCGCCACGGTGACCGGCGCGACCTGGATGGACCCGGCAGAACTGGTCACGGTCTTATGCACGAAGCAGTAGCCCGTCGTGTACGGGTCGCACGCAGGGGTGTCGGTGAGGTCGCACGGGGGGGCTCCGCCCGTCGTCAACGTGTTGGCGGTTGTGTTGAAGCTGAGGAGCCAGCTGAAATCGCCGGTCCCCTTCTCGCCGCACTCGATCTCGTTGAGATCCACTCCGTTGGTGACGACGCCTACCTGCACAGCGCTCGTCGCGAGGTTCTTCGGGGCGACGAGGATGATCCGGCGCATGCGGAAGTTCTGGGTAGTGCCCGTGTTGGTAGCCATGGGCTCACAGCTCGTGGGGGCGTCGCTGCCACAACCGTTCGGCAACGGGGTCGACGCGGTCTCCTGGATCGAGCATGCCGTGCTCGTGGCGCACGAGGACTCGTCGCCGTCGTCGCACTTCGGGTTAGGGACCTGACCGGGGCCAGCACAGCACGGCTGCCCTGCGGCGCCGCAGTAGAGGCCCGAGCCTCCGTCGCCTCCGTCGGTCGTGCCACCCGAACTCGAGGCGGGGCCCGAGTCGAGGAGTGTCACCGGCTGGGTGTTCTCGTTGCTAGAGCACGCCGGAACGAGGACCGCGGTAAGACCGATGGTGCCCAGCGCCGTAAGCGAGAGCCCGAACTTCGTCGCAACACTCATGGGAAGCCTCCTCCAAGACGTCAACAAGTCGATAACACATCCGACCCTAGCACAGCGGCGTGGTCGCGCGTAGGGGCAGCTCCCGCCGGGCGCCGATGGCTGGCCGGCCAGGTTTCGTGGCGGTCACGGCGCCGACGACGGCCCGGATGGCGTCGCTCATCGCGATCGCCATGGGGTGTGTGGCCATCCGCGTCCGCGAAGGACATCGACATTGAGCACTTGGCGCGCATGGCCGTGGCGCTCGCAGGCCAATGTGCGCTTGGATGCTGACTCTCCCGCCTAGCGCTCGCGTCCTTGTCGCGACGGTGCGGGGGTCGGGGTCGTCCTGAGTTACCTGAGTTCCTGAGTCGGAAGAATGCGAATCAGCGAGGCCGAGGCATCGGCGTGGGCGATTTCGCCGCTCGATGCGACGCCCTCAGGTTCGGCAGCGGCGGACGCATGGCCGAGCCCGAAATGAATCTCGGCGACTACTGCCCGCCGAGCAGGGTCGCACCTGGCGCCTGCCCCCAGTAGGAACGGTGAGGCTAACGTCGCCGACCGGCTCGGGCTGGCGAAAGCCGGCCCCGACGGGCTCGCCGATGTCCTCCCCGTGTGCCTCGGGGCGGGTATGTGACGAGGGTGGAGCGGCTCTACAAGAGGTAGGAAGCGCCCCGCCTCTCGACCCGTGGGGAAACGGGGAAAGGCGGGGCTTGCGGTGGTCATCCTGCGTCTGAGCCGCCGTCCGGCACGACAGGCGGCCCGCAGTCCTGCGGGCAGTTGCAGCCATTCTCATTGTCGCCACACACGCCGTCTCCGCAAAGGGAACAAACGCGAGACGACAAGACGTCGCCATTGAGAATGCATCCAGGCATGCCGGGATACGGAAGGCAGCTACTATCGCAGGACGAGGCAGGCTGCACCAATGTGATTGCGACGAGACCCGGACAACACTCCTGCGAGAATCGAAGATCGATCACCCATCCTTCTGGTTGGCAGTTCCCTCCATCATCGGATGAGGATCCCGAGGAATCCCCGCCACACGCCAGCAAGACGAGTGCCGCGACCAGTGTCCCGGATGTATGTCGCGGGAGAGACTTCATCGCTTACTCTGCGCACTCACCATACGCGATACCGCCAAAGAAGAAACTCGTACCTACGTTTCCGTCTTCGACCCAAGGTTCGTACCCGTAACAGTTGGGATAGGTTTCGCCGTAGGCGGGTGAGATATCAATGGTGTTGTAGGAGAAGTTAATATATTGCGCATGCAATTGATAGGTCGCATAGGTGTAGTTGCCGCTATTTCCGTTTCCATCGAATAGCACGGGATATTGGCCAGAGCCCATTTCCGTATCATCCGGGTCGGTCAGCGACCCACTATTGAAGATCTGTCCCCCGAACTGAACAAGATTCCCACCGTCGTTTGTGAGGTGCGTGTAGTCCGCGCCGTAGAAATACGCAAACCATGTTCCGTTGTACGCCAACCAGACGTTGCCGTCGTAAATCTCAGTCTCGAATGCGACTTCGTACTGCGCTCCACCAAACGAGCTGTACGCAGAGAAATCGCCGTTAACGTAGACGCCGTTGTCGTATAGGTAGTAGCCAGAATCGTACCCGTTCCCCTTGTTCTGGTAGTCGATATCGGTTTCGTAGAGGAAAAGCACGGCGTTCGAATTCCCGGTTTGATTGGGGAAAGTCATGACGCCGACTTCGGCAGTTTCCGTGTCGTTACCGGAACCGAGATATGCAATCCAAGTTTGAGTCAATGAGAAATCAGCGTCGTTCGCGACGTAGAAGTTCCAGAGATTCAATGTGCTCTGCATTCCCCAGTTATCAACCTCCTGGCCTCCCACGTTTGTGGCATATCCGAAGGTCGTGTCGGGCTGCATCTTTGCATCGGAGTGGAGCCTGTTGCTTGCGCGCCGCCCTGCGCTGGGCGCATGCAGATAGGATTTCCAGTGCACATAGGCAGCAGCAGTGGGGAACCGCGCGAGCGTTTCCGCTGTGACTCGCCTATACGGAACAGTCCCCTCCGGGCAATGCATGTAATTGCCATCCTCATCGATTTCCGACGCATGCGCCAGGACGCTCTGCACAGCGGGGATGCCGTGCGCTGAGTAGACTGGGGTAGGCGGGTGCGGGGGCGGTGTCGCGAGAACGTAGCCAGGCTTCATGCCGGGCTGCTGGAACCTGTCTACGCAGTCCCAGTATTCCCCGCTGCGTGCGTGGAAGCTATGCAGAATCGTGGATTTGTCGATGCGGTTCTCGAGGTAGTCTTGCTTCTCCTTCTCAGCGGCATCTCGTGCCGCCTCATCCGGAAGCCACTCGCCGCGCGCTTGTCCCTCGATGAGTGAGTGCTGAGTCTGAGCCACGCTCGGTGTCGCACCAGCAATGGTTCTTGCGGGCTGAGATATAGTGGTCGATTCGCCCGTCCTCGCCGCAGGAGCGGAGCAAGCAACGACGGCCGCAGGTATGAGGCTGATGAGGACTACACGTTTGGCTCTTTGGAGAGTCGATACAATCATGGGTGTTACCCCCTTTCATTCTCGGGCGTATCTGGCCTCATCGGCACTCGACAAGCCTCGACCGGTGACGTTCGCGTGCCGATTCCAACTGACGACGAACCTACTTACTCCACCCGATGGGCAGAACGTCCCGTTTGACCTCATGCCCTCAGGCAATGACACAACGGACGAACGGGAATGTAGCGACCTGTCGCGCGATCGTCGCGGATGAGTAGACGATCCGCCTGACGTGCTCCCCTACGACGATGTTTCTGTCGCTCGCGAGCGTGCTCGCAGCGCAGAGTGTGATCGCCCGCAAGGGTGCTTCGACGCGTGCCGCGAACAAGGCGGAAAGGCGGCGGGGAATCGTCGCACGGGAAGGTCGGCAAGGCGCATCAGAAGCGCGCGGCTGCGCTCGAGGCAGCGACGGCGAGCGCGGGGGCCCCGGCGGCGACGCAGGTGCAGGCGCCGACGGTCGCGACGGGGTCGGCCCCCGCCTCGCCCAGACGAACGGGGTGGCGGCGACGGCGGTAGCCGGCAACGGAGCCAGCACGGCGAGCGGCGGGGCGACGCCGGGGCACTGAGGGGCTCTGGGTGACGCCTGGGCGGACGAGCCCCGGAACCCGCGAGAGCGGCGCCTGGGCTTCGTCTTGCCCCGTCCTCACCTCGGCCATGACCTCCTGCGGCCGGGCTCGGCCCTCGCAAACTTGTTGCGCGCCTCGCAAACAATGCGCGGAGAGGGAACGTGAGCAGCGAACCTTCGTTCACGGGGACCCGACCAAAGCCGCGTTCATGCTCCCTCCGCCCTGCCCGGCGGGGCGGGGGGCCGGGGGGGTGGGGTTGGCGACGCTCGAGAGGCGCGCTCGCTGATCTAGTTCTCGACCAGCTCCAGCTTCCCCCCGTAGTCCACGAGCACGCGGAACTGCTCGAGCCGCCGCGCCAGATCGGCCCGCGTGAGCGCCGCGACCTTCGTGGTTCCAATCCCTTCGACGCAGAACGATCCGAGCGACGACGCGAAGAACATTGCGCGGCGCATGGCGTGACGCGAAGTGTCGTCGTGGCACGCGAGGTAGCCCAATAGCCCACCCGCGAAGGTGTCGCCCGCGCCGGTCGGGTCGACGACGTCCTCGAGCGGGTACCCCGGCACGAAGAACGCGCCGTGCGAATCGAAGAGCATCGCGCCGCAGTCGCCGCGCTTGATGATGAGCTGCTTCGGCCCGCGCTTGAGGATGTCGGCCGCCGCGCGCGCGATGTTGTGCTGCCCGGAGAGCTCGCGCGCCTCTTCGTCGTTGATGAGGAGAAGATCGATCTTCTTGAGCATCTCGGCGAGCGCCTTGGGCTCCCCGGAGATCCAGAAGTTCATCGTGTCGGCGGCGACGAGCTTCGGGCGCTCGACCTGATCGAGCACGTCGAGCTGCAGGCGCGGGTGGATGTTGCCGAGGAGGACGTACGGCGAGCTCTTGTACGCCGCCGGGATCTTCGGGCGGAAATCGGCGAAGACGTTCAGCTGCGTGTCGAGAGTCGTCCGGCTCATGAGATCCGGGGCGTAGCGGCCGGCCCAGCGGAACGTCTTCCCCGCGGCGCGCTCGACTCCCCCCGTATCGATCCCGTGCTCGCGCAGCATCACCAGGTGCGCCTCGTCGAAGTCCGTTCCGATGACCCCCACCAGGCGAGACGGCGCCAGGAGCGACGCGGCGAGCGACGAGTACGTCGCCGCCCCGCCGAGGACGTCTTTGAACGACCCGGTCGGCATTTCCAGGTCGTCGAACGCGATCGATCCCACGACGAGCACTTGCTTCTTCACGACTTTTGCCTCGTTGGTTTGCGAGCGGTTGCGAGCATGTTTGAGCTATTTTCCCGCGGAGAGCAACCAGGCGAGCGACTCCCGCGCCTTGGGGCTCACCATCTCCGGGGCGGTCATGATGGCCCCCTTGGTCGCGCCGTACGCCCGGCTCTTGGCGGGGTCCGGGAGCCGGCTCGCGAGCTCGCCGATGGTGCGGCGGGCCACCGCGACGTTCTTCTTCATCACGGCGATCACCGCCTCGACCGTCACGTCCTCCTCCGACTCGTGCCAGCAGTCGTAGTCGGTCGCGAGGGCCAGCGTCGCGAACGGCAGCTCGGCTTCGCGAGCGAGCTTCGCTTCGGGCATCGCCGTCATCCCGATGACGGACACCCCCCACGAGCGGTAAACCAGGCTCTCCGCGCGCGTCGAGAACTGCGGCCCTTCGATGCACACGTACGTCCCCCCGCGATGGACCTTGGCCGCCGTCGTTCTGGCGGCCGCGAAAAGGTTCTCGGCGAGGTGGTGGCACACGGGATCGGCGAACATCACGTGCGCCGCGATCTCGTCGTCGAAGAACGTCGAAATCCGGCGCTTCGTGAGGTCGATGAACTGATCGACCACGACGAGGTCCCCCGGCGCGATCTCCTCCTTCATGCTCCCGACGGCGCTGACCGAGACGAGGTGGGTGGCGCCCAGCTTCTTCAGCGCGCACACGTTCGCGCGAAAGTTGATCGCGTGAGGGGGCACGCGGTGCCCGCGCCCGTGGCGGGGGAGAAAGAGAAGCGTCGCGTCCCCCAGCTTTCCCCGAACGATCACGTCGCTCGGCGGCCCGTAGGGGGTGTCGACGCGGATCTCTTCGACGTGGGAGAGGCCGTCGAGCTCGTAGAGGCCGCTCCCACCGAGGACGGCTAGCGTGTGAGAAGTCATTCTGGTCTTGCCTGCCCCCACGCTTTATTCGGGGATCGACGGGGTACGCAAGAGCTCACTGGCACGAAGCCGACGTCGCCGTCGCAATGCACGTCCCGGCGTCGGGCCCCGCGTCGTCTCCGCACGGCGTTTGCACCCCGACCAGGCAGCCATTCGTGTCCGTCGTACACGTGAGGAGCTCCGAGGCGCTCTCGCAGGAGGTGCCGACGGCGTTGCACGGGCTCGTGTTGCAGATACAGGCTCCGAGCTCCGGGTCGCACGACTGGTTCGTGCCGCAAGTCTTGCTCGTGGCCGTCAGGCAACCGTTCGCGTCGGCGGTGCACACCACTACGGTGGAGATCCCCTGGCAGATCGCCCCCGTGGTGGTGCACGGGGCAGCGGAGTTGCAGACGCAGGCAACCGACACGCCGCTCGACGCGCACGTCTGGTCCGCCGCGCACGGCGTGGTCTGCGAGACGATGAGGCAGCCGTTGCTCTGAAGCGCGCACGTCACGACCGTCGAGCCGCTGCACTGCGGGCCGGGGGCGGAGCAGGCGGGGTCGCTGGTGCACGTGGGGGTGACGATGACCGGGCCGGAGTCGGACGCCCCTGAGGGGGACACGCCGGCGTCGGCCACAGGGATTGTCGCCCCGGAGTCGCCGCTCGACGTGACCCCGGCGTCGTGGCCGGGAGCGTTTTGTGACGTTCCGCCGCACGCGAGGAGCGCGACCCCGGCGAGCGCGAGGCCCGTCGCCACCAACAGAGACACCCTGCGACGCATCTCGCCTCTCCCTATCACCAGAGCCCGTGCTCGGCAGCCGTGCCTCGCCCGGCCTTTGACGAAGATCGAGGCCTCGAGCGCCGGTCGCCCCCTCCCGACCGCGCGGACCTACCCCCCGACCGCGCGGACCTACCCCCCGACCGCGCGAACCTAGCGTCGGTACGGCGGTCGGGCGGTCCCGACCGAGCGAACCTCGCGTCCGACCGCGCGAACCTCGCGTCGGTACGGCGGTCGGGCGGTCCCGACCGAGCGAACCTCGCGTCCGACCGCGCGGACCTCGCGTCGGTACGGCGGTCGGACGGTCCCGACCGAGCGAACCTCGCGTCCGACCGCGCGGACCTAGCGTCGGTACGGCGGTCGGCCCTTTCCTCTCGCGCGGACCTCGCGTCCGACCGCGCGGACTTAGCGTCGGTACGGCGGTCGGCCCCTTCCTCTCGCGCGAACCTCGCGTCCGACCGCGCGGACCTAGCGTCGGTACGGCGGTCGGCCCCTTCCTCTCGCGCGGACCTACCCCCCGACCGCGCGGACCTACCTACTCCTTCGCCTTCGGCGGAGTCCTGAGCAGCCCCTCCGCCAGATGCGCCCTCCTCGCCCGCTTCGACCGCTCCGCGAGCACGATCGCCGCGAGGTGCTCGAACGCGCTCTTCAGATCGTCGTTCATGATCACGTAGTCGAAGAGCGCGTAGTGATCGATCTCGCGCTTCGCCGCCTGAAACCGGCGCAAAATGACCTCTTCGCTGTCGCTCGCCCGCCCGCGCAGCCGCTTCTCGAGCTCTGCCATCGACGGCGGCAGGATGAACACCCCGATCGCGTCGTGCACCTTCGCCCGGATCTGGCGCGCCCCCTGGAAGTCGATGTCGAAGATCATCCCCCGGCACCCCGGAGTCGCCCGCGCCCTCTCGATCTCCGCGAGCGACGTCCCGTACAGATTCCCGTGTACCTCCGCCCACTCGACGAACGCCCCTTCGTTCACCAGCTCGCAGAACCGCTCGCGCGACACGAAGTGATAGTCCTGCCCGTCCACTTCCTTCGGGCGTGGCTGTCGCGTCGTATGCGACACGCTGAACCGCAGCTCGGCGAACCGCTCCTGCAGCATGCGCGTCAGCGTCGTCTTTCCGGCGCCGCTGGGGGACGAGAGGATCAGGAGGAGGAAGTCGTGTGCCATGGGTTCCCTATCACTCGACGTTCTGAACCTGCTCGCGCATCCGCTCGATCTCCGCCTTCACCTCGACGATAGCGTGCGCGATGGGCGCGTCGGGGCTCTTCGCGCCCACGGTGTTCGCCTCGCGCGCCATCTCTTGAAGCAGGAAATCGAGCCGCCGCCCGATCGCCTCCGGGCTCGCGATCAGCTGCGCGAACTGCGTGCAGTGGCTCTCCAGGCGCGTCAGCTCCTCCGCGATGTCGACCCGCTCCGCGAAGAGCGCGATCTCCTGCTCGAGCCTCCCCGGATCGATCCCCCCGATCTCCGACGCGATCCGCAGCCGCTCCGCGCGCTCTTTCAGCCTCCGCCGGTGCACGTCGAGCACGTCCGGGCCGCGGCGCGCCACGTCCTGCGCGATCCGTCGCACCGTCCCGAGCCGCTTCACGAGATCCTGCCCGAGCGCCGCCCCCTCGCGCTCACGCATCTCGTCGAGCGACTTCACCGCAGCGTCGAACCCTTTTCGCAGCGCGCCTCGGAGCGCCTCGCTCTCGCGCTCCACGGCAGGGACGAAGAGGTCCGGAATCGACGAAAGCAGCGAGAGCGGCACGTCGGCCCCCGGCGCAAGCTCGTCGCGCAGCTCGCACAGCTGCTGGAACACCGTGCGCGCGCGATCGCGGTCGAGCACCGCGGCGCCGAGCTGCATCCCTTCGACGCGGACGGCGATCTCGAATCGCCCGCGCGTCAGTTTCTCCCTCGCGAGCTGCTCCACGTACGGCGCGAGCTCGGTCATCTCGCGCGGCACGCGAACGCGGACGTCGAGGAAACGATGGTTGACCCCCCGTACTTCGACGGAGAGCTTGCCCGACCCGAAGGGGGCTTCTCCCGTCCCGAAGCCGGTCATACTGCGCATCATTCCAACCTAGACGATGCGCGGGCGCGATGGCCAGCGTGTCACTTCTTCTTGAACAGCGCGTCCAGCTTCGCCTTGCTCGCGGCGATCCGGGCCGACGGGTCCTCCGGCGCCCCCCCCCGGAACGTGAAGAACGAGCAGTGGTTCGCCCGCTCGCGGTCCGGGATGTACTCGGCGACGTGCTCACGGCACTGGTTGTGGGCGCTCGGGTCCCAGTACTCGCAGTTCTTGCAGCAGTGCAGGTCCGCCGCGCAGTGCGGGCAGCCGTCCGCCCGCTGCATCTTCACCTCGAAGACGATCTCGCTCTTGCAGGCGTGGCAGAAGTGCCGCTTCCGTTCGACCTTCGGGACCCAGGACATCGGCCGACGCTCCGAGCGCTAGAACGCGAAAACGCGAACCCGCTCAGAGGAGCCCCTTCTTCCGCTTCACCTGCTCGAGCACCCGCGCGTACTCGATGTCCCACGTGCTCGACCCCTCCTTCAAATGGCGGAGCTGCGCGCGGACATCGGCGTCGAGCGACGAGTCCGCCCCCATGTGCTTCTTGAAGATCGGGGCCATCTTCCGCCGAAGGACGATGTCCTCGACGTAGATCTCGTCCACGTTGTGCGAGTGGTTCAGCATCTCGACCACCTGATCGAGCAGGTAATCGAGCGCCTCGTCCCCCACCTTGATCCCCTTCGAGTCGGCGATCTGCTCCCGGACGCGGTTGTACTCCGAGGTCCCGCGCCCCGTCCGCTCGAGGAGCTCTTTCGTCCGGTCGTTCACCTCTTGCTCGGTCTGGAGGTAGCTCTTCAGGACCGATTCGACGTCGGCCTCGACCTCCTTCGGCGACTCCGCCTCGATGTCGTTCGAGGCGAGGAGAACGCGCACACATTCGGTCGAGATCGGCGTGACGTGGCTGGCAAATAGACGCATGGAGGACCCCGGCAACGTACTCGGCGTCTCTCCGCGAGGCGACCGAAATCCTTGGTATCATCTCCTCATGGCGGCCTGTCCGTGGTGCAAGGCGACGGTGGGCGATCTGCTCGCGCCGTGCCCACGCTGCGGGAGGCGATCCGACGAGCAAGCGGCCATGACCGGGGGGGGGGACGTCCCGGATCTCGACATCCCGGCGCGCGCCCCGAAGGCGCCCCAGGCGGCGGCGCCCGTCGCAAGGCCGCGCCCGGCCGCACCCGCGCCCGCAGCGGCCCGGCGCAGCGACGACATGGAGCTCACGAACAACGCGTTCAACGATCCGGGCGCGCGCACGCTAGAGAACGACAGCGACGATCTCAGCGGCGGGAGCCTCGACCTCGATCTCGCTGGGCCTCCTCTGATCCCCGATGGCCCCGGCGCACCGAAGGCACCGTCCCAAAGCATGCGGGCGACGCAATCGACGCAAGGAAAGGGGGTAGCAGGAGCGGTCGCGCCTCCTCCAGGCGCAGGCACCGCTGCGAACGCGCCGCCGGCCCCGCTCGCACGAGCGCGCAAGAGCCAAGACAATAGGGAGCAATCGGCGGTCGACCCGTACGAAGCGCGCGCCCTCGCCGACTACGGCGATCCCCCCGCGGAGTGGTGGAAGACGCCTCTCTACGCGTACCGGGTCCTTCGCCGTCGCCCCGAGCTGAAGAAGATCGCCGACCAGAAGAAACGCGAAGCGGAGCGAGCCATCGGCGCCGCCGAGGATGCCCTCGTCTCCTTCGCCGAGGTGGTCCGGCCAGCGGCCGAGCGGCTCGGGGCGTACGCGGGGGCGTTCGAGTCCGTCCGCGCGACCGAGCGCGTCCTCGGCGAACGCGACGCGATCCTCGCGTCGGAGACCGCGGCACACAAGCAGCGGCAGGCGGAGATCGACGCGAAGCTCGCGGAGCTCGAAGCCCAGCTCGCGCAGATCCAGGTCGAAGAGCGGCAGATCTCCGGCGAGCACGCGGAGGCCGACACGCTCCTGAAGCGGGCCGATGCGCGCGCGAAGCGGATCGAGATCGAGATGCGGAGCGCCGTCGCGCAGGCGCAGGGGGAGGCCGGGGACGGCGCGAAGGGCCCGGGTCCATGAGCATGGCGGTCGACAACCAGGCGCGCGCGATGGCCCGCGTCGGGACGGTCCTGAAGGACAAGTGGCGGCTCGACGCGCTCCTCGGAATCGGCGGGATGGCGGTCGTCTATTCCGCCACGCACCGCAACCACAAGCGGGTCGCCATCAAGATGCTCCTCCCGGAGCTCGCGGGGGTCCCCGAGGCGCGGAGCCGCTTCGTGCGCGAAGGGTACGCCGCGAACACGATCGAGCACCCCGGGGCGCTCTCCGTCCTCGACGACGACGTCGCCGAGGAGGGGCTCCCGTTTCTCGTGATGGAGCTGCTCGAGGGGGAGACCGTCGAGGCCCGGTGGCGCAGGAACGGCGAGCGGCTCGATCTCGCCGAGGTGCTCGGGATCACCGCGGCCGTGCTCGACGTCCTCGTCGTCGCGCACGCGAAGGGGGTCGTGCACCGCGACATCAAGCCCGAGAACCTGTTCCTCCTCCGCACCGGCGGGCTCAAGGTGCTCGATTTCGGGATCGCGCGCGTGCTCGAAGGGGCCCGCAGCGGCACGGAGACGCGCGCGGGGACCGTCATGGGGACCCCGGCGTTCATGGCGCCGGAGCAGGCGCTGGCGAAGTGGGATCAGGTCGACGGCCGGACGGACCTGTGGGCCGTCGCCGCGACGATGTTCACGCTCCTGAGCGGGCAGCACGTGCACGAGGGGGCGAGCGGGAACGAGCAGTTCGTGAAGAGCGCGACGCAGCAGGCCCGATCGATCGCGTCGTGCACGCAGGGGCTCCCTCGCTCGGTGGTGGCGCTCGTCGATCGCGCGCTGAAGTTCGATCGCGCGGCGCGCTGGCCGGACGCGCGCGCGATGCAGGAGGCGGTGAAGGGGGCGTACGAGGCGCTGACGGGGACGCCGCTCGTGATCGAGTCCCCGACGTCCGGCCCCCGGAGCTGGAACTCGATGAGCGGCACGCAGTCGGCGAGCGGCACGCAGCCGATGAGCGGCGCGCAGCAGATTCAGCCCACGATGCTCGGTGGGATCGGGCCTCGCCCGCCGCTGTCGCCATCGCAGACGACGATGCGCTCGGTCGCGGGGCCGCGCGCGACGACCTCCTCGGCCGCAATGCCCGCGGTGAAGCGCCGGACGAGCGGCTCTTTCGAGAGCGCCGACCCGTCCGTCATGAGCACCGCTTCGGGCGCGGGGCGCGATCTCGCCCCCCCTCCGATGACCGCGCTCAGCATGGACGCGTTCCTCGCCGGTCGCACCGCCGAGCGCGACGCGGCCAACGCAGACGTCGCGCGTTACGGGGCGATAGTCGCCGAGATCCAGGGGCGCCTCGCCGGCGTGCGCCGCCGCGTGGCGCAGGCGCAGGAGCAGATCGCCGCGGCGAGAAAAGAGCGCGCCGCCGAGGAGGAGCGCTTCCGTCGGCAGATGAACGCGCGCCTCGAAGGGGTAGGGGAGGCGCGAAAAGACTTTCGGCGAGCGATGTGCGAAGTCGCGGAGATCGCGCTCGAGGACACGGCGCATTTCCCGCCCGACGTTGGGGCCGACGACCGAGTCGCGATCGAAAAGACAGCAGCGGTCGCGGCTGCGCGCCGTCGTGAGGACGCTCTGCATCGAGCGGCGCTCACGTCGTTCGAGCCGGTCGCGCTGAAGCGCGGCGTCGGGCTGGCGGCCGCGGGGGTCGTGCTCCTGCTCCTTCTCTTCTTCTCGCCGATGATCGTCCGCTCGTGCGCGAGCGACACCGGGACGATGGTCCCGTCGACGTCGGGCGAAACGCAGTCCCCCTAACGACTACCGCTTACTTCTTCTTCTTCCCTGGCGGCGGCGGCACAGACGCGCGCGTGGGTCGCGGCGCCGGAGGAGGCTCAGGAGGCAGCTCGCTCTGCGACACGGCTGCGGGAGGAATCGTCTCTGTCGGGGCGTGCGGACCGTGCCCCCCTCCCGGCACCTTCATCTCGCGCATCCCGAGCTGCAGGCGACGCATGACGGCGCGCTTCTGCCGTTCCTTGTACTTCGCGTGCGACGCCTCCCCTTGCTCGTTGGCCGCCTCGGTGTCGCGGTCGATCACCTGGAACTCGCACACGACGAAGATGATCGGCCCGAGCGGCCACGCGCTCGACGGCGCCCGCTCGAGGAGCTTTCGCGGGAGGCGCACCGGCATGTCGACCACGAAGTGGATCACCCGGTACGACGCCGCGCTGAAGCGGTTGTCGCTCGGCGTCGTCTCGTCGTCGGCCCCGGCTTGCATCTCGGGGAGCATCGGCGACAGGTGCGGATCGGCGCGGCAGTAGTTCCGAAAATGGAAGATCGAGTTGATGCTCTGTCCGGGGATGACGTAGTTGAACGGGAACAGCTTCTTCGTCAGAAACTGGATGACGGGGAAGATGTCGTCCGCCGAGCGCGTCACGATCCGGAAGCGGAGCTTGTCGTAGATCTGCGCGGCCACCGTCTCCTGCTTCGAGAGGAGCTTCGTGTAGAGGGAGTCCTTGTTCTTCCTCCCTCCGATGAACTCCGTGATCGGAAACCCATGCGCGAGCATGCTCCCGATGACGCGGTAGATCTTCTCCTCGACGTGGTGGAAGACCTCCTGGTCGGAGAACGGCAGCATGAAGAGGAGCTCGCGCCCCTCCAGGTGATGGATGATGTGCATGCACTTCAGGATCGTGCAGGCGCACATCTGTCGATGTCCGGCGCCCGAGGCCAGACGAATGAGGTCTTCGCTCGATGCCTCGGCGACCGGCTTCGGGATCGGGTACTCGAAGTGGCGGCGGAGGTAGCTCACCGCCTCGTTCTTGATCGCCGCCATGCGCGCGCGGTCCGCCGGCTCGTCGGGGTGGAACTCTTGCGCGCGCAGGAGCTCCTCGACCTCGGAGTCGGTCGTGAGGTTCAGGCGGTGCCAGTCGATGACGGAGTCGCCGCGCAGGACCAGGCGAACGGATTCGAGATCCGCGAGGGTGAACTCGTCGAGTCGCTTGAGGCGCTCGGTAGGCTCGTGAGCCTCGACGGTCATGCGCGCGAAGCTACTGCATTTGGTCGCGCGCGATCCGCGCTTCCGTCAGAGCTTCTCGTCGAGCGAGGGGACGCCCTTCGCAGGCGAGCCGGGCGCGGCCGAATGGCGGCCGAGGGACAGCGTCCCGAAGAAGATCCCCAGCGTGACGGCCAGGACGGCGAAGTGGCCGAGCAACGTTCCCGAGCAGCCGGCGACGGCGATGGGGGCGATCGCGGCGAAGTACCAGGGAGTCAGCTTCATGGGGGTCGTGTGTCTCCTGCGGTGGCGATTGGGTCGACCGTCGGGAGCGGAATCCGCTCGAGAAGGCGACAATGTAAGATAAAATACGACACCCAGCGGGGACGGCCAAACATGTACCGAGTCGCAGTGCGTCGAATCAAGCAAAAGCGACCACGGCTCATCGCATAGGGCGTTCCAGGTGGACGCGTGTAGGTTCTCAAAACCGCAAATGAAAATGATTTCAATCGGATGACGCGGCCCGTTGCCGCGGGTGACCGCTCCGGCCGGTGGGCCGGTGGCCGCAAGAGCGCGGCCGAGCGCACACCCGGGCTCGCCAAAGCCGAGCTCGTTCATGCTTGCTCGGGTTGCCCCCTCTTCGCGGGAGGGTCTATCGTCGATCCCGTGGCGCGACTCGCCGTACGGCGCAGCCTGGCGGTCGGGATGGCGGTCTTTGCCGTTTTTACGGCCTGGCCGGGATGCACGACTGTGGACCCCGGGTCGAACTTCGTCATCGCCGACCAGACGTTCAACGCGAACTACTTCTACTGCTACGTGGAGCCTCAGCTCATCTTCGCGAAGCAGTGCGGCTCGGGTGATGCGACCGATCCTCCCAACGGCTGCCACTACAATTCGTCTGCGGTCAGCGGCATGGCCCTCATTCAGCATCCCGCGATCGACTGCGGAGGGGGGAGCGCACCGCTCGACGCGACGCAGGTGGGCGCGGGGAGCCCCGCCGAGAGCAACCTGCAAGCGGTGTCTCTCGAGATGAGCACCGACTACCTCAACGCGCCGATCGTCGTCCGGCCCACGGGGCACAACCACCCGCGGCAGGTGTTCACGCTGCAAGATCCGGTGGTGAACATCATCGCCACCTGGGCGACGACGCAATGACGACACTTGCTCGTGGGTTTGCGAGGACGGCCCTTGCGCTGACCCTGATGACGGCGATGCTCTGCTTCCCGCGCGCCGCGCGCGCCGCGGACCCGGAGGCCTTCGCGCGCGTCGTCGTCGATGCCGCCGATTTTCGTACCGGCCCGGGAGTCTCGTACCGCGTCGTCTACACCGCGCACCGCGGCGAGACGATCGCCCTCGACGGTCGTCCCGGCGGGGGCTTCTGGCTCCGCGTCCTTCTGCCCGATGGGCGCGTGGCGTACGCCCTCGGCGACCAGCTTCAGCCGTTCGCCGTTCGCCCCGGGGAGTCCGAAGCTCCGTCGCGCCCCGGGCTCTTCGCGCCGCCGCCGCTCACAGGCGCTCGGGGGGGGCTCTCGATCGTCGGCGGGGCATTCCACACTCCGCTCACAGGGGGGACGAACGCGACGTACGGGTATCTCGAGCTGCGCCCGTCACTCGTCTTCGATCGCACGCTCTCGATCGACGCGTTCATCGGGGACGCCCTCACCGCGGACGGATCGGAGCTCCTCTACGGCGGGGGGGCATCGGTGTACCTCGCACCGGACTGGCCGGTCTGCCCTTTCCTCGGGATCGGTGGCGGGGGGCTCAGCATCTATCCGAACTCCGACTCGTTCGTCCTGCAGCGGCAGGACCTCTACATGGCGCGCGCGGGGGGCGGTCTCCTCATCGCGCTCCGCTGGCGCATCCTCGTTCGCCTGGAAGCGACGAACCTGACCCTATTTACCGCCAACTCCTTCGTGAACGCGCAAACGTACGCAGGGGGCCTGGGGGCCTACTTCTAAGGAGGCTCGGATGAAGTCGATTCTTCTCGCACTAATGGCGGTGCCGATCGCCAATGCACTCGGCGGTTGCGTCACCGTGAAGCCGCAAGAGCACGCGACGCTCGCCGACCCCACGATGGTGTTCGACGACGACGCGCGCCAGCGGGCGCAGATGGATCACGCGCTCGACAACCGCGAAGCGGCGTACGGCGGCAACGGAGTCGCCGGCGGAGGGTGCGGTTGCAACTGAAAGGGTCTAATCGCTCGCTCGCCGCGCCCGTACGGTGTCTGGCGCTCGCGATCGCTCTGGTCGCGAGCTCGCCGGAGGCGCGCGCGCAGGTCGTCGAGTTCGACACGACCCACTCGTTCTATACGGAGGCCCCGACCGGCAGTCACATGACGATCTACACGCCGGGGGTAGACCTCCAGGCGGCCCCTTGGGATTGGCTTCAGGTGCGCGGCGGCTGGGAGGCGGACGTCGTCACGGGGGCGAGCGTCGCGGTGAAGGCCGGCGGCGCGTACCAGGCGAACCACCCAGGTGCCGACGTCGTCACGTCCGCGAGCGTGAACGACTTCCGTAACCAGGCGCACGGCGGCTTCACGCTGAAGAGCGAGACGGTGTCGCTCACCGCGGGGTACGTCTACTCGACGGAGAACGACTACAAGTCGAACGCGTTCAACGTCGCCGCCCGAACGGAGCTCTTCCAGCACGATACGCAGCTCGAGCTCTCGTACGCCCGGAACTTCGACCAGGTGTGCGATCGGGTGCAGGTCGCGACCGCGACGACGACGCAAGCCATCGCGCTCGAGAACCACGACGGGTGCTTCACGTCGAGCGCGTCGCGTACGTCGCTCCCGATCGACATCGACGGCTTCCAGGGGAGCTGGACGCAGGCGATCACGCCCGTGTTCGCGATGCAGCTGGTGTACACGGGGCAGATCATCAACGGGTTTCAAAGTAACCCGTATCGCAGCGTCATCCTTGCAGATGGCGTGAAGGCGCAGGAGAACGTTCCGGACAACCGCGCGCGCGAGGCGTTGGCGCTGCGAGGCAATTTCTTCTTCAAGCAGCTCAAGGCGGCGCTGCGCCTCGGGGTGCGGGGGTACTGGGACACGTGGGCGGTGTCAGCGGGGGACGTCGAGGCCGAGCTCGAGAAGTACCTGGGGGATTCCTTCCGCGTGATGATCCGGGGGCGGTTCTACGCCCAGACCGGTGCGGTCTTCTGGAGCGACGACTACACGGGTGGGGAGGGACCGAAGGGGCAGTACTGGTCCGGGGACCGCGAGCTCTCGCCGTTCGTGAGCGGGATGGGGGGGCTGCGCTTCATCTACACGGACAACCCGAACAGGCGCATCCTCGGGCTCATCTCCGGGCTCCGGGTCGGGCTCTCGGGCGACGTGATCCAGTTCGACTACTCGGATTTCACGCTCGCGGGGACGCAGCTTGGGAATACGAGAGCGTGGATATTCGGGTTGAACGCGAGCGTCCTTTTCTGAAAGGTTGGACCGCGGCGCCATGAGCACCAGGCGCTTGCTGGTGCGGTTGGGGGCGGTGGTGGGCGCAGTGCTTCTCTCGCTCGCCTTGGTCGCGCTCGTGCGTCTGCCGCGCTCGCGGCCGCCGTCTCCATCGCCTCCACCGCCCGAGCCCCCCCCCTCGGCGTCGACGCCGCCGCAGGAGGCTGACCGCACACCGGAGATCCGCGGACGCATTCTCGACGCCGAAGGGAACCCGGTCGATAGGGCCACCGTCCGCCTCGTCTCGGCGAACCCCCCGTACAGCGTGTACCGAGACGCCACGACCGACCGGGGAGGTGCGTTTTCTTTCGCGAACGTGGGGCCCTGGCGCGTTCGAGTGGTCGCGGAGCATGGCGCCGACGGCGTGGTCACGAGCGCGGTGCTCCGCGTGGTCGCGGGGGAGACGACGGAGGTCACGCTCGTTCTCTCTGCCGCCGGGGCCGTCCGCGGGACGGTCGTCGACGCGCAGGGTCATCCCGTGGCGGCGGCTGTTCTGACCGTCGAGGGGGTGCCGTGGATCGTCAGCGCGACGAGCGACGACAAAGGAGCGTTCCTGCTCACGACGGTGCCGGACGAGGCGACGTCGCTCGTTGCCGTCGCGCGCGGGTACCGGACGGCGCACGCATCGCTCGGGGCGAGGAGCGATCAGAGTGAGGTCGTCGTCCGCGTCGTGCTCACGGCGGCGAGCCCGGTCGACGGCGAAGTGCATGACGACGAGGGGAACCCCGTGAGCGCGCGCGTCGTCGCGTGCGAGGACCAACCCTCCGAGGCCCGCACGCAGAGCGCGGCGGACGGGACGTTCCAGCTTCCGCCGTCCGCGATTGGTTGCGACGCCGTTGCCGAGCACTCCGAGTTCGCGCCGAGCGATCCGGCGCAAGTCGTGGAGGGGGCGCATCTCGCGCTTCGCCTGAAGACAGGGGGGTCGGTCGACGGCGTCGTCGTGGACGAGACGGGGGCAGGGCTCTCGCCAGTGACCGTCGGGATCGAGTCGGCCGTACCCGCGCGGGGGCGTGGGTTCGACCGCCCGGGGCTTCGGACCTTCGAGAGCTTGGGGGGGACCTTCCGGTGGGACAAGCTGCCGCCCGGGACGTACGTGCTGACCGCGTCAGTGTCGGGGCGGCCTCCTGCGCGGTCTGCACCTGTCGACGTGCGCGGAGGCGTCGTCACGAAAGGGGTGCGGATCGTGATCGCGCAAGGGGGGGTGCTCACGGGGCATGTCTACGATCAGAACAACGCACCGCTCGCCGGCGCGGACCTGCGCTTCGACTGGGTGAGCAGCGTCATCGACAGCAAGGCGTCCGCGCAAACCGACGAGACGGGGCAGTACCGGCTCGAGGGGGCGCCGATGGGGCCGTTCACGCTGCGCGTGCACAAGGACGGATACCGCCTGCGGCTGGTGTCCGGGCTCCATGTCGACTCCGGGGCGACGCTCCGGAAGGACGTCACGCTCGTTGCGCTCGACGGGGGGGCGAGCGTGGAGCTCGGGGGGATTGGGGCGGCGCTCGCGCAGAGACCGGGGGGGATCGTGCTTCAGAACGTGTACGCGGATGATCCCGCGGGGCGCGCGGGGCTGCGCGCGGGGGACCACATCGTGAGGATCGACGGGGAGCCGACGGACGGGATGTCGATCGCGGATGCGCTTCAGAGGATCCGGGGGGAGCCGGGGACGAGCGTGGGGGTGACCGTGGAGCGGCCGGAGAGCGGGGAGACTGTGGAGCTGACGATCGTGCGGGGGAACGTCGTGCACTGAGGAAAAGCGAGGACCCAGACCCCGACCTACTCCTCCGGATCGTTCCCCCTCAGCCCATGCTTCTTGGCGATGTCGTGAAGATGCTTCCGATCCATCTTCGCCTCGCGCGCCGCCGCGCTCACGTTTCCCGAGTGCCTTCCGAGCAGCCACTTCACGTACCGGCGCTCGAACTCCGCGTCGTACTTCGCGCGTGTCTCCCGGTAGCTCTTCCCCGGCTCGAAATGGAACGTCGCGTCTTGTGGCCCGGTGCCGCCCGACGGCAGCGCGATCCCTCCAAGCTCGCGGCTCCCCGTCGCCTGCGCCATGTACACGGCGCGCTCGAGCACGTTCCGCAGCTCGCGCACGTTGCCCGGCCAGTCGTGCGCCATGAGCGCCTGCATCGTCTCCGCAGACACGGTCAGCGGCTCTCCCCCCCCTGCCGCGGCGCGGAGCATCCCGCTCACGAGGGCGGGGATATCCTCGCGCCGCGCGCGAAGGGGCGGGACCGTCACCGGTACGACCGCGAGCCGGAAGTAGAGGTCCTCCCGGAATTTCCCGGCCTGCACCTCGCGCCCGAGATCGCGCTTCGTCGCCGCGATGACGCGCACGTTGGTCTTGATCGTCTTGTTGCCGCCGACTTTGCGGAGCTCCTTCGTCTCGAGCACGCGCAGGAGCTTCGGCTGCACGTCGAGCGGCAGCTCTCCGATCTCGTCGAGGAACACCACGCCGTTGTCCGCGAGCTCGAACGCCCCCTGCCGCGAGCTTACGGCTCCGGTGTATGCGCCACGCTCGTGTCCAAAGAGCTCGCTCTCGATGAGCGAGTAGCTCACGGCTCCGCAGTCCACGACGATGAATGGCCCCTTCGCCCGGGGGCTCAGCTGATAGATCGACCGGGCGAGGACGTCCTTCCCCGTCCCGGTCTCCCCCTCGAGAAGCACGGTGGCGTCCGTCGGCGCGATCCGCTCGAGCACACCGAAGATCGTCCGCATCGCGAGGCTCTGGCCGATCGCCGAGCCGAAGCTCGTCTTCTCGCTCGGGAGGACCTCCATGCGCTGTTGGGTCGGCCGGATCGAGATCTCGACCTCGCCCACCTTCAGCACCTGCCCCGTGCCGAGCACCGCCTCGCGGATCCGCGTCCCGTCGACGCGCGTGCCGTTCGTCGATTCGAGGTCCCGCACGTGCACCCCATCGGGCGCGCGGAGGAGCTCGCAGTGGTGCCGGGAGACCGTGTCGTCGGTCAGGACGATGTCGTTGTCGCTCGACTTGCCGATCCGCGTGTGGCCCCCGCGGACGACGCTGTGCCCCTTGTGGTTCCGGGAAAGAATGACGGCCTGGAGCCCGAGCTGCCCCGCGGGGCGCCAGCCGACCGCACGCGTTTCGACGGCCCCTTCGCTGCTGGTGCCGCTGGCTCCGGTGTCGGGTTTCTCGAGGTCGCTCATCTTGTTCCCGATGCCCCCGGCGTCGGTGTCCCCGCTTCCGGCGCTTCCGGAGTCACGCGGATCGCCGGTGTCCCCGCGATTGCCACGGCCTCGGACACGTCGATCGACGTCGTGCCCCCTTCGAGCGTGACGCGGCGTTTGACTCTGACGATGGCGTGGGAGGCTTTCAGGATCTCGATCTCCACCACGTAGTCGCCGTCGGCGAGACGCGGTTCGTGGGTCACGACGCGGGGGGCGGTCCCCTCAGGAAAGCTGAAGGTTACCTCTCGCGTCCAGTCTTCGGCCATTGGACCATTTTTGGGGGCCGCCGCGTAGCGCAGGTGCATCTCCGTGACCTCGGGGGCCGCGATACCGAGGACGACGTGGACGACGTTGTCCTTCGGCCAGCGGGGGGCGAGCGTGAAGTAGACGGCCACGACCGCGACGAGGACGAGGACGCGCCCTATCCGCCCACGGAACCGCGGATCCACGGCTCACCGCCCGCGGTTGGCTCGAATCCGCGCCACCAGACCCCGGACGACTGCCTCTGGGAGGTCGAATTTGGGCATGCGGTTCTTGCCGTTCTTGATCTGGGCGGCGATCTCGTCGTCGGTGATCTTCGACAGGACGTCGTCGCGGGTGATGTCGGGTGCGTTGACCATCGGGCCGTTCGGCCCGTCGCCGTGACCGACGGGACCGTGGCAAGGAAAGCACGCCTGTTCCCACGTGATCTCGACGAGCTGCTGGGCGCTGGCGTTCGGGTTCGCTTTCTGCGGCCCGCCTTGGCTCCCTTGGCTCCCCTCGCTTCTTCCCCCTTTGGGCGGGGGGGCCGTCGGCCGAGTGGCCTGGCTCGACTGCTCCTCCGCCCGGTCGTGGTCGGCCGGCGTCCACGCCTGGAGGCTGTCGGCGCTCGGCGGGCGCTCGCAGGCCACCAAAGCGAACGCAGCCAGCGCGAGCGGCAGCGGCAACGCGACAAAGCGAAGCCATCGAGCTTGAGCCATGCTCCCGCGTGCTTAGCAGTTTTGTAGGGCCTGCGTCCCTCGTTGTCGCCCCCCTGTTGCGGCAAGCCCAAGCGGGAGCTAGGTTTCTTCGTAGGCGTGGACCGGACGCGCGTGGAGGAGCCTTCTGCTCCCCGCGACGCCCCCCCGGCTGCGACCGAAGGAGAGACTGCATGTACGCCACGACTGGCTCCGCCGGGCCTGTGCGCAAGATCACGGTGCCGGAGCTCCGCGCTCGCAAAGGTGCGTCACCGATCGCGATGGTGACCGCCTACGACTTCACGATGGCCCGCCTCGTCGATGAGGCGGGGGTCGATATGGTCCTCGTCGGCGACTCGCTCGGGATGGTCGTCCAGGGGCTAGCGAACACGATCCCCGTGACCCTCGAGGAGATCGCGTACCACGGTCGCGCCGTCGCGCGCGGGCTTGCCCGGGCGCACCTCGTCGGCGACATGCCGTTCATGAGCTACCAGGTCTCGGCGCAGCAGGCGGTCGAGAGCGCGGGGAAGCTGATGAAGGAGGGGGCCTTCGAGAGCGTTAAGCTCGAGGGGGGCTCCGAGGTCGCGGAGGCGGTGTTCCGTATCGTGCGCGCGGGGATCCCGGTCGTCGGGCACGTGGGGCTGACGCCGCAGAGCGTGCACGCGCTCGGCGGGTTCAAGGTGCAGGGGCGCGGCGAAGAGGCGGCCGAGAAGCTTCTCACGGACGCGCGCGCGCTCGAGCAAGCGGGAGCGTTCGCGATCGTGCTCGAGGCGATCCCGCCGGATCTCGCCGCCCGCGTGACCGACGAGCTGCAGATTCCCACGATCGGGATCGGGGCCGGAAACGGGTGTGACGGGCAGGTCCTCGTCTGTACCGACCTGCTCGGGATGATGCGCGGTCACTCGCCGAAGTTCGCGAAGCGCTACGCGCAGCTCGGCGACGAGATCGTCGGCGCCGTCCGCGCGTACGTGAGCGAGGTTCAGTCGCGCGAGTTCCCGTCGCAAGCTCACGCTTACAAGCCGAACGCCGCGCCCCCCACGGCGCACGAGAAGCGGACGAGTGAGGCCTGGAAGCTGGACGAACCGCTGCCGCTCGATCACTGGCATTAGGGCCACCAGCGCGTCTTTCGAAGAAATCTTCATAAGCCCGGTCCGCTCCTCCCACTCACCGAGGGGAAAGGGAGGGCAGCATGGGATCACGGGCCGTGGCCGTCGCGTTTGCGGCGGTCTGCGGGATAGTCTCGCCTCCAGCGTTCGCTTGCGCCGTCTGCGCGACGAGCGACGCGACGATCGCCCCAGGGGATAGCGAGCGCCCGTTTCGTAGCCGCCTCCAGGGGATCGCCGACTTTCGCGCCGGGAGTGTCGAGGAGGGGGGCGTCACGGTGGCCGACCGACGCCTCGAATTGTCGGCGTCCTACGCGCCGAACGACGATCTTCTCCTCACGTTGGGGGTTCCGGCGCTCACGCGCGAGATATCGTCGAGCGCAGGCGACGTCGCGCGAACGAGCCTCGGTGACGTCGAGCTACGGCTTCGCGTGGTTCGCGCGCGGACGCTTGCCGGCGGTGCGCGGGAACGCTTCGGAGTCCTCGTCGAGCTGAAGTTGCCCACGGCTCCCGAAGAATTCGACGCGGCCGGGGCTCCACTTGCTTCCACGCTTCAGCCGGGCTGCAGCGCGCTCGTTCCGGCCGCGGGGCTCGACTACGCGATCGCGAAAGGAAAGTGGTCGGGGTACGGCGGGGTCTCGCTATGGCTCCCTTTCTCCGTGCGCGCCGCACCTCACGCGGGCGACTCCCTGCGCGCCGGCGCGCGTTTGCAATGGCAACCGATCCACGCGCTGGCCGTGCGGGCCGGTCCGTCGTTCCAGCTCGACACCGCGGGTGAGCTCGCGAACGGCGCCGACGACCCCAACTCCGGCGGCGTCATCGGCTACGCGGCCGGCGAGCTCGCCTTCACACCGGCCACCGACCTCGTCGTGAGCGTCGGTGCGCTCTACCCCGCGTTGCAGGTTCTCCGAGGCGATCACCACGAAGGGGCGATCGCCTCGGCGACGGTCTCTTACGACTTCTAGAACGAACGAGGACCCTCATGAAGCAAGCGAGTCGGACGCGGCGGGCGAAGGTCATTGGATTCGGATTCGGTGCTCTGTCCTTGACGCTCTCGGCTTCGAGCGTCGCTCACGCCGATCCCGCGGACCCCGATCATCCGACCACGCCGGCGGCGACGAGCTCGCGCGTGGCGATCTACGCTGGCGCAGGCGTCGGGTCCGTCCTCGACAAACCGGGGGGCGCGGCCCCGGCGGGGGGGACGGTGCTCGTGCTCACGCTGCCCCTCATGCGCCTCCTGACAGTCGAGCTGATCGGCTCGACGGGGTATGCGTTGGGGCACGTGACGGGAACCGAGGACGACTTCTGGGCGCGCCTCGCGCTCGGCCTACGGATCGAGGACAGCCTGCGGACCCTTCGCCCCTATGGCGCGTTCCGGCTCGTGCATCTGCACTACGCCTCCGCTCAAACGTGGATCGATCATCCCGGCGATTCGATCGCGGGCTCGTCGAGCGAGGGGCTGCAGCATCGCTCGGGGATGGCGCTCGCGGGGGGCATCTCGTGGACGGTGCCGCACACGAAGCAAAAGCTCCGCATCATGGGCGAGGCGGAGCTGGCGTGGGTGCCGATCGGGACGGGGCCGGCGTGGTTTCTCACGACGTCGCTCGGTCTCGGTCTCGCGTTCTAGAACCTCCTACCGCCCCCCCGCGAGCACGGTGTGGATGCGCTGCAGGTGCGTCGAGGACGGATAGGCCGCGGCGAATCGATCCGCGCGGGCGCGCGCTTCGTCGGCGTGCCCCGTCCCCATGAGCGCCTCGATCGCCAGGACCTCGCGCTCTTCTGCCAGGAGCCCGCCCGGGAAGCGCCGCGCATGCTCGGCGCACAGCGCGAGCGTCTGGGTCGGCTCGTTCTGGAGCAAGGCCTGCGCGCGCTGGAGGAGCTTCACCTCCGCATCGGGATCGTCGCTGGGTACGGCTGACGTGGATGCGCGAGGGTGCGCGACGGACGACGAGCGCGTCGGGGGGGCGGTTGTCGAGATCGGGGGAGGGGGCGGGGGGCCGGGCTCGTCGGGTGCGGTCGTCGCGCTTGCAACGGCGGCCCCGGTGAGCGCCACGCTCGCCGTTCGATCGCCAATCGTCGACCCGCTCGGACGCTGGCTCCGGAGCGCGTGTAGCCCGGCTCCGCCGACGACGATCGCGAGCGTCGCGACGCCGAGCGCCTTGGCGATCGCGGCCCCCGCGCCTTTTCGCGCCAGCGCGCCAGGTGCGCCGCCGTGTCCACCTCCGGCCCCCCCCGGGCCGAGGATCGGCCCGAGCTTCGAAGCGAGCGCTTCGAGCTGCGCTGCGCTTGGAAGCTCGTTGCGCCCAGCCTCGAGCAATGCGCGGAGCTCGGCGTCCTCCGAGGAAGAGACGAGGGGCTCGGGTGCGCTCGGATCGCGTGTCATGTCCCCCCCCTCTCTTGAAGGCGCTTCGCCGCGGTCGCGACGTGCGCGCGCGCCGCGTGCAAGCGGGAGTAGGCGGTCTGCAAAGGGCACCCGACGGCCTCCGCGACGTCGTTCATCGGGAGGCTCTCAATCTCGTAGAGGACGAAGACGGCGCGCTTGTCGTCGTCGAGCTCGGCCAGTATTCCGTCGAGGAGCTTGCGCGCCTCGCGCGAGGCGAGATCCCGGTGGGCGTCTTCCTTCGCGACTTGCTCCGGCGGGTCGTCCGTGACGAGCTCCCTGCGGCGGTGCGCCCGTTTGCGGTAGTCCGACGCCGCACGCACGCAGATCCCATAGACCCACGTGCGAAGCGCGGAGCGCCCCTCGAACTCGGGGAGACGGCGGTGGACGACCACGAAGACCTCCTGGCACACATCCTCGACGTCACTCTCCTGGACCCCGAGGCGTCGGAGCACGCGCCATGCGTACGCCGCGTGCGCGCGGAAGACGCTCGCCGTGTCGGCGCCGGCGGCACCGGCGGGACCGGCGCCACGTGAAGGAAGAAGCTCGGGGGGCACGTCTTTGAGGTGTGTGGCAGCTCGCGGCCCGAATTATCAAGGGAAAGCGACCCCCAGCCCCAGATCGAGCGTGGCGGCCACGGCGTTCATCCGATACAGGTTCCCGGTCGCCGCCCCCGCCTCGTCGTAGACGAACTGATTCCGGATGACAGGAACCAGCCCGAGGAGACCGGCGCGCGCCGTGAGCGGCCCGACGAGGTGAATCGAGGCTCGGAGCTCGAGCGCGGCGGCGAGGTGGACCTGTCCCTGGTTGGGGGTCGTCGTCGGGCCGTAGCTCTCCAGGTAGCCCAGCTGCGCCGAGAGGCAGCCGAACGCATCGAGGAGGTGCCCGTGAAGGACGAGCGGACAGAAACCGCCACCGACGTACCCGAGCCAGAAGGTTGCGGTCCCCGGGCCTGCAGTGACGGTCTGATCCAGCCACGCCGCCCCGTAGACCTCGATCCCGAACGACCCCGGTGGCGGCACCAGGATTCCCTCGCCGAGGACCCCGATACCCGGCCCCGGCAGAAGCCCGACGCTCCCGATGAACGACCCCCCCGTGTCGAGGTGCCAGGACGAAGGGGGACGCGGAGCGGGCTCCGGGACGCGGACGATTACCGGAACCGGCTTCTCGATGACGATCGGTTGTGGGGGGGGCGTTGGCGGAGGCGGGGGCTTCGGTCCGGTGAGCGCGGCGTCGGGGTCGATCATCAGCACGATCACGAGGACGAGAGGGGCGCGCATCGCGTCGCACGAGGCGTCGTCGCGGCGAAGATCCCGCGTGCCGAGCGACGCGCCGCGCGCGTCTCGGAGGACGACGACGGCATGCCAGCCGGTCGCACCGCTCGCTGCGGTCGATCCCGCCCCGCCAGGCGCTCCCCGATTCGGCTCGATGTGCCCCTCGACCGAGACGTCTGCCGCGGACGGGGACACGAAGACCGGGTGGCCGAGGCGCTCCTCGACGTCGCGGGCGAGGTCCTGCGCCGAGACGCACGGTTCGGCCCCTGGGAGGCGGATCCAGCTGAGGGACGAGGTTCGCGAGGGGGAGCGGTCGGTCCCGCTCGATGGCGCGGCCGTAGCAAAGAGCGCGGCCGCGACGCCCCACGGAAGTAGCCGAGACCGGCGAGACTGACGGTGGCGGGACCTCTGCACGGGTTTCTCAAGCCATACTAGGCGTGCTAGCCCGGTCGGTGCGTATGAAGCTCGTCCCGAAGATCACGCTCGCCTTCGTCGCGGTGACGGTCGCCGTCATGTCGACCGGGGTGCTCCGTCGCGTTCGCCGCGACTCCGGGTACGAGCGCTCGGCGCGCGAGCGCGACTTGAGCCTCGTGGCGCAGTCGATGGCCGACGGGGGGGCGATCCTCTGGCAATCGCAGGGGCGCGACGCGGCGACGGCGATGATCGCGCACGCGGGGAAGCGCGACGGCGAGGTGCGGATCCGCTGGGTGTGCCTCGGGACCGAGGAGACGCGACCTCTGGCGCCGAGCGTCGACTGCGGCGCGCTCGCCGGCGGCGCGACGCGCGCGATCGATCAAGAGCGCCGCTATGCGTACGTCCCGGTGAAGGTTGGCGGCGACGTTCGCGGCGCCATCGAAGTGTCCGCGTCGCTGGCCCCGGAGGCGGGCTTTCTGCGGCACACGTTCATCGACGCAGTGACGATCACAGCGCTCAACGTCACGATCATCTTCGCGCTCTCGTTCCTCCTCGGCCTCCGACTCGTGGCACGTCCCACGCGGGCGTTGGTCGAGAAAGCACGGCGCGTCGGACAGGGGAACTTCGAGGAGCCGCTCGTCCTGCCGGGGGGTGACGAGTTCGGAGAGCTCGCCGCCGAGATGAACGCGATGTGCACGCAGCTCTCGGACGTGCACGCGCGCGTGAAGGCGGAGTCGGCGGCGCGCGTGTCGGCGATGGAGCAGCTGCGGCACGCCGACCGGCTCATGACCGTGGGAAAGCTCGCGTCGGGTCTCGCGCACGAGCTCGGGACGCCGCTCAACGTCATCGAGGCGCGCGCCTCGATGATCGTTTCGGGCAACGTGGAGGGGGACTCCGCGCGAAAGCACGCCGAGGTGGTGGTCGAGCAGTGCGATCGGATCACCAAGATCATCCGCCAGCTCATGGATTTCGCGCGAATCCGAGGCGCCGAGAAGAAGACCAAGAGCGACGTCGTCGAGATGGCTCGTCAGTCGATCGAGCTCCTCGAGCCGATCGCCCGACAGAAACACGTCGCGCTGAAGCTCTCCCCGGACCAGGCGCCCGCCTTCGCGGCGGCCGATACGATGGAGCTCCAGCAGGCCCTCACGAACCTCCTCGTCAACGCGATCCAAGCGACGTCCGAGGGACGAGCCGTCGACGTGGAGATCGGTCGCGAACGCGTGACCCCACCCGTCGACCACGGCGGCCGCGAGGCGGAGTACGTCTGCCTCTCGGTGAGGGACGAGGGGTGCGGCATCCCCGGCGATCAGATCGGCCACGTCTTCGAGCCCTTCTTCACGACCAAGGACGTCGGCGAAGGGACCGGGCTCGGCCTTTCGGTCGCGTACGGGATCGTGCGAGATCATGGCGGCTGGATCGCCGTCGAGAGCCAGGTGGGGCAGGGGAGTCGTTTTTCCATCTACCTTCCGCGTGAGGGGGGGGCATGAGCGGGCGAATCCTCCTCGTGGACGACGACCGGGCGATGTGCGAGGCGCTCGACGTGGGGCTCCGCGGGCGCGGGCTCAGCGTCACGTGGCGGACGTCGGCGGACGAGGCGTTGCTCCTTCTCGAGTCCGAAGATTTCGATGTGGTGCTCACCGATCTCAACATGCGGGGCACGAACGGGATCGAGCTCTGCGAGCGGGTCGTTGCGGCGAGGCCGGATATGCCCGTGGTGCTCCTCACGGGCTTCGGGAGCTTAGACGCGGCCGTCGCCGCGATGCGGGCGGGCGCCTACGACTTTCTGAGCAAACCGGTGAAGCTCGACGTGTTGGCGATCGCGCTGCAGCGGGCCCTTCAACACCGCGCGCTCGGCGAAGAGGTGAAGCGCTTGCGCACCGAGGTCGCCGGGCGGGCGCGGTTCGAGCCTCTCGTCGGAGAGAGCGCGGCGATGCGGAAGGTCTACGAGCTGATGGCGCGCGTGAGCACGTCGGATGCGTCGGTGCTCATCACCGGCGAGAGCGGGACGGGCAAGGAGGTCGTGGCCAAGGCGATCCACGCGCGCGGCAAGCGGCGAAGCGCTCCGTTCGTCGCGGTGAACTGCAGCGCGGTTCCGGAGTCGCTCCTCGAGAGCGAGCTGTTCGGGCACGTGCGCGGCGCGTTCACCGACGCCAAGGAGTCGCGCGTGGGGCTCTTCAAGCAAGCGCACGAGGGGACGCTGTTCTTGGACGAGATCGGCGACATGCCGCTCACCGTTCAACCGAAGCTGCTTCGCGCGCTCCAGGAGCGGCGCATCCGCCCGGTGGGGGGCTCTGCCGAGATCCCGGTCGACGTCAGGATCATCTGTGCCACGAACCGGGACCTGGAGCTCGCGATCGAGGAAGGGCGCTTTCGCGAGGATCTCTTTTTTCGAATCAACGTCGTCAACCTCGCCCTCCCGCCGCTTCGCGCGCGCCGGGGGGACGTCCTGCCGATGGCGCAGCACTTTCTTGTGCAGTTTGCCGAGCGGGCAAAGAAGGGGGTCCGCGGGATCGCCCCGTCGGCGGCGGAGAAGCTCGTCGGCTACGGCTGGCCGGGGAACGTGCGCGAGCTGCAGAACTGCATCGAGCGTGCGGTGACGTTGACCCGCTTCGAGGAGATCACGGTCGAAGACCTCCCCGAGCGGATCCGCGACTACCGCCCGGCGTATCTCGTCGTAGGTGGAGACGATCCGTCGGAGCTGGCGCCGCTCGAAGAGGTCGAGCGGCGATACATCCTGCGGGTGCTCGACGCCGTCGGCGGAAACAAGTCGGTGGCGGCGCGCGTCCTCGGGATCGAGCGCAAGACGCTGTACCGGAAGCTGGAGCGGTTCGCGGCGCGCGAGGGGAGCTAGGGGTCGTGGATCCCGCCAGGGACTTTGTCCCGACCCGCGGCGACGCGATCGTTCCAGGTCTCCGGAGGGCCGACGCGCGACTCTTCCATCGTGATGCACCCGGGGACCGGGCAGACGAGCTGGCAGAGGTTGCATCCGACGCACTCGGGCTCGTCGATCCACGGCACACGCTCGCCGGCGACGGCGCCGACGACGAACGGCTTAGGGGAGAGCGCCTTGCCCGGCGCGTGGGCGTGCGGCGGGCGATCACGATCCTCGCGCCCGGTGAAGATGCACTGGTGCGCCCCGTCGTTGCACGCGGTCACGCAGAGCTGGCAGCCGATGCACGTCTTGGCGTCGATCTTCGCGACGAGCTTGTAGGAGAGATCGAGCTCGCCCCACTCCTTGTACGCCGGCACGGCGCGCCCGACGAGGTCGCGGACGCTCTTCATCCCGTGCGAGTCGAGGTATTCGGAGAGTCCTTCGATCATGTCCTCGACGATGCGGTAGCCGTAGTGCATCACGGCCGTGCACACCTGGACGCTCGTCGCCCCGAGCGCGAGGAACTCGGCCGCGTCGCGCCAGTTCGAGATCCCTCCGATGCCGGAGATCGGGATCCGGTGCGTCGCGGGGTCGCGCGCGAGAGCCGCCACCATGTGGAGCGCGATCGGCTTCACGGCGGGGCCGCAATATCCGCCGTTCGTCGAGGCGCCGGCCACGCGGGGGAGAGGGACCATCCGATCGAGGTCCACGCCGACGAGGCTCTTGATCGTGTTGATGAGCGAGAGGCCGTCGGCTCCGCCGCGCGCCGCCGCCCCCCCGGGCTCGGTGATGTCGCCGACGTTCGGGGTGAGCTTCACGAGGACGGGGGTCTTCGCGAACTCCTTCGTCCAGCGGGTGATCTCCTCGAGGAGCTTCGGCTCCTGCCCCACCGACGAGCCCATCCCCCGCTCGCACATCCCGTGCGGGCAGCCGAAGTTCAGCTCGAGGCCGTCGCACCCCGAGTCCTCGACTTTGCGGATCAAGGTCTTCCAGTCGTTCTTCGTCTCGGTCATGAGCGACGCGATGACGGCGTGTTTCGGGTAGCGCCGCTTCACCTCGCGGATCTCGGCGAGGTTCACGGAAAGCGGACGATCGGTGATGAGCTCGATGTTGTTGAGCCCCATCATTCGCTGGCCGGCGTAGTCGACGCTGCCGAAGCGGCTCGTCACGTTGACGATCGGATCGCCGAGGGTCTTCCAGACGGCGCCACCCCAGCCCGCGTCGAACGCGCGCATGACCTGCTCGCCGGTGTTCGCGGGGGGGGCGGACGCGAGCCAGAAGGGGTTCGGGCTCGTGATGCCCGCAAACTCGATGCTGAGATCGGCCATGGCTACCCTCTCCCGGAAAGGCCAGAGGCGCTCTTCGACCAGCCAGCGATCATCGCGTGCGCGGCGTTGCGGCCGTCGGCGACGGCGTTCACGACCTCTTTTCCGCCGTTCGTGCAGTCGCCTCCGCTCCAGACCTTCGGATTGCCGGTCGCGCCGGTAGCGGGGTCGATGACGACGCAACCGCGCGCGTCGAGCGCGACGCCGGGGAGCTCCGAGGCGAGCGAGCGAAGCTTGGACTGGCCGATGGCGAGCGCCACGAGATCGCACGCCAGATCGTGCTCGGTCCCCGCGACCGGGGCGCCGTTCTCGGCGATCGCGACGCGAAGCGCGACGAGCCTCCCCTTCGCGTCTCGAACGAACGCGACGGGGATCCGGTTCGCCACGAAGCGCACCCCCTCCTTGCGTGCCCCCTCCATCTCGTGGTCGTACCCGCTCATGTCCCCAGCGCCGCGCCGGTAGACCATCGCCACGTCCTCTGCGCCCAGCTGCGCCGCTTCGCGGGCGACGTCGATCGCCGTGTTGCCGCCGCCGACGACGATGACGCGGCCGAGCACCTCGTGCTCACCGGCGCGCGCGAGCTTCATCCGCTCGATCCAGGCGGTGGCGCCGACCACGCCGGGGCCGTCTTCGCCTGGAATGTGAAGCTTCGAGTCCGCGCCGAGCCCGAGCCCGAGGAAGACCGCGTCGTACTCGTCGGCGAGGGATCTGACTGTGATGTCCTTGCCAACCTCGACTCCGGTCCGGATCTCGACGCCGAGCCTCTGCACCCACTCGACCTCGCTTACCGAATCGTCGGCGTGGAGCTTGTACGGCGCGATCCCCGTCGTGTTGAGCCCGCCGGGGACCTGGCTCCTCTCGAGGATGACAGCCTTGTGCCCCTCTAGCGCCAGGTACGCTGCGCACGCGAGCGACGCCGGACCCGCGCCCACGCAGGCGACTCGCCTCGGCTTCGCGATCGTCTTCGGCTGAAGGAGTGGGCGCTCCGCTTCCGCCGGCGCCGTTGCCGTCTCGGTCGCGAACCGCTGCAACCGTCCGATCTGGATCGGCGCCCGGTGCCACCCGTTGTAGACGCAGGCTCCAACGCAGAGGACCTCGACCGGGCAGACGCGCGCGCACGAAGCGCCGAGGATGTTCTGCTCGAAGATCGTCTTCGCGCTCCCTCGGACATTCCCGCTCGCGATCTTCTTGATGAACGTGGGGACGTCGATCTCGGTCGGGCAAGCCTTCGTGCACGGGGCGTCGACGCAATACAGGCACCGCTCCGCCTCGGCGCGCGCTTCGGCCTCGGTGTAGAGGGGCTTCTTGTCCGGGAGACGCTGCTCCAGACGCTCCGTGGGGAGCGTGTACCTCGTGGTCATGGGAGATTTCTCAGACGCTCAGCGCGGCGAACGACTGATCCATGATCCGAAGAGCTTCTTCCACGTCGCTCTTCCCGCAGTTCAGGGCCGGGGCGATCCGCATCACGTTGTTGTGGAGACCACCGCGGCCGATGAGGAGGCCGCGCTTGCGGGTCTCGTCGAAGAGGCGCCCCGCGGTCTCGGGGGCCGGCGTGCGGTCGTTGGCCGTCTCGTCCTTCACGAGCTCGATGGCCTGCATGAGCCCCTTGCCACGGACGTCGCCGATCGCGCGCGGGAACTTCTTCTGGAGCGCCTCGAGCCCGTCGCGGAGGATCTTGCCCATCGCCGCGGAGTTCGCGGCAAGGTTCTGATCGACGATCGTGTCGATCGTGGCGTTCGCCGCGGTCGCGCAGATCGGGTTCCCGCCGAAGGTCGAGATGTTCCCCCCCTTCCACGAGTCAGCGATCGGCGCCGTGGCGATCGTCGCCGCGATCGGGAAGCCGTTCGCGATCCCCTTCGCCATCGTCATGATGTCCGGGATGACCCCTTCGTGGTGCTCGATCCCCCACATCTTGGTGCCGGTGCGGCCGAAGCCCGTCTGCACCTCGTCGCAAATGAAGAGGCCGCCGTACTTCTTCACGATCTCGACGGCGATCTTGAAGTAGCCGTCAGGCGCCGTGATGAAGCCCCCGACCCCCATGATCGGCTCGGCGAGGAAGCCGGCGATGTGCCCCGTGGTCGTCGTCTGGATCAGGTCCTCGATGTCCTGCGCGCACTTCACCTCGCAGCTCGGGTACTTGAGGCCGAAGGGGCAGCGGTAGCAGTAGGGCGGCTGCGCGTGCTTGATGCCGGCGATCTGCGTCGGGATGACGCGGTACTTCGAGTGCCCGACGAGTGACTGCGCGAGCATCGAGCGCCCGGAGTAGCCGTGGCGGAGCGCGATGAGCTCGGTGCTCCCCGTGTGGGTCATCGCGAGAGCCACGGCCGTCTCGTCGGCTTCGGTGCCGCTCGCAGAGAAGAACGCTTTCTTCAGCTTGCCGGGGGTGAGGTTCGCGAGCTTCTCGGCGAGCTCGACGATCGGCATCGTCGGGTACAGCGTCGAGACGTGGCCGAGGCGGTCCATCTGCGCGCGGACGGCGCCGTTCACCGTCTCGTTCGCGTGACCGACCGACAGCGTGAGGATCCCGCCGAAGAAGTCGAGGTACTGCTTCCCGTCGAGGTCCTTCACCCGGAGCCCCTTGCCGCTCTCGAGGACCACGCTCTCGTCGCCGTAGTAGTTGGCGACGCTGGGGAAGAGGAACTCCTTGTGCTTCGCTCGGACTTCTTGTGTGGACCACGCCGCGCTGCGCGCGGACGTGCCGTCGGCGGAGGTCATTTTCTTGTCGGTCACGGGGCGCTCTCCTTCTCAGATCTTCGTCATGTCGCCGTACGTCTCAGGCCGGCGGTCGCGGTAAAACTGCCACGTTCGCCGCACTTCCTCGATCATCTCGAGGTTTGCCACGCCCACCACGAGCTCGTCCTTGTCCTCGCTCGCCATCGCGACGAAGTTTCCGCGCGGGTCGACGAGGTAGCTCGTGCCGTAGAACTTGCCGATGTTCCACGGCGCTTCGGTCCCGACGCGGTTCGAGGCCGCGACGAAGTAGCCGTTCGCCACGGCGTGCGCGGGCTGCTCGAGCTTCCAGAGGTACTGCGAGAGCCCCGCCACGGTGGCCGACGGGTTGAACACGATCTCGGCGCCGTTCAAGCCGAGGAGGCGCGCCCCCTCCGGGAAGTGCCGGTCGTAGCAAATGTAGACGCCGACCTTCGCGAACCGCGTCTGGAAGACCGGGTAGCCCATGTTTCCGGGCTTGAAGAAGTACTTCTCCCAGAAGCCGTTCGTGTGCGGGATGTGGTTCTTCCGGTACTTGCCGAGGTACGTGCCGTCGGCGTCGATGACGGCCGCGGTGTTGTAGTAGACCCCCGCCTGCTCGCGCTCGTAGACCGGCACGACCATCGCCATCTGGTGCTTGCGCGCGTAGCCCTGCATGATCTCCGTCGTAGGACCGGGGACCGCTTCGGCGGCGTCGTACCAGCGCTGATCTTGGCTCGGGCAGAAGTACGGGCCGTTGAAGATCTCCTGGAGGCCCAGGATCTGGACCCCCTTCTTCCCCGCCTCGTCGATGAAGGGGAGGTGCTTGTCGAGCGCCGCCTTCTTGATCTTCTCGACCGACCAGCTCGGGTCGAACGGGGTCGCGCACTGAATCAGACCGACTGTGACGTTCCGAGCCATGAATCTCTCCTGTGTAGACCACGCCGCGCTCCGCGCGGACGTGCCGTCACCACCACCGTTGAATCGACGTCTTGTTCTGCGTGTAGAAGCTCACGCTGTCTTTGCCGTGCGCCTTTACGTCGCCGAAGAACGACTGCTTGTTCCCGCCGAACGTGAAGTACGCCATCGGTGCAGGGACGCCGATGTTGAGGCCGACCATCGAAGCGTCGATCTCCCGGGAGAACTTCCGCGCCGTCGCGCCGTTCGACGTGTAGACCGACGCTGCGTTCGCCATCGGGTGCGCGTTCGTCATCGCGATCGCCTCGTCGAGCGTCTTCGCCTCGATCGTGCAGAGGACCGGGCCGAAAATCTCGTCCTTCGCGATCGTCATGGACGGCGACACTTTGTTGAAGATCGTCGGCCCGAGGAAGTGCCCTTTGTGGTTGCCCACGACCTGCGGGTTGCGCCCGTCGAGGAGGATCTCGGCCCCCTCCGCGAGCCCCTTCTCGATGTACGAGACGATGCGCTCCTTGTGCTTCGCGCTGATGACGGGGCCCATGGTGATCCCCTTCTCGACGCCGTAGCCGACCTTGATCTCCTTCGCGCGCGCGACGAGCTGGGTCTTGAGCTTGCCGTATGCGGGACCGACGCCGACGACGACGCTCGTCGCGAGGCAGCGCTGCCCCGCGCACGCGAACGCGCTGTCGATGATGTTCGGGATGCTCTTCTCCCAGTCGCAGTCGTCGGTGACGATCGTGAAGTTCTTCGCGCCGCCGAGCGCCTGCGCGCGCTTCCCCGTCGCGCCGCAGCGCTCGTAGACGTGCTTGGCCACCGCCGTCGAGCCGACGAACGAGACCCCCGCGATCCCCTGGTGATCGAGGATGCCGTTCACGACGTCGCGGGCGCCGTGCACCATGTTGAGCACCCCCGGCGGGAGCTTCAGCTTCTCGTGGATCAGCTGGAAGATCCGCTGCGTCGAGAACGGCACCTGCTCGCTCGGCTTCACGACCACGGTGTTCCCCGTCGCGATCGCGTACGGCAGGAACCAGAACGGCACCATCGAGGGGAAGTTGTACGGGGCGATGATCGCGAACACGCCCATCGGCTGGCGCATGCTCACGCAGTCGATCCCCGTGGCGATCTGCTCGAGGGCCTGCCCCATCATGAGCGAGGGCATGCCGGCGGCGGTCTCGACGTTCTCGACGCCGCGCCCGACGTCCCCCTTCGACTCCTCGAGCGTCTTGCCGTGCTCCTGCGTGCACAGCTCGCAGAGCTCTTCGTAGTGCTCGACCATGATGTTGCGCAGGTCGAAGAGGTAACGGGCGCGGTTGGCGACCGGTACGTCCCTCCACGTCGCGAACGCCTTCTTGGCGGCCTTGACGGCGGCGTCGACGTCGGCGGCCGTCCCGACCGGGACCGAGCCGAGCTTCTCGAGGGTCGCGGGGTTCGTCACGTCGAAGGACTCACGCCCCGTGGAGTCGACCCACTCGCCGCCGACGTAGTTCTTCACCTTGCCGAATTCGAACTTCATGACGCCCATCCCTTCCTCGGTAAACCCCAGCGCGGCAAAAGCTACACCCCACGGACCCAGTCGTGGGCCCGCGGCGAGTTTCCCCCCACATTTTGCGCGCTCAAGGCGTTCCGGGCGATGCGCCAGTCGAGCAGGCGCGTCCGGTGACGGGGTGAGGCGGGCGGGCTCCCCCTCCGAAAAGGCGGTCCCGCGGGAAGAGCGGCAAGGTTTCCCACCAGGGTTCGCTCCGGTCAAGTGAACTGCGTTGGTTTGACGCGGTGCAGGAGGAGAGGATTGAACAGGAAGACGGGAAGACGGGGAGGAGGAGGTTGCTCGGAGCCCACGATCCTTCCCGTCTTCCCGTCTTCCTGTGATCTCCACAAGTCGCTAGCCTCGCGGGCCATGCGAACGCTGATTCAAGGGGGCACGGTCGTCACGGCGACCGATACGTACGAAGCCGATGTCGCCGTCGTGGACGGGAAGATCGCCGCGATCTTCGCGCGCGAGATGGGACCCGCGGGGACGTTCGACGTCACGATCGACGCCAAGGGGAAGTACGTCCTCCCCGGGGGGATCGACGCGCACACCCACCTCGACATGCCGTTCGGCGGGACGAACTCGAGCGACGACTTCCAGACCGGAACGCTCGCGGCGGCGTACGGCGGGACGACGACGATCGTCGACTTCGCGATTCAGGCGAAGGGGGAGGCGCTCCGCAAGGGGATCGACACCTGGCACGCGAAGGCCGAGGGGAAGGGGGCGATCGACTACGGCTTCCACATGATCATGACCGACGTGAACGACGGCACGGTCGACGAGATGAACCAGCTCGTGAAGGAGGGGGTGACCAGCTTCAAGATGTTCATGGCCTACCCGGGCGTCCTCATGGTCGACGACGGGCAGATCTTCCGCGCGATGCAGCGCGCCGGCGAGATCGGCGCGCTCATCTGCATGCACGCCGAGAACGGGCTGCCGATCGAGGTGCTCGTCGCGCAGGCGCTCAAGAAGGGGCACACGGCGCCGAAGTACCACGCGATCACGCGGCCGCAGATCATGGAAGCGGAAGGGACCCACCGCGCGATCTGCCTCGCGGAGATGGCGAACGCACCGGTTTACATGGTGCACCTCTCCGCCGAGCGCGCGCTGAAGCAGGTGGTCGAAGCGCGCGACCGCGGCTTGCCGACGTTCGCGGAGACCTGTCCCCAGTATCTGTTCCTCTCGGAGGACGAGCTCGCGCGACCGGGATTCGAAGGGGCGAAGTACGTCTGCACGCCGGCGCTCCGCCCCGCTTCGATGCAGGAGGACCTGTGGCGCGGGCTCCGGACGCACGACCTGCAGGTGGTCTCGACCGATCACTGTCCCTTCTGCATGAAGGGGCAGAAGGAGCTCGGGAAAGACTCCTTCGCGAAGATCCCGAACGGGATGCCGGGGATCGAGACGCGCCTGTACTTGCTGTGGGACGGAGGGGTGCGCACCGGGAGGATCTCGATGAACCGCTTCGTCGAGATCACGGCGACCGCCCCCGCGAAGATCTTCGGCCTCTATCCGCGCAAGGGTTCGGTCGCCGTGGGAGCGGACGCGGATCTGCTCGTGTGGGACCCCGAGAAGCGTCACGTGCTCAGCGAGAAGACCCTGCACATGAGGGTGGACTATTCGCCGTACGAGGGGCGCGAGGTGGTCGGCGCGCCGAGCCACGTTCTGTCGAAGGGGAAGGTCGTCGTCGAGAACGGGAAGTACGTCGGCAAGATGGGGGATGGTCGGTTCGTGAAGCGGGCGACGTTCGGCTTGTCGTGAGCGCGCTCAGCAGGCCGTGCCGTTCACGGCGTTCGGAATCGACGGGCACACTTCGGCGCTGAACGTCCCCGTCAACGCCTCGCCCGAGTCGAAGGCGAGCGTGAAGTAACCCAGGAAGCTCGTCGCATCGGCGGAGGTGATCGTCACCGACCCGCCGATGCAGTTCGCCGGGGCGGTCTCGGTACAGGTCGAGTCCGTCTGGATGAGGGCGGCGACGTTGTCGTTGCTGCTGGTCGGGTTGGCGTTGATCGCGTACGTCCCGGGCCCCACCGGCAGCGTGCCTGGGTCGATGATCTGGATCCCGATGAAGACGCTGCCGGGCAGGCTCGCCGTCGTGCATCCGAGCGGAGTGCCGGAGATAGCGAGAGCGAGCTGTGTGTACTCGTTCGTCGGGCCGCCGTTCGCCCCTGAATTGTCCGGGATCGCGATGGCGTAGGCGGTCGGGGGGAACGAGACCCCGACGATGCTGCCGGTGACCTTGGTGGTTCCGGCGTCCTCACCCCCTGAACCGTTCGACGTCGTGTGGCCGCCGCACGCGAGGACCGAGAGGCCGAAGGCGAGCGTCGCCGTGGTCCGATTCATGAGTGAACTCTACCCCTCTCCGGGCGGACCGGCAGTGCGCGCGCGCAATCAATCGAGCGTCGATGCGCCCGCGCCGGCTTGCCGCGTCCCCTGCTCAGCTCTCTTCACCGCGGCTGCGCCTTTGCCCACCATCAGCGCCGCGTACGTGCCCGCCGCCCCGAACGCCCCGACGAACCACGCGTAGTCGTAGAGCACGTGAACCTGGCTCACGACGAGCCCGATCCACGCGAGGAAGCACCCGACGCCGGTCGCGACGATCGCCGCCCAGTTCGTACCGCGCGCGTACGTGTACTCCCCCTCGCGCCGGTAGAGATCCGGCAGGACGAGCTGCCCTTTGCGAATGAACCAGTAATCGCAGACGAGCACCCCGGCGATCGAGCCGAGCCCCCCCGAGTAGCCGAGGAGCCACTTGAAGATGTAGCCGCTCGGATCCGCGATGAGCTTCCACGGCATCATCAGGACGCCGATGAGCCCCGTCATCAGCCCCCCGGTGCGAAACGAGATCTTCCCGGGGGCGAGGTTCGCGAAATCGTTCGCGGGGGAGACGACGTTCGCCGCGATGTTCACGCTCAGTGTCGCAACGACGACCGTGAACATCGCCACGGCGACGACGATCCGCGACGTGAAGTGTCCGACGAGCTCGACGGGGTCCCAGATCGGCGCGCCGTAGATCTCCGCCGACGCGCTCGTGATCACGACCCCCATCGCCGCGAAGACGGTCATCGTCGTCGGCAGCGCCACGACCTGCCCCACGGCCTGCTCTTTCTGCGAGCGGCCGAAGCGCGTGAAGTCCGGCATGTTGAGCGACAGCGTGGCCCAGAAGCCGATCATCGCCGTCACGCTCGGCACGAACACCGGCCAGAACGACGCCAGCGTGGGGAACTTTCCCGAGTCGTGCATGACGCTCCCGAGGCCGTGCGCCTTGGTGATCGCCCAGGCGACGAGCGCCATCGTCATGACGAGGACGTACGGCGCCGCCCAGTTCTCGACCTTCCGGAGGAGATCCATGCCGCGGTACACGATGAGGATGTTGATCCCCCAGAAGATGAAGAAGGTGAGCCACTCGGTCGGGAGGTGGTCGCCGATCTTGGAGGCGCCGAGGAGCTCGGGCCATGCGGGGGTGAGGCTCCGGAAGAAAACGTGGAGCGCCTGCCCGCCGATCCAGCACTGAATCCCGAACCACCCGCATGCGACGATGGCGCGCATGATGGCTGGGACGTTCGCGCCGAAGACGCCGTAGCTGGCGCGGGCGAAGACGGGGAAGGGGATGCCGTATTTCGTGCCGGGGTGGGAGTTGGCGAGGATGGGGACGAGGACGATCGCGTTTCCGATGGCGATCGTGACGAGCGCTTGCCACCAGCTCATGCCGGCGGAGATGAGGCCCGAGGCCATCATGTACGTCGGGATGCAGTGGGCCATCGAGATCCAGAGGGCCGCGTAGTTGTAGGTGCTCCAGGTGCGCTTGGAGAGAGCCGTTGGGGCGAGGTCGGCGTTGATGAGCGCGGCGTCGGTGAGGGCGACGTCCGGGGCGAGCTCGATGCGGCCGTCGGGGTGGGAGAGTTGGTCGAAGGGCATTGCGGGGGGAACGTGTAGCGCCGTTTGGCGGCGCCGTCGCAGTTTCCGTCGGGGTCACCCTCGCAAGCGGCGGCGCCCTTCGAGGACGGTCAACACGACGATACGGGTTGCTTCGACGCGGTAGATGATCCGGTACGTACGAAGGAAGACCTCTCGCACGCTCGGATCACGCCACTCGGGAACGACGCGTCCCGCGCGCGGGTATGCGCCAGCAGAGCGGGCCACGAGGACGAGCTTCGCCACCCATGCTTCGGCGGCAACCGGGTTGTCGCGCGCGATGTAGTCGGCGATCTGCTCGAGGTCGCGCTCGGCCTCGGCGGAAATCTCAACGGGCAGCACGGGACTTGCGGATGCGAGCGCGTAGTCGCTTCTCGACGGCATCGAGCGAGCGAGCTCGCCCTTCGTCAGCGCTGGCGATGCCGGCGCTGATCTTTCCCCGCACGAGCTCGCGATACCCGAGCTCTTCGAAGGCCTCCGGGGTCACGACGACCGCAGCGGGTTTTCCGTTCTGAGTGATGACGACGGGACGACCCGTCGCGTGCACCTGCCGGAGGAACTCGGAGGCGTGCGTCTTGAACTCGCCGATCGGAACGATGTCTTCAGCCACGTTGATCTTGCGCACGGTGCCTCTCGCTTCCTTGGTCCAAATTACGACCAAAATGGGTTCGGCGCCATCCTGCTCCGACCGCGCGCTCACCGCCTCCGAAACAACGTCGTCATCGCCATCCACCACAGTCGCAGCCTCGACTGGTGAAACGGCCGCGTGAGCGCCCCCATGCCTTGCCCTCGCCGCGCCAGGTTCGCCGGCCGCGCCGCCGTCGCCATCCCGTAGATCGAGTACAGGTCGATCAGATCCGACACGAGGTTACTGATCCCGCGCGTCTCCACCTCGTGCGCCTGGCAGTAGCTGTCCGGCTTGTTCCGGATCATGCACCGCGCGATGATCTTCATCACGAACGGATCGATCAGCTCCCCGTTGCCGTCGAGGTAGTGCTTGTAGCTGAAGAACCGATCCGCCGGCGCCACCTCGACCGACTCCCCCTCGGCCGCCTTCGGCGCCGCGAGCTGGCGGATCACGGTGTACTCGTGCTCGAGGTACGCCTCGATCGTGTTCGTCTCGTCGGCGCGCTCGTACTCGATCACCTTGTGGAAGGCGTCGTACAGCGTCTTCGGATTCCCGAAGGCCCCCGTGATCAAATAGTAGAAGAGCGCCCCCAGCGAGTAGATGTCCGCGGGGCGGGCGACGCTCTTCTGCACCTTCGCGCGCACGTTGATCTCGCTCGGCTCGCGGTACGGACGGCCGAGGACGAGGCGCTTCTTCGCGCGGTCCGCGTAGAGCACGGGGTACGAGTCGCTCCGGTTGAAGAGCGAGAACGTGTCGTTCTTCGCGATGTGAATGTAGAAGTCCTCGAAGAACTCCACCTCGGGCGAGCCCTGCTGCGTGTTCACGAGGAGCTCGATGACGTTCGTCTCTTGCTCGGGGCTCTGGAAGAACTGCGTGCCGGGGACGCTGCTCGCGTTCACCTTCGTCACGCCGAAGTCGATCTCCGCGTCGTGGAGCTTGGCGACGTTGAAGTCTGCCAGGCGCACTTCGAGGATCGAGCCGCGCAGGTTCACGTCGGGGAGGCGGATGAGGATGTTCGCCGGCTTGATGTCGCGGTGGCAGACGTTGCGAACCAGGTGTGCGTACTCGACCGCCGATGCGACCGGGATGATGTAGTCGAGCACGCGGAACACCCTCTCGCGCATGTCGAGCGCGAGCAGGTCCTCCTTCTTCGCCTTGCCGCGGGATCCCTTCAGCCGCTCCTCGAGCGACATCTCCATCCGCTCGAGGATGACGAACTCGCTCTCGAGCTGATCGCGGATCGACGACGGGACGAACTCGGGGTCCTCGCTCTCGCCCGAGGCGTAGAGGGTGACGATGTTCGGGTGCCCTTGCACCCGCTCGAGGAGCTCCTTCTCCATCTGGAAGCGGAGGTGGTCCTCGTCGGATACCCCCTTCTGGAGGATCTTGATGACGACCTCGCGCCGGAAGTCGGTCTTCGATTCGACCCAGCGCTCCTCGCCGAGGAACGCCTTCGCGAACCGCCCGGAGCCGAGCTCGATCGGGAGCCCGCGCTGATCGAGCACGAACGAGTAGGCCCGCGAACGGACGACGTGGAACGCCGCCGAACGGAGCGCGCGCGGGGCTTCCGTGCGGATCGCGATCGATTGCGATGCCTCGATGCGGCCTCCAGCGCGCTCGACGCCCGAGGGCTGCGGGACCGCCAGCGCTTGCGAGCCCCCCGACGGTGGCTGCTGCGACGGGGTCGGCGGGACCTGCGGCGCCGGCGCGAGGTTCGACGGCGGGAATGCGCCTGGCGCGCGACCGAAGAACGGCGGTGGGGCAGGGGGCCCGCGATACGACGTCGGCGCGGCCGGCCGATCGCCGGTCTCGGCCTCGAGGTCGATCATCGGAGTCGGCCCCATCGTCGGGGCGTCGTCCTCTTCGCCCTCCGCCCTGCCCGTGTCCCAGGCGCTCTCCTCGTCCTCTTTGCCCATCAGTGCCTGCGGTATGGGCGACACGATAGGCGTGAACGCGGTCGGTGTCCCGGGGCGCAGGAGGATCCCTCTCGGCGGCCGCGGGGGGACGACGCCGCGAGGCTCGGCGGGTGCGGGGGGGGCTGCAGCCGGCGGGGGGTTCGACTTCGCGTTCGTCGTCGAGTCACCCGAATCAGCCGGTTCGGGCGCGGTGGGGACCGGGACGTTCTTCTGGGTCACCTATCGCCTCATCCGTCCTGGCGTCCTGGCACGTGCTGGCATCGTCGCGCGGGGAGAGCACGCCGACGTCATCGCCGGCCTCTTCAGGCGCGCCTGCAGACGACGATAGCCTCGCGCTCGGGCCCGAGGTCGATCGCGACCGCTTGGGACGCCTCGGAGAAGGGTATCACCAACTCCGCGTTCCCAAAGTCGAATACGCGCCCTGCTTCCGGTCCTACATCGGATGCGCGCCCGAACGACCACCGGACCAGCGTAAGCGTCTCCTGCTCTCCCGATACGAGCTCCGCCTCGCCCCCCTCCGAGGCGGTGATCGCGGGGGTCGGTCGGGACCTGGCGCCCCCCGAGGCGCCGCGGACGACGAAGCAGTTGAGACCCTTGATGTGCATCGAGAATCCCTGGGGACCCGGAGACGGGAGGAGCGCGATCCGGAACCGGACGGGCCGGAACGGGTCCGCCGGATTCTTGCTCGACGGGGTCTGGACGGTGAAATCCAGCTTCTCGGTCACGTCCACGATCCGGACCTGACGCCCCCCCACCTGCACGCTCCGTTCGGGGGGGGCCACGGGCTCCGAATCGCGTGCCCGCTCCGCGAGCGGCACGGTCATGAGCGTGATCGACTCGAACGAGCGGCGCGGGAACGGGGGGGCCGACGGCGCGGACTCGAGGACGCCGCGCATCTCCTCGAAGAAGGCGCCAGGCGAAGGGGTGCGCCGGAGCGGATCGGCCGCGAGCGCCCGGAGGAGGACCCCCCGTACCCCCTCGCCGACCCCGACCCCCGCGAGCCGCTGCGTGACGAATTCGTCGCCTTGGACGCGGTCGTCGAAATGGACCTTCACGTCGGAGTCGGCGAAGAGCGCCTTGCCCGTCAGCATGTAGACGGTGATGAGGCCGAGCGCGTAGACGTCCGTCCCCGGCCCCTCGACCGAGCTCGAGAGCTGCTCCGGCGCGGCCCAGCGCGGGGAGAAGAGCGTGACCGTGTTGAGCTCCTCGGTCTCGTCTGCGTCCACTCGACTCGCGCGGCGGACGCGCGACGACGAGATCCCGAAGTCGGCGAGCTTCGGGACGAGCGCGTGCCCGACCTCGCGCGAGCGGTCGCTCTCTTCGGCGACGGCAATCCGCGCGAAGAGGATGTTCGAGGGCTTGATGTCGCGGTGGATGATCCCGTGCTGGTGCGCCTCGGAGACCGCGCCGCAGATCAGCTCGAGCACGCCGAGCGTCTCGGACCGGGTGAAGCGCCCGCTCCCGCGCACCTGCGTGTCGAGGTTCCCCCCGTCGAGGAACTCGGAGATCTGGAACGGCCTGCCGTCGTCGGTGTAGCCGAAGTCGTAGATGCGGAGCGTGTTCGGGTGCTGCAGCTTGGACAGCGCCAGCGCCTCTTGAAGGAAGTGCGTGTACGTCGCCTGATAGACCCCGCGCCCGCTGGCGCTCCCGGACCCTTCGAGGACAAGCCTCAAGAGCTTCAGACAGACGACGCGCTCGAGCCGCTCGTCGGTCGCGCGGTAGATCGACGCCATCCCGCCGCTCCCGACCCGATCGAGGATCGTGTACCGGTCGAGCAGGCGGAGCCCCGGCGGGAGCTCGGGGTTCTCGGTCAGATCGGGAGGAGGCACGCGCCGGGGATCCTACCAGTCTGCACCCGACCCGGCCCCCCCTGGATTTCGTTTTGGGGGGCTATCGCGCCGGGGCGGTGAGCTCCTTCACGAGGGCGTCCTGCCCGTACACCTTACTCAGCCCTTCGAGAATTCCAGCGGTGTCTACGCTCACGGCCCGCTGCGTCGCGTCGCCGTACACGTACCGGTTGGCGAGGCTCGAGATGTTCCCGTCGAAGATAAGGCCGACCAGGTTGCCGGCGGCGTCGACCACGGGGCTCCCGCTGTTCCCGCCGATGATGTCGTTCGTGCTGACGAAGTTGAACGGCGTCTTCGGGTCGAGTCCCGTCGGGAGCGCCTTGTAGTCTTCCAATCCATCCTCCCCAGGGTTGAGGTGCCGAGGGGGCGGGGGGGCCGCGTGGAGCCAGCGCTGCGGGAGCTTGAGCGGATCGGTCCCCGTTGCGTGGGCGAAGAGCCCCCCGAACGTCGTGTCCCAGGGGACGTGGCCGTAGCCCTTCACCACGCCGACCGAGAGGCGGAGCGTGAACGTGGCGTCGGGGGCGACGCTCGTGCCGTTGACGGCGAACGTGGCCTTCGCGACCTTCGCTCCGAGGAGGCGCATGGGTCCCTCCACCTCGTCGTCCCAGCGCTTTCGCGTCGCGCGTGCGTCGGTGTCGATCGCCCGCGCGAGCACGATCATCGGGTCGGACGATTTTGCGATCGCGTCGGCCCCTCCATCGAGGAGCGCCTTTCGCGCATAGACGTCGAAGAGCTTCGACTGGGCCACGATCTCCTGCGCCGCCCGCGCCGGCGTCCGCCCCGCGAGCACGCTCACGACCGTCGGGTCCTTCGCGCCGAGCGCCTTCACGAGCCCCTCGAGCCAGACGCGCATGACCGCCGCTTCGACGCCGCCGTACACGGCTGCGCCGGAGAGCAGATGAAGCTTGAGCGACTCGAGGTTCGTGTCGCGGAACTCGCGGAGGCGCTTGTCGTTCGGGAGCGCGAGCTCCCCGGGGAGACGCACGAGCTCGCGCGCGATGCGCAGGAGGGTCGAAGGGAGGTTCCGCCCATCCTCACCCCCTTCGAGGAACGTGTAACGCGGATAGATCGTGGTCATCTTCTTCTGAAGAGCCGCGACGTCGGCGAACACGGTGCCGTAGTCCGCCTTGAGCTTGGGATCGGCGTCGATCTTCGCGCGCAGCGCCGTCTCTTCGGTTTGCTTCTTCCGCATCAGCGCGGGGTCCTTCAGTCCGGTCTCGAACCCCATCGAGGCCTTCTCGCTGTTTCTCACGCCGAAGAGCCGCGACCCTGCCTCGCGCTTGTCTTCGGCGCTGTTCCTCCCGAACGCGTCGAGCGCCGCCCCCAGGTCTCTCAGCGACGCGAGACGCGTGGGGAGGACGAGATCGCGATCGGTCGTGAGCTCCGCGACCGTCTCGAGCCGCCCGGTGCTCCCGGGGTGCCCGCTCACGAAGACCGTGTCCCCCTCCTTCGGCCCCGCGGCGTTCCACGTCAGATAGCTCGGCGGCTTCAGCGCGCTGCCGTCGGCGGCGTAGATCCGGAAGATCGCGAGGTCGTAGTCGAAGCGCGGGTAGGTGAAGTTCTCCGGATCGCCGCCGAAGAACGCCATCGCCTGCTCGGGGGCGAAGACGAGGCGGACGTCAGTGTATTTCTCGTACGTGTAGAGCGCGTACTTTCCGCCGGCGTAGAGCGTCACGACGTCGCATCGCTTGCCGGTCGCGTCGTGGCACTTCTTTTCGAGGGTGCTCATCGCGCCTTTCATCGCGGCGTTCGCGTCGGCGTCGCTCATCCCGTCGGTCTTCGCGGCGCGAACGTCGTCGGTCACGTCCTGGATGGCCACGGTCACGTTGAGCTCGAGGTCGGGACACTTCAGCTCGGGGCCGTCGGTCCCCGCGCGGAACCCGTTCGCCATGTAGTCGGAGCTGCTCGAAGCCACCTTCGCGATGCAGTCGGCGGCCACGTGGTGGTTCGTGAGGACGAGCCCCGTCGGCGACACGAACGACCCCGAGCCCCCGTTGTTGAAGCGGACGCTCGCGAGGCGAACGTGGTCGAGCCACGAGTCCGTGAGCGCCACGCCGTGATCCTTCTGGATGCGATCGCGTGGGATCATGTCGAAGGGCCACATCCCCTCGTCGGCGCGGGCGGTGCGCGCGCCGAGCGTGTCGGGGGCGATCGTGGCCAACGTGAGTAGCAGGCCGAGTGCGGCGGGGAAGGCGAGGGTTCGAGTGTTCACGGCCACGGGGTAAACCCCGAGCGCGGTGTCGCCGTCAAGCGTTCGGGAGGTCGTTCGCCCGCCACAGGTACCAGCTCGCCGCGCTGCGGTACGGCCGCCACCGCTCGCCTCGCTTCGCGAGATCGGCGCGCGAGGGGAGCTCCTTCGCGCGGACGAGCCGCTGGAACCCCTTCCGGACGCCGTAGTCGTCGACCGGGAGGACGTCCGGGCGGCCGAGGCGGAAGATCAGGAGCATCTCGACCGTCCACCGGCCGATGCCGCGGATCGACGTGAGGCGACTGACGATCTCTTCGTCGCTGGCGCGGGCGAGCGCGCGGGCCGTGGGGACGGTGCCGTCGAGCGTCTTGGCTGCCAGATCCTTCAGCGCGGCCGTCTTCGCCCTCGAGAGCCCTGCGGCGCGCAGCGTCTCGTCTTTCGTCGCGGCCGCCACTTCGGGCTTGAAGTGCTTGCGACCGCCGTACACGGCGTGTACCCGTCCGAGGATCGTCGCGGCCGCCTTCCCGGTGAGCTGCTGGTAGACGATCGACTCTGCCAGCGCCTGAAACGGCGTCTGCAGCGACTCGACCTGAAGCCGGAGCGGGCCGACGCGGTCGATGAGCTTCGCGAGCGCCTTGTCCGCCGCCGCGAGCGCCTTCACCGCTTCCTCGGGATCGAAGAGGAGGCCACCACGCGCGTCTCCTTGGAAGAGCGACAGCGTCTCGCTCCGCCTCCCGAGGCGAACCCCCTCGAGGGCGAGGATCTTTCGCTTCGTCTCCTCGCCTCCGTACGCGGAGAACCCCCCTGGCTTCCCGCCGGCTGCGAGAACTCGATGGCACGGGACGACCACGGGGAACGGGTTCTTCGCCATCGCCTGCCCGATGGCGCGCGACCCCTTCGGCGACCCTGCCCGCTTCGCGAGCTCGCCGTAGCCGATCGTCTCGCCGGGGCCCACCGCGCGCGACTCGTCGTAGGCGCGCACGTAGAACGCGGGGAGCCCCGTCATGTCGAGGCGCACCTGCCGCAGGTCCTGCGGCGCCCCCTCGAGGTGCCGGGTGATGAGCCGTATGGCCTCGCGGACCCAGGCGGGTGCGTCGTCGGACGCGCACTCGTCGCTGGGACCGCGTTCGCCGATACGGCTTCGCGTGTCCGCGTCTGTCGCTCCGGGGAGCTGCACCTGGGTGATCCCTTGCTCCGACCAGGCGATGCCGCAGCGGCCGAGCGGGGTGTCGAAGAGCGAAAAACGCATCGGCCGGAAGGCTAGCGCACTCGCGCCAGGCCTACCTCACTCGGATCCCGGCGTAGGCAGGAGCAAGGTGTATCCGAGAGCGGCCGTGCCACCCGGATCGGGGAAGAAGATCGTGATCGTCGTCGGCGTGGTGGTGAAGGTCGCGGAGAACGGCGAGCCACCGGGGCAGTCGAACACGTACTGCAGCGATACCCCCTGGGTGTCGATGGTCCCGTTGTAATTCGACCCCAAGGTGCCCGTGTTGCTCAGGGTGACGTCGAGCCACGGATAAATGATCTTGGAGCCGCTCGCCGACCCCCCGTCTTCCGCCCCCCCGTCGTCCGAAGAGGTGGCGCCGACCTGAAACGTCTCCTTGAACCAGCCCCCCGGCTGCCCCGTCGCCCCGCCGGCGCCCGTGTAGACGAGGTAGCTCGTCATTGCATAGACGCCGGGCACGATGGCCCCGCCCGCCGCTACCGGTGCGGTCTGAGCGACGTTCGTGATGAAGATCTTCGGAGTGCAGAGCCCGAGGTTGTTGCACCCCCCGTCGAACCCGAAGCACGCCGACGCGCCGCCGTCCTCGCTCGCGTCAGCGTCGACCCCGGCGTCCACCCCCGGGCTTCCGGCGGACCCATTCGTCCCACCGACGTCGGCGATGGGCGGATGAATGTTCGAGGTGCATGCCGCGAACACGGCGCAGGGGACCATCGCGCCCGCCGCGAAGACGAGCCAGCGTCGCATGTGCGCCATTGTCGAAGCGTCACACGAACGATTTTTCCAGGTCAAGGTCGAAGGGTCGGACGATGCGAGCGCGCGTGGTCAGCGTAGGAGCTTGCCGCGCGACGCCGCTGCCCCTTCGGCCCCGCCGACTCCGCGCCGGAGCACGATCCTCTCGCCCGCCTCGCGCCCCTTGTGCCAGGCGTCGCTCCGCGGCGAGCCTCCGTAACGAACGTTGCGGATGTGTGGGTGGCGGCGTCGGAAGTAGTCGCCCAGGTCCCCGTCCTTCACCCACACGAGCCCTTCGGCGCGGTGCTTCTTCGCCTCGCGCGCGAGCTTGCTCGAGAACCCGCTCATCACGCCCGACTGGAAGGTGCGTCGCTCGCGGTTCGAGCGCAGGCCGTGGGCTTTCTTGTGATCGACCCAGAGGCGGTGGCACGAGTGCGTGAGGAAGCCGTAGACGTACTCCGCGATCTCCAGGTTCGCGCGCGAGCCGCAGATCTCGAGCACGCTCCCGCGCTTCCCCTCGAGCGGGCGGTAGACCGGGATCCAGATCACCTCGACGAAGAAATGCTGCGCGAGGATTCCGGCGAGGATCCGCTGGCTCTCCTCGACGCGCCCGGTCGGCGTGCCGAGCGTCCGGAAGTCGTAGCCGGTCGGCGGCCGAGTTCGCGCGTCGATGTTGTACTTGAGCATGAGGCGTTGCGCGGCGAGCGTGGCCGCCTCTGCCTCGTGGACGTTCGGGCTCTCGGCGAGCGCGAGGAGCCTGGCGATCCGCTCCACGGCGCGCGTCGTGACGTCGTCGTGGGGAGACGCCGAAGCACGCGGGAGGCCGGACGCCGCCGGATCGACCCCGAGCCGCTCGCAGACCGCTCGGAACGCAGGCCCGTGGGGGGTCTCGCTCGTCTCGCCCAGCACCTCGTGAACGTACTGGTGGGCCATCTCGTGCCTGAGCACTTCGATGACGACCGCCCACGGCTGCGCGAGGACCATCCGCCGAGAGAGCTCGAGGACGCGCGTGTCGCCGATCCAGCGACCCAGGTGGGACGTCGAGCTCGACAGAACGACCGACGGGCGCGAGAGCCCGTCGCGAAAGTACGCCGCGTTGATCCGGTGCCACTCGGCGACAAGCTCGCGGAGGAGCGCTCGCTCGAGCGAAGCCGTCAGCTCGTGCTCCGAGTCGCTGTTCGCCATAGCTCCTGTCCTGTACACCACTCGCCCGATGTCGTTCGTCGCGGTGTGCATCGTGGCCGTCGTCCTCGGCTTCGTGGGGTCTCTCCCGCTTGCCGGGCCGATCGCGCTGCTCGTCGTCTCGAACGGCGTGAGCGGGCGGTACAAGGAGGCTCTGCGGATCGCGCTGGGCGCCGCGCTCGCGGAGGGGATCTACGCGTTCCTCGCCTTCTGGGGCTTCGCCACGTTCCTGACGCGCTACCCGTTTGTCCTGCCGATCTCCCAGGGGGTCACCGGAGTCGTCCTGTTTGCTCTCGGGGCGCGGTTCGTCTTTTTCTTCAAGGTGAAGGAGGAGCAACGTCACGGTGGCGAGAAGGTTCCCCCGAGGCCCGCGCGCTTCTGGGTCGGGTTCTCGATCTCCGCGCTGAATCCGACGCTCCTCGCGACCTGGGGGGGGGTGACGACGTTCCTCTATTCGAAGCAGATCGTGAAGTTCACGCCGATCCTCGCGATTCCATTCGGTGCGTTCACGGCGACCGGAATCGCCCTCTGGGGGCTCACGACCGTGACGCTCCTCAAGCGCTTCCGGAACCATCTCCCCAACGCGTTTCTCACCTGGACCCTCAGGATCATGGGGGTCGTGCTCATCGGGATGGCCGTCTGGTCGGGGGTAGAGCTCACAAAGTATTTGCATGCGCACGGCAAATAGTTGGCGCATACTCCGCGGCCATGAGCGCGTACCGCTTTCTACTGGGTGCCGTCGTCATGAGCCTCGCGGCGTGCGCGGCTGCCGGATCGCAGGAGACATCGGGCGCTGGTGACCCGGGTGGTGGAGCAGGCCCGGCCTCGCAGCCACCGCCGGCAGGGCCCTCTGCGAGCGGCGGCAGCGACGCCGGGGGGGGCGCGGCGAGCGTGTACGACGGTGGCGCCGCGGTTGTCTCCGACGACGCCGGGGGAGGGGGCACGGCCGAGGATGGTTCGGCAGACGACGCGCAGGGGGGCGGGCCGCGCGCCGACATCCCCGCTATCGCGTGCACGGACTTGATCGACGACGTCTACGTCACCCCCTCCGGCCTCCCCGCGATGACGATGGGCGCGCGCGGCACGATCGTGCGGTGTGCCCCTGATACTCCCGTGGACATCACGGACGTGATCTCTCGGCTCGCTGCGGACAGCGTCACCGGCGTGACGCCGACCACGGGGACGACCTTCTATCGCATCGCGTACCGCACCTACCGCGAGGACGGCGTCCCCGGCGTCTCGACCGCGCGGGTGTATCTGCCGATGGTTCCCCGCTCGATCCCGCTCCCCGTCGTCGCCGTCGGCCACCCGACCGAGGGGCTCGCCGCGTCGTGCGCCCCCTCCCTCACGCCGACCGATCTCGACGACCTCGCGCTCCCCTGGGCGGCGCGCGGGTTCGCGGTGATCGCCTCCGATTTCGCGGGGCTCGGCAACGAGGGGATCCAGGGGTACGCCGCCAACCACGACACGGCGCACTCGCTGCTCGACTCTGCCCGCGCGCTCCGCGCGATGCTCGATCCCCGCGCGCTCGACGAAGACGTTCTCCTCGTCGGGTACAGCCAAGGAGGGGGGGCCGTGCTCGCGGCGCAGGGGCTCGCCGGGACCTACGGAGCCGGGGGGAACGTCGTGGCGGGGGTGGTCTTCGCCGCGGAGTACTTTTCGCGCCTGAACTCGTTCAGCTATGTCGACATGATGCAGGCGAGCACCGACCTGACGATCCAGACCGGGATCAGCATGCCCGTCGTCGCGGCGATGCGCGACTACGCCTACGGCTACAACCTCCTCGGCGCGTCGAACGCCGCGGAGCTCTTCCCGGCGAGCCTTCAGAGTGGGCTCAGCACGGCGATCACGACGCTCTGCCAGACGCCGTTCGGCGGGTACTTGCAGGGAGCCGCGGTTCACGTCGGGGACATTTTCGACCCGACGTTCAGCGCATCGTTCCTCTCGTGCGTCGCCGGGACGAGCGGGTGCGCCGGCGTGGGGAGCGGTTTCTATCAGTACTTGCAGGGGGATCTCATCCCGCCCGATCCGGCCGGGGCGCCGATCCTCTACGTGCTCGGGCTCGCCGACGTGATCATGCCGCCGCAGACCGAGGGGGCGTGCAACATCGGGCTCCTCGAGGACGCGGGGGTCCCGACGCAGGTCTGCGTGGACGCCCCGGCGATGCACACGAACATCACGGCGCGCGACGTCGGGTTCGCCGAGACGTGGAGCGAGGCGAAGCTCGACGGAGCGCCGCTCCCGACCTGTTCGGCGACGGGGCTGCCCGCATGTCAGCCGTAGTGGTGAAGCTCGACGGGAGGCGCGAGCGCACGAAGCGGACGCGCGCGGCGATCGTGGAGGCGTTGACGGCGATCCTCGACGAAGGGCGGATCGAGCCGACCGCGGCGGAGATAGCGGAACGCGCGGGGGTCGCGGTGCGGTCGATCGCGCAGCACTTCGCGTCGCGCGAAGATCTGCTGCTCGCCGTCGCGGAGCACCACACGACGCGGGTGAAGCGCGCCGCGATCGAGGCCGAGTCGCCGTTCGAGGAGCGGCTCGCGCGGTTCGTCGCCGAGCGCTCACGGGCGCTCGAAGCGTCGCGCGCGATGCGAGGGGCGGCGGCGGTGGTCATCGCGCACTCGCCGTCGGTGGCGCGGGCGCTCGAACAGGTGGCGAAGGGGCGCCGGCGTGAGACCGCGGAGCTCTTCGCGGCGGAGATCGCGCGGCAGGGGGATCCGGACGGGGCCGAGCGAACGCTGGCGTTGGTGACGTCGGGGCGCGCGTGGGACGCGATGCGCGCGGAGCTCGGGCTCGGCGTGAAGGGGGCGAGGGAGCAGATGGGGAAGATGGTGCGGCGGGTGCTCATGGCTATCGACGCTTCGCCCGGACCGTCGTAGAAGCCGCGGTGGGGCTGATAGCTCAGTCGGTAGAGCTGCGGACTTTTAATCCGTAGGTCGCGGGTTCGAGTCCCGCTCGGCCCACCGCATGAAAACAGCGGCTCGCGCGATGGATCGCTGGAGTCGCGCGAGGGCGAAAGCCCCTCAGTTTGCACCAGCGTTTGCACCCCCCCCACGGGAGCCCCCGTCCTCGAGGCCGCGCTCGCCGCAGTAACGCTCGCCATCTCGACGGCCGATCCCAAGGACGTCCCCTCCCTCGTTCGCGAGAGGACTGCCCTGCGAAGCGAGCTCGAAGCGCTGCGGGCGAGCGAGGCGGGGAACGTGCGCGATCTCGACGCTGCACGTGCACGGAGCGGCGCGTGAGCGGCAAGAGAGCGCCCAGACGTCCGCACGCACCCTGTGAACAAACCCACAGGCCGAGCGTGCCCCCCTTGCACCAACGGGGATCATTCGTAACGTACCCGGAACAGAGGAGCCCCCCATGAAGGAGAAGCGGTCCAATCGGTTCGAGCTCGTGCTCTCCGATCGCGAACGCGCGACGCTCACCTCGCTCGCGGAGCTCGAAGGCGTCGATCGCGCGGACATCCTTCGCAAGGGCCTGCGCCTCGTCGAGCGGGATGCTCGCCCAGCGGCACTCGCTGAGGCGAAGGTCGCGGGGGGCTCCCGGTGAACGACCTAGACCCCGAGATGGAGCAGCTCCTCGCCCAGGCCGAGCGCCAGGCCGCTGAGGCAAAGTGGCAGGGACAGCTCGTGTGCCTCTGGGCAGATCGCGAGATGCGCGCGCGCCGCCTCTTCGGACACGGGCTCGCCGGAGACTCTCGCCGACCTCTCCGCCGCGCCACTCGTCGTGCACCGCGCCGCGCTCGCCGCTCCGTCTCGCGTACGGGACCGGTCGCGTCGGACGGCCCAGCTCCAGAACCGCCCGGGCGAGGTGACGCGCTCGGCACGCGCGGGGGGGCCGCGTCGTGAGCGCGCGTCGGTCCCTGGGGCTCGCGCCCTCTCCGGCGAGTAACCACGCGCACGACGTCGCGTCTGCGTTCGTTGCGCTGCTGAAGACGCTCGAGCCGTACGCAGACCAGATCGGTCCAGCTCTTCGGGCGCTCCTCGGCGCCGCCGGGGAAGGGGACGAGCTCGTCGAAGTCGGGAGCATTCTCGCGCCCCTCGGCTTGAAGCGGCCCGGCTATGCAGCCTGCCGAAGGGGCGAGATCGAGGCGTCGAAACGCGGCCGACGTTGGTACGCGTCGAGGGACGCGACTCTCTCGTGGGTGCGTAAGGGCGGGCCGCGTCTCGTCCCCGATGCTCGCGCAGACGGCGACGAGCACGAGTCGCGGATCGAAGCGATGCGCCGCGAGCTCGCGGCTGGCTCAGGATCAGCGCGGCGTTCGCGGAGGTCGTCCTAGGGCACGAAACACACGAAGGCCCACGAACGGTGGCGGGCAAAGCACCCGATCGTGGGCCGGAAGGAGCAGAGACGAGATGAACACTACCAAGAACCGTGATTCCGTCCAGACCGAGACCGCACGCGCACCGGTCGTCGAGCAGCGCTACTGGCGTGATCGCTTCGCGCCCGAGACCGAGTCCGACGACGCGCCCGACACGGAGCGGGCCGGCGTGCTCGAGCTCCGGCCGATGAGCGCGGACGAGGCGCGAGCCCGACTCGCAGAACTGGCGCGGGATCGGCGGAGGCTCGATCCGCCACGCCCTCCCCCTCCGAGACGCCCCTCCATCCCGCGCCCCGTGCCGACGCGCGCCGCACGCGAGGTCCGTACGCGCAGCTCCGACACGCCGATCGATGATGGCGCGGACGACGCCGACCCGCTCGTGGCCAAACGCGCCCGCACGGAGTTCTTCTCACGATGGGAGCTCGCGTGCACGTGCAGCGACCCGCTCGAGATCGTCGAGGCAGGGGACGGGGCCTACCAGTGCGGGGTTTGCTTCGAGCCGCTTCTCGCGCGGCGATCGAGGGCGTCATGAGCTGGTCGAAGCTGGACGATCGCTATGCGTTCCACCGGAAGGTACTAGCGGCGGGGAACGAAGCCGTAGGCGCGCATGCACGGATGATCTCCTACGCGAGCGGCGAGGGGACGGACGGGCTCGTGACGGCGTCGACCGCGATGCTCATCGCCGGATCGCAGGCGGTAATCGACAAGCTCGTCTCGGTGGTCCTACTGGAACGGCTCGAGAGCGGCGATTACCAGATCCACGACTTCGGCGACTACAACCCGCCGGCCGACGAGGTCCGCGCGAAGCGCGAGGCCGACCGCCAACGGAAGGAGCTCGCCCGGAGCCGGCAGGGTCGAGCCACAAACGGTCGGGTCACGAGCGGACGTCCGGCGGCTGTCCCTTCGGACGTCCGCACGGACAGCCAGCGGACGTCCAGCGGTCGTCCCACCGTTCCCGATCCCGATCCCGATCCCGATCCCGTGCCCGACCCGATCCAGAGAGAGAGAGAGAGTTGCGCTGGCGCGCGCACCGAGCACGAGTGGGGAGACTTCGGGGAGGCGCCGGAGCCGGAGACGAGCGAGCACGCGGAAGTCCGCGCCGCCTACTTCGAGGGCTACGAGCGGATCGCGGGCGTGAAGCCAACGTGGGAGGGGCGCGAAGGGGCAGCCGCGAAGAGGCTGATCACGAAGTACCCGGGCGAGGCCGTGACGATCGTGCGCAACGCGTACGCCGATCCATTCTGGGCGAAGACGCGGCCCCTCCTGCACGAGCTCTTCGCGAAGGCCGACAAGTTTCGGGGGAACGGCGTCGGCCGGAACCGAATCCTCCAGCCCGACGGTGGGTCTTGGCGGACGCGCGAGGCATTCCCAGCGGAACGGAAGCGCGTCGACGCCCCCGCGCAGCTTCGGAGGGTCAAGTGATCCCCTTCTCGCCCCAGGAGTTTCCGATCACATGGTTCGCGTACGTCCTCGCCCGGCTCAAGAAGCAGCGGCCACCTCCGAGCCCGTGAGCGCGATCGCGATCGCGAGGCACACGCGAACGTCGGCGGCGCACGGCACCGTGACTGGGCGGGCCGACCCCCCGTCGGGAACAGGTCCCACGAGGCCTAGACCAACTGGCCCTCCTCGAACATGGGGTCGTGCTCCGGGAATTTCAGAAATCGCACTCCGTGCGCACACACAGGAACCGAGGTGATCCGATGACGAAGAAGAATCAGACCGGGGGGGCGGCGAGCTTCGCCGCGATCGTGCAGCGGCACACCGTGAGCGGCGTCGCTCGACGGCTCGAGGTCCCAGAGGCCAACGTGCGCGCGTGGGCATCGGGCGAGCGGTCCCCCAGCGCGGCCGCTCGTGGGGCCATCGCCGCGTCGTACGCAATCGAGCCGGGCTCCTGGGGATCGGCCCCGCTTGGGTCGCGCGCGCGGATCATCGCGGAGGCGAGCCCCGAGCAGTTGCGCGCGATGCTCGCGGGGGCCGACCAGAACCTCGCGGCCGCGCGAGAAGTGCTGGAGAGGCACGGCCTAGGCGCGGAGTACGTCGAGGCATCGGAGCGTCTCTTCGAGGAGGAGGTCCACGGTTGAACGGCGACGGCTCCACGCCCCCGCGCGACGACGACGAACGCGAGGCCGATGCGCAGGTCGCGGGGCTCGCGTGGCACGTCCTCGCGTCGTCGAAGTGGGCCATGACGCCTCGCCGCTGGCGCGACGTCGTCGTGGTGATCGAGCCCCCGGCCGCGCCGTGCGTTGAGCTCCGAGTCCAGCTCGCGGAGCGTCTCCGCGGCGCGGGGCTCGACGAGGTCGCGCACACCGTCGTCGCGATGCACGTGCCGGACGGCTCGATCCTGTTGTGGGCGACCTTCGACGACGCTCAGCGTGCGGAAGTAGGACTCGACGTCGTGCGCCTGGTCGAGCGGCCGACCTCGGGACGACGGCGGCACTGAATGGCAACGGGGCGGCGCACCGAGGGATCGCGACTTCTCGCCGCTGCGCTGGGGAGGGACGGCGTCCGCGCCTGCGAGATCGCGAGGAAGCTCGGCGTCACACCCGGGTGCCTCTCGAGGCTCGCCAGCGGGGAGCGCTCGCGCCCGTCGATCGACCTCGCGTTTGCGCTGGAGGACCGCCTCGGAATCAGCGCGCGCGCGTGGACGCGGGCGATTGTGCCACGAGGCAACGGCGACGCGGTCAAAGTCGAGGCATCAACAGGCCGCGAGCGCGGCGAGGAGCAGACGATGGGAGAGCAGAAAGCGCCGAAGTGGGCCCCGCCGCAGCCGAAACCGGAGCGAGTGGGCATCGAGAAACTCGTCGACCCGATGCCGGGGGTTCGCAGAGGAATGACGCCCCCGCCCGATGACGGTGGCGCTTCCGGAGGCCCGGCCGGGGGGAACCCGCTCCCGAAGGGGAACAACGGCCCCGAGGTCGATTCGTACCCGAAGGGCGGGTGAGCGATGGCCGATCCGAAGCCGTCGAAGCTGATCGAAGAGTCCGAAGCCGCTCGAAAGCGCGGCGAGGAGCAACGCACGGTCCCGGGTGGTCGCGACTTCGTGATCCCGCCGCGCGGAACACCAGGTCCCGACCACGACGTCGACGCCGATCGACGCGCGCTCGAGCGCGGGATTCGAAACGAACCCGCCAAGCCCTACCCGAACACGACGAAAGAAGGTTGATCATGAATTCAGCGCAAAGAATGCACCTCGTGACCGCCGCCGTGGGTGGACTCAAGGCGCTCAAGGGCGATGAGGGGCAGAAGGCTCTCGACTCCGTGATCTCGATGCTCCGAGAGATCGCGAACGATCCGGATGCGTCGGAGGACGACAAGGGCGCAGCCGTGAGGATGTTGAAAGCGGTGGGCGCAAGCATCCAGGACGACAAGGGCGGCGAGGAGAAAGACGCGAAGGCGATGAGCGCGACCGAGCGTTTCGTCGCGATGAAAATGGGCGCCCCCCCGGAAGGGAGCGGCGTTCGTCTCGTCAACGGCGGGCGAGGGCTCGAGTTCGGCCCCATGTCGCACGAGCAGGCCGAGAAGAGGCTCGCGCAGATCACGGGGGGCCGGTGAACGGGGGCAACGGCTGGCGCGGCGAGCCCCTCGCCGACGCCGTCCGCGCGTCGCGCGCGATGCGCAGGGCTGGCGAAGAGCGACAGCGCGCGATCCACTCGGCGGCCGAGGCGAAGAGGATCGCGGAAGGCAATCCCTCGCCGCCGACGCTCGAGCAGCTCGCGCGGGAGCTCGCCGACGCGCGATCCCAGGTCTCCGCCGTCGAGGCCGTGCACGGCTCGGCGACGGATTCGGCCAAAGACGCTGCACGCGTCGCCGACCTCGCCGGCGCTGAGCTCGCGAGCTCACGCGACGCGGTGGCGCGCGCCGAGGCGGACTACGTCGCTCGCGTAGACGCGACCACGGCGGATCGCGTAACCGCAGCGAGCGCCGATCTTCGCCTCGCGCAGCTCCGCGAGCAGAAAGCGCGCGCCGATCGGGAAGCCGCAGATCGGTCGCTCGAGACGTCCGGCGAAGCGCTCGAGCGGGCGCGAAGCGAGGTGCTCGCGCTCGAGCGAGCGATCGCGCAGCACCCGCAGACCACGATTGATCGCACGCGCGCGGCATGCCTCCGCGCACTCGAGGCGGTCGACGCGCTCGTCGAGGCGGCCAAGGTGATCGACGACGCACGCGAGGAGGCCCGGCGGGCGGGCGCTCCCGATCGTCCGCTGCTCGCCGTGCACGCGCTCCTCGCCGAGCTCGCGGACCGGGGACGCGCGCCTACGGACCTCGGCGAAGCGGGCGAGCTCTTGGGACTCACGACGGTCGTATCGCGCGGGGTTGCGAAGAATCTCCCGGGCTTCGTGGGGCTCGTCGCGGCGATCGCAACGGGGGCCGGCGGCCAACGGCTCGCGCTCGGCGCGTGGACGCGGACTCTCCAAGCCATGAGCCTGGCGAGGACCGTGGGCGAGCAGATCGCGCTCGAGGCGCAGCGCAACCGAGAGCTCGAAGCGTCCTTCGCGGCAGAGCGAGAGCGCCACGCGGAGGAGTACGAGCCCCCGGACACGTCGGAGCCGCCGCATAGGACGATCCTCGCGCCATCGTTCGCGGAGCCTCCGCCCCCGTTGCCGAGGGTGGGGAACGGCGCGCCTCTGCCGGGCCTCCCCGGCCGAGGGCTCCTCGACCGTGGCGTCGCGGCGCTCCGTGGCGCGGTGGCGAGTGCCATGCCGGGGTGGACCCTGCCCGATGCGCACGCGCCGCAGGCGAGCAGCAACGGCGCGACGCAATCGCCCGCGGACCTCGGCGCCCACCTCGATCGCCACATGGGAGGCCCTCGCCGCTGAAGACTTCGGGCGCGCGCCGGGGTCGCCATCCCGCGCGCGCGTCCCTCCCGCGCCCTCCGCCTCGTCTTCCCTATGCCCCGTCCAAGAGCGTGTGACAGGGCCGTTGACGAGGCGCGGCGCCCTCTTCCCTCCTCGGAGGCATGACCCGCTGTGAGCTCCCGCCTACGAGAAAACGCCCGCAACGGGGCCGGATCGCGGGTTATTCCCCCGTGCTACCCTTCACGGGTGGCGATACGTGTGCCCGAGGTGCCCTCGAACTTCGGGCTTACCGTAGCGGCAATCAGCGCGCTCGCGCTTGCGCTCAGTTCGGTCGCGCCCGTTGTCCGGGCTCAGCGCAAAGTGAAGCCGAAGCTCGATCGTGCCCGCGACGCCTGCGTCGCGGTGATGGGCGAAGCCCGTATCCTTCAAGCGGCGATCAACGAGGCCAAGGCAGCCGTTGCCATCGACATCACGCAGAGTGACCGCTTGGCGCAGATCGCGAGATGCCGTCGAGCGCTGCTGGCTTATCGAAACTCCTTCGAAGCGACGTCGCTCGCGTTCGACCGAGCTATCGCTCGGGTCGAAGAGCTTGCGCCCATCGAACCTCAGATGCTCATGACCCGCCGCGATTGGCGAAGCGAATGGCGCGGGGCGCTCGAAGGGCTGCGCGCTCTCAAGGTGGAGTTCGACGCCATGTTCCGCGACAAGGCATTTCAAGGGGCCGTGGCCGCGGCCGACGAGGCGTATGCCAAGGCCGTCGACGTCGAGGTAGAGCTAGCGCTTGAAACCGCCGACGTGATGACCCGCGTACTCCCGAGCGATGCCAACTTCTTGCTCGATACGCTGCGGCAGATGGTCGATTTCTGCGAGGAGCACGGGATCGGTCTTCCAGAGCTCGAGGACGTGTGAGCGATGGCGTGCGGCGCGTAGTCGTTGAGACGTCCGTCCATGTCTCGGCGATGGTCTTTGCAAGGAGCGACGACTCGCCGGCGCGCGAGGTGATCCATCGCGGCGTCGACCGACACTTTCGTTTCGCACTCAGTAGGAAGCTTGAGACCGAGATCGCCAGGAAGCTGATCACAGACTTCGCGCTCCCCGGGGGGCTCGTCGGGCAGTACCTCGCTCAACTCAGGCTAGCGGGCGACTCCTTCGAGGACGTGACCCCGGATGACTCCGTGTGGTGCCGCGACGCCAACGATCTCTACGTGTTCGTGTTGGCTCGCTCGGCCACCGCGTGGGGAATCGTCACGTACGACGCGGACTTCGACGGCGAGGCGCAGAAGCGCTCTGGGGTTGAGTGTTGGAAGCCACCCCGTTTCCTCGGGCTCATTCGGGACGTCCGAGGCGAACCACCCGGCCAGCGCCACACAGGAAGCGTGGCATTCAAGTAACCCGCCCGCGCAGGTTGACGGGAGCGAAACGCCGATCGAGCCTCGGCGTGCATGTTGTTGGTGCCGAGGGACTTCGACCAAGCCGACGCCTTTTTCGAGGAGCTCTCGCCGGCCCACCCTCAGTGGAAAGAAGGCGGGTGGGCATTCCGCGGTCAAGGTGATGCGACATGGGGTCTGGTTCCGAGCGTACTCCGCACGGCAGGAGGGAAGCCGGCGCCTTGGAGGGCTCACCCGCTCGTCGGAATGATCGGGCGAGGGCGACCGCACCCCAACACACCAGATGAGCTCGCGGAGCTCGAAGCGATCCAGCGGACCTACGCCGAGGTAGCCGCTGTCCTGCTCTTTCGCGATCAAGCCGACCACGTTGGCCTCGCTATCCCTGAGGACTCCGCCTTCCACAGGTCGCTCGCCATGTTCAGGAAGATCATGGCTGCGGCCACCCCGAACACAGATGGGGCCAGGGCATCGATCGATGCCCCCGCAAAGCGCTGGCCTCAGCTGGAGATCGCGTCGCTGGTAGCACTCGCACAGCACCACGGGATCCCAACGCGGCTCCTCGACTGGTCGTGGAAACCACGCGTAGCGGCGTACTTTGCGGTGCGCGACGTCATGCTCCAGAACCGCATCACGGGCTCGATCGCAGTCTGGGCGGTCAGCACGACCATGATCGACTTCGTCTGGTCGCTTATCGACGATCCCGACGTTGAGGTGATTCGCGCACCGCAGGCTCCGAATGCGAATCTCGCCGCACAGGCGGGACTCTTCACCGTCGCACGCCACCTGCATGACGGTGTCGGTCTCGAGACCGAGCTTGCCAAGATTCCGAAAAGCTATCCCCCTCGTGAGACACTCTGCAAGCTCACGCTCCCCGTTTCGGAGGCGCGGGCGCTCATGGTCCGCCTCGCCCACGAAGGCGTGTCGGCAGCAACGGTCTTTCCCGGCTACGGCGGTGTCGTTCAGGCACTGCGCGAGGCGGAGTGGTCCACGCGGTCAGTTCCCCCGGCGCCGGTTCCGTCCTCTCCGTAGAGACACGTCGCACGCTGGATCTTGCGCGTCGGGTGGGCCGTGCGTCATTCTGTAACGCAACTCCGTTGCAAGAGAAATGCGCTACCCCTCGAAGCCGGGACCTCGACGCGCTCGCGCGCCGCCTCGGCCTTGCTGCGCGTGACCCCGACGACGGAGATCCCGCCGTCGTCCTCGCGTGGGTCGAGCGTCTCATCGGGAGCACGCCCGCGCACGAGGTGCTCGTCGACGGGAGCTCGACGGCGCAGTGAGCGCGGCGAGCCTCGAGGGGTTCGCCGGTCTGCGCCATGAGATCCTCCCGCCTGCGAAGCTCGACGCGACGCTGCTCGACCTCGTGAGGGCACGCGAAGAGGGCGATCGGCGACGCTTCGAGCGGTTGCGCGACGTGATCGTCTCGACCTCCGTGCGCTTCGTCCTCGACGTGGTCCGCCGGTGGCGCGGGCGCGGGCTCGAGCTCGAGGACCTCCTCCAGTGGGGGCTCCTCGGTTTCTGCCGCGCGATCGAGGGCTGGGATCCGAACGGGGGCGCGTCGCTCTGGACGTACGCACGCACGTCGATCCGAAACGTCGTGTGGCGCGCCATCGACGAGCTCTCGACGCTCGTTCGCCGTCCCGCGCCGGTGCATGCCGCGGCCAGAAAGATCGCCCGCGCGCGTGGGGAGTACCGCGACCTGCACGGCCGCGAGCCGACCGTCGAGGAGCTCGCCGAGCTCGTCGCGCTCCCCGTCGCGGCCGTCGAGCGGTGCCTCGCGCTCGGGCCCGGCGTCGCGCTCTCCCTCGACGCACCGATCGAAGACACCGAGGGCGAAGGGGACACGCCGCTGGACATGCTCGCCGACGAGGACGCGCCGAGCCCCGAGGACGAGGCTTTACGACGTGAGCGCGAAGGCTGGACCCGCGAGCTCCTCGATCCCGCTCTCCTCGAGGATGTAGGCCGGCGGTTCGACATGAGCCGAGAACGTGCGCGACAGATCGAAGGCGACGCGCTCGAGCGAATGGCGAAGCGCGCGCGCCGGGCCGAGCAGAAGCGCCCGCCCTCGACGAACCGCGCCACGTTGCGGCTCGTTCCGTCGCCCCCCGTCGAGGCCCCCCCGAGCTCCCGCCCCCGGGACCTCCACCGAAGAGCGCACCGAGGCTCCGGGCCACGGTCGCGGGGAACGCGGCGGCACTCGAGGCAATGCGCGAGGGCTCCAGTCTCGAGGAGATGATCCGCGTCGAACGGGCACTCGAGGAGGCCGCTTTCGCGCACGCCGCGCGAAGGCGAAGGCCACCGCGCGGACGCGAAACAGACCGCACGGGCGAGAGAGAAGCGCGAGGCGGAGAGACATTCGGAAGCCGAGCGCGCCCAGCGGCTAGCGCGAAACCTCGACGAGATGCGAGCGAAGAACCGCGCGAGGACCACGAGCGTCCGTCATGTGTAGGGGAGCCCCCGGCACGCGCGAGACGGCGAGCGGTCTATTCCTTTGGGGCGTTCCCAACAGGAGCAGGGGCTGCAACCTCGGGGGGCGCGGGGGCGGGCGCCGAGGGAGGGGCAGAGGGTGGTGCGCTTGCTACCGGAACGCCAAGCCCGCCCACGCGTAGACGATCGTTCTTGCTGCCGGGGAAGGCGTAGCGACCTAGCCAGAGCATCAGGGCTTCTCGCAGAACCGACTGCCACTCGAAGGTAAGCCTGAGGACGCGCTGTTCCTTCAGGATCGGAATCCAGCTCGCGGGGAGGGACACCGCGTTGTCGAAGTAGCAAACCGAGCGAGCTAGGTGCGCTCCCTCGTTAGCCTGAAGAGGCAGTGCTCCGACGATTTCACCTAGCCAGAGCTGCTTCAAAGCGTTCGAGCGCGCCTCTTCGATGCTCGCACCTGCCTTCAAGAGAACCTGCGACGTCTGTGTCGGATTCTTCATGGACGCGGTGATCTTCCTGGGGAGGCCTTCGGTAGCTGCCTTGACTGCCGCGGCGTACCGTTCGGAAAGGCGGTCGTCTTCTTCGACCCGCACAGGCGCGACGAGGAGCCGCGCGTTTTCGTCGCCCTCCGCCTCCAGCAGGTCGCAGCTCTGAGACAGGACGACAAGGTGGGCGCGCACCATCGGAACTACGGCGCAAACGTGGCCTTTGCTTTCGAGGACAGTGCGATCCGGAACGGAGATCGGGGAGCCGGGCTCACCGAACCACTCAGAGGTCTTTATGTTGATGAGCTGCGCGGCTGCAGTCACCACTGGCAGCGGAACATCGCGACAAATGTCGCCCTGCTCGAGAGCATCCCTAGGATCGAGTGTTGCGGCGTACACTCTGATCAGGTCCCCAGGTGGAGAAGACGCGCGAGCGCTTCTCGCTCGATCCTCGGCGTCTCCCACTGAGGCGGGAAAACCCGGACCTTGGACCAGACTCGTAGAGTCGGACATGGCACGGAGGGATCAGCGAAGACCTGCATCGCGAGCCAGGGGACTCTCGCCCTGCCGAGGGTGCAGACTAGCGGGCGTGCAGTGTGGGATGGCCGCGGACTGCCCGGATCGAACGAGAGCATCACGGTCGTCGCGAGCCGCCCGACGCTGCGGACCATTCGACTGCCGACGAAATAGAGGATGCCGTCCTGGGTCGCGCCCTGAGCGTTAGCGCTCCTCACTGCCCCGTGCTGCGGGACCCCGATCGTGGCATTTTGGAGGTCGTCCTCCGCCGCCCCGGTAGCAGAGGGAACGGCGGGAACGATCCAGAAGGCCCCTGCAGTGCAGGTGCTGTCGTAGGGATCCTGCGTTGGCCCCATCGTTCGTGTCGGTGTTCTATTCATGGCACTCGACCCCGGCAGGAAGGGAACGCTGGAACCGAGTCATCAGGGCGCGAAGACCGTGCGGCCCCTCCGGAGCAAAGAACGCCAGCACCTCCGCGCGAGGAATTGGTCGCATCGCCTCAAGGCGCGGCGGATCGGGGAGTGGATGCGTCGGCTCGGGTACCGCGGTCTTCACTTCGAGAGCTCGGACAACCGCTGCGTTCTGCAGCAGCTGCCCGGAGGGGTCGAACCAGTTCCCCACGTGAAGGCTGTCGTTCCAGACGTGTCGCGTCGCCCCGGACGTCTCGAACTCGACGGTCTGCTCCGTGTGGAGGAACGGCTGACCATCGGGTGGTGGCGACTCGACACGCCTGCCACGACCCACGAGCTCGCCGAGCAGACTCGCCGGATAGATCCCCGCCGTGAACATCGCGTACTCCACGAGCATGCTGGTGCGGTACGCCACGAGGGACGCCGGCAGCACTCGAAGGAGCTGCTCCACGATCCCACAAAACGTAGCGCGATCCGGAAAGTCATCTGCTGCGAGTGACCGCCGCCCGTCGGCAACGAGCTCTTGATGACGAACGATCAGATGCCTCGCGGAAAGCTGGACGACCCAACCCCTCGGCGAGGTACCTAGCAGGAAATCGGGTCGCATCGGCAGGACCCCCTGCGGGCCGAACTCGACTTGAACGGCTGACGATGGCATCAGCGCCGGTAGCTGCCACTGCATGTCGCGCAGGGGCAGGCGTTGCGCCTCGACGAGAAGGCCGCCAGCGTCCGCGGGAGCGATTCCGGTGGTGGGCCCGAAGGTCGTCGTCGCCTGCCAGAGTTCACGTTCAAAGTGGGGCATCTTTTCCTAGCGTAACCATCAACCGGCACCGGTCTTCCGGGGTTCCGAACTCAACAGGGAAAGTTACGCGTCCGGACGGCCCCGGGCAAGCCGACGGCGGCGACCTTAGACCTCGACCGTTGCGGTTCAAAACGAGGCGCCTCGCCCGCATCGACGCGTCTTTGAGACGCACGCGCTAACGCCGCTTGGAAAGATCAGTGAACGCGTCCGTTTGCGCGTGCAGGAGGCGCGTCGCGACGACTCTGCGTCACGAGAAACGGCGTTGCCATGTGCTGCGACTGGCGTCACAACGCTTCGGGAGGAGGCCCGCCACAATGAGCAGAACGAGAACGTCGACGTTGAACCTCCGCGTCTCCGAGGAGGAGCGCGAGAAGCTGCACGCGATCGCCGACGCCAACGACGAGCCCGCCGCGATGACGGTGCGGCGATGGATCCGGACCTTCTATGCGCAAGCGTTCGGCGAGATCCCGCCGAAGAAGGTCGCTCGCGCCGCGGGAGGAGGTGCTCGCCGCTGAAGGGATAGACGGCCGGCGAGCCCGGCGAGCGCGCGGCGATTCGTAGCGTGACCGGAGTAGGATGAAGACTGAAGCGAAGGACTGCGACGTGGGAAACGCGACGACACTTGGCGAGCGCTTCTCTCCGGAGACGGCGGCAGCCCTGAAGGAGCACGAGATCGAGCTCATCTCGCTCGGGCGCCGCTTGCGTCACGTGCTCAGCGTGCACGCTGAGCTCAATCGCGTCACGCGGGGTAGGAGCTTTCTCATTCGCCACGAGGCCATGTGGTGGATGCTCCTCGGGGAGCGAGACATGATCGTCGTTGACGCCGCGTCCTGGGCGAAGGCGTTCTATTCACGGGGGGGCTTCCTGCGCAAGCTCCAGGGGCCCGACTTCCGAGCGCTGAAGCGGCGGTGGGACTACCGGACGGCGGAGGAAGACTTCGAGCCCCTCTGGTCCGGCGAAGAGGACGATCCCGCGATGCGCCGCTACATGTCGAACGTCCAGAGGGAGCACAACGCAGCGTGGCGCGACGAGGCCTTCGCTCGACTGTTCCCGGGCGCGGGGGCTGATGGGGTTCCGTGTCTGCGTGACATCGACGCACTTGTCGATCGGCTCGCTCAGGAGTTCGAGCCGCTGCTCTTGGACCGGCACGAGAACCGCGCGCACAAGTACGAGAAAGCGGGAACGGCCACGATGCTCTCTCCGAAGGAGGTCGCCGAGCACCTCGAGACGTGTCGTCGGCTCCTCGCCGACTTTCGGTGTCTCTCCTCCAATTCGACGTTCTCGAGCTTCGATGCTGAGCCGAAGGCGGACCCGGAGGATAGGCAGGCTCAGGACGTGGTCGACCACATCCTCTGCGGGTGCCTAAATTGGATCGTCGAAGGCGATCCGGGCAAGGAGCATGCGCCCAAGGATCAGTTCTACTGGCAACGCCGCGACGCGCACTACGCGCGCGTCCACACCCGTCACCAGGGGGACGATCCCATCAACGCCGCAGCCTTCGAGAGTCGCGGAGGGGCGTGAACGTGAAGAGCGAAGCCGGCAAGGTGGGGAAGCGAGCGCGCGGCGAGAGCGACGTTGCGATCGGCACGCTCAGGAAGACGGGGAAGGGGAAGTACTTCGCCCAGTACTCGATCGGTCCGAATACGCGCGCGGGGACGACCCTCTACACCTGCAAGACGGACGACGAGGCTCAGCGCAGGAGGCTCGCGATCGCTCAGCTCGTGGTCCGACTCCGAGAGGCCGGCTACCTCGCGATGATCCCGAACATCGTCAAGAAGGCCGGCGCGGTCGATGACGAGGAGTTCAAGACTCTCGCCGAGGTCGTCGAGCGGGTCGCGAGCGGGAAGGATCCGGCCCTCGCACGTACCCTCGGCGCTCGCCGAGAAGGGACCACGGTCGAGGAGCTCGCGCGCGACTGGACGACAGGGAAGCTTGCCGAGCGGTTCCCTGACCACGTGAGGGTGAAGAAGACCAGCGGCGACGACCGCCGGATCTTCGAGTGGCTCAGCAAGGTACGCATGCCGGACGGGACGACGTTCGGCGATCGCGTCGTCGCAAGCATCAGCCTCGATGACCTCGACCACGTCATGGGCGCTCTTCCAAAGACCGCGGAGTCGCCAGCGTCGCGACGTCACTACGCACAGTCGCTGCGCAAGCTCCTCGTTTACGCCGTCTACCCGCTGCGTCTCCTTCCGACGCTTCCGATCCCGAAGGGGTGGCTCCCGAAGAACCGGAGCGACAAAGCGAAAGCGTGGGTGTACCCGAGCGAGGATCTCGCCCTCATGCGGTGCACGAAGGTGCCGATCGCCCGCCGCGTCTTCTACGGGTTCCTCGTGCGCGAGGGAATGAGGGTGAGCGAAGCGCTGGCGCTCACGTGGACGGACCTGGACCTCGTACGGGGGGTTGTCCGCCTCGACACGAACAAGACCGATGATCCCCGCTCGTGGGTGCTCGGCGAGGACGTCGCGCGCGCCCTGAAAGCCTGGAAGGCGATGCGCGGGGCGAAGGCGAAGAAGAACCCGCGCGTCTTCCCCCTCGCGCTCCTCGGCGACCGGGGGGACCTCGCCCAGCACCTACGCGACGGGCTCAAGCTCGCCGGGGTAAAGCGTCCCGAGCTCCTCGTCCCCAAGCCGGGGCGGATCCTGCTGAGGGCCCACGACCTCCGCGGCTCCCTGGTGACGCTCGCGCTCGCCGAGGGTAGAACCGAGGCATGGGTCACCGACCGCACTGGCCACAAGTCGAGCCAGATGATCTACCTCTACAAGCGCGCCTCGCGGACGGCCGCAGAGCTCGGGCTCGGATGGTTCGCCCCCCTCGACGAAGCGATCCCCGAGTTGGCTCCGAAGGGTCGCCAGGGTGCAAACGGGGTGCAAACGGGGGGTCCGAGGGGCTCTCAGCCGTCCCGAGGTGGATCACGAAACCTCGGGAAATACGTCACTTCGGTACCCCTCGGGCGCGTCGATCCGCGCCTTTTAATCCGTAGGTCGCGGGTTCGAGTCCCGCTCGGCCCACCACGCGAATGCCTGCCTTGATCGCCGCCGAGATCCACCTCCGCGACCTGGTCGACGCCGACTTCCCGATCCTCTTCCAACTCCAGCACGACGCCGCCTCGGCGCGCATGGCCGCCTTCGGGACGAGGGACTCCGACCCCGACGAGCTCGCTGCGCGCTGGAAGAGGAGCCGCACCGACGGGACGACCCTTCAGAAGGCGATCGTCAGTGGGGAGGGCGTCGTCGGCTTCGTCGCGAGCTTCCTCCTCGAAGGGAGGCTGCAGGTCACGTACTGGGTCGCGCGACCCTACTGGGGTCGCGGGGTCGCGACGAGCGCGCTCTTCCAGCTCCTGCAGCTCGTCCCCCAGCGGCCCATCTACGCCAGCGCCGCGACGGACAACGTCGGGTCGCTCCGCGTGCTCCAGAAATGCGGCTTCGCGGTCTGCGGCTCTGCGAAGGCCTTCGCGAGCGCGCGCGGCGAGGAGATAGAAGAGATTTTTCTGGAGCTGGGCTGAATCCTCTCCCCGTAGGGCATCCCTCTCCTTGAACCTCGCCGGTGGTCCGTTATGGTAGACAGCCACATGACCCTCTCGACGATCGCTCCGTCGCTCCTCGGTGGCGTCCTCATCGGCCTGGCGACCGCGATGCTGCTCCTCTTCAACGGGCGCATCGCCGGTATCAGCGGCATCCTCAGCGGGGTCTTCGCTTCGAGCTCGCAAGAGCGCGGCTGGCGAGCGCTCTTTCTCGCCGGGCTCGTTACAGGCGGGCTCGTCGCGTGCTTCGTCGCACCGGGTGCGGTCGGCACGATCACGACGCCGCTCCCGGTGCTCGCAACGGCCGGCGTCCTCGTCGGTTTCGGGACCCGCTTGGGGGCCGGTTGCACGAGCGGCCACGGGGTATGCGGGATCAGCCGCGGGTCGCCTCGATCGTTCGTCGCGACAGGGACCTTCATGGCCGTCGCGGGGGTCGTCGTGTTCCTCGTGCGGCACGTGGGGGGGCGATGAAGCGCGGCGTTCTCGCGTTCCTGGCGGGGCTCGTCTTTTCGGCGGGGCTCACCCTCTCGGGAATGACGCGACCGAGCAAAGTCCTCGCGTTTCTCGACGTCACGGGGGCGTGGGACCCGAGCCTCGCGTTTGTCATGGTGGGCGCGATTGGCGTCGCGGCGATCGCGTTTCGTCTGAGCGGCCCCCCCCGAACGCCGATTCTGGGAGATCGCTTCCGCTTGCCGGCGTCGTTGGCGTCGATTGACCCGAAGCTCGTCACGGGTGCCGCCATCTTCGGCGTCGGATGGGGTCTGAGCGGGCTGTGCCCTGGACCGGCCGTCGTCGCCGTTGCCAGCGGGCAGACGGGGGCCCTCGTCTTCGTCGGCGCGATGATCGCGGGAATGGCGGTCGAGGGGGCGGTCATGCGCCTCGCGTCGGCCGGTGGCAGCGGCGAGCCCCAGGAAGACTTCAATGGCTGAGCGGTGATTCGACCGCTCGAAACTGCCACGGTAGAGCGTGCATCGGAGAGGCCATGGACCTCGCCGGGAAGAACGTCATCGTCACGGGTGCCAACACGGGGATCGGTCGGGTAACGGCCGTCGAGCTTGCGCGGAAAAAGGCGCGGGTCTTTCTGGCGTGCCGGTCCGAGGAACGGACGCGCCCCGTCCTCGAGGAGATCGCCGCCATAGGGGGGAACGCGGAGCTATTGAAGCTGGACCTCGCCGATCTCGCGAGCGTGCGCGCCGCGGCGGATTCGTTCTTGAAGAGGGGAGAGCCGCTCTCCGTCCTGGTGAACAACGCGGGCCTCGCGGGGACGCACGGGCTTACGAAGGACGGCTTCGAGATCACGTTCGGTACGAACCACTTGGGCCCGTACCTGTTCACGCGCCTGCTTCTCCCCGCGCTCGAGCGCGCAGGCGAGGCGCGCGTGGTGAACGTCTCGAGTCAGGGTCACTACCGCGCGCGCGGGATCGACTGGGACGCGGCGCGCAAGCCCACCCGCTCGACGACGGCGTTCGACGAGTACTGCGTGTCGAAGCTGGCGAACGTGCTCTTCTCGAACGAGCTCGCGAGGCGGAGCGGGGCAATCCACAGCTACTCGCTGCACCCTGGCGCCGTGGCCTCCGACGTGTGGCGCGAGGTCCCCTGGGGGCTCCGCCAGGTCGTGAAGCTCTTCATGCTGTCGAACGAGGATGGCGCGAAGACGAGCTTGTACTGCGCGACGAGCGACGCCGTCGCCCGGGAGACGGGGAAGTACTACGACGACTGCCGCGAGAAGCAGGCGAGCAAAGCCGCGCGCGATCCAGCGCTGGCGAAGGAGCTCTGGGATCGGAGCGCAGAGTGGGTGGGTTTGGCGGCCTGAGGCGAGCACGCGTCGCACGCGGCGGCGCGCTCTGCTAGATCACCGCGCCCGATGACGCCCGCCGAAGAGATCGACAAAGTTCGCCGGCTTCTGCAAACGGGCGAGGGGGTGCCGGATCGAACGTTCGATCGACTCTACCCCCATCACGTGCGTGAGCTCTCCCTCGCGTTCTGGACCCCCGTGCGCGTGGCGATGCGCGCCGTGGAGCTCCTCGACCCCGCGCGGCGGCGCGTGCTCGACGTCGGGTCGGGGGTAGGGAAGTTTTGCCTCGTCGCCGCGACGTTGACCGGCGCGGAGGTGACGGGGATCGAGCACCGCGCGGACCTGGTGCGGATCGCGACGGGCGCGGCGGAGCGGCTGGGCGTTCGTGCGCGCTTCGTTCGCGGCGAGCTCGCCGACATCGACTGGGACGCGTTCGACGCGTTCTACTTCTACAACCCGTTCTTCGAGAACGTGCACGAGGACAACCACATCGACGAGACCGTGGAGCTATCGCGGCGCCGCCTGGACGCCGACCTGAGTCTCGCGTCGGAGGCGCTCGCGCGAGCGCGCCCCGGTACGCGGGTCGTCACGTACCACGGGCTCGGAGGGCCCATGCCGTCGACGTACCAGCTCGTCACGAGCGAATGCGCCGGCTCGGACAAGCTCAAGCTCTGGACGCAGACGTCGGACAGGGTCAGTCTCGCGGGGTGACCGCCCGGAGGTCTGCGGTATAGTCCCCCCGTGCCAGCGCCCGAGCCCTACGCGAAGTCCCCCTATGGTCCCCCCCGAGTCAGTACGGATCCCGCCCGCCCCCCCGCTTCGGTCACCCACTTCGGCCTGAGCGTCATCGCGCTCCTGGTCGTCCTCGGCGTGATGTACGCGCTCCGAATGAAGGCCATCCCGGTGAAGAACCCGGTCATGGTTCTTTGCGCCGCGGTCGCCATCCCGGTCGTCCTCCTCGACGTGCTCGTCCTGAAGGTGCACCTGCGCGAGACGACCGGAATGGACTGGGACAAGGCGTTCGTCGTCGACTTCGCGCGCGTCGGAACGAAGCTCCTCGGACTCGTCGTCACGCTTGCCCCGTTCGCCGTCGCCTACTGGGCGTTCCCCGAATACAACGGCGCCTTTTACAACGCGTTCTACGAGCTCTTCCAGCGCTCCTGGCCGGGGCTGATCCTCGCGACGTTCCTCTACTTCGCGATCGTCGATTCCCACATGCGCGAGCCCGAGGACGCCTACTTTCGTCTCGGACGCTTGGCGCTCTTCAAGTGGGACGGGCAGGGGCGGGCGGAGATCGCGAACCACTACCGCGGCTGGCTCGTGAAGGCCTACTTCTTCCCGCTGATGTTCGTGTGGCTCAACAACAGCACGCACAACGTCGTGAACTACGACCTGTCGACGGCCTCGTGGTCGAACCTGAGGGCGTACTTCTTCCTGTACGACTTCATCTTCTTCATCGATCTCGTCTTCACGACCGTCGGCTATGCGCTCTGCTTCCGCCCCCTCGACACGCACATCCGCACGGCCGAGCCGACGATGCTCGGCTGGGCCGTCGCGCTCTTTTGCTACGAGCCGTTCTACAGCGGGCTCATGGAGCGGCAGTACACGAAGTACGGCGGGAACTCGTTCGAGGGCTGGCTCGCCCCCTACCCGACGTTCCGGTGGGTCTGGGCCGGGCTGATCCTCGCCCTCATCACCATCTACGTTCTGGCGACGATCACCTTCGGCGTCCGCTTCTCGAACCTGACCCATCGCGGCATCCTGACGAACGGACCGTATCGGTACACGAAGCATCCGGCGTACGTGTCGAAGAACATGTCGTGGTGGATGGCGTCGGTCCCTTTCGTGATCTCGGACGACTTTCCGCATGCGCTCAAGCGCTGCCTGCTCCTCTGCGTGATGAACTTCATGTACTTCATGCGCGCGAAGACGGAGGAGCGTCACCTCTCGCGCGACCCGACGTACGTGGCGTACGCGACGTGGATGAACGATCACGGCGCGCTCAGGTTTTTGAAGCGCATCCCGATCTTCAAGTACAACCCCCCGCCCGCTCCGCTACAGGTCGCGACGGCGACCGAAGCCGTAGCTACGGAAGCCCCGAGCGCCGCGCAATGACGAAGACCAAGCCCTGATCAGGGGCAGGCGAGCGCGTTCGGGAAGAGACAGGACCCCGCGGTTCCACTGTCGCCGCTGAGGATGCAGCGCGCCGGGTCGCGGCAGAAGGGGCCGTTGACGAGGTCGCAGGGGGCTCCGTCCTCGGCCGTGGGGGAGCAGGTCTCGCCCGCCGCGGCGTCGGCGCCAATGGCGGCGCCGCACGTCCCGGCGCTCGCGCAGAGGGCGAGCTGGTTGTCGACGTCGCTACCGCAAGGCTGGCCGGCCGCCGAGAAGACGATCGTCGCGCACTGGTTGCTCACGCTGTTGCATGTGAGCCCTGCCAGCCGATCGCACCCGGGTCCGGTCTTGCCGAGAGGGTCGCAGGTCGCCCCCGCTTGTTCGACGGCGGGCTGGCAGATGCCGCTCGACGTGCTCGTCGAGCCGACGCAGTAAAGGCCGTCGCCGCAGAGCTGCGCCCGGTCGCACGCCGCCCCCGCCGCCGCGAACGTCGAGCACTGCTCGACCGTCGTGTCGCAGGCGAGGAGCTGGCCGCACGTCGTGAGCGTTGCGCAGGAGTCGCCGGCCTGGGGAACAGGACCGCAGACGCCGCACATGCTCCCCGGGGTGATCGCGCAGAAGCCCGTCTGGCATTGCCCGGGGAAGGCGCACGGTTGGCCGCTCGCGAGGCTCCCTACGGCCTGAACGCAGGCCGCGGGGGGGTTGTCGTTGAGGTAGTCGGTGCAAGACCACGAGGCGTACGCCTGCGCGCAGCCCTCGGTGCGCGCGGGACTACCCCCCGTGGAAGGCGCGGTGAGCGAGTTGAGGCACGACTGCTTCAGCCGGTTCTCGCACGTCGGCTCGTCGCCGTAGTCGACCGTGAGGAGCTCGATCGAGCAGGTCTGGATCTTCAGGCAGTGGTAGTGCGCGCTGTCTGCGCAGGCTTGTTCCAGAGTGACCGAGCCCGCGTCGGCGATCCCTGCGTCGTCGCTCGTCACGAACTGGTTTCCGCCGCAGCCGGCGAGCGCTGCAGCCAACGGAAAGGACACGAAGCACAAGGATGCCGAGAGCCTCATGGCGCCTCGTCCCTTGACGCATCCGGTGCAAACTTGCAAGCGGCGCGGACCCGGGAGCCCGACCACGAGGGCGCACGTTTGCCCCAGTCAGCGCGGGATCACGAGCACGCCGCGATCGACGAGGCTGTTCAGGATCTCGAGCGCCTCGTCGGCGGGCATCGCGCAGACATCGAGGATCGTTTCGATCGACGTCACGCCGTCGACCAACGACAGCAAGAACCCCTCGCGGTGATCGAGCGGCAAGAGCGAGACCTCGCGCGCAGGCACCGCGAGCTGGGGGACGCGCTGGACGTAGACGCTCGCGGCCGTGAGGTCCGGTTGGGTCGATCCCGGCTCCTCCTCTTCGCCGTCGATTCGAATCTCGACGTGAGAGTCGCGGTCGTTGGAGGGGTCGGTGAATAGAACGTCGTCGTCGTCGAAGAGGCGCTTGGCGTTCATTTGAATTGCCCGGTGCGTGTGCGTAGCCGCCAGGTGAGACTCGCGGCGAAAGGATGTCCGCGACTGATTCGTCGTGCCAGTGTTAACTTAGGCAGGCGGCGCGAGGCGCGCTGGAGGCGATGTGGGAGCCGTTCGGTCGGGAGATTCTGTCAGCCGTCCTCGGGCTCTCCGTAGGATCGTGCCCGCTCCGGAAAAAGCGACCGACTGGCTCATCCTCGCGATCGCAAGCACGAGGAGGCCAATGAACTCCGCCGCGGCAAGCGCCTCCTCGACGGCGGATTCCCGAAATCGCTCCGGCACGCGCATGTATGGGATCGACAGTACGCCCCGATCCTCGCGGGCGGCTGTGTCGTTTTGCCCCAATTCTAGGGGCAGCCGGCGTCGTCGCTGGCGGGGGCCTGAATCGTCGGCGCTCCGGTGAGGGTGCTCTCCAGGAAGCACTGGTACTGGTGCTTCGGGCCGTCGGTCTGGAACATGACCTCGTGCCCGTCCTCGATCCCATCTCCGGGCGCCTGCACGAGCGCGGCGGTGACGGAGCCCCCGCCGGCGGTGGGGATGTTGTTCGTGACCGGATAGGCGATGTCGCTGCGACCTACGAGGGGGAGCAGCGTGGACACCAGCGTCTGACCTGCCGGCTCCTGAGAGGACATGTCGAGCTCCTCCCCGGCGAGGTCGAGGCCGAGGGTGAGCGTCGTCGCGTTGGCGATGTCGGGCAAGATGTAGTGATCGACGATCCCCTGGAACATGAGGACCGGGCGCGGTGAGGCTCCCGCGACGGGGTCGTTGATGATCCGGTAGTCGTACACCATGGGATCGGCCTCCTCGATCGCCCACTGGAAGAGCGAGAGCGCCGGATCTTGCTCCGTGAGGTACTGCCCGTGCGCGGTGTCGTACTGGAGAAAGAACTCGATGGCGGGCTTGATGTTGAGCGGCTGCTGTTTGTAGAGGACGTTCTCGATCCAGCTCGACCCGGAGCCGCTGAGGATGACCGACTTGAACGCGGGCTCGAGCGCCGCCGCGAGCGGGAGGATCGTCGCCCCCATCGAGTGGCCCATGATGGCAAGGTGGCTGACGTCGAAGCTCATTCCGGCGAAGCCGTAGGCGTTGCGCGCGCCGGGGCAGTCGCTCACGTCGAAGGAGATGGTCGGCAGGATGTGGGCCTGGAGCATCAGCTCGAGCCCCGACTCCCGGATGTTGTCGCGGAGCGCGAGCGCGTTGCCGACGTTGAAGATCGTGTAGTCCTCGTCCGTGTTCCCGTCGTCGCGGAGGCCGTCGAGCGGCCCGTCGATGCTCACGCCGGCGAACCCCGCGCGCGCGAAGAAGAGCGCCGGGCCGGTCCCTGGGACGAGGGGCGGTCCGTTCGTCGTCCCCTGCGTGCCGCGGTCCGTGATCGGAACGACTCCTCCGGCGCCGGTGCGGATGAAGAGGGCCGTGGGGAAACCGGCGGCCGGGATCGTCTGGCGCGGGACGGTCACGTAGATCTGCGCCTCTTCGTAGCGCTGGACGATCGGGTTTCCGGACGAGTCGACCTCCCATCCCCCCCCTTCGGACGAAAACGGCGGGACCCCATCCTGGTAGTCCGGCATCTTCAGCGTGGTCATGTAGACGCAGTACTCGTCGAAGACCTCGGTCTGCGTGAAGGCTGCGTCGATCGTGGGGATGGGGAGCGCCAGGATCGATTTCTGGAACAGGACGGTCTGCGCGGTCGGATCCTGCGTCGTGAACGCGCCGAGCCCCGCGATCTGGTTCGGCGCCAGGCCGAGCTTCGCGAGGGCGGCGATCGCCGCCGTGTAGATCGGCAGCGCCGTCGGGTTCATCCCGCTCGGTGCGCTCCCGGAAGCGATCGTCGCGACCGTCGGCGAAGCGAGCAGTGGCGCTTCGGTGGTGTCCTTGACCGAAGTCGTGACCACGGCGGCGTACTCGGTGCTCGGGCGCAGCGGGTACCCCTGCAGCGGTACGAGCGACAGCAGGTTGGGGACGCCGAACGGCCCGTTCGACTCGGCGGTCGCGCCGAACCCTGTGTGCACCGGATACTGTTGCAAGTAGTCGGGCGCGCTCGGGTCGATGCTGACGATGAACGCGCTCGCGCCGCGTCGCACGCTCCCGTTGAGGTCCGGGAGGGACGTCGGATCGACGGCGGCGGTGGTCTCGAAGAACGCCCCCGCGCTGCACGCGAACCCGAGCGTCTGCGAAGCGAGGCCGATCGCCTGCGTCATCAGCGGCGCGGCGTTGGGGTTCGGGAACAGACTGAGGTCGATCGTCCCGTTCGCCGTGAGCAGGTCGTCGCTCGGGAACGGGGCGTTGTAAAAGTCCGAGGAGCGATCGAAGGTCATCATGACCTGCGTGTGGCTGGGCGGGATCGTGTCCGTCGTCCGCACCGGCGTCCCCGACGACGATTGCGAGCAGGCGCACGCGAGCGTCGCGAAAACCCACCCCCAGCCCCTCCCAGCAAGCAGGGAGGGGAGTCTGTGTCTTAGCCCAAAAAGCATTTTCCCATTCCCCGATAGGTCGGCGCTCGTCCGACCGCCTCATCCCCTCGCACGAGGATGTACTCGTTCACGTGCTCTGCAAGCTCTCCCGCCTTGGCGTGCCGAAAAAAGACGGGATCGCCGAGCGCGAGCTCGACGCCCCGGGGGACGCGGAGCGGCGTCTGGACCTCGCCCGCCCCCTCGAGGTCGAGGAGCGACAGCCCCTCCGGGAAGACGGGGATCGGGAGGCGATCGCGGCCGGGGGCCCCCGACGCGATGAATCCGCCACCGTGACAGGTGACGACCCCGGGGGCCGGTTTGCGGACGACCTGCAGCGCAAAGAAGGCCGCCGGGCGAAGCGAGAGGCCGCGGTAGTGATCGAACAGATGGCTCGCGAGGAAGCCGGAGCCGACGGCGATCTCGGTCAGCGCGGGCTCGCGGGAGTTGGCGTCCAGGCTCCCGGTGCCGCCGCCGTTGACGATCGCGGGACCGAGGCCGCGCGCCGAGAGCGCCGCCACGACGGCGGCGCGCGTCTCGATGACGTGCGGGCGAGAGAGCGTCTTCAACGCGCGGGTGGCCACCCCCCCGTCGGCGAGCCCGGCGATTTGCGCCTCGTAGGCCATGATCCCGTCGAAGCGAAGCTCCGGGCGCGCGGCGATCCGCTCGGCGAGAACGACGACCTCGCCGACCTCACGCACCGGGCTCCGACGCACTCCCAGGTGCAGCGGTCCCCCGGGGCGGTAGGACACGTCGACGTCGACGATGACAGGGATGCGCGCGCCGGCATCGCGAGCGGCCTTCGCGATGGCGTCCACGTGATCCACGCAATCGACGACGAGCCTCGCGGTGGCCCCATCGCGGTTGACCTCGGCGATGCAGGTGAGGTCGGACGGTTGCATCGTCGGGTACGCGACGAGGATGTCGTCGAGCCCGTGTGCGACGAGGAGCGGGCACTCCGTCGCGGCGTAGGCCATCGCCCCGGTGATGACCCCCCCGGCTGCGTCGGCGATGAGCTCGAGCAACGCCGGCGATCTCACCGACTTCGTCGCGACGCGGACCCGCTTGCCGCCGATCCGCGCCGGTGTCGTCAGGCGATCGACGTTCGCTTCGAGGGCGTCGAGATCTACGACCGCGAGGGGGAGCGCGCAGCCGCTCACGGCGCGGCGCAATCGCTCCCATTCCGAGCTTCGTGTGCTCGTCGACATCCCTTCTCCCGCGCCGCTCCCGACGCCCCTAGAACATCAGCCCGTCGGACACGTAGATGCCGATCGGGAACCCCGGATTCTCAGATTCTGCATCCGGAGAATACGCAGCTTCTACACGAAAGATCGCCGCCTCGCCCCATTGCAGGAAGACTCCCCCTCCAACGCCATATCGGAGCCCCAGGGTCGTCCCGTCGTGCGCGACGTCGGCCCCCCCTTTGTAGCTGGCCCAGACCCGTCCGGCGTCGAAGAAGGTGGTCGTCCCGAGCCGGAGCCGCTGGCCCAAGAGGACGAAGCGCGGGAAGGGGATCCGGATCTCGACGTTGCCGATGACCTTGGCCGCTCCGGCGTAACGCCCCTCGGGGACGCCGCGGATCCCTCCGGCGCCGACCAGGTACTGCGGTTCGAAGATCCCCCCCTGCTGCAGATCGTAGAAGGGGACGTTGCCGAACTCCCAGTCGGCGACGATCCGGCTGGCGAAGATGAGAGGGCCAACGAGGGGGGCGTAGTGCGCGAGCACGGCCGACGCCTGCGCGTACCCGATGTGCTCCCCGGAGCCGACCGTCCCGCCGAAGCCGACCTGGTAGTAGATCCCGTGGGTAGTGATGAACTCGTTGTCGCGCGTGTCGAGGATGACGCCGGCGGCGATGCCGGCGAGCCCTTCGTTCTGCACGCCGTAGAGGAGGGGCGACCCGTCCGGATTGCGCGCGACGGAGTCGACGGCGAGCCTCGAGCCGGCGTAGATGCTCGGCCACTCGTAACGGAGGTTCCCGCCGAGCGCGAGGTCGAACATGGTCCCGGTGTGCACGCGCGCGATCTCGCGGATGCGCGCCTCCTCGGCGATGTACTGATTCAGCCGCACCGTTGTCGTCTCGCCGGGGCCGGGGTTGGGGCTCGAGGCGTTGCCGATGCCGTAGTAGCCCTCGTTGATCGTGCGCGTGAAGCTGCCGCGCGTGTCGAGCCGGAGGTGGTGGTTGGCCAGGTCCGGAGCATCGAGGCGGAGGACGTCGGCCTGCTGGATGAAGGCGAAGCTCGGGTCGTCCTTCGCGCTGGCCGAGAGGACGACGTCGAGGTTCCAGAGGTAGGGGAAGATCCCCTCGCGGAAGCGCGTGAACGTGGCCGCGACCCCCCCCTCGACGCCGATGTCGCTGTTCCCTCCGATGATCGGGAAGCCCGCCCACTCGAAGCGGCGAGGGTCGAGCTTCTTCTCGGCTTTCTCTGACTTCACGGGCTCGTGACGCCTCTGTGGGGACGTTGTCGGCACTGGTGGGGCAAGGGGGGGGTAGAGATCCTGTGCGACCGCGCTGGGAGCGCAGAGGAGACTGGCGATGCCACCGACGGCGAGCCCAAGGGCGAGTCGAGTTTTGCGCACCATGCTAAGAGCACGCCGATGGACAACCGGTCCGACGTGCTCCAGGCGATGATCCGCGCCGCGCTTCGCGCCGGCGAGAGTCTGCGGACCGACGCGCTTCGTCCCGATCTTCTCGAGGTGCGGGAGAAGAAGGCGAGCGATTTCGTTTCGAGCGCGGATCTGAGAGCACAGTCGATCGTTCGCGCCGAGCTCACGGCCGCGTACCCCGAGCATGGCCTCTTGCTCGAAGAAGGGGACGACCGTGCTGCGCGGAGCGAGAGCCGCTTCATCGTCGATCCGCTGGACGGAACGACGAATTTTCTTCATGGCATTCCTCACTTCGCGGTGTCGATCGCGCTCGAGGTGAGCGGGGAAATCGTGGCCGGCACGGTGCTCGACGTCATGAAAGGAGAGCTCTTCTTTGGAGAAAAAGGGCGTGGTGCCTGGCTAGGCGAGCGGCGTCTGTCCGTATCACGCGAAAGGGATCTCGGGCGATCGATCGTCGCGGCCGGGATCCCGCACCGCGCGCGGGGGGACCACGCGCCGTTCCTCGCCGCGCTCGGGGCGATTATGCGAGACGTCGCCGGTGTGCGGCGTTTTGGCGCCGCTGCGCTCGACCTGGCTTATGTCGCGGCCGGGAGGTGCGAAGCCTTCTTCGAGATCGGGCTCTCCCCCTGGGACGTCGCCGCGGGGGGGCTCCTCGTCCGCGAGGCCGGTGGGATCGTGTCGCAAACGGGGGGCGAGGTGGTCCACCTCAGCGGTGACGTGCTGGCAGCTTCGAGCGAGCCTGTGCACGCTGCGCTGATCCAGCGACTCGCGCCGCTTCAGGCCGTGGCGCCGGCTTTGCTCGCCTGAGCTGTCTCTCGCAGGGCCCACGCCGCGAGCTCCTCGCGGTGGCTCCA
>JBKQKP010000075.1:0-55618 GCA_052147435.1 Polyangiaceae bacterium | reverse complement strand
CGACGAGGCGATCGCCGTGGCAAAGCAGATCGGCGCCCGCCACGAGCTCGTCGAGTCGCGCGAGATCGACGACCCGAGCTACGTCGCGAACAACGCGGACCGCTGCTTCCACTGTAAGTCGGAGCTTTATCGCCTGAGCACCGAGAAGCAGAAGGAGTGGTCGATCGCGGCGGTCGTCAACGGCACGAACCTCGACGACCTCGGCGACTATCGGCCCGGGCTCGAGGCGGCGAAGCAAGCGGGCGTGCGAAGCCCGCTCGTCGATCTCGGGTTCACGAAGACGGACGTGCGGGCGTGCGCGGCCTCGATCGGTCTGTCGATCTGGGACAAGCCGGCCGCGGCCTGCCTCTCGAGCCGAATCCCGTACGGGACGAAGGTGACGCGCGAGCGTCTGTCGCAAATCGGCGCGCTCGAAGAGGAGCTGCACCGCCTCGGGCTGCGGCAGGTGCGCGTACGGTGGCATGCGCTCGGCGGAGAGGGCCAATCGTCGATGGCCCGCGTCGAGGTCGCGAAGGACGAGCTCGCGAGCGCCTTCGAGGCGCGCGACGCGATCGTCGCGGCCGGCAAGCGCTTCGGCTTCGCCTACGTCACGCTCGACCTGCAGGGGTACCGGACCGGGAGCCACAACGAGGTCCTGTCGGGGCGGCAGCTCCGGATCGTCGGCTAGCCCAAGGGGACGCTAGCGCGGCTTCAGATGCGCGATCTCCTCGCGCGTCCTGGCGAGCTCGCGCTGGTACTCCCACGTGCGCGTCGTCGAGATGTAAAGACCCGCGACGCAAACCATGACGCCCGTCGCAAGCGTCCCGACGCCGAGCCACGCGCCGAAGAAGAACCCGAGGGCGGAAAGAACGACGGCGCCGAAGAAAATCTTGAGGTACGAGCGCCGTTGCCGCGTGAGCGTCGCGATGTTCGCTTCGAGTCGCGTGGCCCAGGCTTCGTACTTCGCAATCTGATCGTCGCTCATCCCGCCTCGAATTGCGTCCTACGCGCGTTACCCCTCGATGATGCCGAAGTGGTTCCCCTCGACGTCCTCGAAGATACCCATGATCACCGGGCCGACATCGGTCCGAGGGAGCACCGTCCGCGCACCGAGCGCCTCGGCCTTCTCGAGGACACCGTTGATATCGGCGACGGTCGCATAGACGAGGATCCGCGACTGACCGCTCGGCGTACCGCCGATTCCGCCGTCGATGCCCCCCTTCCCTTTCGAAGAGACCATGCCGTATCGCATAGGGTTCGCCGCATCGATTTTCCAGCCGAAGAGATCCGCGTAGAAGCGCTGGATCCTGTTCGCGTCCTGCGCCTGGATCTCCCAGTGCACGACGGCCGGCGCCGCTGCAGTGGCCCTCGCCTTTGTGGGCGCCCGCTTCGCGCTCCGCTTCGCCGCCGCCTTCTTCGCGGGCTTCGCGGACACCTTCTTCGCCCCCTTCGCACCCTTCTTCGCAAGCTTCTTCGCCGCCATGGTCGTGCCTCCTCGGGTCTTGGTCCGCCCGGCGCGTGGCGCGGGCGCGCCGTTAGTGAGGGCCCGAAGCTATCACGGCAATCGGTCGCCAGAGGCAGCTCGCGTCCCGGTGGTCCCCCAGGGCTGCTTCATGGCGAGGCGCTCGGCGCGCGCCCGGAGCTCTGCGGTCAGGGCCCCTCGCGAAGCCGCTTCGAGCGCGTCGGCGAGCTCGGCCGCGGTCCCGAACCGCTCTTGCGGGCGTTTGGCCATGGCGATCATGAGCACGAGGTCGAGGTCCGGGGGGAGCCGCGCCGCTTCGCTCGGACGAGGGGGCATCTGGTAGACGACCTGGTAGAGCGTCTCCGCAGTGTGATCCCCGGTAAAAGCCGGTCGTCCAGTGAGCGCGCGGTAGGCGATGACGCCGAGCGCATACAGGTCAGTACTGTGGCTGACCTCGCCCCCCGACGCCTGCTCGGGCGCCATGTACGCGGGGGTACCGATGATCTGGTCCTTCGTCTGGGTCCCCTCGCTGTCCATCAGCTTGGAGACGCCGAAGTCCAGGATCTTCCAGGTGCGACGCGGCGACGCCCCTTTCGCCTCGCCCGGGTCCGACGCTGAGCGCGCCGCGCCGACCGCGGGCGCCGCGTCGCGAACCTCGCTCAGAAAGATGTTCCTCGGCTTGAGGTCGCGGTGGACGATCCCCGCGAGGCGCGCCGCGTCGAGGCCCCGCCCGATGTCACGGACGAGCTGCACCACTCTCGGAAGCGCGAGTCGTCGGTGGCGCCGGAGGTGATCGGCGAGATCTTCGCCCGTGAGCCGCTCCATGGCGAGGTACGGGAAGGGGGCCTCTGCCCCTCCGATCTCGAGTACGCGCACGACGTTCGGCACGTCGAGCGACGCGGCGATCTTGGCCTCGCGGAAGAACCTGCGAACGAGCTCGGGGTCCGCGAGGACGTGCGCCTGCAAGAGCTTCACGGCGGCCGGCTCGTTGGTCGACACGTGCGTCCCCTCGTAGACCTCGCCCATCGCCCCGCGGCCGATCAGCTTGCCGATGCGGTAGCTCCCTAGCGTCGCGTCGGTGAATCGACCGAGGCCCCCCGCGCGCATAGCGGCCTGGAGATCCTGGCGCGCTTCCTCGAGGAGCGCCTCGCGCTGCGCGATCCCGCGGACGGCCTTGTCGTGGAGCTCGATCGCACGAAGCGTGGCGAGCCGTGTGTTGCGCGCGGCCAAGAAGGTCGCGAGCAGCGTGGCCTCGACCAGGAGGACCACCACCGCGCGATCGGCAGGCCCGAGCGAGTCGCCCCGAAGGACCCCGTGGTCGACCGCGAGCCCCGACCACGTGAGGGTGCACATGAGAAAGTAGGCGATCGAGCACGAGAGATAGACGGAGATCGTCGCGCGAAAGCTCTGCGCCGCGCTGAAGAAGTAGAGGCCGAATGGGAGAATGATGGGGGCCGGCGAGTAGACGCCGAAGAACCAGATCCCGCAGAAGGCCCCCACCATGCAGCCGTTGGCAGCGAGGAGGACGCGCTGGATCGTGTACCCCGCGTCGTCGCGGAGCTTCCACGCGAGCCACGACGTGCAGACGATGATGAGGGCGAGGCCGCCGTACAGGAAGCGCTTGCCGATCTCGTCGCCGCCGACGAACGGGCCGAGCACGCTGACGACGACGGCGAGCCCCATGGCGTAGCGAACGAAGATGCGGGTTCGCCCGATCTCCTCGATGTGCATCGTCTCGAGCGGCGTCCCCACCGATGTCGAGAAGATCGATGAGGAGGACGACGAGGACGGCGACGAGCTGCCGTCGAGGCTCCCTGAGCGTGGCTCGCCGTCGACGCCAGGCGGCGGGCGTTCGGTAGGCACACCCCGACCGTCGATCGCTTCCGGCGTCGCCGCGAGCGTGGACTCGTCGTCGGAGATTGTGGGCTCGGGATCCGGGTTCACGGGGCAGAAACCCCCTATCCTGCTTAAGCGTAGTGTGCCCGAGTCCACGCACCGGCGCCCAGGAACCCGCTGTCAGGCCAGGAGTAGCGCGTGGTCTAGCCAGGGTGTTGGAACCGCCAGGCCGCCGCGGCGACCTGTACCCAGGGGATACGGAAGCGCGAGCTAGGATGCGTCGTGAGAAACGCGACCTGCGTTTGCCCGCTCGCGTCTTCCAGGTGGAGGAAGAAATCGAGGAGCGCGAGCGCTCCCTCTTCGGTCCACCGGAACTGCGGCGCCCGCGCCCTGCCGGCGGCGAGTACGGTGCTCGTCCCCTTTTCGTCAGCCTGGTTTTCGGCAAACTGGGCGAATGTGTGCCCCGCTCGGCTGAGCGCGGCCGGCACGATGCCGAGGATGTTCGGAGGCCCGTAGGCGCACCCGGTATGCCCGAGCCAGTGATGCGACAGCTCGTGCCCGAACGTGAACGCGGCGATCTCGTCGAACAGCTCGTGCGCGCGCGACCAACGCCGGGCGTCCGTCGCGACGTTCCACGGGATGATTCCGAGCGGGAGCGCCGCGCTCGCCTTGTCGGACTGGACCAGGTTCGGAACGACGGCCGCGAGGTACTGCGCGTAGGTGTGCGTGCCGTAGAGCTCGTCAGTCGCTCGCGTCTGCGCGATCGCGTCGATCGCCTCGAGCAGCCCCTCGGTGCCGACGATGCCCGGGCTCCCGTGCTCGTCGCACTGGGCGTACGCGTTGATCTCGAACGGGTTGGGGTCGAAGACGAGCGGGATTCCGCGGACGCGCGCTTGGTCGTCAGGCCCGAGCGCGGCGACGTCTTCGAGGATGACGCTCCGCACTTCCGCTTGCCACGCGAGGGAGCCGATGAGCGGCGGCAGAAGCGGACGCGAAGCGACGGTGGGCGATGGCGATGACGGCGCCGGAGCCGGGGCCGGCGCCGGTTGGGGAGCGGGCGCTGGTTGTGGAGCGGGCGCGGGTGACGTCGCCGTCCGATAGGGCGGTGCGTAGCCGCGCTGGGGCGCCGGAGGCGACGTCTGTTGTTGCGACGGATAAGCCGGAGCGGGCGCGTACGTTTGAGGGGGCGGATACGCCGCGGGCGGCGGCGGTGGTGCAGCGTATTGCTGGGGGACTGGCGCGGGCGGTGGCGTTGCGGGGGTCGCCTGCGGGACGCACGCCACGAGGGCCAAAACGAGCGGCGCAGTCAGCAGGTCGATGCACTTCCGCACGGAGAGTGAGCTTACTCGGTCCGGTGCTCAGAACACGACTGCCAGGCCGCCGACGCCGCCATGAAACCCCTCCGTTCCGGTCGCCCACGGAAGGACCCTAGGCCTGGCGTTCACGGCAACCGACTCCGGTGGACGCGTATCGAGCCGTGTCCGACTCAACTGCACCCCTCCGAGGATAGCGACGACGATCCCGGCAACGCCCCACAACGCGCCTGTCGCGTCCAATGTAAGAGGGATGCTGAGGCAATAGGTGTAGCCGGAGCCAGCGGCGGGGGTCGTGCAGTTGTTGTTCACCGACAGCCCTGCCGCGATCAGACCGATCCCGGCGACGATGGCGATCGAGCCGGCAATGAGCATGTTGGGCGAGCCGCTCCTCAGGCGCACAGTCTGTGCCTCGTTGCCGACGACGATCACGTGGCTCGGGCGGTCGTTGATCGTGAGCTGGTAGCTCCCTGGAACGACGGTCATCTGGCAAGGAGCCGAGCACCGGTGCTCGGGGCCGAGAGTGACCTCCGCTTCGGACCCCTCGAAGACGACCCTGGTGAGCGGGGGAGCGACCGGTAGCGGCGGCGGAGGCAGCGGGGGAGGCGCCGGCGCGACCGCGACTTCCTCGGCGTTCACGCGCTCGACGCTCTTCACGTCCTTCCTCTTGAGCTTCCGGACCGTGCCGTCCTTGAGCTGCAGCGTGATTCCGCCGTTCGGGTCATCGACGATGATCGTCCCGCTCATCCTGCCGCCGCTGGTCAGTACGACCGTATCGGTCGGGTTGTCTGCGTGGGCGACAGGAGCCCAGGCCGACACAGCGAGAGCAAGTCCAACGACGCCAAGTGTGCGCTTCATTCCTTCCCCCTCTCCGCTAGGTGACCTCTCGAGCGAGATTAGGATCGTCAGAAGACGACGGCCAGTCCGCCGACGCCCCCCGCCAGGCCGCCGCGAAGGTTGTCCGCTGCCGCTGCCCACGGCATGACGTGGACCCGCTTGGACACTTCGGTGGGGTCCACGTCAACGCGCGTCCGCCCCTTCACGATGCCTCCGACGATCGTGAGCGCGAGCCCTGCGACCCCCCACAACACTCCGGTCGCCTCGAGGGTAAGCGGGATACTGAGGCAATAGCTCTCGCCGGACCCAGAGCTCGGGGTCGTGCAATTGTTGCTCGTGGAGAGCCCGGCGACGACGAAAACCGCCCCAACGGCGATTACCGTCACGCCGGCGATGAGGAGGCCCGGGGATCCGTGTTTGAGCTGCACGATCGTCACGAGATCGGGTCCGACGTTGAGCGATCGGGCCGGGCGCCCATCGACGGTCAGCTCGTAGGTGCCCTGAGGGACCTTCAGCTCGCACGGAGCGCTGCATGAATAGATGCCAAGCGTGACGTCGGCCTCGACCCCCTCGAAGGAGACGCGCAGTAGCTCGGACCCGCCCGCCCGGGGGCGCGAGGCGGGCGACGGAGCGACCTCCTCGGCCGGCGGGGCCGTCGCCGAATCGGGCGACTCGGCGGAGTCCCCGGCCATCCGGATGTCCCCGGGCCTGATCAGGATGTCCTCCTGCTCGCCTTCCGTGAGCGCGATGCTCCTGGCCCGGTCTTGATGACCCGGAGCGCGCACCATGATGAGGTGCTTCCCGGGGTCGACGAGGACCGGCGACGTAAGCTGTCCGGAGGGGATCGCGTTGTCGTCGATGAGCACGACGGTCGACGTAGGCACGCTGGTGCCGAGGTGAATGACGAGCCTGGGAATCCGCGCGTGGAGCGCCTCCAAGCGTCGCTGCGCGTCGGCTGCGCGCTTCGCGTCCTTCACGACGGTCGCCCAGTGCAGGACCGACCCCCAGTGTTTGTGCGCGGCGACGAGCTTGCCCCCCTCCTCCTCGCATTGCGCCAGGTTCGCCATCCCCGTGAGCCCCGGATCGAGCCTGACGGCTTCGAGAAGGTGCGGAATGGCCTCCGGGCACCGTCCCTCTTTCTTGAGCTCCCAGCCCTTCTTCAGCTCCTCGTGCGCAATATCACCCGAGCTCTGCGCGGAGCTTGGAGTTCCGCTTGCGAGAATCGCGGTGAAGAAAGCGCCGAAGAGAGTCGTTCGGATTCGAGCGGTAAACGGCGGCGGGGGCTGCAAGGTCGGCATGAGCATAACCGCCACGCCGCGGTGGGGCCAAGGGGCCGCGGGTGTGCTCGACCGAGTCTCGCGCGACGCGCGCACCGACTCACGTGGAAGACGACGACGTGTCCGGCGGCGCCTCGCGCACGATCTCGTCGCGGAGACCGCGGAGCGCGGCAGCGAACGCGCGAGCGTCCTGGAACCGATCCCCCGGCACCGGCGCCATCGCCCGACCGATGACGGCCTTCCATGCAGGCGGAATCAGCTTCCCCGCTTTGTGCACGCCGGAATCGGCCGGACCTTCGCCGCTCACCGCCCCCGATCGCCAAAGCCCGCTCGGCGTCGGCGGAGGGGGCTCGCCGACGAGGCACTCGTAGAGCACCGCGCCGAGCGCGAAGATGTCGCTTCGCGCATCGACCTCGCCACCGCTCTCCTGTTCGGGCGACATGTACCCGGGGGTACCCAACGGCGCTCCCATGTTCGTGATGCGCGTCTCTTCCCACTCCACGCGCGCGATGCCGAAGTCGAGGAGCTTCACGCGCTCGACGGAGCCGGGATCGTCCACGTCGATGGCGAGGTAGATGTTCGACGGCTTCAGATCGCGATGCACGACCCCCGCCGCGTGCACGGCGACGAGCGCGTCGCAGACCTGCATCGCGATCGGAAGGAGCTCCGGGCTGGTGAGGCGGACCTTCCCCTTCAACCGCGTCGCCAACGTCTCTCCGCGCAGGCGCTCCATGACCAGATACGACGTGCCGTCGGCCAGGTGCCCGTGGTCGATGACCTCGACGACGTTCGGGTGCCATGCGAGGCCGAGCGCCTCGGCTTCGCGGCGCAACCTATCGGAGGCGGTGGCGTCGTGCGCAGCCGCCGCTCGAAGGAGCTTGATCGCCACGGGGAGGCCGTCGCTGATCCGGACGGCTTCGTAGATGACGCCGCTCGCGCCGGAGCCCATGCGAACGCCGGTGCGGTACTGCCCCGCGATGATCGACCCCTCGAGGTTCCCCGCCGCGGCGATCTCCCGATTCTCCTTCAGGAAGATGTTTCGTTCGAGGGCATGGACGCGCGAGGTCTGCGCGCTCGTCTCGGTGTGCCGCAGTCTCTCGCGCGCGACCCCCATGCCGACGAGCGCGCCCGCGCACGCCGCGCCGAGCGCAAGCCCGGCGGCGGCAAGCGACGGATGGCCGAAAAAGGGGAAAGCTGCGAGCCCGAGCCCGACCGCCGCTCCGATGGGCCCCGTGCGCTTCGCCGTCGGCACGGACCAGCGCACCTCGAACTCCTGCGCGATATCGCTCACCGTCGCCGTGTTCACGCCGCGCGCGATCACCTCGCCCCGCCCGTAGCCGAAGAGAGCGGGCACCGAGGCGAGCTCCGCTACGCGCGCGAGCGCCAGCAGGCCGTCCTCCTCGAGCGCCGGATCGTGCGCGATGTGAACCCGTCCGCGCCAAAAGCCGATGCGCGTCTCGATCGTCTCCCAGCGGGTCGTCCGCCCGTACTCGCTGTCGGAGGAGTCGAGGCGGGAGAAGGCGTCCGCGGGGACCACGGTGCCGCGAAGGATACGCATCCACACGCCGAGGTTGTCGGGCGCGATGAGCTGGTCCCACATCTCCCCGATCGCCTCGCGCGACGCCGCCTCCGCGAAGCGCTGGAGCGCGCGATGCAACGTGGTTAGCGGCATCGCCCGGGTCTCGTCGTCCAGATCGTCGCGCTCGACGTGGATCGTCTTGAGCCACTGCTCCGAGACCCCCTTGCCCTTGTGCGCATCGAGGTACTTGAGCAGCGCCTTCATCACGAAGGCGCTCGTCTGCCCGGCCGGATAGCTCCGGCGACTCAGCGGTGTCTCGAGGGCGGAACGCATGGAGAGGAGCGCGCGCGGCGCCCCTCACTGAACTATACAAGCTAAGCGAGGAAGCCGGAGGAGCGATGGCGTCAGCGATTTCGGGTCCAGCCAACGCGCTACTCGCCGGCGCGGTCGTGCAGCGGGCTGACGCAAGTGCCCGGAGCGCAGTGCTCAAGGTCCGCGAGCCAGGCAGGACGACCTTCATTCTCCTCGTGGCGGGAGGGGCTGCCGGCATTTCCTCGTCGCGCCCCCCCAAGCCCGAGGGGGCCCGATCGCTAGGCAGCCTTGAGGGTTTTCGCGTGGCGTGGCTCGGCGAGGGGGCCGCGGCGCTGGAGCGAGGGGCGGAGCGAGCGAAAATTGACGCTTCGCGTGGAGCGCGCGTGGAGGTGAAGGTCGGTCCAGAGGCGTGGACCGAGGTGCAGGGGGAGGCGTACGCGCGGGATGAGGAGCGTGACGGCTGGCTCGCTCGCGGCGAAGAGCTCGCTGAAAATGCCGCGCGCGACGAGCTCATCGCGAGGAGGGTGAGCGCCCTGCGCGCGATAAGGCGAGGGATCGCGCGCTTGACGCGGAGGGCTGAGGCCGTGCGGGGGGATCTCGCGCGGATCGGCGTTGCGGAGGCGCTGGCCCGGCAGGCGCAGTGGCTCGTCGCCGAGGCCGCACGCACCCCGCGCGGCGCGCGCTCGCTCACGGTCACCGATTGGTCGAGTGGCGAGGCGAAGACGATCGAAGTGCCGCTCGATCCTGCGAAGCCCGCGCGCGTGCAAGTCGAGGCGATGTTCCAGCGCGCGCGGCGGCTCAAGCTCGGTGCTACGGTCGCGAGCGAACGGCTCGCGGGCGCCGAGAGAGCGCTCGCCTCGCTCCTCCCGCTCGAGGCGAAGGTCGCCGACGCGGAGAGCGCGCCGATGATCGACGAGGCGCTCGCTTCAGCCCGCGCGGCTGCGCCGAAGGACGTGAAGATCGAGCTGAGCGGTCCCGGTGGGCCTCGAGGGGGGGGGCAAGCGCAAGCGAAGGCTCCCCCCTACCGGACCTTCCACGCGCGCAGCGGCGCGCGCCTCCTCGTCGGTCGAGGCGCCACGCAGAACGACCTTCTCACCTTCCAGGTTGCCCGGCCCCACGATCTCTGGCTGCACGCGCAGGGTCATCCCGGAGCACACGTCATCGTCCCCCTCGTGAAGAACCGCACGTGCCCAGGCGACGTGCTCGCAGACGCCGCACACCTGGCGGCGCACTTCTCGGACGCACGCGACGAAGCCGTCGTCGACGTGCAGTACGCGTCGCGCCGCCACTTGCGAAAGCCGCGCGGAAGCGCGCCGGGGCTCGTCGTCGTCGATCGCGAGAAAGTGATCGCCGTCCGAATCGACCCGGTCGTTCTTCGCGCGCTGCTCGAGAGCGAAGAGGCCTGACGGAGCGAGCCCCCTGGCAGCAACGCACGGCTACTTCGGCGAAACCGATATCTCGCCACCGCACGGAACGTTGACGGGCTTCGCGACTCCCCCGCTGCCGACCTTCACCGTGTGCTGACCGCAATGGACCCGAATGGGCCCTGGGGAGTCGCCGGCGTACCGCCCGTCGACGAAGACGCGGTGACCGCCGGCCTTCGGGGGGGTCACGATGTCGCCTTCCGTCGAGGACGAGGCGTGAGCAGCAGGGGGGGGCGAGGTCGGAAGCGGAGGGGATGGGGTCGCCGTTGCTACGGCCGGCTTGCTCGCGGCTGTCACCGCCGGCGCGGTCGCCGTCGCAGGCGCGGCTACCGTCGCAACGGTCGCCGTCGCGGGCGTCGCGGTTGCTGCCGCGGTCGCCGTCGCTCTCGCAGTCGCGGTCGCGGTCGCCGCCGCCGATTCGCCCCTATTCGTGCGCGAGTACAGGAGCGCTCCGATCACCAACGCCGATCCGAGGAGCGCGACTCCCGCAATCACCACGTACGCTCCCCCCTTCCCGCGCGAGGCTAGGGGGAGGGGCGACAGGATCGCACCGGGCGGGGGCGGCGCCGGCATGATCGGGCCGACAGGCATCGGCGTAGGCATCGCCGGCGGTTGCATCGGGAGTGTCGCCGCGAGCATCGCCGCGATCGGCTGGGCGTACGGAGGCTGCGACTGCGGCGCTTGGGGGGGCGCTCGTGGTGCGGGGGGCGCGTAGGCCGGAGGTGGCGCGGACCTCGACGGGAGGGAGAACGGAGTCGGAACCGTCGACGGATTCGATTCGAATTCCTGTGCGACCGCGAGCAGGGCCGCGGGCGGCGGCGGGATCGGCGCGCTTTGCGGCACTCCCCCGAGGACCGGCGGGAGCGAGTCCCCCGCCTGAAGCGGCAGCCCCCCCGTCGCCGGCACACCTCCACCGAGCGCCGGTGGGAACGAGTCTCCGAGCGGCGGCGCAGGCGGCGGGCGCTGTGACGGGGGCGGAACCACGACCCCGATTCGCGCAGCTCGCTCTTCGCTGATCGGGCGGCCGGGCGTCGCCACCGCACTGTAGGAGCCTGCGACATCTTCGCGTAGAAGACCGAGCGCCAACGTGGCCACTTGCCGTTGCGGCGGAACAGCTCCCTTCGTCGCGAAGGAAGGGGGCACAGGGGTGACGCGCGCGAGGATGGCCCCCGTGACGGGAGCAGCGACCGCCGCTACCTGCCCCGTCCCGAGCGCCGTCCGCATGCGCCCATCGATCGACGCTTCGCTCGGGGGGCGCGGCTGCGGAGGGCGCGGCGGCTCAGGCTGCGCGGCAACCTTCGCCGTCGAATCGGCGGAGGCTGCCGGCGGCGGCCCCGAACGCGCCGCATCCGATTCCTGCCGCACGCGAATGAGCGTCTCTGCGAGGACGTTTCGCCCCTCGTTGCTCGTCACCGACTCGCGGAGAACGATGAGCATCTCCTCCGCCGTGATCGAGCGGGCGTCGGGCGAAGGCTCGAGTCCGCGGGCGATCGCCTCGCGGAGGCGTTGAGGCAAGTCCGGGCGCAGGACGTCGAGCGAAGGCAGCGACGGCTCCGCCATCGCGCGCAGGACCTCGAGCTCCGGCAGGGCGCCCCGTTGGATAGCCTTCCTGCGCGCGAGGAGCTCCCAGAGAAGCAGCGACGCCGCATACACATCGGTCCGGATCGTCACCGGCTCGCCCCGCACCTGTTCGGGCGCCATGTAGCCGTACGTCCCTTTGATGAAGCCGGCCTGCGTGTCGCTCGAGACGCCCGCGACCTTGGCGATCCCGAAGTCGGCGAGCTTCACGTGACCATCCCAGGGAATGAGGATGTTCGACGGGTTCACGTCGCGGTGGATGACCGGCGCGAACTCCCCCGACTCCGGATCCCGGGCGCCGTGCGCGGCCGCGAGGGATGCGAACACGCGCGAGGCGATGAAGATCGAGGCGCGATCGTCCACCTGCTCGCCGTTCTTTCGGAGCATCGCCCGGAAGCGGTTCAGCGGGAGTCCGTCGATGAACTCGAGGACCATCACCAGCTGCCCTTCGGCCGAGAAGAAATCGTACAGTTTCACGATCGCCGGGTGCGAAAGGCGCGCATACGCGGCCGCTTCGCGCGCGAACATCTTCTCCATGGGCGCGTCGCGCCGAAACTGCTGAAGAAGGAGCTTGAGGACGACCGTGCGCTCGAAGCCGTGCGGCCCTTCGGCGCGCGCCAAAAGAACGTCGCTCGTCCCTCCGGTCGCCAAGCGACGAAGGATTCGATAGCCGCCTATTCGTTCGAACGGGACGTCCTGATCCACCGAGCGAACAACGTTACCCTTACCTCAGCTTTCGCGCGACTCCGCGGCGAGATCCCGCTCGACTTCGTCGAGGAGGGCCTCGGCGCGGCTCTCGTCGATGCCAATTGCTTCGGCGAGGGAGCTCAGGGTCTCGTTTTCGTCGTCGGCGATCGCGTTGTCGGCGAAGGCGATGGCGGCCGCCAGGACGAACGCGACCTCCGCTTTCGCTCGATCCTCGGAGAGCACCGCGGCGACGGCTCGAAGGCGTGCGTCGCGCCCCTCGGCTTCCACCTTGCCGACTGCTTGGGCCAGCAGTGCCTCGATGTCGGCCGTTCGCAGGGAAGAGCCCGACAGGTTGCGTAGCGCCCCCTTCAGGACGTCCCGCTCCTCGCCGGACACCTCGCCGTCGGCGGCCATCATCAGGTACATCGCCTCGCAGAGCGGGGCGTACTCAGCCTGGAGCTGCGGAGCGAGGGCTTCCACGGAGGTACCGACCACCGACGGACGACCTCCCGTCTCGAGGAGTTGGTCGCGAAGACGGGCGAGCGTGGAGTTCGAGAGCCAGATCATGGGCGCAGGTCCGAGACTAGCGCCGTTTGCAGAGCCGGGACGTGCGAATCCAGGGAGCGCAGACGAGACGCAATCGTTTCGTGCAGGTTGCGGGACATTCGGTAGGGGTAGGGTCCGTTCATGCTCCGTCTACCCCCCCTCCCTCACCTCGTCGTCGTCCGGATCGTCCTGTTCGGATTGGTCACCGCAGCGGCTTGCGGCACGAGCGCCGTGTCCCCGAGCGCTCCGTCCTCCGACGACGCGGGCGCCGGGTCGTCGTCAGGCGGGGGATCCGACGGAGGGGGCTCTTCCTCGGGGTCCTCTTCCGGAGGCTCCTCGTCGGGGTCGTCTTCGGGGAGCTCGTCTTCGGGAAGCTCGTCGGGGAGCTCCAGTGGTGGCTCGTCGAGCGGGTCCACCACCGATGCCGGGAGCGACGCAGGCGACTCGGGCTCCTCGAACCACCCCGACGCCGGGAAGATCAACGGCATTCCGAGCTTCGGGCAGGTCTACCTGATCCTCATGGAGAACGAGGACTCGAGCTCGATCGTCGGGAGCAGCTCCGCGCCGTACATCAACGGCACGCTCCTCAAGGACTGGGCCTACACCACCGCGTACACCGCGATCACGCACCCGAGCCTCCCCAACTACGTCGCGCTCACGAGCGGCGGCACTCAGGGGATCGTCTGCGATTGCCAGCCCGTGGGCTCTCCCGCGTGCACTTCAGGTTGTGCCGTAGAATCGTCCCCGACCTGCAACTGCGGCGGTCTGACGGCGACGAGCATCGGCGACCAGCTCACCACCGCGGGGCTGATGTGGCGAAACTACGGCGAGGACATGGGAACCGCGTGCAACACCGCGAACTCGGGCAACTACGCCGTCCGCCACGTCCCCTTCCTCTACTACGCGAGCATCCTCAACTCGGACTGCGCGGCCCACGTCGTCGACTTCACGAACTTCGCCGGCGACCTCGGCAAGTACAGCTACTCGTTCATCACGCCCAATCTCTGCGACGACGGCCACGACGACTGCACGGGCTCCAACACGACTCCCGACGAAGTCTCGCAGTCGGACACCTGGCTGCAAACGAACGTCCCCACGATCACGAGCGCCCCGGGCTTCTCGACGAACGGCGTCCTCTTCATCACGTGGGACGAGGGATCGGACACCGGAACGAACACGGTGCTCACGATCGCGATCGGTCCGCTCGTGAAGCCGGGCGCCGTGTCCACGGCGTACACGCACTATTCGATGCTCGCGACAATCGAGGATGGGCTGGGATTGGCGCGCATCGGGGGCGCCGTGGGCGCGACCCCGATGGCCGCCATGTTCAAGTGACTAGTCGTCGGTCTTGAAGAGATCCTCGAGGTCGGTCTTCGTGAGCTTCTTCGCGCCGCCGATGTCCTCGCTCAGCACGGCCCCCACGAGCTCGCGCTTCTTGCCGCCGAGCTCGAGGATCTTCTCCTCGATCGTCCCCTTGGCGATGAGCCGGTAGGTGGTCACCACCTTCGTCTGCCCGATCCGGTGAGCTCGATCGGTCGCCTGGTCTTCCACCGCGGGATTCCACCAGGGGTCGAAGTGGATGACGGTGTCAGCGGCCGTGAGGTTCAGCCCCGAGCCCCCGGCCTTCAGCGAGATCAGGAAGAGCGGCGGGCCGTCGTCGCGCTGGAAGTTGTCGACCTTCTGCTGGCGATCCTTCGTGCTGCCGTCCAGGTACTCGTACGCGACGCCGTCCTCGTCCATCGCGCGCTTGATGATATGAAGCATCGTGACGAACTGGCTGAAGACGAGGACGCGGTGCCCTCCTTCGACGCACGTCTCGACGAGCTCGCGGAGCGCCATGAGCTTCCCCGAATCTTCGTCCGTGAACTCGCGAGGTAGACCGAGCAAACGCGGGTCGCACGCTGCCTGCCGGAGTCGCGTGAGCCCGGCGAGGATCTGGATGTGGCTCCGCGCCAGCCCCTGGCGCTCCACCTCGCCCATGACCTGCGCGCGCACTTCCTTGAGAACCGCTCCGTAGAGCCCCGCCTGCTCGCCGGTGAGCTCGCAGAGGTTGTCGGTCTCGATCTTCTCGGGGAGGTCCTTCGCCACCTCGGACTTGGTGCGCCGGAGGATGAACGGGTGAATCGTCGCGCGAAGGCGCCGCGCGGCATTTGCATCGCCGGCGTCGATCGGGCGCGAGTACCGCTCCTCGAACTTGTCGAGCGGCCCGAGTAGCCCCGGCGAGACGAAATCGAAGATCGACCAGATCTCGGAGAGGCGATTTTCGATCGGCGTGCCGGTGAGCGCGAGGCGGCGGTCGGCCTTCAACCGCTTGGCGGCGCGCGCCGTGGCGGAGAGGGGATTCTTGATGTTCTGCGCTTCGTCGAGAATCGCGTACCGGAGGTCGAGCTTCGCCAAGAACTCCTCGTCACGCCGGAGGAGCGCGTAGCTCGTGATGATGATGTCGGCGTCCTCGAGCTCGTCGGAGCGCTCTTTGCGGTCCCCGCCGTGCCAGACGACGTGCCTGAGCGACGGAGCGAACTTTTCGATCTCTCGCATCCAGTTGAAGACCACGCTCGTCGGAGCGACGATGAGCGCCTTGAACGGCTTCCTCCGTTCGGCCTTCGCGTCCTCCGCCTTCACCGCGAGAAGGAGGGCGAGCGCCTGGACCGTTTTCCCGAGCCCCATGTCGTCGGCGAGAACGCCGCCCGAGCCAATCTCGTGGAGGAACCAGAGCCAGTGGAATCCTTGCTCCTGATACGGACGGAGGGACGCCTTGAGGTTCCGGGGCTTCTTGGCCCCCTTGATCTCGTCGATGTCGCGCAGCTTCTGGAAGAGCTCCTTGGCCCCGTCCGCCACGTTCGACTTGCCGACCTGCTCGAGCAGCTCCTGAATCCGCCCGGCCTGCGAGAGCGGAAGCTTGCCCCCCTGCCCTCCGCCGGTCGCGAGGATCTCCGCCTGGCGTAGGAGCACGTCGCGAACCTTCTCGGCGTCGAGCCTCGCGAACGACCCGTCCGCGAGGCGGACGTAGCGCCTCCCCTCGGCGAGACACTTCGCGAGCTCGTCCTGCGTAACGGGAACCCCCTCGCTCTCGAACGTGAGCCGCAGGGAGAGCCAGTCGACGCCGCTCGACACGCGAGCGCTCGCGTTGAGCGCGTTGCCGCGGACCTGCACGTCGACCAGATCGTCGGGGACGAAGAGATCCCACTCCTCGGGGAGCTGGCCGATCCCTTCGGTCCAGAACTGGATTGCGTCGTCGCCGCGCGCGACGAAGCCGTTCCCTTCCTCGTCGGGGGCGAGGCCGAGGTCGCGGAGCTTGCTGGCCGCCGCTTGCTGCGCGGCGATGTCGCACCGGATGCAGCGGGCGCGCTTCGTCGAGCCCGGCTCGGGCGCCTTCACGATGACCGGCGGAGTCATGCCGTCCGCGCGAACGTCCATCTCGACGTCCTCGTACGCCGCGCGAAGGGCGACCCGGGCTTCGGTGAGCGATCCCCCCGCGCGCATCCGGAACGTAGGCACCAGGTCGACGACGTCCGCGACCTGCGAGAGCTCGGGCAAATCCGCCCCCACCTCGAGCGCGACCTTCGGTAGCCCCTGCGCGATGAGCTGCGGGAGCGTGTCGATCGGCTCGTGAATGAACGGGGCGCGTACCAGCCGCCGGATCGCCGCGGGAGACACCCGCCGGTCGATGGGCCGAGCCACCCCCTCCTGAGCATCGACATACCAGCCCGGGTTCCCCTCGAACCACGCGCCTTGCGCCGTCGTGAACTTTCTCGGATCCCCCGGCCGTTGAAACGACGACTTCACGACGACCTGCGATCCATCCTGGGACAGCTCGAGATCGAACCGGGCGCGCATCGGCTCGTCGCCGAAGCGGAGCTCCATCATCTGCGGCTCGACGATGACGCGCCGCCCTTTCAAGAGCGGCAGGAGATCCGCCGCATCCTCTCCGCGCACCTCGATCCCGACGCGGCGAGGCCCCTCGTTCTCGAACCGCGCGAGCACACGGATCGCGTCCCGGTCCGCCGTCGGCGTCTGGCTCTGCATCGCGAGGAGCGCGCTCGGCAGGAGCGGCGTGCGGGCGTTCGGGTCGAGCAACGTCACGACGAGCGCACCGGCGGGAGCCCCGTGCCCGGCGGGCTTCACTTGCAGGCGGTACTCGATCGTCTTCGGCATCGGCGGCATCGGCTCGGGGAGCCACGCATCCACCCCCGTCGAGACGGTCCCGCCGCCATTCGGCGCGTACGCGCGCCCCATGCCCCCGCCCCCTCCCATCGCCGGAGGTCCGCCGCCGCGCATGCCGTAGCCGTTCGGCCCGTTCGGCATCTTCAGCGCGGTGCGCTGCCGGTTGCGCTTCCTTCGACCACCGCCGTCCCCAGGTCCTTCCATTCCCACGTTCGTCACACCGCTCACGTAAGCCCCACCGTTCATCGTCTGCGCACTCATTCCTTGCATTCCCGCCCCAGGCATCGTCGCCTCGCGCGGAGGGCGCGGCGAGCTGCCGCGCGCTTGGTCGCGCAGCGCGATGAGGAGCGCAGCCACGTGCTTGCAGTGGCCGTTGATCTTCGAAAATGCCGGACAGGTGCATTCGGAGCTGAAGCCGCTCGGCGTCAGTTGAACCTGAACGCTGTAGGGCGTCGGCTCGGTCCCCTTGACCTCGCCCCTCGCGGAAGCGTCCCCAATCTGGACGTTCTCGACCGCGCGGCGACGCACGTAGTCATAGCCGCGCAGGAACGCCCGGGCACCGAGGAGGCGCCGTAGCGCGCGGTCGTTGAGCGACGAGATCGCGTCCGAAAACGGTGAGGGCAAGCGGCGTACTTTCGTGGGCGCACGCCGTATCCGGGCGCGCGCACGCCTTGATCGAGTTCTAGTTTGCTGTCCGGGAGGCTCCGCGCGCGTCGAGACGCCACATGCCCCCCGCTCGCACGCCGCTTGAAGCGACGTCGGCTCGGGCACGGCGAATGGGTCGCCGAGAGCGCGCGAGACCTCTCGAACTCACCGGTAGCACCTGTCTTCGGGCTCCGCAACGAGAGATGGCCGAATTGGAGACTCGCCAGGTCGAATGCGGCCATCGCGTTTGCCGCATTTGGCGCGCCTGCGTTAGGCGCCCCGCCTTACGTGGACTCCGGTTGGTCCACGCTTTTCTTTGCGTAATTGGCACATTCTTGCATAGGAAATCCCCCCTTGGGGACGATCCATCGCGAGGTTGCACGCCCGAGGCCGGCGAGCACGCCCGATGCATCGAGCAGGGGGGGGATGGACCGCGTGGACATCGAGGTCTCGGATGGCTCGATCCTCATCTTCACCGATGAAGGGGTCATGCTGGAGATGTCCGTGGAGCCGAGCAGCGAGAGCGTCATCAAGGTGATGTCCTCCCGCCCCCCTTCCACCGTGACCCTGCATGGCGGGGACGATGAGCGGGATCTCGTGGAAGCGCTCGAGCAAATGGGTCATGAGGTGAGCAGCAAGGAGCCGATCGAGTCGGTCTTCTGACGAGGAGCCCATGAAGCGCTTTCCTTCGAAGCACGGAGTCCGCGTGGTCTTCGACCCCCTCCGTAGCCAGACGCCACTGCCGTCTTCGCGGCCCATCCCGAAGTCGGGGCCCGTGCCGCGTGGGCTCACGAAGCAGAGCGAAGAGCCTCCGGCGAAGCCGCGAACCCCGTCCTTCGCCGAGATCGACGAGGTCTCCGCGGACCTCGCAAAGGACCCGCGCTTCGATCCGGACACCGACGCCTGAGCCGCGCGTCGTCGCGCTTAGTCGTCGCGTCGCGCTACTGCTTCCAGAGAAACTTCCAAGGGTTGTGCTTGAGATCGCGGACCATCTCCTGCACGTCGTCGTAAACGGCCTCGTCCATGACGAGGGCCCCGATCGTCCCCTCCCCCTTCTTCATGTGCGCGACGATCTGCTGCGCGTCCGCGACCGTGGCGTTCGCCCGCGTAGCCAGCTCGGCCACGTCGGCGAGCGTCTTTTTCAGCTTCGCTTGCTCCTCCGGGTCACCAAACGTCGCGGACACGCGGTTCAGATTGGCCATCGCCTCGCGCGCGTCCTTCAGAAGCGGCGTCGCGTCGCGCTCGACGTCCGACGTGAGGTGATCGATGTTGTCGATCGCCCTCTGGATCTTCGGGTTGTCGACATATTCCTTCCGCGCATCGCGCACCAAGTCGTTCGACTGCGTGCTGAGCGCCTCGACGTTCTGGACGATCCGATCGATCCGAGGCCGGTTGTCTTTGAGCGCGTCGTTCAGCCCCTTCAGGAGCCCAGCCGTGTTCACGGCGATGTCGCTGATGAGCTCCTTGTTATTTCGGATCCCGTTCACGGTCGTGTCGAGGAGGTCGTAGGCCTTCGCGAGGAAGAGATCGAGCCGCGGAGGGTCGATCCCTTTCACGACCGTGTCGGCCGCGATGGCCGGGCGCTCCCCCGTCCCGGGATCGATCGCCAGATATTGCTCGCCGAGGACCCCCTGCGTCGTCACGTAGAAATCGGCGTCGTCGTGGATCGCGGGTCGCACGCTCTCTTCGATCGACAGCTTCGCTCGCACGAGCGTGCGGCGCCCCGTCTTCGCGTCAACCTTGCCGCCGAGAAACGCCAGCTCCTTTACGGCGCCGACCTTCACCCCTGCGATCCTCACCGGCGCGCCAGCCTGAAGGCCTCCCGGGTTGTCGAAGTCGACGTAGACGGAGAACATCTTCTCGAAGCTGAGCCCCCCCATCACGAGGACGAACGTCGCCAGGATCCCCAGGGAAACGAGGATCAGGACGCCGACTTTGACTTCGATTGAACGCTCCGCCGCCATACGACCGCGGAGATTACACCACTCACGCCTCGATCGGGCCTCTCGCCCTACCATGGATGAACTGGTCGACGACGCCATCGCTCGAGCGGCGGAAGTCGTCCGGCGTTCCCATGAGGCGGACCTTGCCCTTGTAGAGCATGACGATCCGGTCGGCGATCGCGAAGATCGAGACGAGATCGTGGCTCACGACGATCGAAGTAACTCCGAGCTTCTCCGACAGCTCGCGAATCAGCTTGTCGACGCGGCGCGCGCTCACGGGGTCGAGTGACGTCGTGGGCTCGTCGAACAGCACGTACTTCGGGTCGAGGGTGAGCGCGCGCGCGATGGCCACGCGCTTGCGCATTCCGTCGCCGAGCTCGGCCGGGTACCGCTCCGCGAACTCGCGCATGTGAACGACCTCGAGGCGGCGGCGAGCCTCGGCGAGAGAGTCTTTCGCGGAGAGCGCCCGGTGCTTGCGCAGCGGAAGGGCGACGTTCTCGGCGCACGTCATGGAGTCGAAGAGCGTCGAGTGCTGGAAGACCATCGCGCATTTCTTCCGGACGTCGAACATCCGCTCCTCGTCGAAGCGCGAGATCTCCTCTCCGTCGAGCCAGATCTCCCCCTCGTCAGGAGACAGCAGGCCGACCAGGTGCTTGATGAGCACGCTCTTGCCCACGCCGGATGCGCCGATGATGAAGAAGACCTCGCCGTCTCTCACCTCGAACGAGACGTCGTCGATGACCCGCTTCGGGCCGAACGCCTTTCGGATGGAGGCGAAGCGGATCGTCATTGCTTGAAGACGATGAACGCGACGGTGGAGATGAGCACGTTGAGCATGATGACGGCGAGTGACGAGCTCACGACGGCCCGCGTCGTCGCCCAACCGACCCCCTCCGAGCCGCCGAATGTCGAGAGGCCGCAGTACCCACTCACGACCGGGATCGCGGCGCCGTAGGCGAGGCACTTCACGAAGCCGGTCACGACGTCCCCGACCTCCACGAGCCGCATGCTGAAGAACGTGCGGAGCGGGACGTCGAACGCGATGTGCGCGGTCACCGCGCCCGCGAGGAAGGCGATCGTACCGGCCCAGACGACGAGGACGAGGGTCATGACCATGCTCGCCTTGAAGCGGGGGACGATCAGAAAATCGATCGGGTCGGCCGCGCACATGCGAAGCGCATCGACCTGCTCCGTCACGACCATCGAGCCGATCTCGGCGGCGATCCCGGCGCCGACGCGCGTGGCGAGCATGAGGGCGCCGATCGACGCCGCGATGTCGCGGACGAGGAGCTCGAGGTACGTCGCGCCGAGCATCGTGAAGTCCGGGACGACCCGCTCGGCCTGCAGCCCCGACTGCAAGACGAGGATCATTCCAATGAAGCCCATCGTGATCGAAAGGAAGAAGAGCGACTTGTTGCCGATCTCGAACATCTGCTGGACCGTGGCCCCCGGCTCACGTTTCCCGCGGACGCTGTAATAGAGAGTCCGAACGAACACGGAATAGAGCTCTCGAACGCCGTAGGCGAGGTCGATCGCCGCCGCTCCGAGGTCGAAGAGGACCCCTTCACCGGGCGCAGCGGGCGTGTCCACGAGCTTTTCCAGTTCTTCTAGTTCTTCCTTCACGGCGGTCACGCGAGGAGGAAGCTCATGACGTAGTCGAGGACGAAGACGCCCGCGGCGCTGGCGACGACCGTGGCGTTCACGGATCGTCCGACTCCGGGGGCTCCGCCCGTCGTCGTGAGGCCGAAGTGGCAGCTCGACAGCGCGATGATGAAGCCGAAGGCGACGCTCTTGGCGAGCCCGTTGGCGACGTCGCCGAAGCCGAGGAGTCCGCCCGTGACGCCGTTGTAGAAGCTCACGGGCTCCACCCCGAGGAGGCCGAGCCCCGTGTACGCCGCGCCGAAGAGGGCGAGGAGGTCGGCGAAGAGGGTCATCATGAAGAGGGTGGAGATGATGGCCACGAAGCGGGGGACGATGAGGAACGCGATGGGGTCGATCGCGAGGGCGCGGAGGGCGTCGATCTGCTCGGTAACGGCCATCGTGCCGAGCTCGGCGGTGTTGTTCGCGCCGACGCGGCCGGAGATCATGAGCGCGGTGAGGAGCGGCGCGACCTCGCGGAGCGTACCGAAGCCGGCGCCCCATCCGAGGAGGGCTTGGGCGCCGTAGCGCTTCACGATCGTGGCCGCCTGAATGACCATGATGGCGCCGGTGAAGAGCGCCGTGACGACGACGAGCGGGACCGACTTGACGGCCATCTTGTAGAGGTTCCGGACGACCTCCGCGCCGTCGGCGTTCCGCGAGAAGAGCCGGCGCACGATCGCTGCGAAGAGGACCGCCATGCCGCCGGTCGTCGCCGCGATTCCGAGGAAGGCCGAGCCGGCGGCGCCGGCGACGCGGGTGGCGGTGGAGAGGGGCGACGAAGATGCGGCCGCGGTCACGGGGCGGATGTTAGTCGGAGAGAATCTCGAACACCGTCCCAATCGCCATCAAGAGCGCGAACATCGCCGCCGTCCACCCGATCGCCTCCGCTACGCCCCGCAGGTTCCTGCGCGTCCTCAGGAAGTGCAGCGGCACCCCGACCAGCCACAACGGGAAGAACCACAGGGGCGAGCACACCACCGTCCCACGGCTCGCTTCCGGCCACGCCCGCTCGCGCTGCTCCTCCGTCATCCGCTTCTCGTCCCAGGCGAAGAGCCAGTGCCCCGCGATCATCGTGAGGACGATCTCGACCCCCGCCTCGACGAGCTGCCAGTTCTCGTCCATCTACCGTGGACCCTTCAGGCGTCGACGGCGTCGGCGTCGCGAATGCGCGGTCATAGAGGGCCCTCCGTGAGGCCGTGGACGAACTGTTTCACGATGGGGATCTCGCTCCGCTTCGCGTCCTCGGTCGTCCCGTCGAAGACGAGGGAGCCGCGGTACATCATCCCGACGCGGTCGGTGACCGTGAGAAGACGATCGAGATCGCTCGAGACCATCACCACGGTGGCCCCCGACTCGCGCTGCTCGGCGCGCAGGAGCTCGAAGATCTTTTGCGACGTGACCGGGTCGAGCCCCGCGGCCGGCTCGTCGTAGAGGACGATCGGCGCGCGCGTGACCGTCGCCCGCGCGACGCCGACCCGCTTCTTCTGCCCGCCGGATAGCCCCGCCGGCATCCGCCCTTCGAATCCAGGGAGATCGACGTGGGCGAGGCGCTCGGCCACGCGCGCGTTCACTTCGGCCTCGGGGAGCGCGTAGAGGCGGCGGAGCGGGAAGGCGATATTTTCTCCGACGGTCATGTGGTCGAAGAGCGCGTTGTTCTGGAAGAGCATTCCGATCTTCTTCCGGAACTCCTGGAGCTGGAGCTCGGGGAGCGCCGTCACCTCCTCACCGTCCACGACGATCGTGCCTCGATCGGGGCGAAGGAGCCCGGTGATCATCTTGAGGAGGACGCTCTTGCCCGCCGCCCCCGGCCCGATGAGGCCGTAGAGGCAGCCGGCGGGGATCTCGAGGTCGATCGCGCGGAGCACCCCGCGCGTCCGCGTCCCGGCGCCCGCTACGCCGAAGGCCTTGGTGAGCCCTCGGAGCGCGATCAAGTCGCGGTTCCGCCTGTCGCGCCCGCAGCGCGGGCTCGCGTGAGTCGCAAGTACAGGCTCAGCGTCACCGACGCGAGGAACGCGATGACGACGAGGAGAGCCGCGAGCCCTACCTGGAGCACGCGCGCCGACGTCCGCGCGACCGCGATCGGCCCCACGTGCGAAAGCGCGGTCGGATCCCCTGCTGTCGCGGGCGACGAGCGCTCGACCATGACCACGGCGACGCTCTCCGGGGTGAGCTCCGCTACCCCTCCGGCGACGAGCCTTTGCACCTCGGCGATCGAGATCGGCGGGGCTGCCGCGCGGTGCTCGATGAGGACGCTCGCTTTCCCTCTCACCCTCTCGCCCTGCGCTTCGGCTGAGTCCCGAAACGCGCTCAAGGGATCCGTCTCCGGAAGGCTCAAGTGGACCCGCGCCGAAATCACCCCGTCCACCCCCTCGAGCGTCCGCTCCAGGTCCCCTGCGAGCCCGGCCACGACCTGAGCATGCTCGGCCGCGCGACTCGGGACGAGCGCCCCCTTGTCGACGGAGCTCAAGATCCCGGCCGGGTTCGGCCGTGGCAGCCCCTCGGCGCTCATGGTGACCAGAGCCCGCGCCACGTCGTCCCGCGGAACCACGACCCGAAAGCGTCCGTCCGCGGTCGAGTCGACCTCTTTCGTGGCGTCGACGTTCGCTCGGTCGAGCGCGACGACGATCCGGTTCGCGTCCCCCTCGTCGATTCCCGCCGCGACCGGAGCCGTGCAGCCGCAGACGACCGCCAGAGCCAAAGCAAGAGACACGAGCGCGGCGGCAGTGCGCGTACAGGCGGTCCTCATCGGCTCTGCAGGGGAGTAGCGCGACTGGGGAGTTTGCTCAACCCGTGCTAAGTCGGGCGCGCCATGGCCGAAGACCGTTCCGACTCCTTTGCCGCCCTCTTCGAGCAGACCACCGTGAAGAAAGCCCGCCCCCTGCGGGTCGGCGAGCGCGTCGAGGGGACGGTCATTCTGGTGGGCCGCGACGCCGTCTTCATCGAGTTGGACGGGAAGCGCGAGGCGTTCATCGAGGCGAACGAGCTCCGAGCACCGGACGGCACGCTCTCGGTCAAGGTCGGAGACACGATCGCCGCTCAGGTGGTCGCCTTGGACGAAGGGGGTCAGGTCCGCCTGGGGCGCTCGCTCGCGGCCAGCGGGGACGTGGCGTCGCTCGAGCGGGCGCGCGAAGCGGGGGTCGCCGTCGAAGGGAAGGTCACCGGGGTGAACAAGGGGGGGCTCGAGGTCGACATCGCGGGGCACCGCGCGTTCTGCCCGCTCTCGCAGATGGACCGAAACGCGCGCGGGGAGCGCGGGGAGGCAGCGGATCCGAAAGAGCTGATCGGACGGACGCTGACGTTCCTCGTCACCGAGGTGCGGGACGGCGGGCGCAACATCGTGGTCTCGCGCCGCGCCGTGCTCGAGCGCGAAGCGGGCGAGGTGGCGAAGCGGACGGTCGAATCGCTCGTGCTCGGCTCGGTCGTGCGCGGAACGGTCACGGCGGTTCGCGACTTCGGCGCGTTCGTCGACCTGGGGGGGATCGAGGGGCTGATCCCCGCTTCCGAAGTGGCCCACGATCGATCGCGCGCCATCGCAGATGCCGTGCACGCGGGGGACGTCGTCGACGTGCTCGTCAAAGAGATCAAGGAGCCGCCGAAGCCGGGGGCCGTGCCGAAGATCACGCTCTCGCTCAAGGCCCTGTCGACCGAGGAGGCCAGCCGCGCCCCCTCGCCGGGTACGGCGGGCGCCGAGGCTCCGCGAGCCGCCGTCGTCGCCGATGCTCCCCCTGCGATCGGCTCGATCGTGCACGGCAAGGTCGACCACATCGAGACCTACGGCATCTTCGTCCAGCTCGACGGGACCCGCGGCCGGGGCGGTCGTGGCCTCGTGCCGACGGCCGAGCTGGGTGTCGCGCGCGGGACCGATCTGCGGAAGGCGTTCCCCGAAGGCTCGCCCGTCGTGGCCACGGTGCTCGAGACCGGCGACCGCAAGCTCCGTCTGTCGATCAAGGCGGCGAAGGACGCCGAGGAGCGCGCGCAGTTCGAGGAATCCAGGACCAAACTGAACGCCCCGAAGACGCTGGGGACCCTTGGGGACCTTCTCAAGAAGCGTGGTCGTTAGTGCGAGCACGTGCGCGTGCGGATGGGGCCCGTCGCCGCAAAGCTTGACGCGCGCGCCACCGACCGTAGCGTTGAGGAGTGAGAAGCTTTCGCTTCGTCTCCTTCGTCGCGGTCCCGCTGGGGGTCATGACTTTCGTAGCGTTCGCCTGCAGCTCTCAGGCGACGCTCGTGGGCCAGGGGGGATCGTGCCAGCTGGCGACCGACTGCGAGGACGGCCTCATCTGCGCGCCGCAGAGCGGGAAGAGCTGCCCGTGTATCTGCACGAACAACCTGAACGGGATAGAGCAGCTTCCCCCCACCCCCGACGGCGGCGCAGGGCTGCCTGCAGGGGACGCCACGGCGAACGACGACGTTGTCGGGCTCATCCCGACGTCGGTCGACGCCGCCGGAACCGGAGACTGAGCGGTGGCGGCCGAAGCTGGAGCGGAACCGCACCGGCGACCGGTGACGCGCGCCGCCGACACCTCGTAAACTCTCTGGTCATGAGCGACACAAACACCGTCCAGCGGAAGGTACGCCCCATCACGATCAAGTGCGGGGCGAGCGGATGCTCCACCAAGCCGCTCGACGCGGTGCTCGAGGAGCACGCTGACGGCACCCGCGAAGTGATCGCCCCGAAGGGGTGGGCCTTCGCGAAGAACCCCCACACTGCGGGGGACGCCTTCGTCGGAACCTGCCCCGTCCACTGGGTCGACAGCGCGAAGAAGTAGCGCGGCTCAGCGTTTCTTCTTTTTCTTGTGCCTCTTCTTCGGGGGCTCCCCCTTCCCCGAAGGGTGCGAGGGGGGCGAGGGGGACGAGCTGCGGTGCGGCGCGATCAAGGCGTGCGGCGCGTGCCCGGCCGGCGACGGGGGGAATTCGATCGTAACCTCCTCGTCTTCGTCGCCGCCGTCGTCGTCGCTGTCGTCGTCCGTGTCGGCGTCGCCGCTGTCGGCGTCGGCTGCGGCATCGAGGATCGGGCCGGGAGCCTCCGAGACTGCCGAGGCAGGCGGCGCGGCGTCGGCGAAGGGGGTCGGTACCGCGCCGGCGAGGGGAGCTCCCCCATCGGTCCCGGACAGCGTCACGGGTACCGTGGTCCCGATCGTCGTCGGGAGGGTCCCGTTGACGGGGTCCGGCCGCTCGTCCGTCGTCGCGTGCATGCGCGGAGCGTAACGGGCGAGGAGCGCGCGCCCGCCGATCGCGCAGAGGCCGATGGTGAGCACGACCGCGAGCACGCGCCATCCTCCGGATCGACCCCAGTTCGCATCGCGGACCATCGGGGTCGACGACTTGCTCGCGCCCGTGATCGGCCTCGGCGCCGACAGCGCCGTCCCCCCCGACGTGGGGGGAGCCAGATCGGTCGATCCAGGACCGAGGAGAGCCATCGCCCCCCGGACGTCCTCCTGCATCGCGCGCGCGTCCGGGTAGCGCTTCTCCTGGTCGAATGCGAGCGCCCGGTCGACGATCGCCGCGACCTTCGGGTCGATGTCCGGGAGGAGCGAGGCGATCGGGGGTGCCGTCGCAGTCATGGCCTTGAGGAGCGACTCGTTCGGCGTCTCCGCCTCGTGCACGTGCCGCCCTGTGAGCATCGTGAAGACGATCGCGCCGACGGCCCAGAGGTCGGAGCGCCCGTCCACGAGGCTCGATCGACCGCGCGCCTGCTCGGGGGGCATGTACTGAGGCGTCCCGAGGAGCACCCCCGTCAACGTCGGTGTCTCGCCGCTCTGGGGCTCGCGCAGGCGCGCGATGCCGAAGTCGAGCACTTTGACGTCCCCTGCGTCCGTCAGGAACACGTTGTCCGGCTTGAGATCGCGGTGGACGATCCCCTGCGCGTGCGCTGCGATGAGGACGTCGAGCACGCCATCGGCGATCCGCAAGGCCTCGGCCTCGCTGAACGCGCGCCGCTGCGAGCCGTCGGGCGCGTCGGCTGGTGTAGACCGCGCCGCGCTTTGCGCGGACGCGCCGTCGGCGCGGATGCGGTCGGCGATGGAAGCGCCCGTCAGGAGCTCCATCACGAGAAAGACGTTCCCCTTGTCGTCCACCCCGTCGTCGAGGATCGCCACGGCTCCCGGGTGCCCGATCCGGTTCGCGATGAAGCCCTCGCGGAGGAAGCGCTTCTTGACGTCGCCGCTCGCCGTGAGCTCCGTGTGGAGCACCTTCAGCGCGACGGTGCGCTGGTTGTTCGTGTGGACCGCGGCGTACACGGTCGCCATACCCCCCGAGCCGAGAACCCGCTCGATGCGCCACTTGTCCGCGAAGACCTCGCCGATTCGGCGCGCCGCGACCTCGGTGGGATCCGGGGAGGAGTCTTCGGGGTCGTTGGGGATCGAGCTGGGCACGCGGAGACTCGGGGTCCGCCGTCGGCGCGGCGCGAGGGGGGGAGTGACGCGGTCATCCTAGCGCGGAGGGGCCTCGACGAAATCAGCGACTTCGTCCTCGAGACACGCAGTGTCTTCGACGAGAAGCCGGCTCTCGTGGCACGAGATCGCGCGTCTCCTCGACGAGGTCGGCGGCTTCGTCGTCGTGGTGCGCGGTGTCCTCGACGAGACGGCGGATCTCCTGGACGAGATCAGCGACTTCGTCGGCGAAGTGCGCGGTCTCTTCGACGAGATGCCGGACCTCGTGGAACGAGAGCGACCATCTCCCGGGCGAGGTCGGCGACTTCGTCGAGGAAGTGCGCGATCTCTTCGTGGAGATACCGGACCTCGTGGCGATCGATCGGCGATTGCGACCACCAAGTGAGCGACCTCGATGTCGCGACGTCCGACCGGTCGAGCTCGGTGGAACCAGCCGTGGAAGGCAAAGTGCGATAGCGCCGGGATATGGGGCTGCCACTACCCCAGTGTCAGAAGCACGTCCCCCTCGTTGACCGCCTGCCCCTCGGCGCACGCGATCGTCTCCACTTTCCCCGACGCGGGCGCCTCGACCGGCATCTCCATCTTCATCGACTCGAGGATCACGCAGGTCTGCCCCTCGGTCACGGCGTCTCCTACCTTGACCTCGATCTTCCAGATCGTGCCCGTGATGTGCGCGCAGACGTTGGTTGCCATCGCGCGTCACCGTAGAGCAAACGTCGCGTCAATGGAACGCGCGCGCGCATTCCGGGGCGACCGCCACGGGTAGCGCCGACCGCCAAGCCGGACCCCCCCGGCCGTGTCTCTCTTGCACCATGCGCGAATCTCACGGATCGTTAAGAAAGGCAGTTGTTTCCAGCGTTACCCCCAGAAATTCCGCTGCAAGCGTTTGCGAACGTCCTCCGAACTCGGTAGCTTTTCTGCCGACGACGGAGGCACGCAAGCTCAGGGCTCCAAGCCCTGGCGACCGGCCCCCTGTCCGTGTAGGAAGAGATCGTCCCATGGCGGAACAGAAAGAGAGCTCCGTACTCTTCTCCCTCAAAGAGCTGATGAACCTCGAGGAGGATCGAATCCGCCAAGAGGAGTCAGCGCGCAAGGCGAAGCAGGAGGCCGAGCTCCAGGCGCGTCTAGACGCAGAGCGACGGGTGCGCGAGGACGAGGAAGCTCGGATTCGCGGGGAAGAGGAGCGCAGGCGCGCGGAAGAGCAGCGGACCCGCGAGGACCAGGCGCGCGTCGAAGCGATCCGCCACGCCGAGGTCGAGAAGGCCCGCCTCGATGCCGAGAACGCCGCGCGGATCGAGGCGATGCGCCACCAGCAGGAGCACGAGCGGCGCCTGCAGTCCCTCAAGCAGGACAAGCACAAGAGAAACCTCCTCATCGCGGCCGTCGGCGCTGCGCTGCTGCTGGTCTTTGGCGCGGTCGGCTTCGTGATGGTGGTCAACAAGAACAACCGCGAGCGCGAGCAGGCCGCCGCCGAGCAGCAACGCCAGACGATGGAGCTTCAGGCGAAGCTCGACTCCTTGAACAAGCAGCTCGAGGACGGCAACAAGAACATCGACAACCTTCAAGCGCAGCTCGGCACGGTCACCGACACCGCGACGAAGCTCGCGCTCGAGAAGCAGATCGCGCAGGCAAAGAAGGACCAGGAGGCGGCGGCTGCCTATCGTGCAAAGCTCGGCTCGAGCCGAGCGAGCACCGGCACCGGCGGCACTCCGAAGCCCCGCGCTGCGTGCACGTGCCAGTCGGGCGATCCCCTCTGCAGCTGCATCCAGTAGTGAGCCGGCAAAGCCCCATCGTCTTCGCGCTCGACTTCGCGAGCGTGGTGGAGGCGGAGCGCGCGGCGATGCGCGTTCGTGAAGCGATAGGGATGGTGAAGGTGGGGCTCGAGCTCTTCGTCGAGGCCGGACCGCGCGCCATGGCGATCGGGGAGGCGTGCGGGCTCCCCGTCTTCCTCGATCTCAAGCTGTGCGACATCCCCGAGACGGTCGAGCGCGCGGTCGCGCGGGCCGCCGCGCTCGGCGCGCGGGTGCTCACGGTGCACGCTTCGGGGGGGCCGGCGATGCTATCTCGCGCGGTCAAGAGCGCGGAGAGCGCGGGGACGGGGCTGCAGATCGCGGCCGTGACGGTGCTCACGTCGCTCGACGTGGGCGATCTCGGGCGAATGGGCATTGCGGGAGACGTGCTTGGTCACGTGAGGAAGCTCGCGCGACTCGCCTTCGACGAGGGGGTCCGCGCGTTCGTTTGCTCGCCGCGCGAAGTGGCCGCTGTCCGCCAGGAGCTCGGGCCAGGCGCGATGCTGATCACGCCGGGCGTACGCCCGAGCGAATCGACGGGCGGAGACGATCAGAAGCGCGTGGCAACCCCCGCGCGCGCGGCCGCCGACGGCGCCAACTGGCTCGTCGTCGGCCGGCCAATTCGCGACGCCGCGGATCCGCTCGCGGTCGCGCGCGCGATGCGCGACGAGGCGCTCGAAGCGATGCGCGCGTGAGCCGGTTCATCTGCGGGCTCCAGCCCGTGCGCGAGGCGATCCGCGCGCGGGGGGCGGAGCTCGAGAAGGTGCTCGTGGAAAAAGGCACCGGCGAAGACGGCGAATCCGCGCGCAGCGCGGGTCGGTCCACACCAGGAGCGCAGCTCGATGCGCTCGCGCGCTTCGCGAAGGACCATGGGGTCGTCGTCGAACGGGTGGCGCGCGCGGAGCTCGATCGTCTATCGCGGGGGGCACGCCATCAGGGGACCGTCGCGTGGGCGCCGGAGCTTCGCCTCGTCACGCTCGACGAGGTCGCGGCCGTTCCGAACGCGATCGTCGTCGCCCTCGACGAGCTTCAAGACCCCCAGAACTTCGGCGCGATAGTCCGGTCGGGGGTCGCCCTCGGCGCGACGGCGATCCTATGGCCCGAGCACCGCTCGGCGCCGCTGTCGGCAGCGATGTTCCGTGCGTCGGCCGGTGCTGTGGAGCACGCCACGCTCTGCCGCGTCCCCTCGCTCACCCAGGCTCTGGCGACGCTGAAGGAGGCGGGGCTGTCGGTCGTGGGCCTCGACATGCAGGGGAAAGAGACGATCGACGACGTCCCCCTCACCGGCAGCGTGGCGCTCGTCATCGGCGCCGAGGGGAAAGGGCTCCGCCGGACCGTGAAGCAGGCGTGCGATCGGGTCGCGCGACTCCCGATGAACGCGACGATCGCGTCGCTCAACGCCTCGGTCGCGGCGGGAATCGCTCTTTACGAGGTCGCCCGCCAGCGCGCCGGCCAGCACCCTGGCTGAAGAGGGGCGTTTGCTCTAAGTCCCTCTCCATGGCCATCCGCATCGAGAAAGAGGGCCCGGTCACGACCCTCGTCATTTCCCGCCCCGAGGTTCGGAACGCGATCGACGGGCCGACGGCGACGGCGCTCGCCGACGCGATGCGCGCGTTCGACAGCGACGACGAGGCGAAGGTCGCGGTCCTGTGGGGCGAGGGGGGGACGTTCTGCGCCGGAGCCGATCTCAAGGGCATCGCGGACGGGCGCGGCAACCGGATCGACCCGAGCGGCGACGGTCCCCTCGGACCGACGCGGATGTCCCTCTCCAAACCGCTCATCGCCGCGGTCGCCGGGCACGCCGTCGCCGGGGGGCTCGAGCTCGCTTGCCTGTGCGATCTGCGCGTCGCCGAGGAGAGCGCAGTCTTCGGGGTCTTCTGCCGACGCTGGGGCGTACCGCTCATCGACGGAGGCACCGTGCGCTTGCCCCGCCTCATCGGCCTGTCCCGCGCGCTCGACATGATCCTCACCGGCCGCGGCGTGGGAGCCGCCGAGGCGCTCTCCTTCGGGCTCGCGAACCGCGTCGTCCCCGACGGAACGTCGCGCGCCGAGGCCGAGGCCCTCGCGCGGATGCTCGCCGCGTTCCCGCAGACGTGCCTCCGAAACGATCGCGCGAGCGCGTGGGAGCAGCACGGGATGCGCTTCGAAGCGGCGATGGCGAACGAGTTTCGCCTCGGGCTCCGCACGCTCGAGAGCGGAGAGGCGGTCGCCGGAGCCACGCGGTTCCGTGAGGGGGCGGGGCGTCACGGCGAGCGCGAATAGCTGTCGCGCCGGAGCGTTTCCTAACGCCGCGTGTACTCACGGGCGCTCAGCATCAAGCGCCGCACATGATCCTTCACGGCCTCGCGCCTCGGCTCGATGAACGCCGGGACGGATGGATCTGCCCCCACGAAGCCCTTCACGATCCCGCCGATCGCGAACGGCATGAAGTGCACTCCCATGAGCGTGACGAGAAGCTGCTTCGGCTCCACGTCGGCGAACGAGCCGTCCTCCTGCCCCGCGCGGACGAACGCTTCCGCAGCCGCGAGAACGACCAACATGTTGTCTGCGAGGTGATCGCGGACGACGGGCCCCCAGTCCATGACCTCGCGAATGAGGAGCCGCGCAGCGAACGGCTGCGCACCGAGGACGACCGTGATGCCGTCGGACAGAGCGTCGAGCCGCTCGGCAAACGTGCCCGGCTGCATCGCGCTCGCGACGATGGCCCCTCCCACCGCCTCGATGAGACGCGCGAGGACCGCCGCGTAGAGGACTTCTTTGCTGGCGAAGTGATGAAAGAGCGAGGCCTTGCGTAGCCCTACCCGCTCGGCCAGATCGGCCATGCTGGTCCCCTCGTAACCTCGCTCGGCAAAGAGCTGCGTCGCCTCGTCGAGGATCTCCTCGCGTCGTGAACGTGGCACCGAACCGAGTCGGGTGGGACGCGGGGTCATCAAGTCCTTAGCGAGGAGGGGGGCGTGGTCGTCGACTCGAGAGATCGAACCGGTTTTAGAACCTCGGCCACCTGCCCCGCAAGAGCCGCCTCGGTTTCTCGCGGCAATAGCGAGCCCGCCTGGAAGAGCGCGAAGCCCACATACTCCTCCAAGGTTTGCACAAGCCAAGCGTCTGGATCCTCACCGGCCACGGCCGCGAGGTTCTTCGAGACCCGTTCGGGGGCAAAAGAGCCTTCAGGGTGCGGTCCGGCACCAAAGAAGAGGGGATCGAACACGAGCGCACCCGTGGCGAAGCGCGAAAGCGCCTCGCGGAGCTCGCCCCCCTTCCCTGCCGCGTCGCAGCGTCGGTGAATCTCGATCAGCGCGGGGTTGAAGGCCTCGACGATCGCGATTGGACCGTGGGGACGAGGAGCGGCGACGGTGACAAAGCCCCCTTGCAGGAGCTGAAAGGCGGCGCGCGTCACCTCGAACTCGAGCTGTCCGGTTCGCCTACCGATCTCGGCAATGCTTCGCTTGCCGTCGCACTGCGCAAAGACCTCGGCGAGCTCCTCGGGTGGCTTCTTGTCACCCCCCTTCGGGCTCGGGATGTACCCGTCGTTCGGGACGCGCTCCCGGAAGAAGCGCATCTCGTCCATCCGGCGCGCCCCCTCCATGAGGAGCGCCCCCGCGGCCATGTTGTGGCGGCGCGCGAGGTGCGTCTCGTCGTAGCGATCGAAGACGTAGTACGTCCCGTCGCCGACCCGGAGCGCCGCGTAGAAGACCTCTTCCACCTGGCGCGCCATCATCGGAAAGAGCTCCTCGGGCGACAGGAACTCGAGGTCGACCGCGGTCTCGCCGAGCCGCTTTCCCGTCTGGGCAGACGACGCGATCGCCGCTTCGAGCTGGGCCCGCGTGATGACGCCGAACCGATACAGGGTCTCGCCGAGCCGTTCGGAGGGGACGTTCGTGGTCGCCCCCACCACCGCCCCCCCGTCGAGGAAGATCGAGCGCTGGGTCTCGGCGTCGAGGACGACGATCTCGCCGGTCCAGGACGACTGCGCCGCGAGCGCGACGACGTCGCAAATGGCCCCGGGGGTGCGGATTTCTCCGGCCATCTTGAGCCCCGCCACCTCGCGCCCCTCGGGCCGCAGGATGCACACGTCGCGCGGACCCGGCAGGAGGCGCCATTCGCCCGCCCGCGCACGCATCTCCTGGCTAGCGGTCCGACCGACCGAATGGATCGTCCCGGTCGAGTCGACCCGGAGCAGATCGGCACGCTTTGCCATCAAACCCACGATACCAAGCCGCGCCCACGGGGGGCGACTTTGCCGAGGGGTCCCCGCACCCGCAGCGACCAGCGACCAGGCGACCACAGCAGAAGAGCGCGGCTCGATCCCCCCTGTGGTAGGCATTTACGGCGATGGCCGCAGCGATTCCCGCGACCCACTCCGAGCTCGAACGCCTTCTGGCGAAGGTCGGTTACCTCGCCGACGCCAGGACGGCCATGGCCGCCTGGCTAGCCCTGAAGCTCTCTCGACCGCTCCTTTTGGAAGGGCCGGCGGGGGTCGGCAAGACCGATCTGGCGCGCGCCCTCGCCGAGGGGCTGGGGCGGCCGCTCATCCGCCTCCAGTGCTACGAGGGGCTCGACGAGGGGAAGGCCCTCTACGAGTGGGACTACGCCAAGCAGATGCTCTACACGCAGCTCCTGCGTGACGCCGTGGCCGCTCGCACGGACGGGGCGGCGAGCCTCACGGAAGCCGCCGAGCGAATCGGGGAAGCGGAGAGCGCGCTCTTCGGCCCGAAGTTCCTCCTCGCACGCCCCCTTCTCCAAGCGCTCACGAGCGACGAGCCGGTGGTGCTCCTCATCGACGAGGTCGATCGCTCGGACCCGGAGTTCGAGGCCTTCCTCCTCGAAATCCTCGCCGAGGGGCAGGTCACGATCCCCGAGATCGGGACGATCAAGGCCAAGCACCCGCCGCTCGTCGTCCTGACGACGAACGCGACGCGCGACATGACCGACGCGCTCCGTCGTCGCTGCCTCCACGCCTTCCTCGACTACCCCCCCCCGTCGCGCGAGCTGGCGATCCTCGAGCTCCGGGTGCCGGGGATCGGCAAGGCGCTCGCCGAGCAGCTCGTGGCGTTCGTGGCCGAGCTCCGGAAACTCGACCTGCGAAAGGCGCCGAGCATCGCCGAGACGATCGACTGGGCGCGCGCGCTCGTGACGCTCGGCGCCAGCGCGCTCGGGCCGGAGCTCGCGGCGGCGATGGGGGCGCTCCTGAAGCACGACGAAGACCGGGCGAAAGGCGAGAGTCTGCTCGCCAAGACTGCCGGCAGTCCCGGGTGACGTTGCGCCGTTGACGTGAGGTGGCTACACCTCCCGCCGTGCCCCCCCACCGTCCCGAGATCCTCGCCCCCGCCGGCGACAGGGACGCCATGCACGCGGCGGTCGCCGCCGGCGCGGACGCCGTCTACTTCGGGCTCCACGGATTCAACGCGCGCGCGAGGGCGACGAACTTCGACGAAGCGGCCCTCCGCGAGACGATGCGGTACCTCCACGAGCACGGCGCGAAGGGCTACGTCACGCTGAACACCCTCGTCTTCGACGACGAGCTCCCCAAGGTCGAAGCGGCCGTGCGCCTCTGCGCCGAAGCCGCGGTAGACGCGGTCATCGTGCAGGATCTCGGCGTCGCGAAGCTCGTCCGCGCGATCGCCCCTTCCCTCCCGATCCACGCGTCCACCCAGATGACCTGCACCGACGCGGCGTCGGTGGAGCTCGCTCGCTCGCTCGGGGCGTCGCGCGTCATTCTGGCGCGGGAGCTGTCCCTGGACGACATCGAGGCGATCCGCGCGGAGACGGACGCTGAGCTCGAGGTCTTCGTGCACGGCGCGCTCTGCATCGCCTACTCCGGGCAGTGCCTCACGAGCGAAGCGATCGGCGGGCGAAGCGCGAACCGTGGGGCGTGCGCGCAGGCGTGCCGGCTCCCCTACGAGCTGGTGGTGGACGGCGTCCTGCAGGAGCTGGGAGACCGCGCCTACCTGTTGTCGCCGGAGGACCTCGAGACGAGCGCGCTCGTCCCTCAGCTCGTCGCGCTCGGCGTGTCGTCGCTGAAGATCGAAGGGCGGCTCAAGGGGCCCGAGTACGTCGCGGCGACAACCCGCCTCTACCGTCGCGCGATCGACGCCGTCGTCGGGGGGGGAGATGCCCCGAGCGAAGACCAGAGGCGCGCCGCCCTACAGATGTTCTCCCGCGGCTCGGGCCCCGGGTTCCTCGCCGGGGTCGATCACCAGCGCCTGGTCGATGGACGGACCTGCGACCACCACGGGCTCCTCGCGGGCGAATCGATCGGGCTGCGAAGCGCGCGCGGCAAGCCGGCCCTCGCCGTCAGGGCCAAGGACGTGATCGCGCGAGGGGACGGGATCCTCGTCGAGGGGGGGTTCGCCGGAGTCGGGGAGATCGGCGGCCGCGTGTGGAGCGTCTTCGTGAACGGGAGCGACGTCGAGCGGGCGAGCGCTGGCGAAGAGGCTCTCCTTTGGCTCGGCCCCGACAAGAAGATCGAGGGGGAGGTTCTCGCGGGGCGGCGCGTCTGGAAAACGAACGATCCGGCGCGCGAGCGGGAAGTGCGCGCGCTTCTCGCTCGGCCAAATGGAGCGGAGAAGCGCGTCCCTCTGGAGATGCGTATCTCCGGTGCGCTAGGGGTCCCGGCCGTGCTCGAGGGGCGCACGTCACACGGTGCCAGCGCCCGCGTAACGCTCGACGCGCCGATCGAGGCCGCCCGGTCCACCCCCACGACATCGGACGTGCTCGAGGACAAGCTGGGTCGCCTCGGGGACACCCCTTTCGTGCTCGGAAAGCTGCAGGTCGAGCTCCCCGAGAACGCGATGATCCCGCTCTCCTCGCTCAACCGCGCACGACGCGCCCTCACGGAGGCGCTCCTCGCGGCCCCGCCTCCCCGGCATGCGGTGACCACGGTGACCGCAGCCGAGCTCCTCGCCGCCGCGCTCCCGCCGGATCGCGCGCCCCCCCCGGCCGGCCTCTTCGTCCTCTGCCGGTCGCTCGAGCAAGCAAACGCGGCCCTCGACGCGGGGGCTGACGGTGTCTACCTCGACTTCTTGGAGCTCACCGGCACTGGGGCGGCCGTTCGGGCTCTTCGCTCTCGGCCCGGAGGCGCGCACGTCGCCGTCGCGCCACCCCGCATCCGGAAGCCCGGCGAGGAGAAGATCGATCGCTTTCTCGCATCACTCGCCCCCGACGCGGTCCTCGTCCGCGGCCTCGGCGCCCTTCATGCGCCGGCTGAAGAAGGCAACGGCACCAGCAAGACGAATGAGCGGATCCGGCGAATCGGCGATTTCTCTCTCAACGTGACGAACGCGATTACGGCGGCCGAGGTCCTCGCGCACGGCCTCGACGCCTTCACCCCGTCGTTCGACCTCGACGCGACCCAGCTGACGGCGCTGCTTACGCCGGCGTGGGCCCCGTACGCCGAGATCGTCGTGCACCATCCGATGCCCCTCTTTCACATGGAACACTGCGCGATCGCGGCCCTTCTCTCCGAGGGGCGCGACTACCGGACATGCGGTCGTCCGTGTGACCGCCACAAGGTGTCCTTGCGCGACCGCGCGGGGCTCGACCACCCGGTCGAAGCCGACGTCGGCTGCCGCAACACGGTCTTTCACGCCGCGGCTCAGAGCGCGGCGCACCTCGTCCTCGGGCTGCGCGATCGAGGGGCGCGGCGCTTCCGGGTCGAGCTCGTCCGCGAGTCGGCGGAAGACGTGGCGCGAATCGTCGCCGCCTACCGGCGCCTCCTCGAAGGGCGCTCGGCACCGGCCGACGTGTGGCGTACGCTCCGAACCGAGGGGGGCTACGGGGTCGTGAAGGGATCGCTCCGCGTCATCGCATGAAGGAGGTGGTCTGCGAGTTCCCGGCCCACCCCACACAACCGCGCCCGATGACCCGCGTGCGGAGCACGGTCTTGACCACGGGAATCGCCGCCCTCCGTGAGCGCGGACACATCGAGGCCTACGAGGCCGCGCTCGATCCCCACGCCCGCGACATCCTCCTCACCACGGTCGCCGGCGTCTGGCTCCCCATCGATCTCGCGATGACGCACTACCGCGCCTGCGAGAGCCTCGGACTCTCCCACGACGAAACCTTCGCCATCGGGTCGGCCGTCGCCACCCGCATGCACGAGAACATCCTCCACCTCATCCGCCACCTCGCGGCCGGGATAGGGGCGACGCCCTGGACCGCCGGGGCCCGCTACGACGCTTTCTGGACGAGGGCCTTCGACGGCGGCGGATTCCGACTCACGAAGGTGGGGCCAAAGGACGGCCTCGGCGAATACTTCCAGATCCCGATGGCCCAATTCGCCTACTTTCGCTCGGCGTTCTGCGGGGTGAGCCTCGCGGGGATCAGCCTCTTTACGCCGAAGGCCTACGTTCGCGTCGTCTCCACGTCGAAGGACGGCTTCAGCATCCGATCCTCCTGGGTGTGACGCGCGTCGGGCGGCGGAAGGTCACTCGGCCGCGGCGGGAGGGGCCTCGACCGTGGCGCGCGCCTGCTCGGCCGGCCAGCGCATCTTCTGGGCGCCGTCCATGTTGATGATGCCGACGGCGGCAAAGACCCGCATGACCTGGTACGCGGGGTCGATCTCGAACCAGCGCGCCGCGAAGTTCGGGCTCATCCCGAACTTGTGGTGGTTGTTCTGGAAGAGCTCCCCGGCGGTCAGGAAGTCGAGGACCAGCGTGTTCCGCGACTCGTCCCCGTTATCGAAGTTCCTGTAGCCGTACACGTGGCCGCACCAGTTGACGATCGCGCCGTGAATGGGGCCGAGGATGAAATGCATGGGGAGGAGGACAAACAGCCAGGGCGCGCTCGGGGCGAGCACCAGATAGGGGACCGCGTAGACGCCTGCCCACGCGACGCGCGTGAACCATGACTGCGAGAGCTTGTCGATGAGCGGCCACTCCGGATACCCCCCTGCGAACCGCGCCTCGGGCTCCTCGCGGTGGTACGCGAAGGTGTCGTACTTGTGCTTGGTTGCGAGCATCATCGACATGACGTTCGTGTAGTTCGTCGGCGAATGGGGGTCCTGCGGCGTGTCGCTGTACGCGTGATGCATCCGGTGGAGAATCGCGTACGCACGCGGCGACAAGAAGCTCGAGCCCTGGAAGGCGAACGTGCAGAGGTAGAAGAAGCGCTCCCACCCCTTCGACATCGTCAGCATCCGGTGCGCCCCGTACCGATGCAGGAAGAACGTCTGGAAGAAGACGGACAGCTGCCAGTGCAGGACGAAGTACGGGACGAGGATGAAGGCGGGGTTCAAAGGGCTCGCTCCTTGGTCGGCGTGTGTGGGGCGGAGGTTGACGCAGCGACCCGAAGGGAGCCGTCATACGTCCGTCATTTGGGCCGCATCCCCCAGCTGGGGTGGCGGGCCCAGGCGCCAATCCATTCAAGGCGACCTTTAACGTGAGGCCCTAACTGCCCAACATTGAATCGCTTATCGCGATTTCCGGGAAGAACACAATGTTCCAGAACCGCACACCAAAGCGACGGCCGCGTGTCGATTCCTGGTTCCCAAGGCCATGCGGTCCCCGCTACGACTTGGGGCGTCGCGAAAAGCGGTTCGCTGTGACTCCAGGTCACACGGAACGCCCTTGCGGCTCCGCGTCGATCCGGGGGGATGCGCGGGCACTGGAGGTGGATGTTGGCATTTCTCCCGTCGCGTTTGTCGAAGCTCCCCCGTTGGACCCTTCCGGCCACCTTCGTGGCAATGGGAGCCGTGACGAGCATCGTAGGATGCGCCGAAGAGACGGGGGGTGCGGCCGTCGAGTCGAGCCCCACGACGGCGCCTGCGCGGTTCCCGGTGCACGTCGCGCGCGGCTCGTCGGAGCGCGGAGCGCTCGGAGCGCGAACGCTGGCGAATACTGCGGAAGGGCTGAGGCTCCTGCCCCTTGCCTCGCGCGAGCGCTCGCCGCTGGCGCCGTTCGAGAATCTCCTGGCGGAGCGTGACCGCCCGCTCGAGCCGAACGGGCTCTGTCCGCCGGACATGGCCTCGATCAACGACCGGTACTGCGTGGACCGCTACGAGGCGTCACTCATCGAGGTGCTCTCCAACGGCGACGAGCGCCCCTGGTCCCCGTTCGAGCACGTCGATGGACACACAGTCCGCGCGGTGAGCGAGCCCGGCGTGATCCCGCAGGGGTACATCAGCGAGATCCAGGCGAAGGAAGCCTGCGTTCTGTCGGGGAAGCGCCTCTGCAAGCCCGCCGAGTGGCGGAAGGCGTGCATGGGCCCCGAGCCGACGACCTACGGCTACGGCGAGACCAACGAGCCCGGCCGCTGCAACGACTCCGGCCGAAGCCCGGTCGTCGCGATCTACGGACGAACGAGCGACCTGAGCGACCGCAGCCAGTGGAACTCCGAGCACATGAACGACCCGTCCCTCAACCAGATGGACGGCACGGTGACGCCGACCGGCTCTCACGAAGGGTGCACGAACGGGTACGGCGTCTACGACATGGTCGGTAACCTCCACGAGTGGGTGGCCGATCCCGCCGGAACCTTCCAGGGGGGCTACTACCAGGACACGCACATCAACGGCGACGGCTGCACCTACAAGACGATGGCGCACGCGGCCTGGTACCACGACTACTCGACCGGCTTCCGCTGCTGCGCCGACGTCGCGCCCTGAGATCCCACCGCGAGCCCTACGGGAGCTTCGGCATCTGGAGGACTTTTCCGAAGGAGAAGTCCGACCAGTAGAGATTGTTTGGGTCGAGCACGATGCTGCCCGGTTGCGTCTGTCCAACGGCGAGCGTCACGACCGCTCCTCCCCCGGTGATCGGAGCGCGAAGGACGGAGCCGATGCCTCCGACGCCGCTCGGGTTGTTCGTCCAGTACACGTTCGTACCGTCCACCGCGACCGAGGTGGGGTTCGCCTGTCCCGAAGCGATGACCGTAGGGGACCCGGCACCGACTCCGCTGAGCGGAGCCTTCAACACCGATCCGCTCGCCGCGTTGATCGCCCAGTAAACGCTCGTGGAATCCACCGCGATCCCCGAGGCGCCGGTCTGGTTTGCGGCGAGGACGGTCGCCGCTCCCCCGTCGGGGAGGCCGGCGAGCGGCGCGCTGAAAACCGCCGACGTGGTGCCGGAGGCCGTCCAGTACACGCTCGTTCCGTCCACGACGATCCCGAGCGGGTCCGTCTGGTTCGCGGCGATGGTCGTCGGTGAGCCTCCGTCGGGGACCCCCGCCAGAGGGGCCTTCATGACGGTCCCCTGGTTGAAGTTCGTCCAGTAGACGCTGGTGGAGTCGACGACGAGCTCTGTCGGAGCCTGCCCCGAGGCGATCACCGTCGGCGCCCCCCCGTCGGGGACCCCCGTGAGCGGCGCCATCAGGATCTCCCCGAGGGCGTCGTTCGCCCAGTAGATACCCGTGGGGGTCACCGCGGTCGCGTTCGATTGCTCCTGGTTGGTCGCGAGCGTGGTGATGGTGCCGCCGTTGATCGGGACCGAGTGAAGCCCGCCAGGGATCCCCTCCTCGACCCAGTAGACGTTCGTGGAGTCGATCGACGTGCCGCTCGCGTTGCTCTGGTTGCTCGCCAGGACGACCAGGCAGCGACCCGTCCCGGCGTCCGTGCAGACGAGCGAGGCGGCGTCGAAGCCTGGAGTCGCGTCGATCGTCGTCCCGGTGTCGCCCGGCGTCGTCGCGTCGCCCGCGTCCGAGGAAGCGATCGTCCCGTCGTTGCCAGTCCCGGAGTCGGACGGTGGAAGGCCCCCGTCCCCTTCGGGAGGGGGGGCGCTCTGGTTGTTTACGCACGCACCAGTGAGGGTTGCGAAGAGCGCGAGCGCGCTGCTCGAGAGAAGCCGAGAAGACCGCATGCTCAACGATACATCGCATCGGCGAATTTGGCCGCCTCGACCACAGCCCAGCGACAATGGTCACCGATGCTTTCCTCCCTCTCCTCCCGCTGGACCCTTCGAACGCTCCTCGTCCTCGGCAGCTCGGCCGTCGCCGGCCATGCCGACGCCCGTGTCACGTTACGCACCGATGGCGCCACCGATGGCGTCTCCGCCGATGAAAGCGACGAGCCTCGCGGACGCGAGCACCAGGCGCCGGCGCGGCTCGGATGGCCGAGCGACGGCGCGTTGAGAGGCGTCTACATCCGCGGGTCTACGGCAGCGGGCCACGCCTACGTGAAAATCCTCGACAAGCTCGCCGAGCACGGGATGAACGCCATCGTCCTCGACGCGAAGGACACCGACGGCCTCCTCACTTACGACTCGAAGGTCCCCCTCGCCGTGGAGACCGGCGCCACGAAGGACGCGCCGATCGCCGACCTCGCGCGCACCGTCCGCACCGCGCACGACCGGGGGATCCGCGTCCTGATGCGCGTCTCGTGCTTCCACGACGAGTGGATGCAGCACCACAAGGGGAAGGAGATGAGCATCCGGGGCAAGTGGGGCGGCGTGTACCCCATCGGCTGGCTCGATCCCGCGAACGAGATGGCACACCAGTACCTGATCGACCTCGCGAAAGAGGCGATGGACGCCGGAGTGGACGAGATCGAGCTCGACTACGTCCGCTACCCCGTCATCGGGATCAAGAACGCCGACTTCAAGCTGGGGGCGATCGGCAAGACCAAGCCCGAGGTCATCCGCGACTTCGTCCGCGAGATGCACGCCGTCACGAAGGCACGTCACGTCCCTCTCTCCCTGGATATCTTCGGCGTCGTCGCGCAAGGCAAGCGCATCGATATCGACGGGCTCGGCCAGGACATCGCGCTCCTCGGACCGGAGTGCGAAGTTCTCTCTCCGATGGTCTACCCGTCGCACTACGCGAAGGGGTACATGGGCTTCGAGATCCCGGGGAATCACCCCGAGCTGGTCGGCATCGGGACGAAGGGGACGGTCGCGCAGCTCGCCGCCGGGCAGGTGACGTCAGGCACGCTGGTTCGGCCGTGGGTGCAGGCCGTGAGCTACGAGTCGCCGGACTACGGACCGCGCTATCTCAGCGCGGAGCTGAAGAGCGCCGAGGAGAATGGCTCGTCGGGGTGGCTCATGTGGAACCCGTCGCAGGAGTACGGCACGGCGTGGGCCGCGGTTCCGATTCGTGCTCCACACCAGGACGGCCCGTTCGAGGCTACGCGTCGGCGTCGTCCACGCCAGCAATTGCGCATCGGTCTACACCAGGGGAAGGTGGCGACGACCGAGGTGGCTATGACCGTCCGACACGCTCGCTGAACGGGTCCTTGATCACGATCGTCTCGTCGCGCCGGTAGCCGACGCTCACGAGCACGATCGGAACGCCGCTCTCGTCCTCGATGAACTTCACGTAGTCGCGCGCGGCGGCGGGGAGCTCCGCGACCTTCCGCGCCTTCGCGAGCTCCTCGGTCCACCCCTTGAAGGTACGGTAGACCGGCTTGGCGTCGGCCATGTCGTCGACCGGGAGCTCGGTCGTGCGTCCGTGCGGCGTGTCGTACGCGACGCAGATCTTCAGCTCGTCGTGCCCCGTGAGCACGTCGAGCTTCGTGAGCGCGACGCCGTCGAGGCCGTTGACCCGCGCCGCGTACCGGAGCCCCGGCAGGTCGAGCCACCCTGTCCGCCGCGGGCGCCCCGTGACCGAGCCGAATTCGTCGCCCCGCTTGCGGAGGCGCTCGCCCGTCTCGTCGTTCAGCTCCGTGGGGAACGGCCCCCCCCCCACGCGGGTGCAGTACGCCTTGCAGAGACCGATCACGGCGTCGATCCGCGTCGGCCCGACCCCCGTGCCCGTACACGCCCCCCCCGAGGTTGCGCTCGACGAGGTCACGAACGGATACGTCCCGTGGTCGATGTCGAGGAGCGTCCCTTGTGCCCCCTCGAAGAGAACTTTCTTCTTTGCATCGACCGCGCGCGCGACGAGCTGCCCTGCATCGACGAGCATGGGGACGAGACGCGCGGCGAGCGGCCGGAGCCGTTCCATGACCTCGTCCACAGTGGGGGGCTTGCCGCCGAGGGCTTCGATCGTCGGCTTCCACGCCTCGAGCGCGGCACTGACGAGCTTCTCCGTCTTCGCGAGATCGCGTAGCGCTCCGAGCGTGATCCCGCGCCGCGCCGCCTTGTCCTCGTAGCAAGGGCCGACCCCCCGCTTCGTCGTGCCGATCGCCCCTTTCCCCTGCTCCCGCAGTCCGTCGATCAGCACGTGGTACGGAAGGATCGTGTGGGCGCGATCGCTCACCACCAGCTTGTCGCGCACGTGGACGTGGCCGCGCCGCTCCACCTCGTCGAGCTCCGCGACGAGGCTCTGCGGGTCGATGACCATCCCCTGGGCGAGGACGCACGTGACGTTCGGGCGAAGAATGCCGCTCGGGATCAGGCGCACGACGAGCTTGTCGTTCCCGACGACGAGCGTGTGGCCGGCGTTGGGGCCGCCGCCGTAGCGAACGACGAGGTCGGCGTGCTCGGTGTAGATGTCGACGATCTTCCCCTTCCCCTCGTCGCCCCACTGCGCTCCCACGATCACGACGGCGGTCATTTACGTTCTTTCTCCTGCGTGGTTTGCGTGGCGTGCTTGGAAAAACGATCCGCGCCGCTCTCTACGCCCGTCTCTACATCGACGAGCGTGGCGCCGTCGATGACGTGCGAGAAGCTCCACCCCCGAGCCCACGCGAGGGCGGCAGTGCGATCCGGCGCGGAGACGGCGACGACCCCCTGCGCGCGAAGCCGATCGACGCGCGGATCGCCCGCCACGCCGACGACGACGACACGCTTGTCGTCCGCCGCGCCGACGCCCGCCGTGCGGAGCGCCCACTCGAGGCTGTCGAGATCGAAGGCGAAACCCATCGCGGGCATCGGGGCGCCGAAGCAGGCGAGGAGCTCGTCGTAGCGTCCGCCGGCACCGATCGCCTCGCCGGGACCGGGGGCGTACAGGTGGAAGATCGTCCCCGTGTAGTACGCGAAGCCACGGACCTCGCCGAGGTCGGCGCTCAGGTGCTCGGGGGCGATGCCGCGAGCGATCGCCGCGTCCCAGAGCTCCAGGAGGCGGGCGAGCGGGGCGGCGGCCGGCGTGGAGGCGAGCACGCGCCCCCCTTCGACGAGCGCCTCGCGCCCCCCTTGCAGCCGAACGAGCGCCGACAGCGCCGAGCCAAACGGCAACGCCGCCGCCTCCACGCACGCGCGCAGCTCATCCTCGTCCTTCATCGCGAGCGCGCGGGTGACGTCGAGCGCGTCGTCCGAGCTCGCGCCGTTCAGGAGCGCGCGGCCGATCCCCGCGCTGCCGAGATCGATCGTGAACCGCTCGAGCCCCGCCGCGACGAGCGCCGCCTCCGCGAGGGCGAGGAGCTCGAGGTCTCCATCCGGACCGGTAACTCCCGCGAGCTCGACTCCAACCTGGGCGATCTGCCGGTGCTTTCGAGCGCGACCGCTGCGCCGCCGCAGGACGGTCCCCTCGTAGCAGAGCCGGTACGGAGGGGGGCGATCGTGCAGACGCGTGGCAATCATGCGCGCGATCTGCGGCGTCATGTCGGGCCTGAGCGCGGCGACCTCTCCCGACTCGGGCTCGACGAAGCGGAGCACGTCCGCCGGATCGAGCGCGCCGAGCCCCCGCTCGAGCACGTCGGCGAACTCGAAGGCCGGGGGGGTCACCATCGCGTACCCGGCGAGCGCGAAGCAGTCGAGCACGCGACGCGCGAGCGCACGGCGGCTGCGCGCCTCTTCCGGAAGGAGGTCGCGCATCCCGCCGGGGAGCGGGTGCTCGAGCGAGCGCGGCGGCGGGATCGAAGGCGAAGACACGAGAGGGGACGCGAGTTTCACACGGACGGTCGCGACGCGCCACGCCACGGGACGGCACGTCCGCGGCGGGAGCGGCGGCGTGGTCAACACCAGTCGATGTCGCGACGCGGTGCACCTGTCAGCAATCCAACAGCGGGCGCGGTGTGGGGCCGCGCGCTTTTTTCGTTTTGCGTCGCATAGATGGGGGCGGGCGGAGGCAGGGCACGGGGCTCGCAAAGGGGACGGACCGGACAGGGACGATGCGGCGGCCATCCCGCCGGCTGCCCTGCCAAGCCCTTCCCAGACGGAGCTCCTCATGGCCTTCTCCCCCGATCGCGCCCTTCTGTTGCGAGTCCAAGCCGGCGAGAGCGACGCCGTCAACACGCTCATGAGCGACCTGCGCCCCCACATCGAGCGGCAGCTCCTCCGTTATCCGGTCGTCGACGAGGACCGCCGCGATCTCCTCCAGGCGACGCTCATGCAGGTCTTCCGGCGCATCGGCTCGTTCCGCGGCGACTCGAGCTTCTCGACCTGGCTCTTCCGCGTGACCGCCAACGAGGCGCTCATGCTCATGCGGTCGCAGCGCCGGCACCGCGCGCGGATCGTCGAAGGGCTCGAGCTCGAGGATCTGTCGGCCCTGCCGGCCGCGAACGACGCCGCGGCGGACCGGAGCGACGTGGAGCTCGCGAACCACGAGCGCGACGCGCGCATTCGGGAAGCGCTCGCGGAGCTGCCGCAGGACTACCGCGACGTCGTCGTCGCCCACTACCACCTCGACCTCGGCCTGCAGGAGATCGCCGACAGGTTCGACCTCACGGAGAGCGCCGTCCGCTCGCGCCTCCATCGCGCACGCACGCGCCTGCGCGGGATCCTCGAAGGGACGCCGGTCGCCATGGAGGCGATCGAAGAGGCGCGCCCCGTCGTCGCGCGCGAGACCGCCGAACGCCGCGCGGTCGCGAGTCGGCCCGCCGAGCAGCACGCCGCGGCTTGACCGGGGCGCCGCGAGGCGAGCTAGCCTCGAGGAGATGCCCGCGACGCCCGACTCCGACGCACCGCTGTCTGCCGGCGGGATCGCGCTAACGATCGCGTCGAAGCAGCGCGACGAGGAGCGCGACGAGCGTCGCCGCGCGATGCTGGGGCTGTTCGGGATGGGGGTCTTCGCGTGGCCCTCGTTCTTCATCCCGGACTATTTCGCCGATCAGCTTCACGGTGGCCATCACCTGGTGTGGCTCCTCGGCTGGCGCGCGCTCGGAACGCTCGTCGGGCTCACCGCGCTGATCGTCGTCCGGAGAAACCCAGACATCAGCGGCCGCGCCATCCTGGCGATCGACCTCGTCGTCTTTGCGATCGGCAGCGCGCTCATCGCGATCATTTCGATCCCCTCCGGTGGGCTCGCGACCCGCTCGATGCAAGGGGTCATGCTCCTCACGATCGTCCGCGCGACGTACGTCCCGTCGCGATGGACGCGCGGGATCCTCCTGTCCGCCCCGACGGTGCTCGCGTTTCCGGTGACGATGGCCGTCGCAGCGATCTGGGACCCGCTCCTTCGCGCGCAATGGACGAACCGGAACGATCTCGGCGTCTTCCTCTACGACCTGCTCTTCGTCGTCGCGGGGGCGGTGCTGGGGGCGATCGGGAGCCATCTTCTCTACACGGCGCGCCGCCAGGTCTGGGAGGCGCGGAAGCTCGGGAACTACCGGCTGAAGGCGCGCATCGGCAGCGGCGCGATGGGAGACGTCTGGCTCGCGCGGCACGATCCGCTCGATCGCCCGGTCGCGCTCAAGGTGCTCCACGAGCGGGCGGCGCGGGACGAGGGGGCCGTGCGTCGCTTCATCCGCGAAGCGCGCGCCGCGAGCCGCCTCCGCCACCCGAACACGATCCGCGTCTTCGACTTCGGCGCGAGCGACGACGGCGTCTTCTACATCGCGATGGAGATCCTCGACGGGCTCGACCTCGAGACGATCGTCTCGACGGGGGGCCCGCTCACGAACGCGCGCGTCATCCGCTTCGCGCGGCAGATCTGCGGCTCGCTCGCCGAGGCGCACGATCTCGGGATCGTCCACCGCGACGTGAAGCCCGCGAACCTCTTCGTCACGCAGTACGGCGACGAGTACGACTTCGTGAAGGTGCTCGACTTCGGCGTCGCGCAGATCGCGCGCGACGCCACGATGGCGAAGAGCGGCGGCGACGGGGAGGTGGTCGGCACACCGGCCTATCTGTCCCCCGAGATGGCCCTCGGCGAGAGCGTGATCGACGCGCGGAGCGACATCTACTCGCTCGGCGCCGTCCTCTACTTCCTGGCGACCGGCACGCCGCTCTTCCCCGATCGGTCCTTCCGCGACACGCTCCTCGCGCACGCGATGCACGATCCGCAGCCGCCGAGCGCCCGCGCCGACGGCATCGCGCCAGACCTCGAGCGGATCATCCTGAAGTGCCTGGCGAAGCAGCCGGCCTACCGGTACCAAACCGCGCGCGACGTCGATGCGGCGCTCGCCGCGTGCGAGGACGCGGGCAAGTGGGACAACGAAGCGGCCCGGCGCTACTGGACGAGCCTCCGCCCGAGCATCCGGCTGCGAACGCAGAGCGATTCGTGAGCGTGCTACCTTCTTCGTCGATCCGGTAGTCGACGACTACGACTCTCCGACATGAACCTCGCCAAGCCTCTCGCCGTCCTCTTCGACCTCGACGGCACGCTCATCGACTCGAGGGGGGACATCGCCGCGGCGTGCAACCACGCGCTCACGAGCGTGGACCGCGCGCCGCTCGACGAGAGCTTGATCGCGGGGTTCGTGGGGGACGGGGCGCGCGTGCTGGTGGCGCGCGCGCTCGGGGTGCCACCCGACGATTCGCTCGTCGAACGCGCGCTGACGGCGTTCCACCGCTACTACGAAGAGCACGCGGTCGTACACACGACGCTGATGCCTGGTGCCCGCGAAGTGCTGGACGCGCTCGGCGATCGGCCCGTGGCCCTCGTCACGAACAAGCCGCGCGGGGCGACGATGGCGGTGCTCAACGCGCTCGGCCTCGCGGAGCGATTTGCGAGCGTCCGCACAGGGAGCGACGGCGCGCTGAAGCCGGACCCGCGGGCGATCCTGGACGTGCTGAAGTGGATCCGGATCGAGCCGAAGAACGCTTGGGTCGTGGGTGACGGCGAGCAGGACATTCGCGCGGGGAGAGCGGCAGGGTGCCAGACGGTCGGCGTGCGCGGAGGGCTGCAGGGTGACGCGCGCCTCGTGGCGACCGAGCCGGACGCGCTCGTGGGGTCGCTGGGGGAGCTGGCGGAGGTGGTGAAGAGGTTGGACGGGGGCCCGTGATGGCAGCCGAGTGTACAGGAGTGGTGAGACGGGCTCTGGCAGTCGGCCGGGTCTTGCTCACCCTCGTCACGTCGGACCCCCTTTTCGAGTGATTCCGACCCGACGATGAGCGCGCGGCCGCCATGGCCGGGGCAACTCGTCTCGTCGCTGGCTGAAATTCCGCCGTCGTTGGCAGAAGATCACTCGACGATGAGTGATCGGTACTCATCAATGGTGACTCACCACTCGTCGTTGGCTCAAACGCACTCGCCGACAAGTGCCGAACGCTCACGGTCTAGTCCCTACGGCGTCGGGATCACCGGCTTCACGTCGATCTCCTTCAGCCCCCCCCTCTTCGCCCGGAACAGCTCCACCATCGGGTCGAGCTTCGCCTTGTCCGCGGACAGGTCTTCCTTCTCGTCCGGATCCGCGGCCAGGTCGAAGAGCTGGAACTGCCCGCTGTCGAGGTGAATCAGTTTCATCCCCGGCGTTGTCCCGTGGATAAGCGCGTGGCGCATCGGCGTAAAGGGCCCGATCGGCATGTCGATGTACACGTCGCGCTCCACGAACGGGCGCCCACCGATGACGTCGTCGATCATCGACTCCCCCGACAGTTCTCCGTCCGCCGGGCGCCACGCGCTCATCAGGTCGAGCACCGTCGGCACGAAGTCCACGTGGCTCCGCTTCACCGGCACGTGGTGCGGCGGAACGCCAGGCACGTACACGACGAACGGCACCCGGACGAGCGGCTCCCATAGCTCGTAGCCGTGCCAGTGCATGTTGTGCTCGCCGAACGCTTCGCCATGATCAGCCGTCACGATTACGGCCGTCTTCGCTCCCCACGGCTGCGACGCGATGTAATCGAGCACCCGCCCGACGTGCTTGTCGGTGAACCACACCTCGGCGTCGTACGCGGCCTTGTTGCCCGCACCGAAGTCGGGGGCGTCGTCGTGCGGCATGTACTGCTCGTGCGGATCGAAATAGTGGATCCACAGGAAGAACCGCTTCGACGTGCTCTCCGGCTTTCTGAGGAGCCGGATCGCCGCGTCGGACAGGTCCTTGCTCGTGACCGAGATGTCGTTGTCCCCCTGCCCGTCCGGCGGCATCGCGTGCAGGTCGAACGTGTCGAACCCCTGCTCGAGCCCCGACCACGGCTCGAAGTACCAGTGCGACGCCGCCCCCATCGTGTGGATCCCCATCTCCTTCAGCCGCTCCGCGAGGAACGTGTTCCCCGAGAGGTAGGTATTGAAGTGCCCGCCGTCCCGCTTCGTCTCGCTCGGGTACTTGCCGATGAAGAGAGGACCGATGCTCTTGCCGGTGTACGAGGCCATCGCGTACATCCGGTCGAAGACGACGCCTTTCTCCGCGAGGGCGTCGAGGTTCGGCGTCGTCGCCTTCGGGTAGCCCATGAAGCCGACGTCCGTGCGGAGCGTGTCGATCGTGATGACGACGACATTGAGATCGGGGGGGACGCGCGGGCGGACGATCGTGGGGACCCCCGCATCCCCCAGCGCAACGGACGCGACGCCCGGCTTGGATGCCGGCTGCGGCGGAGGGGGCGCTTTCTCGACGTGGAGATCGGCGCCCGAGCAGTCCTCGTCGATACCGTTGTCCGGGACGTCGATCGCGAGCGGCGAGCGGCGCGGGTCGCTATCGTCGCAGTCGCCCCCGCCGAACCACGGGGACGCGCCATCCTTGTCGCGGTCGGTCACGTGGCGCAGAGCCGCGAGCGCGATCTTACCGAGGGGGGCCCCCCGCTCGACGGCGCGACCGATCCGGTCGTCGGCGTTGAGCGCGCGCGCTTCTCGGACCGTCACGAACAGCGACGCGCCGACGGCAAGCACGGCTACGATCGTCCGCACGATCGAGCGGCGCGCTGCAAACGCGACGACCGCCAGGTATGCCCCCATCGCGATTGCGACGAGGTCGATGAGCGGCCGCAGATCGAGCTCGCTCCGCTTGAGGACCCCGAAGATCGCGAGCGCCCCCTCCCCTTCTCCTCCGGTATTTCCAAGCGCGATCCCGAGCGTGACCACCCCGAGCGCGATACCCGCTGCGAACGCCCCCGTCGCGACGGGATCGACGAGGAGCGGAAACGCTTGCGCGCCGAACGCGAGCGCGCGGCGCAGTGGGCGCACCAGGATCAGCACCACCAGCGCGATGATCCCGGCGATCGCCATCGACGCGGCCGCGAGCGTCACTCCGACGGTGAGCGCCGCCCCCTGCGCGAACATCGACCGCGCGACGTGCGCCACCACGATCCCCCAGGCGAGCGCCCCGAGCACCACGAGCGGCGCGAGCGCCGCGCTCCGCGTCCTCAGGAGGAGCGGCCGTGATCGCGCTTCGTCGAGGTGCTCTCCGATCGACCGCGCCCGCTCCGGCTCGAGAAAGAGCGACACGAGCGCCACCCCGAGCGACACCACCACCGCGACCGGCGCCACGACCCCGAGGTCGGCCAGGTACAGCGACGCGTAGGCCGGCCCGTGGCTCCCCACGCCGACCCCCGCGACCCCCGCCTCGACCGACGCGACGAGCGCTCCAGCCACCGCGCCCCCCGCGAGGGCGAAGACGATCCTGCGCGCAGCGTCCGACACGGCAGAGACTTTTAGCACGCCCCCTCGGGCGAAATCGGCGCCCTACCGCTTCCGACCCGCGAGCGGATGGGCCCGGTCGTAGACCTTCATCAGGTGCTCGATCGACACGTGCGTGTACTTCTGCGTCGTCGAGAGCGAAGCGTGCCCGAGCATTTCCTGGATGGCGCGCAGATCGGCCCCGCCGTTGAGCATATGGGTCGCGCACGTGTGCCGAAGCGCGTGCGGGTGCAGGTCTCCTCGGCCGGCGCCAAGGATTCCGTACTTCTGAACCAACGTCTGAACGGCGCGAACCGCGAGGCGAGCCCCCTTCCCCGTGAGAAACAACGCGTGCGCGTCCTGCGTCCCGAGCTTCGGATGGACGACCCCGCTTCGGACGGCGAGCCACGCGCGGATCGCCTCGACCGCCTTGCTGCCGAGCGGGACGATGCGCTCCTTCCTCCCCTTGCCGAGGACGCGCACCTCGCCGCGCCCGAGGTCGACGTCGCCGAGGCTCAGCCCCGCGAGCTCGCTCACGCGCAGGCCGCTCCCGTAGAGCACCTCGAGGACCGCCCGGTCACGCAGGCCGAGCGGCGTGTCGGAGACCGGAGACTCGACGACCTCCTTGGCCGCATCGACGCCGAGGAACGTCGGGAGCGGCCGGCGCACCTTCGGGCTCGCGAGCTCGTCGGCGGGGCTCGCGTCGATCGTCCCGTTGCGCCGGAGCCACTTCATCCAGGTGCGCGCGGCGGCCACCTTGCGAGCTACGGAGCTCGGGGAGTGCGTCCGCGTGAGCGCGCCGAGCCACCCCCGTAGCGCGTAGACGTCGATCGCCCGCACGTCGTGGGCGCCGCGCGACTCACGGTCGCGGAGGAACGCATCGAGGCTTTTCAAGTCCAGCCCGTACGCGGCGCGCGTGTTCTTCGACGCGTTCCGCTCCGCCTCGAGATTCGAGAGGAAGCGCGCGATGGCTTCGCTCGCCGTCATCCCGATCGCGTACCACGCGCCCCGTCTCGCCCGAAATTTCCCGCTATTCTCCGCGCGCTTGTTCCGACGTCTCTACACGAGTCTCAAGACCCTCTGGCTCCTCGCGCTTCGCGAGCGGGCCACGCCGTCCGGCATCGCCGCGTCCGTCGCGGTCGGCGTCTTCGCGGGCTGCACGCCGTTCATCGGCTTCCATCTCTGGATCGCCCTCTTCGCGGCCACCCTCTTCCGCCTGAACCGCCTCTGGGCCGCCCTCGGCTCACGGATCTCCTTCTTCCTCGTGCTGCCGTGGATCGTCCTCGCCGAGGTCCAGACGGGGCACCGCCTGCTCACGGGCGAATGGGCGCCGCTCCTGTCGTCGAACGCCGTCGCGCGCGCGAACGAGTGGTTCGGCGACTGGTGCCTCGGCTCGATCCCTGTCGGCGGCGCGCTCGCCTTCGTCGTGGGAGCGCTCGCCTACGCGTTCGCGAAGCGGCGCAAGGGTGCCTCCACGCTCCCCCCGCCAAGCGCGTTCACGCCGCGCACGCCCGCTCAAGATCCGCCACCGTCTTCGGGATCCCCTCCGTGAGGTTCACGGGCGCGCCGTCGGTCACCAGGATGTCGTCTTCGATCCGGACTCCGATCCCGCGCCACTCGGCGGGGACCTTCTCGTAGTCGCGGCCGATGTAGATCCCCGGCTCGACGGTGAGAACCATCCCCGGCTCGAGCGTCCGCGGCTTTCCGTCGATGTAGTACCGGCCGACGTCGTGCACATCCATCCCGAGCCAGTGGCTGGTCCGGTGCATGAAGAACGGTTTGTAAGCCTCGGTCTCGATGAGCTTCTCTACCTCACCCTGCAGGAGCCCGAGGCGCACGAGACCGCGCGTCGTGACCTCGACGCAGGTCTTGTGGACGTCATCGACCGTCCCTCCCGCGCGCGTCCGCGCGATCCCTTCCATCTGCGCCTCAAGGACCAGCTCGTAAATTGCCTGCTGCTCACGCGAAAACTTCCCACCGACCGGGAACGTGCGGGTCACGTCGCTCGCGAAGTAGCCGTACTCGCAACCGGCGTCGATGAGGAGAAGCTCGCCGCCGTTCATCGCGCGGTTGTTCGCGATGTAGTGGAGGATCGTGGCGTTCGCTCCCGATCCGACGATGCTGTGATACGCGGGGCGCTCCGAGCCGTGCTTGCGGAAGGTCTCGAGGAGCAGCGCCTCGACCTCGCACTCGTTCATCCCGGCGCGCGTTTGCGCCATGGCACGCAGGTGGGCCTCCTTCGTGATGTCGGCGGCGCGTTTCATCGCGCTCAGGTCCGCCTGGTCCTTGAAGAGGCGCATCTCGTGGAGGAGCTCCCCCGGATCGATGATCTCCGTCGGCCAGGAGAACCCGAGCCTTGCCCGGGCGCGCGTGCGGTCGATCGCGCGAAGGACCTCGTCGTCGAACGCTCGGTCGCGGCCGAGGCGGTAGTACAGGCGCCGCTTGTTCTGCAGGAGCTTCGGGAGCTGCTCGTCGAGATCGCGGATGACGTGCGACTCGTCGGCGCCGAACTTCGCCTTCGCGCCGTCCACCCCCGCGCGCGGGCCGTCCCAGATCTCCCGCTCGGGGTCGCGCGGGCGGACGAAGAGGGTCGACTTCTTGTCGCTCGCGTTCAGGACGAGGGCGCTCTGCGGCTCGTCGAACCCGGTCATATAGAAGAGGTCCGAGTCCTGCCGGAAATCGTGCTCGACGTCGCTGTTTCGGGCGAACACAGGGGCGGCCGGGAGGACGGCCACGGCTTCCCCGGGCCCCCCTTTGGCCATCGCCTCGGCAAAGGATGCACGGCGTTTGGCGAAGAGCTGACGATCACAGTCACACATGGGATGTCCTAACGTTTGGCGCCGAGGGTGCCGGGAGGTCAAGGACGAACGCCGCTTGTTTGGCCCACGTGGGGGAGAAGCACACAATCAGCGCATGCCCACACTCGCGCACGTCTCCGAGGAACGCCGGAAGCAACGCAGCACCGATCCGCTGGTCGCTCTCCATTACCAGCTCGCCCAGAGCAAATCGCAGAGCGCGGTCGAGGCCATCGTCCTCGCCGATACCTCTGGGGTCGTGGTGGCGGGGGCAGGTTCGTGGGTCGTCTGCGAAGAGCTTGCTGCGTACGCCCCCCTGTTCACGTCGCAAGCCTCGCAAGGAGAAGAGCTCCCCGCGAGGGTCGCGTCGCTCCGCGCGGAGTGCGAAGTGCGGGAGATGACCGCGGGGGGGCAGCCGATGCTTCTGTGTGCCATGGGCAGAAGCTCGGCGCGGACGCAGGCCGCGGACCTCGCATCCGAGGGGGTCGTGCGCATCCTCGAAACGTCGCTGTGAGCGCGCCCGGGGCTTCCCCCCGATTTGACCCGCCGCGTCGCAGGCGTTACGCACAGGATCATGAGCGATCAGGACCCGCCCGATAGCGGCGGCCCGTCACGGCGCAAGCGGCTCGAGGGGGTCATCCCCGAGCTGTTGAAGCGCGCCATCGAGATCGGGGTCGATCGGGCGCAGGACGCGCCGGAGTCGCTCAAGCACTTCGTGGGCGAGATGAAGCTCCCGAAGGAGATCGTCAGCTACATGCTTCAGCAGGTCGACGAGACGAAGAACGGCCTCTTCCGTGTCGTGGCGAACGAGATCCGCGATTTCCTCGAGCACACGAACATCTCCGGCGAGATGAAGAAGATGCTCACGACGGTGCAGTTCGAGATCAACACCACCGTTCGCTTCTCCCCGAACGACGCCCCTCCCGCCGCGAACGAAGGGGAGGAGGGGGATTTGCCGCAAAAAGCCCCCTCGCCGAAGCCGGAAGTGAAGACGCAAGTGCACGTCAAGCGGGAAGAGCCCCGCCCCCGGCGCCGCGCGCGAGAGTAGATCCGGGCGCGCGCTCCCCCCCCGACCTGCTATGAGGACGGCATGGCGAAGGCCCTCAAAGCCGGCGGAGAGGTCGATAGCTGGTGCACCAAGTGCCGGCTCTTCCTAAATCACAGAATCATCGCGATGGTGGGCTCCAAGCCTGCCCGGGTCGAGTGCTCGACCTGCTCGTCCCACCACAACTACCGGGGCGCCGCCCCAGGCGAGAAGCCCGAGACGTCCGCGCGCTCGAACGCCAAGCGCGTCGGCGTGTCTCCGGGGAACCCGAGGGCGCCGCGCGGGCCGACGAAAGCCGAGCAGGAGCGGATCGCGCGCGAGCAATCGTGGGAGAAGGCGGTATCGGGGAAGAACCCGCGCGACTTCAAGCCGTACCGGGTCTCCGGGACGTTCCAAAGCGGCGATCTCATCCGTCACCCGAAGTTCGGCGACGGCGTCGTGACGCGGATCTCGGACGCGCACAAGGTCGAGATCTTGTTCAAGGACGACTCGAGAACGCTGGCGCAGGCGCTCGTCGACTGACCACGCTGTCCCGGCACCGCCGCGCACTTGCTCCGCGACGTGTGGCCGTGGCATTTCCCGTCTCGTGAAGACGCGCTTGGCGATCGTCGCGTTCGCCGCGACCCTCGCGCCGACGCTGGCAAAGGCTGACGGCGCAGCCGAGGTGCGCATGGCCCCCTCTGAAGCGGGTCGTCTCGGTGCGTGGCTCATCGCGGGGCCTTTCCACTCGGCGACGTTCGCCGACAAGAAGAAGCCGACCCCTCTCGACGCGCTGAGTCGTCCACCGGAAGGGGTCGACGAAGCCCACATCGTCCCGAGCGCCGGAAAGCTCGTCGACGGCACACCCTCGACCCCGACCCCGACCCCGACCCCGAACTCGACCGCGACCTCGACCCGCCCCCCTCACCCCAAAC